>CAJXLK010000044.1 GCA_913055635.1 uncultured Bacteroidota bacterium
GGGGCGCACGCCCCGGAGTGCCAAACCCGCTTTCGCGCCCATGTTTTAAGAAGGCTCGTGGGACTAGCCCTTTTGGGCCTGCTGCCATTGGGTGTATTTCGTTACATCTTCCAACTTC
The DNA here is from genome assembly GCA_913055635.1 of uncultured Bacteroidota bacterium. Classification (GTDB taxonomy): domain Bacteria; phylum Bacteroidota; class Bacteroidia; order Bacteroidales; family UBA12077; genus JAGXLC01. The sequence continues at coordinate 119 of CAJXLK010000044.1, forward strand.
CTTTTACTCAATACGGCATTAATTTGTCCCACATAAACCATACAGCCATTTGGATTCTGGGATTGCTGCCGGTGATCGTAGGGATCAATTATTACATTGCTGGCAAACCCGCTAATCTTCGGCAATATCCCCAGGTACGGCTCACCCGCTGGCGTTTCAAAGAGCTGCTGATCAATTTTTTCAGCTGGACCCTTTACTTGTTGGGTTATGAAATGCTCTTCCGGGGTTTTTTACTGTTTGCCCTGCTTCACGCATTCGGTTTGCCCCTGGCCGTGGGGATCAATGTGGCGGTATATGCCCTGGTTCACCTGCCGAAAGGCTGGCGCGAAACCCTCGGGGCCATCCCCTTTGGCCTGCTGCTTTGTTTGATCTCTCTGACCACCGGCTCCTTCCTGGCTGCTTTCGTGCTTCATGCCATGATGGCTTTAAGCAATGAATTTTTTGCCATCAAAGCCCATCCGGATATGCAAATAAAAAGCAACCGCCTATGAAATATTTTATCACCGGGGCAACCGGTTTCATCGGGACCAACCTAGCCCTGGCACTGGCCGGTAAAGGCCATCAGGTCAGGGCCCTGGTAAGAACCCCTGCTAAGGCCACTCCATTGAAACATCCCAATATTGAGCTCATCCGGGGTGAGCTCAATGACCATAATGTTTTGAAAAGGGCGATGCAGGGCGTTGATGGGGTCTTCCATCTGGCCGCTTACGCCAAACCATGGGCCCGCCAACCTACCCTCTACAATCAGATCAACCTGTTGGCAACCAAAGCGATTCTGGATATTGCCAGCGAAATACAGGTTCCCAAAATTGTGTTTACCTCTACTGCCGGAACCCTGGGCCCTTCAGGTGAATCGCCCGTTAAAGAAAACACCCCCCGTCTGCACGATTTTTTCAACGAGTATGAAAGCACCAAATTTATGGCTGAAAAATACATCAAGGATTATGTGCTGGAGGGGATGGATGTATCGATTGTACACCCCTCGCGGGTTTATGGCCCGGGTAGCCTGTCCAAAAGCAACTCGGTTACCATTATGATCAAGAATTACCTTAAGGGCACCTGGCGCATTATACCAGGTAACGGAGAAAAAAGGGGGAATTATGTCTATATTGATGATGTTGTGGAAGGCCATATCGGTGCCATGGAGAAGGGTCAACCCGGGGCACAGTATATTTTGGGAGGGGAGAATGCCTCTTATTCAGAATTTTTCCATGCAGTGCGGCAAATAAGCGGCAAAAACCACCGGTTGGTTAAAATCCCTGTCCCCTTATTGGTTGCCTTTGCCTCAGTGCAAATGTTCCTGTCCCGGTTGGTCAACCGCCCCCCGCTTTTGCCGCCCAAATGGGTCAAAAAATACATGTACAACTGGGAGCTGGATTCCCGCAAAGCCCAGCAAGAGCTTGATTATAAGATTACTCCTTTGGCTGCTGGTTTGCAGCATACCATCCATTGGCTGGAAAATACCGATCAATATGAATAACACCCCAAACCATGCATATGCCCTGATTACAGGGGCCAGTACCGGCATAGGCCGGGCTTTGGCCATAGAGTGCGCCCGGCGCAACATGAACCTGGCCCTGATTGACCTGCCCGAATCAGGACTACAGCAAACCATCTGTTACCTGAAAAAACACTTTCTGGTAAAGATCCGTTTTTTGGAGTTGGATCTGACCACCCCACGCTCTGCCGAACGCATATACAACTGGAGCCACGAACACAATATGGCCATTCGCATGCTGATCAATAATGCCGGAAAAGGCCATCTGGGCGCTTTTACCGATTATGACCACGCCTTTTATGAAAAACTCGTCCGCCTGAATGTAGAGTCAGTGGTCTTATTGACCCGCCTTTTCCTGCCCGAGATGAAAAAGATGGACCAGGCCTACATCATGAATCTGGGAAGCCTGGCTTCTTTCTACCCCATCCCTTATAAAATCGTCTATGCCGGCAGTAAAAGCTTTATCTTTTCATTTTCCCGGGCTTTAAAAGCAGAGTTGAAAAATACCGGGGTGCATATCAGCATCTTGTGTCCGGGCCCCATCATCACCAACCAGGAAGTGATTCAACGCATCCGCCGCGGGGGTTACTGGGCCCGGTTATCAACCATGCGCTCAGGAAAAATGGCTCGAGTGGCCATTTCCGAAATGCTCCAGGGTAAAACCCTGATCATCCCCGGTACCATCAATAAATTGTTCCGCATTGCCAGTATGCTGGTACCAACTCCCGTTAAACAACATCTGCTGGCTAAAAAATTCAATGTCAAAGAAAAAATATAATATCCCCTAAAAGCGAATTTTTGAGAAGAGCCAAACTATAAAACTCAGAAACAGGCTCAACAGGATCATGGAAGTAATCGGGGCATAAAAGACAAACTGTTCGCGTTTAATATGGATATCTCCCGGCAAATTGCCGAACCAACTGAATTTGCTGCCGAAAAAATACAGGATCAACCCAATGATCAATAAAATTGCCCCAATGATCAAGATATATTTACCAATCTGGTGAATCATGGCTTCGTTTTATTAAGCAATTCTTTTCAAAATTAACCAAAACAGATTAAATAATTTTTAATATTATTTCGTAATTTCATCACAGGAATTACTCAACGGGATATGAAAAAGAATCATCTGATCATTATATCTGCCCTTCTAATCGGGGGATTCACCATGCTGTTTCATATGAATCAGCCGATTGCCGGTATAAAGAGTGAGGTTAAGTCTTTAATGAGTCCTTATGAAGGGAAAAGGGGATTTACCATCATAAAACTGCCCGATTTTCTTATGGATCAAGTCTTACCTGAGCAGGACAGTTTACAGATCAGGAAAGAAAATTTCAGGGCTTTCCGGGTGATGATCTTTCATCAAAAACAATCAAGCCATTACCGCTGTGAGCAGCTTCAGCATGACATGATGGCTTACCTGGATAGCCTTGGATTTAATCAAATCCTTGACAAGCCGGCCTCCAAAAGCAACATGCGGTTGTATGAAAAAAATAAGAAGGAAAACTGGAGGGAACAAGTGGCCATTTACAATTCCGACTCCACCTTATTTATGTTCAATTACATCAGCAATTTAGCCCCCCAACAGGTCATTGCCTTTTCCAGTCAACTGGGATATCAGGATTTTCTCTAATCATTTTTGGCAGACAATTTGCAACAATTACCCGAAAAGGTTAAAAAAATTCCCGTTCCATACAACGAGAAGGGAAACCTATACGTAATTACATAAAGAGAATGATGAACAAAAAAACCCAAACGCTTATGAAAACTTTAAGAAACATTGTGAGTCTTGCTGTTATAGGTGCGATGCTGGTCTTCACCGGCTGTGAGGAAGAACAAAGCACCCAAACCGTCAGCAAGGAAGATGCAATTGCGACCCTGGAGGAAAACAGCGCCAATCTAACGGCAAGTCTTCAAAATATGCAGAACACCCAGGGCATGAAGGCCATGGGAACATTAGCGGCGCTGGGCGAAAAGAACAATCCCTTTGATCAAACCAAAGCCACTTCCGGTCAAACGGTATTGAAGTCCATACAAAAGGCCATTAAGCCTGTACAGAAAAAGGAGCTTAAAAAGCTAGGTGAGCAACCTTTTGATTTTGAGTCTCATACTGGCATTTATACATGGCTGGGCCCGGGCAATTGGGAAAAAGCACCAAGCGATTCCATCATCATCCGTTTTCCTGCCGATACCTCTGCCGATCCGATAGAAAACAACGGCGAATTCATTTTGGCAGATTATGCAGAAACCACCATGACCGACACCGCCGGCGAAACGGTGTATGTTCCCACAGTGATTGATGCCAAATTGCTGGTTGACGGAGAAGAGGTTATGAGTGTGGATTGGACAATGGAAACCGAAAATTTTGACGGGACCACCATCTTAAAATCGCTGGATGCCACGGTTAAGCTTCATGCCTATACCTATACCCTCTCGCTGAGCCAGTCCAGCATATCTGCTGCCATTTCAGTAGAAGAACAAGACCTTCCCATCATGTCAGTTAATATGAGTGTTCTGATGATGACCAATATGGAAGACATCAAGAAGGTGGATGGGAATTTTCAGGTGCTCAACCTCATCTTCAAGGGATGGATTGAACCCTATGACATGCAGCATATGGAAGATGCTGATGTGACAACGCGTGAGGATATGGTCGCATACCTGAATGAACAGATGGATCTTTCGGCTCATGTCTATAATACGGGCAAGAAAATAGCCGACATCAAATTTGTCCTGGATGAAGACAGTGACGATGAAATGTTCTTTGAACCGGTGTTTGTTTTCAAGGATGGTAGTGAAGAACCCATTGAAAATCATTTTCAGGAACTTCAACAATATCTTCAAAACCTGGCCAGCAAATACGACATCTCGTGATTTGATGCCTGATTGAACCTCAACCAGAGGTTCAACAAATCAGAACAGCCCCGGTGGTATCCAGGGGATGGAAATTGCAAACCAAAAGACCAACATACGCAGGAGGCATCCTGCTTACCAATAAGAAGGGGACCTGGCATGGTTCCCTTTTTTTACACATCCCTGGATTGTATATTGGATCAACTGACTGTGGCCTTAAACATCAGCCTCAACCAACCTTGAGGACAAAGTTTTTCCTGTGGAAGATAATATTCAGCGGGTGGCAGGCGAGATTAGGGTAATCACCGTAATTTCCGGTCTTATACCAATTCTTCCGGGGAAACCAATGTAACCCAGCCCCGGGTTCACATAGAGGGCCTGGTGGCCTTCACGGTACAACCCTTTCCATTCCGGGTATTTGGCCTGGGCGGGACTCCATTTCAACCAGGGGGTGTCAAAACCAAACTGCATCCCGTGGGTGTGGCCCGACAAAGTCAATGTCAGAGCCTTTCGCTGAAGCACCTCACTTCGCCAGTGACTGGGATCATGCGAAAGAAGCAGGTTGAAGCCCGTACCATCTATCCCGGAGAGCGCCTTCATTAAATCCCCGTATTGATGAAAAGGAGGATGGCCCCAGTTTTCAACCCCAACGATCCCTATGTAATGGCCATTTTTCCTAAGAATTTGAGATTCATTGCACAGCAAATGAAAGCCCAGATCATGATAGACCCCTTTGATCCGATTGAAATTATCCCGGTAGGCTGAATCGGATGGCCACGGGAAGTAATCTCCGTAATCATGATTGCCCAGTACGGCATATTTTCCATAAGAAGCGTTTAATTTCCGGAGAATATCTTTAAAGTCGGCTATTTCCTCGTAAAAATTGTTGAACAGGTCGCCGGTAAAAAGGATCAGATCCGGGTTTTGACTGTTTATTTTTTCTATTGCCTGTTCAAGCCTTTTGCGGTGGCCCACCCAACTGCCGATGTGCAGATCAGAAATTTGTACGATGCGCAATCCATTGAACCCCGCCGGTATCCTTTCATGAGAAAAATCCAGCATTTGGGTTTTAAAGTGAAAACGGCCATAAAGGATGCCATACAATATGAATATAAACAAGATGCTGCCCCCGACGAAGCCAAGGTACCCCATAAATGCCATCCGGTAGGGGTACATCGAAATCAAATCCGTTACCGTCCGCATCAATAAACCCATAAGGGAGAGGGCCATATAAAAAAGCTTCGGAATGTAGAACAGAATCAGACCCCCAAACAGGTTGAAATAACGTTTTTGTATCGCGGGCTTTCGCTGACTGTATGAATGAAAGGCCAGCAGGGTCGCCAGCCGCAAAAGAAGCAGAAAGGGTATGGCCCAGTAAACAATCGGAAATACAGGGGTCTCAAGGGCCAACAGACGTTTCAGACTCAAGTATACGTAGGGATCGATTAAAAAAATCAACCCGGCAAAGAATATCCATATCCAACGAATGCGCTGTTTCATCATTGATTGCTTTTTATCAATACATCCTTCCCCCCTCTTTTGTTCATGCCCTAGAAAAGAACCTTCTCCCTGGTTACAGAACCAGAGCCATGATCAGCCATTTCCTCCTTTAACCCCATTGCCAGTAAAAATCTAAAACGAAATCCACAGATCACTTACCTAAAACCTTGTATTATGGATGGCTGCAGTGGAAAGTTGCAATCATTTTACCCCTTATTCAGCAGGGCGCTTCAAATATATTTTATATATTAGCCCACATCAATATTTGTTCCATCGGATAAGCCATGATTCATTTTAATGGCCCCTCAGCCCTTCATGAATTGATGTGCAGGACAAGGCCATAAATAAAGCCCTGAGGGTTCCATGGCGAGGGGTTTTCGGTAAAAATTGATAATGGATCCGCGGAATGCTTGTTTAAAACCGTTAATAAATCTCTATCACTATAAGATATTTCTCACAATCAGAGGCAATTTTTGATAAGACCCAAACAAAAAGAACAGTCCAATGAAAAACATGAGCATTAAATCGAAGATGCTGATTTACATCCTCTCCATTTCGGCCTTGATTTACATTGCAGCCGTAGGTTATATCAGTTTGCAGCTGAAAAACAATGCCCTGCAGGAAGCTCAGGATAAGATCGATGCGATGGCCAAGGAGTATGCCTATTACACAGAAACCGAGTTGAACGTAGACATGGACATGTCGAGGGCATTGGCCCAGACCCTGGAAACCTTTGCCGATCAGCCGATTGATCAATGGAGGGGGCAGCAGGATGAAATTTTAAAGAACATCATCCGCAAAAATCCCAATTTTTTAGCGGTGTGGTCAATATGGGAACTCAAAGATATACGTCCTTCCTGGGATAAACCTTTTGGGAGGATGCGCCTGACTTATTACCGGTCGAACGGACAAATCAAATACCGCAAGGAAATTTTGGACACGACCCGGGGCTTTGAACGTGGGGCCTATTATCAGGTACGTGAAAGCAAGGAAGAGCTGGTCATGAATCCTTACTATTACAGTTATACTGCCGATCAGACCAATAAGAACTATGAAACCAGCGTCGGGGTGCCCATTACTAAGGACAACCGTTTTATTGGTCTGGCCGGGGTGGATTTGTCCCTGGAGCGTTTCCAGCCGGTGATTCGTGAGATCCAGCCTTATCCGGGCAGCTATGGTTTTTTGATCTCCAACAACGGCACCTATGTAGCCCATCCCGAAGCCGGACAGGTGGGAAAAAAATTCATCCATTCGGGCGAAGCTTTGAGCCAGGAGGAATTGTTAGGCAGGATAAGGGAAGGCGAAAATTTTGCTTACCGGGGAAAGGGTTACCAGGATCAGGATCAACATTATATCTCTTATGCTCCGGTGGTGATTGGTAAATCCCCTACTCCATGGACATTTGGCCTGGCTGTACCGGTTGATGTGATGATGGCCCAGGCGCGGGAAGCTTTTCGCAATGCCATTATCGTTGGCCTGGTGGGCCTTATCCTGGTGGGGCTGGTCATTTGGATGATTGCCGGCAACATTTCCGGTCCCATTAAAAGAACCACCGCGGTTTTGGGAGAACTGGCCCAGGGGATAGTCAATAAGGATCATAAGCTTAAGGTACGCACCAACGATGAGGTCGGTAAGATGAGCCATTCGGTCAATACTTTGATCGAGGGGCTGGACAAAACAGCTGATTTTGCCCGGCAAATTGGCAAAGGCAACCTCGACCAGGAATTTCACCTGCTCAGCGATCAGGACGTATTGGGCAACAGCCTGCTGGAGATGCGCCAGAGTCTGAAAAAGGCCCGGGAACAGGAAGAGGCGCGAAAAAAAGAGGAAGAAAAACAAAACTGGGCTACTTCCGGCCTGGCCAAGTTCGGGGATATATTGCGCCAAAACCCCGACAACATGGAGGAGTTCGCCTATCACATCATCAGCAATCTGGTCTCTTATATCGATGCAGCCCAGGGCGGTTTGTACATCGTCAACGACGATGATGACAACGACCGCCATATCCAGATGCTCGCCTGCCATGCTTTCGACCGGCGTAAATTTCTTGAAAAACGCATCGAAATGGGCGAAGGCCTGATCGGTCAAACCATTCAGGAAGGGGGATCCCTGTACTTGAGGGAACTGCCCCAGAATTACATCAATATCACCAGCGGCCTGGGCGATACACCGCCCCGAACCCTGCTGATCGTTCCCCTTCAGGTCAATGAACAGGTCTTTGGTGCCATTGAACTGACCAGCATCAAACCCATGGAGGATTATGTCAGGCAATTCGTTGAGGATTTGGCCGAAGACATTGCCTCGACCATTCAAACCACCAAAATCAACCTGCGCACCAACCAGCTGCTGGAACAGTCGCGCCAGCAAAGTGAAGAGATGGCTTCCCAGGAAGAAGAAATGCGCCAGAATATGGAAGAATTAAAAGCCACCCAGGAGGAAGCTGCCCGGCGCAATGCTGAAATAGAAGGACTGGTCGGGGCGCTTAAACGCACCAACATCGTCATCGAATATGACCTGAATGGTTACATCCAGGAGGTGAACGAAAACTTTTTGAACCTTACCGGCATGAACAAACAAGAAGTGGTTGGCCTACATCACTATGATCATATGGAGCTTTCAGAAAACCAGAAACAAGCCTATCAACAATTCTGGGAGGATCTGAGAAACGGCCACACCAAAAAGGAAACCAATACCATCCGGGTCAGAGGCAAGGCCTATACCTTTATTGAAACCTATTCACCCATCATGGACCAGCACGGCAACCCGGAAAAGGTCCTTAAAATATCGACCGACATCACGGATGTAGCCGGAAACTCTGAATAAAAGGTTCTTATGCCGTTTAGCGGAAACTTACCCCAAGACCGGCAGTCGCCACTGAATAATTGGAATAGGTATAATCAAAATGCAGGGTTATAACGGCAAATTTAAACCGCACCCCCACATTGTAGCGCGGATTGGTCCGGCTGCCACCCTGGTGCTTGATTTCCATATCGATCGGATCGGTTTTACTGGTGGCTTTGGTAATTTCTGTGCGGCTTTCATCCTGGTTGTACTCCATTAAGGGATAATTGCCGGTCAGGGCCAGGTTGGTTTTGGTTCGGTTGATGCCCACTCCGCCATAGAAAGTCACCACCGGTAGGTTGGCCGAGACGATCAGGTTGGCCGAAAAGCTGCTCACGTCCAGATTCATGGACTGGCCCTGATAATGGCCGGTACCTTCCCAGTCCCAAACATAATCGGGGTTAAGCCCGGCATCCAGGTAGGTTTGTGGGGTAAAACCGATGTCGGTTTGGGAAGAGAGCTTGGTATAACCACCCATAACGGAAAGGTGCAGGACGGGAAGCTTGTTAATGGCCGGTATCCACTGTTTGATGCTGTGTTTGACGCCCACTCCCCACAACCCGATTTCAGCCTGACTGCCCAGTTTCATATCGGGAATATAGCGGCCAATGATTTCAGTGCCTTTGACCAGCCCAACGCCGGCTTGCAGCATGGGTGCCGGTGCAAAGCCAATACCGGTTCCTTTGGGCAGGTCAAAGGAAGCCAATGTGTATTGCTGGTTGTTGAACTCGCGGACATAGCTGAGGGTGGCCCCGCTTTCATTTTCACCCATCGCCGTGGGTGAAGAATTGCTGCTGGCCTGAATATGAGGACCTAAATCCAAGGCTTGGGGGTTGAATGTTTTATCAACATCAGGGACAAAAGTGGTGTTGATGGTAAAGGTCACATCAAAGCCCAGGGTGCTGTGGGGCTTGGCTGTATTATACCAGCCATTCGAGAGGTCGGTGCCCAGGGCATTGGTATAGGGCCGAACATAGGCTTTAAAGATCTTTTCGGCATTTTCTGCCTGATAGCCCATCATCTGTCCCAGCCCGTCCAACTGAGCCTTAGCCGGAGACAGTAGGAATAATGCCATGATTCCGGTAAGCCATAATTTCAAAAAGGGAGTGGTTTTCATAGTGATTGTTTTTTGTTTTATCTTTGAGTGGATTTTATCATTACTACGGGAAAATTGGACTTTTGTTTGGCCACCAGGCCATCAACCATACCCGCAAATATCGAACCGAAAAAAATAGCAACCCCAAAGGGCTGCAGACGCAGATAGAGGAATTGATATGACGATTAATCAGCCTTTAGCAGACCGGCTGCGCCCCAAGCAGCTGGATGAATTCATTGGCCAGGAACATTTGGTAGGCGAAGGTGCGGCATTGCGGCGAATGATAGAATCGGGCAACATCCCCTCGTTCATCATGTGGGGGCCACCGGGAACCGGCAAAACCACCCTGGCCCGGATCATCGCCCGGGCCCATCGGCGGGCCTTTTTTACACTGAGCGCGGTACACAGCGGAGTCAAAGAGGTGCGCCAGACCATTGAAAAAGCCCGGAAGGATCAGTTTTTTGACGCCCCCAATGCCATCCTTTTTATCGATGAAATACACCGCTTCAGCAAATCTCAGCAGGATTCCCTGCTCAGCGCGGTAGAACAGGGCACCATCACCCTGATTGGAGCTACCACGGAAAATCCCTCCTTCGAAGTGATCTCTCCCCTGCTCTCCCGCTGCCAGGTCTATGTGCTGGAATCATTGGGTGAACACGACCTCTCCCGGCTATTGGATCGCGCCCTGAAAGAAGATGTTTACCTGAATCGCCTGAAAATTGAACCGGTGGAAAAGGATGAGTTGTTCCGCTATAGCGGAGGGGACGCCCGTAAACTTTACAACATTCTGGAATTGGTGGTCAATGCCGAAACATCCGAAGACCCCCAGAAGCAAATCCGCATTGACAACGACAAAGTCCGTCAAATCCTTCAGCAAAACATCGCCTTTTATGACAAAAATGCCGACCAGCACTATGACATCATTTCGGCTTTTATCAAATCGGTGCGCGGGAGCGATCCCAACGCGGCCGTATACTGGCTGGCTCGTATGGTGGAAGGGGGCGAGGATCCCAAATTCATCGCCCGGCGCTTGGTTATCCTTGCTGCGGAAGACATCGCACTGGCCAATCCCAATGCCCTGCTTTTCGCTAATAGCGCCTTTGATGCGGTCGAAAGAATCGGATGGCCCGAGTCACGAATCATCCTTTCTGAAGCGGCGATCTACCTGGCCACTTCTCCCAAAAGCAACTCCGCCTACCAGGCCATCAATGATGCCCAGCAACTGGTTAAACAAACAGGCGATCTTTCTGTGCCATTGAATATCCGAAATGCCCCAACCAAACTTATGAAAGACCTGGGCTATGGCAAGGATTACCATTACGCCCATGATTATCCGACAAATTTCGTGCGTGAGGAATTTATGCCGGAACAGATTCATCGGCAAAAAATCTATGATCCCCAGAACAACAAAAAAGAGCAGGAAATCCGCCAGCGGTTAAAAAATTGGTGGAGCGATAAATACAACTATTAATTTCGTCAAAAACCCAAAGAAAACTGCAAAAATGTACAAAATACCCAATCTCAGGCACCTTGATACCGGCCACTTTTTTCTGCTGGCCGGCCCATGCGTTATCGAAGACGAAACCACCCCCCTGCAAATCGCAGAACAAATTGTAGAGATCACCCAACGGTTACAAATACCTTATGTGTTCAAAGCCTCTTACCGCAAGGCCAATCGTTCGCGTCTGGATTCATTCCGTGGTATTGGCGATGAAAAGGCCTTCCGGGTGCTTGAGCGGATCCGCAGGGAGTTTGATATACCGGTGATCACCGATATTCATTCCCCCCGGGAAGCGCCCATGGCAGCTGAACATGCTGATATATTGCAGATACCTGCCTTTTTATGCCGGCAGACCGAATTGTTGGAGGCCGCTGCTCAAACAGGCCAAACCATTAACATCAAGAAAGGCCAGTTTTTATCGCCACAAGCCATGAAATTTGCGGCTCAGAAAGTAATCGATATGGGCAATTCAAGGGTAGTTCTCACCGAGCGGGGCACCACGTTCGGATACAATGATTTGATCGTGGATATGCGAAGCATCCCCATCATGCAAAAAACCAATTTGCCTGTGGTGCTTGACGTAACCCACAGCCTCCAGCAGCCCAATCAAACTTCGGGCGTAACGGGTGGCAACCCGGAAATGATCGAAACAATAGCCAAGGCGGGTATGGCTGCCGGTGCTGACGGCCTTTTTGTGGAAACCCATCCCAACCCTGAAAACGCACTGTCTGACGGGGCCAATATGTTGCACCTCAACTGGCTGGAAGACCTGTTGAAAAAACTCCTGGCCATCCATCAGGCATTGAAGTAAAAGGCCTTCTTTGTGCTTTTATCACTCGACAATCCGAATCGATCAAATACTTCACCCGCCAGGCATTGAAGTAAAAGGCCTTCTTTATGGAATGCGAATCCTGTAGAAACATTTTAACAGACAGAAAACATGTTAGCAGGCAGAATATGAGGCTTGCGGAGCCTATAAAACGGAATGTTTTGCAAAACCCCATAAGTGGGCGGAAAATCATTTAGGAAGGCGGGGCTTTATATATCAAAAAACCGCTGGAGATTGCCAAAGTAATTGTTGTTCCAACCCTGCTTCATGTTCTCATAGGCCATATCGGGTATGTTTTCATGGATCACCCGGGCTTTGGTACCCCGCTTGTGTTTGAACAGCAAAAGGGTGACCGTCGATGAGGGATAATCTTCCCCAAAATACCATTCCTGGACGATCTTTTTGTTCCGCTCGAAATGAAGGTTCTTTCCCACGATATCTCCGTCCCACATGGAAAACTCGAGGCCTTCTTTTTCTTCCATTACGGCCGGATACCCTGTCCACAGTTCAATGGTAAAGGGGTTTGTAAGGGCTGTATAGACTTCTTCCGGGGTGGCTTTGATGAAATAATCCTGTTGAAAATGCTTCATTAGAGGATCTTTTACACTTATTTTCTATTAATAGATTTTAATGATTATAGGATCATGCCCATTTTATTGGTATACAGATTTACTTAAAGTTTATCTCGGTATGGGTATTGAAAATTATTGATTGGTTATTGAACACCTTGACAGGAACCTGTAGGCATCAAACACCGCCTTGTTGTGTAAGTCCGTGTATGCGGGTTTCACTGGGTTGCATTTTCGGGGTGATCTCCCTGGGTTAAGGGCAGGATAAAGTGGAAGGAGCTTCCCTGTTCGGGTTCACTTTCGGCCCAAATTATCCCATTGTTTTTGTTGACAAATTCTTTGCAGAGGATCAGGCCCAGGCCGGTTCCTTTTTCAGCATTGGTGCCCTTGGTGGAATGTCCGGTATTGAGGTCAAACAATTTGGGCAGGTCTTCTTTGGCTATGCCAATGCCGGTGTCCATAACAGTGAGCTGAAGGTGGTGGTTGTCATAAAGCCGGGTTTGAATTGTGACCTGGCCATTTTGGGGAGTAAACTTGATGGCATTGGAAATGAGGTTGCGCACCACGGTACTGATCATATTTTCATCAGCCCAGGCCTTATCCGCCCCAGGTTGGATATGGGTTTTCAGATGAATGGTTTTATCATCGGCTTTATTTTGCAACAGGTTGATGTTATCCTGAATCAGTTGATTTAAATCGATCTGTTCAAAATTGACCTTGATCTGTCGGGTTTGCGAGCGAGCCCACTGCAGCATATTGTCCAGCAGGGTATAGGTATGGGTTGAATAGTTGTAGATTTGGCGGACAATTTCTTTCATGCGCGGGCCGGAGTAGCTTTCGAACCGCTGAAGGAGCAGTTCCGAGAGGCCTATGATGGTATTAAAAGGATTCTTCAGGTCGTGGGCAATGAGGCTAAAAAATTTATCCTTGGTGGCATTGAGTTTTTCGAGTTCATTGCGCTTGTATTCAATCAACTCCTTTTCCTGGTGGATTTCCTGGCTTTTCTGAGAGAGGCGCTCTTCCAAAACGTTGCAGTTTCTCAGGCGTTGGATCAGGGTTTCCATAATGGCCCGGGCCACTTTGCTATTGCGATCGATCAGGCGATCAAACTGATCCTTGTTGAGCCTCAATACCCGGGTTTCTTCCAGGGCAGTGACCGTTGCCGAACGATAGCTGGCATCGATCAGGGAATATTCCCCGAAAAAGTCCTGCGGGCCAAACTCCGCAAATAAATAGTCGCCGTCATGGACCTTTACCCGGCCCCTTTCTATGATAAAGAGGGCCTGCAACCGATCGCCCTTGGAAAAAATCACCTGGTCGGTGTGAAATGTCAGGGCTTCCAGGGAATAGCTGATTTCATCGCGTACCGGTATGTCGCAGTTCTTAAACAGGTTGACCCCTGCCAGTAATTCTCTGATTTGTCGGGTTTTGTTTTCCAATGCCATGTATTGCTGCTCCCGTTGCCATCAATTATGAGTGATTTTGACGAGAAAATGTTATAAAACAAAAATAATAATTATTTTGCGATTAAAACAAACACCCGTCAACAATCGCGCCGGTGAACTTAACCATCCAGTTCACCGGCGCGATATTCTGAAGCCCTGGCATTGGCTGCTCTGCTTTTAGTAAACGTTGTTGTGGTTTTTGGTGTAGGTAAACAAGGGTTGGGGCGGATTATAGTGGAAAAGGTCATAATCGGGCCAGCGCTCGACCGAGTCAATGAAGCCGGACATCATATCATCGATCTCGTAGGTAAAGTCATGCCCCTGATCATTGCTGGTGTTGACGACCATGACCCAGGAAAACCCATTTTTGCATTTTTTCATCAGGGCTGAAGTGCCCGAGAGGGTTCCTGAACGGCGCCATATGCCGTTCCAGGTGGTGCTCACCCAGCCAATGGGGCGCAGGCCCGGCCGGGTATGGGTCATTTGGTAGATGGAACGGGCATTTAAGATGTCTTCTTTCCCCTCCTGCCCGTTGATGTGCACCAACAGTTTAAGCAATTCCGCCGGGGAAGCAATCCAGGCTCCGGCCGCCCCCAGCACCTGAAAATTATTGCCCCCGTAATAATTCGGTACCCTTTCGTGGAAATTGAATGAAGAATAGCTGGTATCAAAACGCGCATTCGAATAATACCTGACTTCATTGGGATAACGGTTTTCGTGGCGGGCACGGCCAATGTGCATATCGTATATACCGATGGGATTAAGGACTTTAGAGGTAACGTAGGCCTCATATTCCATCCCGGTGATCTTTTCGATCACCTTGCCCAGTACCGCGTAGCCAAAATTGGAATAGGAGCTTCTTGAACCGGGTTCAAAATCAAGGGTCCGCTTAGAAAGGGTATAGCGGATGGTGGTTTCCAGGTCCACCGGCAAGTGGGTGTTCATTTCATTTTTGATGGCATAAGGCATGAATACCGGATCACCACTGTATTTATCCCATCCCCCGGCATGGGTTAACAAATGGTAAATGGTGATCTCCCGTACCCGGGGGTCACGGATGTTAAGATAACGGGGGTCATTGAGAATGCCTTGTTCGCCAAAGACCTGGTCATTCAGGTTCAGTTCGCCCTTCTCCTTGAGGTCCATAATGGCCACGGATGTGATCAGTTTGGAAATGCTGGCCACCCGGAATAAATGTTTGGGGGCTACCCGGATGCCTTTTTGCCGGTCGGCATAGCCAAACCCCTTGGCGTAAATCAAACGCTCATCCTTGGCAACCGCCACCGATGCACCTACGATATTCCACTTCTCCAGAAATTTGCGGATTGTATCTTCAACCCGCGAAACCTCAGGATAAGAGGAAATCTCGTTTTTCAACCGGTGAGAAACCGCATCTCCAGCCACACCGGATTCTGTATCCAGTGACATGGACCGCTCTGAGAGGGAAATGAATATTTCCGCAAAAAATACCAACGACAGAGCGATCACCTTTTTGTTTATGGCCCGTGTAACCATAAATACATCCATTTTTTGGTAATAAACAACTGAGTAGGGGACGTACAAAAAATTGATTGCAATTGTTCACTCAAAAAGAAGCTGCAAAGCTAATCTTTTTGTTGGTCATGCAAAATGATAGGACACTAATTTTTTACGCGTCATTAAACGTAAACAAATGGACTTTATTTTAATGGAAGCATGGGAGTTTGTTCAAGGGAAAGAAAAGTTATCAACAGCCTTTCCAACTCCCGGGAAAGGCTGTTGAGAGAAGATTAAAAGAACAGGCCCACGGTCACAATGAACTGGTTGGGCCGGTTATCAATGTCATAAGCCTGGTCGCCCAGTTTAACCTGGTCGCCGAGTTTACTCAGGCTGCCTTCATATTTGGCGTCAATGGTCAGGGTATTGAGTAAATCGAGCCCGACACCCACCTGGTAGCCCCAGGTTGCCCCGTTAAATTCCTCTTTATAATCGCCGGCAGCTTCCAGGGCGGATTTCTGGTCGAGCACAATGGTGCCCACTGGTCCGGCCTGGATGCGGGCCGGACCGAATTTCCAGCCAACCATGATGGGGATGTCGATGCGCTTGAATTCCTGATTCTTGATGGTTGAATAAGTGGAGTCTACATTGTTGTCCTGGTATATCTCACTTACCTGAATCCTGGAACTGGTAGAGGTAAACATCAGCTCTGGCTGAACATACAGAGCCGCCAGTGACAACCTCCCAAATACCCCGGCCTGAAAGCCTACTTTGGCATCCTTGGCTTTCATCTTGAGCTGCTCGTAATCAATATCGGGGTTTTGATTTCGAACCGCATCTGTGATCGAGATTTGTTCATCCAGTGTGGATGAGGAGGAGACAATACCGCCTTTTACGCCGAACTGTAATTGTCCAAAGACATTGGGCAAGGCAAATACGAGAAGCAAAAGCATTAAATAAATCTTCTTCATAGATACAGGGGTTTGAGGTTTTCTTTCATCTTACAAGAATTATTCCAAACCTGTTTAAATGCCTTCTGCATTGTTGGCATGGCCCTGATTGATCTCATCCTGGCTGGCGTCGCGAACTTCCAGGACTTCCCCCTTAAAGAACAAATCATCGCCGGCCAGGGGATGGTTGAAATCCATTTTTACCTGTTCATCGCCAACCTCAAGTACAATGCCGTCCAGGCGATTGCCCTGCTGATCCTGCATGGGAATATAATTGCCCACCTTCAGAAGGTCATAATCGATTTCTCCTTCTATCTCGAAAACATTGAGGGGCAGATCTACGATGGCGTCTTGGGAAGCCTGACCATAGGCTTCATCGGAAGGAATCTTAAAATCAAACTGATCACCTTCCTGCAAACCTTTAATGTTTTCCTCGAACTTCTCGAGCATATTGCCCACACCATAGAGGAAAGTTAAAGGCTTGTCTTTATTCACGGTTTCCACCACTTCTCCTTCATAATCATTTACGTTAAGCTGATAAGTTACGGAAACCACTTTTTGTTTGTCAATCATCATAAAATCGATTTTTTGGTACAAGATTAAGTCACTATATTGTCTTGCAAAGGAAAGGATATATTTACAAAAATTCAAAATTTCAAGCTCCTAAATAGAAAAAAAGTACAGCAGGTCGGTAAGCCAGGTTCTGTTCTCCGACAGGGCCGGAGTTCTATCATTTATCTCAGCGGCCTACCCCCCGGCTTCGGGCGAGCAACCCTCCAATGCCGGTATACATGGCCTTGCAACCCATGAGTCTGCACAGCCATCCCGGTCACCCGGGATGCTGGTGAGCTCTTACCTCACCTTTTCACCTTTTCCCCGCGGAAGGCGGGGTAGTTGTTTTCTGTTCCAGAACTATGCCCTTGCGGACATCTTCCCTTTCGGAAGCATGGTGCTCTGTGTTGCCCGGACTTTCCTTCTCCCGCCATTGGCAGGAAACGATAGAACAACCTGCTGTACTTTTCCGAATAGTATAACGGGGAACGATCGGGGTTTATTTTCCCACGAAAACCAGTGTGGCCCCATATCCATACTCTTTGAAGGAAGCATCCTGGTAATCCAGCCGGGGATAATACCGGTCCAGATATTTGCGCACCTCGTAGCGCAAACGCCCATTTCCTACTCCATGGATGACCACCAACTTTTTAGTCTTCGGGGTTTTTAATGCCCCTTCCAGGCTCGTCTGGAACTTGCTCATCTGGATATCAAGCATCTGCTGATTGGTCAGTTCTTTGGGTTTGTCTACCAGTTCCTCAATGTGCAAGTCCACTTCCTCTATATCCTGGTCCTTTTCACGGGGCGAATGGCTTGGGGGCTGCTCCTGGTGCTTTTCCTTTTCCTGCACCGCCTGGGCTATGTTTTCAGGCCTCAGCGAAGAAAGGCGCTTGTCAAGGGCTTCTTCCTTTTTGATCTCCAAAATCAGGGCCGGCGATTCAAAGAAATCATTCTCCCGGTACGAACTGCTCTTGAAAAATTTCCGCGGATGCATGTTCAGATCCACCTCAATGGGGGCTACCGGGTGATAAAAACCTTTCTGATAAAAGATCAACTGAAAGCGGAACCGCCCCAGCTCATTGAAATGTTCCTGTTCAATGTCTTTGATGAAAGTTTTCATATTGTCTTCCAGGTTGCCGGAAGCAAAATATACCCAGGCCGATTCGCGCTTAAGCAGGATCACGTAAAACAGCTGAAAATCCGAATCGTTAATCAGGTAAGCCTCCTGGTCGCCCTGGCCGGGATCTTTCTGATGGGTCGGGACAAAGGCAAAATACACATGATTGCCCGGTTCGGTGACCGACTCCAGGGTCTGATCAGCCGGCATTTTCTGGGCAAAAACATCGTATTTCTCTTCCTGGCCTTCCTCCTGCCAGGGGCTGGCTTGTCCCTGCGGCTCCTCGGGTTGTTCTGGTTCTTCTGCCACAGGCTGGCCCGAATTATCCGCCTTTAGAAGTTCCGTTGCCAGCACCGGTATCTCAAAGCCGTCCTGATTGAGTACCTGGACCATATCCTTATTCAATATACGGGTGACCCTTCCGCCCCCTGTATCATTCAGGAATTTTACCTGATCGCCTACTTTCCATTTCATTGCTGATTCACTTTATAGATGCAACATATGGGATTTAGTCACACCATCCCATCAGAACAACAAATTTAACTAATTTTGCCCTATAAACACAAAAATATGAGTGATCCGCGAAAGCTTACCACTGAAGCATTTGACTATCATTTGCCTGAAGAGCGCATTGCCAAATATCCGATTGAACAGCGGGATCAATCCCGCCTTTTGGTGTACCATAAGGGGCAAATACAAGACGATCGGTTCATCAATCTCGCGGGCTACATTCCATCTGACTGTATTATGGTTTATAACAATGCCGAGGTGGTATATGCGCGGTTGGCTTTTCGCAAGCGCACCGGGGCTTGGATTGAAGTATTTTGCCTGGAGCCCAGCGAGCCGGCCGAATATGCCAGGGCATTTGCCCAAACCGAAAGTGTTGCCTGGACCTGCCTGGTAGGCAACCTAAAGAAGTGGAAATCAGGGGCACTCACCCGGTGGTTGGATCTGGGAGGGGGAACCCTTTTAAAGGCGCAAATGCTGTCGCGTGAACAGCAGTATGTAAAAGTCCGCTTTGAGTGGAACAATCCCAGGGTAAGTTTTGGCGAGATTTTGGAAAATTCGGGCAAAGTGCCCATTCCTCCCTATTTGAAGCGGGAGAGCGAAGAGATCGACAAAGCGCGTTACCAAACGCTCTATTCCAGGATCAAGGGTTCGGTGGCCGCCCCGACAGCCGGCTTACATTTTACCCCGAGGGTCTTCAGGGCCATTCGGGATAAAGGGATATCCTCCAGTGAAATCACCCTTCATGTGGGGGCCGGGACCTTCAGGCCGGTCAAGACCGAGAGGGTCGATCAGCATGCCATGCACATGGAATATTTTTCGGTATCGGGCCATACCCTTGAACAACTGATCGAAAACCATCCCAACATCCTGGCGGTAGGGACCACATCTATGCGTACACTGGAAAGCCTCTACTGGCTGGGGGTACTACTGGAAGATCAACCACACCCTCGGCAGCACCTGCAGCTGGGTCAATGGCAGCACCTGGAACATACACCGCACCTGTCTCCCACTGCTGCTTTGAAGAACATCCAGCATCACCTTAAACAAACCGGCCGTGAAACCCTGCAGGCCGGTACCCGCATGATGATCACCCCTGGCTACCCCTTTCAAATGACCCGGGGGCTGGTGACCAATTTTCACCAGCCCAAAAGTACACTGCTGATGCTTGTCGCCGCCTTTGTGGGCGATGACTGGAAAAAGATCTACCAGTATGCCCTGGCTCATGGATACCGGTTTTTGAGTTATGGCGATGCTTCCCTGCTGATGCCCAAATAATTACAGCCCTGCCCCCTGCGGTCTGCCTTGCCAGGCTAATCATAGCTGTAAAGGTATTGTGCCTTTTCATCCCCATCGGAAAGTTTGTCTGCCATCAGACAGGAAAGCTAAATCATAGTGGCCCTGCAACATACCAACAAAACAAAAGATCAGAAAAAAGCCGCCTCTGGCTGATTGGGATGGCAGAGCGGAGGAAGCAAAACAGATGCCTGATTCGTTTTATAAACTGGATTTTTTTGGGACTGTTCCAGGTTGGTGCGTGAAATTTGAATGATTACAGCAACTCCCGGATCAACCCCACAAAATGGTGGATTTCCTCTTCGGTGGTATCAAACGAGGTCATCCAGCGCACCACTGACTGGGGTTCATCCCATACATAGAACATATATTCCTGTTGAAGCCGGGGAATGATTTGAGCCGGCACCTGGGCAAAGACACCGTTGGCCTCCACTTTCTGGGTAATCTTGATTTGGGGAATCTTGTCGGCCTCTTCGGCCAGCAGACGCGCCATCCGGTTGGCATGGCTTGCGGTTTCATACCACAGATCGTTCGACAGATACCGGAGGAACTGGGCCGATATGAAGCGCATCTTGGAAGCCAGCTGCATGCCTTGTTTCCTTTGATACTTAAACGACTCAGGGGCTGTTCCATTGAGAAATATCACGGCCTCTCCGTACATCAGCCCGTTTTTGGTTCCACCGAATGAAAGCACATCAACCCCCACATCGGTGGTAATCTCTTTGAAGCCAACATCCAGTGAAGCCGCAGCATTAGCGATTCGTGCCCCGTCCATATGCACCACCATCCCGTTCTGATGGGCATAGTCGCATATCTGACTGATCTCATCCGGCTTATACACCGTTCCCAGTTCAGTGGCCTGGGTGATTGAGATGACTCTGGGCTGGGCACTGTGCTCAAAACCAAAACCTTTCATATGTTTGCGGATCCCTTCCAAGGTCAGTTTGCCATCTTGTGTCTCCACAGGAAGCAGCTTGATGCCGTTGATTTTTTCAGGCGCCCCGCACTCATCCTCATTGATGTGGGCCGTCTCGGCACATATGACAGAATGGAAGGAACGGGTGAAAGCCCCAATCCCCAAAACGTTGGCCCCGGTGCCCAGAAAAACAAAGTAGGGCTCGGCCTGCTGGCCAAAATGTTGCCTGATGGTTTTATTGATTTCTTCAGTATAGGTGTCATTCCCGTATGCTTCGGTATGCCCCTTGTTGACTTCCGAAAGGGCAAACATGATTTCGGGGTGTACCCCGCTGTTGTTGTCGCTGGCAAAACCTTTGCTACTCATATATACGAATTTTGAAGACAAAAATAAAAGAAATCGGTTAAACTCTAAATGTTCGTTGATGTTGATGAAACTGTTCTATCAAATCAACCATAGTGAAAGAGAAACGTTATTTAATTGTTTAGTGATGGTCAACATGATCCACCCTCTTTTAGAATATCGTCAAGAAATCTCCTCCATAAAAATGTCCGGACATGAATGCCCGGACATTTAAATAACAGACCTGAAGCAGACAGGAACGTTTAATGGCTTTTAAAACTTTTCATCGTATTTGGTCCAGAGCTCATCGCCTAGCTCCCAGGCTCTTTTCACCACTTTTTTGCCCCATTTGTTGGTGTAGTTGGTCAGATATTCTGCTGCTTTTTCGGGATCTTCTTTGTAAAGATTTCGGGCTTTCTGGTCAATCTCATTTTGCTGTTGAAAGAGTTGTTTTTGCCAGGGTTTCCAGACCTGTTCGACGTCTTCATGCATATCGCCCCATCTTTGGGCAGCGAGGGTACTCATGCGGTTAAAGGCCCACCAGGCTGACTCGCGGGTATAGCCATTGGTACGCCCGGGTGTGCTGTAGGAGTCGGGCAGCTTATTGGTGCCGGCATAAATCGGAATATAGATGGAAGTAGCGATGTTGTCCTGGGCCAGCCAGGTTACCCCGCCAATCTCATCGGGCAGCCAGCTGCGGCACTGAATGATGGTACCGTACATGGTGTACCATCTGGCAATGGTTCGCTCGCCGAGGAAACGAATGTCGCCGGTTTCCTCATTGACCGAATACCAGCTGCCACTGACATTGTCAATCTTGAGCTGCGAATAGGGCATGAAGGGATTGGCCAGGGGGGAGATCACTTCTTCGCCCTTATCATTGGTCACCGTAATGTTGCGCCTCATATCGTAAGGGGTGCCCTGGTAATAATCTTTAAATACCCGCACCAGATCGGTAAGCTCAACTTTTTCATCGGGTTTAACCGAGAAGGGATAATTCTCGGAGGTGGGGCTCAGATCGAGCGAGGGGGCAAGCAGATCAAAGACTCGCCATTCGCGTCTTCTTGAGGCGATCGATTTGCGGCTACCCGGGGCATAGGCGTAGCAGAATTCAAAAGGCTCCTCATCGGGATTCCACCATCCCTTTTCCTTGGCAACGCGATAAATGTTGTCGGAAGCCATAAAGTGGTCGGGATCATCCAGGTTGATCTGGCGGATGCGCGAAGCATTGGCGTTGACCGAAATATGACCATCGGGCACCCGCTGGGCGGCCCATATCGAACCCACTTTTCCTTTGCCGGGGCCAACAATCTCAAAATGCCATACCTCATTTTCATCGGCAATGGTCAGGCATTCGCCGTAATCGTTCCACCCGTATTCTTTGGTCAGGCGGCCGGCCAGTTTAATAGCTTCCCGGGCACTGCTGGCCCGCTCCAGCAACAACTGACAAAGCCGCTGGCAATCGATCAATCCGCTGTCGGATTGCAGCTGATCGCGCCCGCCAAAGGTCGACTCGCCGATGGCCAGCTGATGCTCATTCATGCTGGGATAAGCCGTGTTGATGTATTTGTTGGTCTGAGATACCTGCGGAATAGAGCCAATGCGCTCGTGCTTGTAAGCCGGCATGGCCTGGGTGGTATCGTTGGTGCGCTTGTACATCGGCACCACCTCCCCCTCTTCATGATCCTGGGCCGGCTCAATATCCATCCAGGAACGGGTGCGGTGGCTGTCGTCGGTGTGGGAAGTGATCACCGATCCGTCGGCCGTGGCATCCTTGCCTACTGTAATACTGGTGCATCCTTCCGGATAATCGCCCTCCCAGTCTGCCTTGCTTTGACTGTGGGCCACATCGAATGGCATGGCCACCACGGCCATGA
Organism: uncultured Bacteroidota bacterium; assembly: GCA_913055635.1. Classification (GTDB taxonomy): domain Bacteria; phylum Bacteroidota; class Bacteroidia; order Bacteroidales; family UBA12077; genus JAGXLC01. The sequence goes on from CAJXLK010000044.1 coordinate 23,284, forward strand.
CTAAAAGAAAATTGAACAACTTGGTCTTCATACGTTTGCGTTTTTAGATTAATATCTTGAACATCCCTTGAGCAAAATTGTAAAAAACCATTATGCCTGTGGTCCTACAACCTTTGCCCGGTTGAATCCCCCAAAATAATAAAATTATTGATATTTCCATTATCCAATATTTATTTATATTTAATGCCTGATCAAATAAGGCCATTGTACTTTTAATCCAAAAAAATTATTCCTATATTGTAAAGTTGTCAAAGCAAATCAGGAATATTGTGACACGAGAATAACCGGATGATATGAAAGAGAAACTGGAGCTAAAAAAACAGATTTACAACAAGTGTCTGAGCATTTTGGAAGAAAATGCAGAAACAGCGCGGCAAACCATGAATCAGATACAAAAGGATGCCAATGAGGCTGAGCAGGAGCATGATGTGTTTGACGGATCGCGTTCAGAGTTGCTCAGGGAAAGGGATATATATGCCGAACAGCTTCAAAAGGCCGTTGATGAAATTCAGATCCTCAAGAAGGTCTCTTTTGACGGGTTGGAAGACCAGGTGGAGTTTGGAGCGGTGGTGATCACCAACAAGCAAAAAATGTTCATTGCCCTGGGTCTGGGTAAGGTCGAAGTTAACGGCGAGACGTATTATGTTATATCCAAGGACGTCCCGATTTACAAAGCCATGGAAGGATTGAAGAAAGGAGATACATTCACTTTTAACAACATGAACTTTTCGATTGAAGATGTTTTCTGAATGCCTTGTTAGATACAGGGAAGGGCAATTATCCAGTAAATTATGGCGGGGCGGTCTGCCCGGGCTCATGGCTATAATATCACTGAATATCAGCTTTTTGAATTTAGCTATTCAACCCATTTTCAAACAGAATTCAGCCGCGCAATGAAAAAGTTGAAATTACGGGGCAAGGATCTTCAACGCATTGGACTGCAGGATAACCGTGCAGCAAGTTTAGCCAAGACGGTGATGCAGAAACATTACAAAGGGCACAACAAGGCAGAAGCACTGGAAATTTTGAAGCAAGTCAAACAGAATCCCAAAAAGTTCAAGAACCATCCCCAGCTGGGCAAGATATCAGAGGTTCTGCTTGAGCATTCGGGCGAAAAACAGCCGCAGGGAACAAATAAAACTAAAAAAGCGGATACTTCTAACAACCTGGCGGCTTCAAACGGGGTAAAAGCTCAAAAGACGCCGCCCATGGAAGCCGGTGGAAGGCCTGCCCGCATCAAACCTTCGCTGGGAGTTGCCAAATCTTATGTTATTTTTGGCGGGGAAGGCATTGAACAGGGAGCGCTCCGGCAAATGGAAACCGCTATGCAACTGCCCGTTGCCCTTTACGGAGCCCTTATGCCTGATGCCCACCAGGGTTACGGATTGCCTATTGGCGGGGTAGTGGCCACCGAAAACCAGGTCATTCCCTATGGCGTAGGTATGGACATCGGTTGCCGCATGTGCATGAGCATTTTTGACATTCAACCTGAGAAGATCGACCAGGACCGCCAGGGATGGATCCAGTTGCTTGAAAGCAACACACGTTTTGGCCGGGCCGAATTTTCCGGTCCCCAAGACCATCCTGTTTTGGAGCGCAAGGAGCTTAAAGAGATTGCCTTTTTAAGATCCCTTGCTCAAAAGGCCCACGATCAGCTGGGCACGTCAGGCCACGGCAACCATTTTGTTGACATCGGGGTGTTTGAATTAAAAGCCTACCTGCCTGAACACGATTTGCACCCGGGTCGCTACCTGGGGGTGCTCTCCCATTCAGGTTCCAGGGGAGCTGGTGCCGAAATAGCCCGCCATTACACCCATATCGCCATGGATAAATGTCAGTTGCCCAAAGGGGCTAAGCCCCTGGCCTGGCTCGAGCTTTCCTGGGAGGCGGGCATCGAATACTGGATGGCCATGAACTGGGCCGGCGATTACTCGGCAGCCAACCACCATATCATCCATGATAAAATAGCACGCGCCCTGGCCCGCCAACCCCTGGCACGCATGGAAAACCACCACAATTTTGCCTGGAAGGAAACCCTCCCCTCCGGCCAGCCTGGTATCATACACCGCAAAGGAGCAACACCGGCCCATAAGGGGACTCTGGGGCTCATACCCGGCTCCATGGCTGATAATGGCTACCTGGTACGTGGCAAAGGCAGCGTGGAAGCACTGGACTCAGCTGCCCACGGGGCCGGCCGGAAAATGTCGCGCGCCCAGGCCAAAAAACAATTCTCCCCCGCTCAAATGAACAGTTACCTGGCCGAAAGGCAGGTTACACTCCTGGGCGGCGGCCTCGACGAATCACCGATGGCCTACAAAAGCATCGGGGAAGTCATGCATCATCAATCAGATATCGTTGAAATACAGGGCATCTTTAAACCCCGCATCGTGCGAATGGGATGATGCCTTTCTCTATAGCCAAAACCTTAAAGTCCCGGCCTGTAAAAGGCCAAATGTGACGCCAAAAATATATTGGATCCATGTTACAACAAAAACTAAGCTGGAATGGCTTGGCCATGAAATCTACATCCAGCCATTCATTTTGACTCTATTCTAAATCTGCATATGACAAATGATTTCAACCATTCTGTTTTAAAGCTGGCCTATCGTTTTGTCAATGGGACAAACCGCCACATCTTTCTGACCGGAAAGGCCGGGACCGGCAAGACCACCTTTCTGAAAAACATTGTCAATCAAACCCATAAAAAGGTATTGGTAGCTGCTCCCACTGGTATAGCCGCCATCAATGCCGGGGGTGTTACCCTGCACTCGCTTTTTCAGCTGCCTTTTGGCGTATTTCTTCCGGAAAACCCACCACTGGATGGACCATATTTGCATGCGCAGGTCAATACGCCCCATTCGGTCAGCAAATCGTTGCGCCTAAACAACAACAAACGCAAACTCATCAGAGAGATGGAGTTGCTGATCATAGACGAAGTCAGCATGCTGAGGGCCGATACCCTGGATGCCATCGACCAGGTATTGCGGTTGGTACGAAGGGAAAAATCCCGGCCCTTCGGAGGGGTACAGATCCTTTTCATTGGCGATCTCCTGCAACTTCCCCCGGTCATTAAAAAGGAAGAAAGGCAATACCTGCAAAAATATTATTCGGATGGCTACTTTTTTGAATCCAGGGGCCTTCATGACGACCCGCCCGTATACATTGAACTCGAACACATCTTTCGCCAGAGTGATCCGGCGTTCATCCAGGTACTTAACCATATAAGGGACAATACGTTAGACCGCCAGGACATGGATCTGCTGAACCGGTGTTACCAACCCGGGTTTCAACCCGCCCGGGATGAACCCTATATCTTTCTGACCACCCATAATGCCAAGGCCGACCAGATCAACCGGGATGCCCTGAAAAAGCTTCCCGGGAAATCTTTTCACTTTAGGGCCCGCATCGAAGGGGAATTTGGCGAACACCTCTATCCCATTGATGATACACTGGAGCTTAAAAAGGGCGCCCAGGTAATGTTCATCAAAAACGACTATTCCGGCGAGCAACGTTATTTTAATGGAAAAATCGGAACCATCAGTGAATTGTCAAAGGAGGAAATCGAGGTCAGCTTTTCCGATGGCAGCGCCTCCACTTCGGTTGAGCTGTATACATGGGAAAACAAGTATTATACCCTGGATCAGGAAAAAAATGAGATCCAGGAGCAGATCAAAGGCACCTTCACCCAGTTTCCGATCAAACTGGCCTGGGCCATCACCGTGCATAAAAGCCAGGGCTTGACCTTTGAGAAGGCCATCATAGATGTATCGCGGGCCTTTGCACCGGGCCAGATTTATGTGGCCCTCTCCAGGCTTGTTTCGCTGCAGGGCCTGGTGCTTAATGCGCCCATACCCACCCATATGCTGGAGCCCGATCCGGCACTGGTGAAATTCACCACCGGCAAACCCTCGCCCCGCGAACTGGAAGAGACCTTCCACAAAGAATGGCCCCGTTATCTGCTTGACGATCTGCTCCAGGGTTTCGACCTTACACCATTGGATGAAGCCATTCAGGACCACCTGGCCAGCTATCAGAAAAAAGGCAAAAAATCAACCAAACAGCAATACCGCCCATGGGCCGTTCAGCTGGAAGGGGAATTTTCCGAGATCAAAGATGTGGCCAACCGCTTTCAGGTCCAATTAAAAAAACTGGGCCAATCAACGGCACCGGATTGGCTTGCCCACCTTCAGGAAAAGGTGCATGCTGCCGGCAGCTATTTTGTACCCCGCCTGAATCAGCTTGCCCGGAAAATCATGGGGCAGATCAACCACCTGGACAAGGAAGTCAATGTAAAAAAGTACATCCGCGAATTGAAGGATCTGGAGTATTCAGTTCGCAGCCGTCGCCAGGCCATTGAAAAAGCCGTTGCCCTGACCGATGCTGTTGCCGGGAAAAAAGAGCTTTCCCGCGTCTCTGTGCGCCCTGAAGGCAACGGCCAGGCTCAATCGCGGGGCCAAAGTTCTTCCCCTTCCCTGCCCACGTCCTCCTCAAAAGCCTCTTCAAAAAATGGCTCGTCATCCAAAGCTTCCAAAGCTCCTACCGCTTCAAAGACTATCCCTCCCTCCAGTGCTTCGCGTTCCCCTTCCCCTGGCCCAAAGGATTCATCCATTACAGGTTCTTCTTTTGGGACTTCGGGCGGCCAACAAGATCAAGGGAAACACCCGCCCAAACAAAAAAAACCGGGCACCAGGGAGATCTCTTACCAGATGTTTCAGCAAGGTAAAAACACTGAGCAAATAGCCTTTGAAAGGAACCTGGCGGTCTCAACCGTTGAAGGCCATTTGTCGCACTGGGTAAGTCAGGGCAAAATCGATGTCATGCATTTTATTGGCGAAGAGAAGCTGGCCCAGATTATACAAGTGGCCCGGCATATCGGTTCCACCAAATTAACAGACATCAAAGCCCGGCTGGGGGAAGAATTTACTTACAGTGACCTGCGCTTTGCCATGGCCAAATACCACTTCGATCATAATGAACATTGATCTTTTTTTCTTTTCAGGAATTTGCCTGACGAAATCAACGATTTGCTTTCCTTGATTTGGCCACCTTTTTAGCCATCCGCCACCAAAACCAGCCTCTTCTGTTTATAAGGTAAGTTCTTCATTTGCCTGGTGACAAGGCCAAAAGCCTTCCTGATTTTTAAAAGAGTTGATCGCTAATTTATAATCAAAGGTACACTTTGTATTTCTTTTAAAAGGAAACCAATTGGATATCAGTGCAAATTGAACCCTGGTGCATAGCCGGGCAATCTTTACTTATTGATCGCGGACTTCCAAGAACAAGGACAAACAATACATCATTTCGTTTGTAAACCCTGCCAGAATGAATAACCCGGGTTCATTCATTCATCAAATATTGCATGAACCAATTTCTAATCCTAAAAAGTCAAGCATTATGAAAGGAAAAGATTTATTGCTTTTCGTGGTTGTGTCCATGTTTATGGTGCCCCTTTTTTTCACCTCTTGTGAAGAAGACGGCAACAACACTTCCACCAAAGACACCATTGTCAGCATCGACAGTATTTATTCGTCCGACACCATTTTCAGCATCGACACAGTCTATTCTTCCGACACCGTATACCTGGCCGAGGAAAATGTCTTCATGCTGGAGTTCAGTCATTCGGCCGATCCCGATGACAATGAACTTGAAGTATACTTCGCCATGAATCCCAACAACATCTCCCAAATACCCGAAGTAGAGGTCAATGGGACAACCATCAAGGATTTTAGCATGTTCCGAAACACCCTGACCGGAAGTATGGAAATTCCCTATGGCAAATCGGTACAATATAGCGTTTCCCAGGGAGATTCCACAACAAGCGGCACCATTATCATGCCGGAAATAGCCGAAGCCACGGTAAATGGCTACGACCTCCTGATCGATGCCCTGGATTTGCAAATACCTGAGGCCACTACATATGATGTGTATTACGAGTTTGATGATGCCGACTACACCAGGATATCAAAGTACAATGATGATCCATGGATGGATGAGAAGGTATGGAACATCACCAACTCCTCCTATTCACTAAGCATCGACACCACGGATGTGGAGGTGAATTATAACGGCAATCATGAGGTTGAGCTATACAGACTGAATTTTAGCACAGCCAAAGGTATCGGACCCTATGAAAGCAATCTTGGATTGAATCCCAACATATCAGGTGAATTCGGAAGCGGCTACCTGAGTGCCATTGAAAGCCATTCTCCTGTTCGTGTTGAAATGGACCCGTCTCTGAAGTCAGCATCCAGTGGTGATTCTCGCGATAAAATACAGAGGAACGACCGTGGGCTGTCAAAGAAAGAGTTTGCAAAAGCCTATAGAGAAACCATCAAGAATGCTTTCGAATGATCGTCCATCAAACAACTGAATCCCATTTCAATATATTCCAGGCATGGAAATTTGATTAAAAAAACAATCAATACATTAAAAAAGAAGGGTGAATGTACTGCATCCACCCTTCTTTTTTATTTTTTTACCATAAAGGGCCATTGACCCATTAGGAACCCCGCCCGGAATACTGCGGTTTAGTGCCCCTCAAACTGGATCACATGGCCGCTGGCCGTTACAGTCATTTTCCTGATGATGGGGAAAAAGCTGTAGCGGGTATCGACGGAAATGTTGGCCACGGTTCTTGCCTCACCCATCAGATCAGCCTTTTTATACATCCGGGCTTTGGCTTTTTCAACCAGGGTTCCTTTGCCTAATCCGCCGATGCCAAAAACATAGGTGCAACTGGCCTCCCCTTTTACATAATCGACCACCCTGAAATTTTTCTTGGACAGCTCAACGGTGGTGTTGTTGTGGTTGAAATTGTTGGTTAAACCGTCGTGGAGTGCGCAGCTGGAAAAAAACAACATGGCCACGACCATTGTGAGAAAAAGGGATCGTTTCATAAAACATCATTTTGGGTTAAACAATTAGGTAAAATTGGCCATTTTTACCTGAGTCTGTAAATGATTGGGGAATGTTGCCGAACATACCAAAATGCGAAGAAATGAAGAGGGTGTTGCCATTGTTCCCGACAAATGGTTAAACAGGCAATATACCCATATTTAACGAGGGGAAGGTTTGTATTGACAGTGACAACCATAACGGGCAAAGGCAATAAAAAAATCCCGGAGCTTTAGGCCGTTCCGGGATTTTCAATAATGATTTTGAAACTTATGTTGTTTCTAATTTGAGCGAGAAACGGGGATCGAACCCGCGACCCTCAGCTTGGGAAGCTGATGCTCTACCTCTGAGCTATTCTCGCTTGT
>CAJXLK010000045.1 GCA_913055635.1 uncultured Bacteroidota bacterium
GGTCTTTTCATCATCCTGGCCATCGTCATGTATTTCTCCCGCAAGATCGACTGGGAAAAAAAGCCCGGCTGATTTCGATCAGCTGGGCAAGTTTTTATTCAGACTTTTTCACCGAAAAATTGAAGTGCTAAACAGGGATGTTGCTACTATCACTGGGGCATAAGGCGAGCTATAGTGACCAGAAAATATTATCCGGCCCACCCTGATTCTAATATAATACTATATGTTCCCAGGGGTTTGTTGAAAATTTCTTCCGCAATCGCTGATTATCGCAAAATTATTTTTCTAACTTTATTTTACGTTTAAAAATAATATCGACCATTGTCGGATAAAATATTTTAACCTCAATTGGGTATATAACCATGTTATAGGCAAGTTTTAGTAGCGTCAAAAACACATTAAATATTCAAAAATTTAGAGCTTATGAAAAACAAAAATTTTATTCTTTTAAATTTCGCTTTGTTGATTATATTTTTTTTACAAAGCTGTGGTCCTTCTCAAGATGAATATGATGCCCTTAAAAAGAAAAATGAAAAATTAAAAGCTGAATTAGATGAATGTAGACATGGTGCCGAGAAACTCCATAGTCAAATGAAGATAGCATTTGAAAAGGAAAATTTTGTGGAGTGTAAAAGCATTTACTCAGAGATGGAAAAACGACATCCTGAATCAGAGTATTTTGAAAAAGTAAAAAGCATCTACGATAAAGTAGTTGAAATTCAGGAAAAAAGAGCAGAGCAGGCAAGAATTGAAGCCAAAAGAAAAAGAAAAGAAAAATTAAAAGCTTTAAATAAACTAAGGAAAGACCATGATGATGTATCTGGCATAACATGGTATAAAAACCCATATTTTACACATTACAATAATACTAATCTAACATCTCTTTACATTGGTGATAAAAATAATAATCGTTGGTTAAGGCTCAAGATGTCATACTCTGGTGATGACTGGATTTTCTTTAAAAAAGCTTATCTCTCATACGAAGGTAATACAAAAGAAGTTCCATTCGATGATTATGATGATAAAGAAACAGATAATGGCAGTGGAGGCGTATGGGAATGGATTGATGTTTCGGTATCTTCTGATTTGGAATCTTTTTTAAGAGACTTTGCTAAATCTTCTCAAGCTAAGATGCGGTTGAAAGGTAAATATACCAGGACGAGAAGATTAACATGGAAAGAAAGACAAGGTATTTTAGATGTGTTAAATGGATATGATGCGTTGGAAGACGGAATTAAATGATATTAATTCTAAAAGTATAAATCGTTTAGTCATCTTAAAAAAAGGCAGAGACGATGGTAAAATAAAACCAGCCTATAACATGCTGTATACACCATGCGGGCGGGCTTCCAGTTTCTAAGGAGGTCGGCTTTAGCAAAATTTGTAACGGGGGATCCGTCAGTGGCCGGACACGGTGAGAACGCGTCTGTGAAAACCCCATACGGCGCATACAGCTTTCCGTTATTGCGCAACCCATACAAAAACACACCGTTTTTCGTTTATATTATAAAGTTTGTATATTTGAGATATGAGCATAATTGATCGAAACATAGAAAAAATTAAGGCTTTGTGTAGTAAACATAAAGTCTCTAGACTCTTTGTCTTTGGATCTGTCTTGACTGAGCGTTATAATCAGTCAAGTGACATTGACTTTGTTGTCGATTTTTCTGATGTAGACATCTATAATTATGCGGATAATTATTTTGATCTCAAAAATTCCCTGGAAAATCTGTTGAACACACAGATTGATCTCCTTGAGGAAAAAGCCATTAATAATCCCTACCTCAGTAAATCAATTGATTCCTCAAAGCAGCTAATTTATGGATAATGATATAAATACCTGGCTTTATGATATATTACAATCTATCAATGAGATTGAAAGTTATTATGAAGACAAACCCCGGCTTTTTGAGGAGTATGTAAAAGACACAAAAACAAAAAGAGCTATTGAGCGGAATTTGGAAATAATTGGTGAAGCCGTCTATAGAATCCGCAGAAGAGATAGTGAATTCCAACTTGAAAATGCCTAAAAAAATCATCGGTACCCGCAATAGGATCATTCACGGTTATGATAAAGTATCAGATGATTTAATCTGGAGTATTGTAATCAATCATTTGCCCAAACTCAAAGAAGAAATAAATTCTCTCCTTAGTAAATAATGGGCAGCCCATAACATGCTGTAAACACCATGAAGGCTTATTTTTAACGTCTTTGGCCATCAAATTCAGCAAAGTTTTATATCAGAGGATAGGATTGCTCCCCATTCATCCCGCACTTTGCATATAGCTATACGATACAGTGTATTTCTATCAAAGGCCAGGTCCTTTGTTTTTTTCTTATCTTTGAAAATATGAATGCCAGGACAAGCAAAATGAGTCGTTTGATTATATCGAGAATCCTGTCCTGCCACTTTTCCAACCTGTAAAAAAGATGTTGGACCTAATCAACAAGGAAATCATTAATCCATGCAGGTTCCATGTGACCAATTAATTAATTAAAAAATAAACACATGAAACAGATCATATTATGCTTTGCTGTCATTCTTTATTCCTCGCTAACCATAAAAGCGCAATCCGTCTACACACAGATGCCTGATGACCCGGAAGCGCTTTATTTCACTTCTGAAAACTTTAACATAGCACCTGATGGAAAGCATGATGTATCTGAAGCGCTTCAGGATGCTATCAATAAGCTTAAAAAGGAAAAGAACTTTGGAATCATCTTTATCCCTGAAGGCAAATACCTTATCAGTAAAACCATTTATGTTCCAAAAGCAATCCGCATCATTGGATATGGAGAAAATCGTCCGGAATTTATACTGGGTGAAAACACACCTGCTTATCAGGATCAAAATAACTACATGTTCTGGTTCACCAGCAATCTTGTTGAAGAAGACCAGCAGCCAAGGGATGCCAGTGCAGGAACATTTTATAGCGCCATCTCAAATATCAATTTCCGGATTGAAAAAGACAACCCCAAAGCTATTGCGCTCCGCACCCATTTTGCACAGCACAGTTTTGTAAGCCATTGCAACTTTTATACAGGTGATGGCTATGCCGGAATTTATGACCTGGGAAATGAAATCGAAAATCTGAAATTCTATGGAGGTGAATACGGGATTTCCACGTCCAGGACATCCCCGGGTTGGCCCATGATGATGATTGATCTGTATTTTGAAGGTCAGCGAAAAGCGGCTGTTCTAAGCCGAAATACCGGGATGGCCATTGTTTCCATGCATGTGAAGGATGCACCTGTAGCTGTTGAGCTTCAACGAGGTGTTTCGGACAGATTATTTATGGAAGACTGCCTTTTTGAAAATGTAAAGAAAGGTGTTGCAGTTGGGGTTGAAAAGGAAGCTACCAACCAGATAAATCTACTGAATATTATGTGTAATGATGTAGATGTTCCTGTGTACTTCTCACCCAGTGGAAAGAGTATTGATGGAAAAGCTAATACATACCGGATCAACAATTTTGTACATGGTTTGGCCATGGATGATATGTCTGATGATTCCGAATATAAAACGGTCATCGATATGGAAGCCGTTGACCTGGTGCCCCAAAAATTGGATAAGGTCATACCGGATCTGCCTCCTATGGACACATGGGTTAATGTCAAAGATTTTGGAGCTTTGGGTGATGGCAAAACAGATGACACACAGGCCATCAAAGAAGCGCTTGCCAAACACAAAAATGTTTATCTGCCGACAGGTTGGTATCGGATCACTGAGACCCTTAAAATGAATAAAGGAAATACGTTAATCGGCCTGCACCCTTTTGCCACTCAATTGTTGCTGGATGAAAGCGAGGGCAATTTTAGCGGGTTTGGAGCCCCCGCCCCTTTGGTAGAGTCATCCGAAGGCGGAAAAGATGTCATCAATGGAATTGGTATCAACACAGGGGGGTATAATAACCGTGCAGTTGGACTGAAGTGGATGGCCAATGAGCATTCCATGGTCAATGATGTGAAATTTGTCGGAGGACATGGCACCATGGCCAAGCCAGGACAGCAGCCTTCCCATCACAGCAGGCAAGACCAACATATCAGCAGTCCGTCAGATCCGGTTTATGCCCGGGGAATGGATCTGGCCTGGGACAATCAGTACTGGAGCCTTTGGGTTACCAACAATGGCGGGGGAATACTCAAGGATATATGGACGGCGAACACTTATGCCGCAGCAGGCTTATATATCAGCAACACCTCCACCCCGGGAAAAATCTATGCCATGTCAATGGAGCACCATGTGCGCCAGGAAGCTCGCCTTAACAATATGGCCAACTGGGATTTCTATGCCTTTCAGTTTGAAGAAGAAGGCAGGGAGGGGAAAAAAGCCCAAACACTGAATGTATCGAACTGCAAAGACCTGATGTTCGCTAACCTCTGGATGTACCGAACGATTCGTGTGAACACGCCCCGACCCTGGGGAGTGAAAGTATCCAACAGCCACCGTATTGATTTTCGCAATATGCGCAGCTGGACACAGGTATTGCAATTACCGGAACGCACCATTTTCGACATGGACAAAAACCTGATTGTCTATCCCGGAGATTTTGCCAGGGTGACTGTAACGGGAAAGGAAAAATCTGACAGACATGAGCACCCGAATGGTATAGCCGAGAAATTAGGCTTTGGCTATGAGTTTGCTACCGGTGCCGTTTCCGATAGCCAGGGAAATGTATACTTCTGCGAAAACCAGCAGAAGCGTGTATACCGCTGGTCGGCTGAAACCAACACCATATCCGTTTATGCTGATTACCCGTACAAGCCTTTTTCGCTGGCCGTTGACACCCGGGATAATTTGATCGTGATCTGCCGTTACGATCCACAACCAGGCTTTGAAGATGATGAACAGCCAAAAACAATCGAGACACTGCCGGATAACAATCCCTTATATAGTGGTTGGGGGAATGGAGGCTGGGCAATTCAGGCCTATGCCATAAATCCTGATCGTGCGGATGACATGCAACCCCTAAAGCTTATGAAAACGAATGAGATCAACCATGTAGAACGGGTAATCCACCCTACCCACCGGTGGAGAGAGGATTTTAAGGATGTCGCCACGAGCATCGCCGAAACAAGCTTTATTGCACCGGATGGTGTTACGATTATCCCCAACACGTTTGATCTCGGACGCTCGGTACAGCTTATGGGCGTTTCGCCAAACCAAAGCGAACCTGTTTATGTGACCCACGAAGATCCCAAAATCACTTACCGTTTTGATGTAGATGACAAAGGTAAGCTTTCCAATATGCGTGAATTTGTCAAACGAGGCGAGTACAGCAATGTTTATGACAGTCAGGGCAATTTGTATTTAGCCGAAGGGGAAGTCATTGTTTTCAATCATAACGGAAATGAAATTAAACGAATCAAACTGGATGAACGCATACATTCAATGACCTGGGGAGGCAAGAATAAAAATGAGCTATTCGTAACCACAAGCACCGCATTTTACAGGATCAATTTGTAGTAAGCAGAATATAAAATTGACAAACGAGGAAAAACACAGACAGGATTTTGGTTTGTATATTTGAGATATGAGCATAATAGATAGAGACATAGAATAGATTAAGGCTTTGTGTAGTAAGCATAAGGCACAATACTCTTTGTCTTTGGATCCGTCCTGACTGATCAGTATAATCAGTCAAGCAACATTGACTTTGTTGTAGAATTTTCTGATGTTGACCTGTATCATTATGCTTACAATTATTTTGATCAGAAAAATGCGTTGGAAGATCTTCGATCTCCTTGAGGAAAAAGCCATAAAAAATCCAAACCGATCAATGTGCTAGTACCTATTGAGACGGTTCAAAACAAGGTGATGGCCGTAGGAGGTTACAGATAAATGAAAAGGAATCAATATAGCTTCCCTAGAAATTAAACCAGGGAAAAACTCGGTTTACAGATATCAAATATTGGCAACTTTACGTTATTTTTGTACACGAAAATGTACATAAAATCGTAATATTGTGTTAACAACCACGATATCAGAATTTAGGAAAAACATCAAAAAGTATCTGGATAGCGTTACCCAGAACTTTGAGACATTGATCATTAATCGAGGAAAAGATAATGGAGTTGTGATTATGTCATTGGATGAATATAACTCACTCCATGCCACCCAACATGAATTATCTTCCAGGACAAATGAAAAACGCCTGGACTCGGCGATTGAAAAATTAAATGAAGGCTCATCATTTGAAAAGGACTTGCTTTACGAATGAAATACAAATACAAAGGATTTTGGTCACGTCGAATAACTGATGAGCACCGATTAATTTATAAATACCGTGAGGGTGAAATATTAATTGCAAAATGCAGGTTTCATTATGATTAGTTAATCACTTCATCCCTGAAATAATGTAAAAGTTTTTACCAGGGCCATAAGTCACAATTCTTTCATCCCGCACAGGTTCATACAGCTATACGTTGGACTTCATGCAAAGTAGAATAAATAGCCATAAGTTTGCGTTTACATAAAAAAGTACGTATATTCGTACGTAACTGTCAATGGAGGAAATGACTATGATTGCAGCAAATTATTCAGAATTTCGGGAGAGATTGAAAAAATATCTTGATGATGTGGAGGACAATAATGAAACCCTCATAATAAAAAGAAAAAGTGGCAAAGGGGCTGTCATGATCTCATTGGATGAATACAACTCCATCATGGAAACGATGCATTTATTGAAATCAAAATCAAATGCCGACAGACTTTATGATTCCATCCGGCAAATGAATGAAGGAAATACAGTCCAAAAAGATATCAACGACGAAGAATAATGCTGATCACCTTTTCAAAAAATGCATGGGAGGATTATCTCTCATGGCAAAGGGAAGATAAGCGAACTGTTAACAAGATCAATAAACTCATAAAGGATATTCAACGCACTCCCTTTGAAGGAAAAGGGAAACCTGAGCCTCTTAAATATGATTTAGCAGGGTTATGGTCTCGCCGAATTGATCTAGAACACCGTCTTGTCTATAAATACATAGATAAGCACCTTTATATATACAGCTGTAGGTATCATTACGATAAATAATGCACGAAGCCCAACTCTACGCATAATCAATTTATGCTAAATAGTTTAGCTGGAGCAAGTCAAGATAACTACATTCCTAGCCGGGAGATAAGATCCAGGTAGTCCATCCCTAACTGTTCATAGAACTTTCCCTTTTACCCATTGTGTAAGACGATTGCTCATTACAAACGAATCATTATTTTTGAATGATGAGAGAAAAAATAATGTAAAATGGATGATAATATGAATGAAAAAAATGATAAGCGACTGGCTCTGTCACTTATAGTTCTTGCCATCGGAATAGCTGCAAACTCGATCTTAGGCCCTTTCGTATCCGGAGTCGTTACCTATCCTTTCTCTGAAAGTGTAAGGAATATGACAATTGGGCTGGATGCTGTTTCACTCATTTTAGTAGCTCCCATTGGTGTTCTGGCGACCAGATATGTTCATCGGGGGAAGCAGACAGGATTTATAGCAGCACTCTCACTAAGCACATACGCCATGTACACATTTGTTCAATTTATTATGGGACCTCAGTACATTGAATATTCTCCCATCGTTCTACTTCATCTGGCGTTGTTTATTCTCTCCGGCTTCATTCTGCTGAATGCCTGGCAGCGTATTAAAGGTAACGAGCTTCCACATTTCAATCGGCGAAAAAATAAAATATCTGCAATCGTTGATCGTTCATCGAAAAAGATTGCAAAAGGATCAATAGAGGCTGTAACAAGCACTCTTTGAAAGAAAAATTAATTTACTTCATTTGGTGGTTATTACAACCTGAATTACAAATACATTGAGACGTAGATTTATATATATCCTTTCCTCCTTAATACTCCTGAGTCTGACAGGACCTGGCGAGGATATTTCTGCTTCCTGCCCCAATGTAAAAGATTATAAAGAAATAGAATGGGTTCATACAACCAATACGATTGAAAAAGATTCGAAATGTTTCTATTATAATCAATCCTCTGATGTCACAGCTACGGATTTGAATATAACCCTGTGGTCCAATGCCTGCATTTCATACTACAATCAAAGAGTGGCTGTTCAAATAATCTCTCAAACAATCCTGTTTTGTGAGATTCGTCCCTTAAACCTGCTAATCACTCAATCATATATTCCACGAAAATCCATTGAGTATCACCCTATTTCTTAAGCTGAAAATCAGCCTGCAAAACGCTGTTATTCAGGTTAATCACTTGCTTAACAAGAAATAGGATGTACAATTCTTTACTCAAAAGACAATGGATACTTCAAAAAACAAAACCTTCCTGGTTTTTAAAGGAATTAAATGCTTGTTGAAAGGGATTAGGCGGTATGCATTCATAATTGTGGCTGCATTATTGATCGATTTGTCAAATGCTTATTACGACGAATGCAGGATGATAAACAATACCAGGAACTTTGACGAGCAGGAACAATTAGTGGATGACGATACAGACAAATAAAAAACAGCACACAATACTTTTTAAACAATCTAACTCAAACAAAACATGAAAGACAAAAATCTATTGCTCAAGCTTTATTCCATCACGTTGACCCTGGTCCTCGCGTATTTTATTATCTCAGGTTTCAAATCAAAGGATGCTTCTGAAAAATTTGATGAGATCACCGTCGAGCGAATAAACATCGTGGAACCCGATGGGAAATTAAAAATGGTGATCAGCAATTCCGAAAGACAGCACCCCGGTATGTTTGATGGTGAAATCCTGATGGAAAGAAGGAGGCCACCCGGAATGATCTTTTTCAACGAAGAACAAGACGAAGTGGGTGGTCTGATCTATAAAGGAAACAAAGAGGAAGGAGCCGGAATGGTCTTGTCCTTTGATCAATATAAAAATGACCAGGTCATGCAAATGCAATATCAGAGAAACAGAAATGGAAAACAAAAATACGGCGTGAATATCTGGGACAGACCGGAAAATTTCACCCTTCCCAGGCTCATCTCTGCTATGGATTCGCTGAAAAAGGAGGGTGTCGATAATAAGCAAATGATGAAAATCCTTCGGGAAATGAACGATGGAAATCCAATCTCAGCTCAGCGTCTTTTTACCGGTAAAAATTACGATGAACAGGTTGGGGTCTTTATCAAAGATGAATTTGGCAATGACAGGATCAACATCTATATAGACGAAAACAACAATCCAAAATTTCAGATTTTAGACCGGGAGGGGAATGTTATAAAAGAATTGACGGAAGATTCGCGAGTAGCAGGACAAGTTGAGACTGCCCCGATCTTCACCCCGCACGGCCCCTACAGTTTTCCGTGTTGTTGCCCGGAGGGAAACAGGTAATTTGTCAACTCGGCCCTTTCAGGACTTGCATCTTAAAGAACTTGTGCATGCATGGCACACCATCCAAAACCCGGTCGTTTTTCAACAACCGGGTTTTGGACTGTATGATGACAGGTTGGATTGGTCAATAGGATGGTTTTTACCGTTTACCGGGATCCATCTTGGTTTCTCTTCGCATCTGGAAGATATCGGTGCTGATCGAATAATCGCCGATCAGATGTTTGCAAAAATAGTCGGCCTTCAGCCAGAAAAAGTATTCGGTATAGTTGCCGAAACCATGCCTTTGCCCGGGCATGACGAAGACGTCAAATCTTTTCTTCGCTTTGATCAAGGCATTGGCCATCCGGATGGTATTGCCGGGATGCACATTGTTGTCAATATTGCCATGCACCAGCAATAGTTTCCCCTTGAGGTTGCCGGCAAGCTCTGGATTCGTCTCAATCTCATAAAGGAAATCCGAATTGCCCTCCTCATTGATCACCTCTTCCACACCATGATGGGTCTCGCTCCACCAGCGGTTGTAAATGTTGTTGTCGTGGTTTCCGGCAGAAGATACCGCTACTTTATAAAAATCCGGATATTGACAAAGCGCTGCCGTAGACATGAAGCCACCCCCAGAGTGTCCGCTGATGCCTACCTTGTTGATATCAATATAATCATGCCGCTGAGCCAGTTGTTCTACGGCGTATTTTTTATCGGCCAGGCCATAATCCCGGAGATCACCGTATCCATAATTGTGGTACCACTTGGAACGATCGGGATGACCGCCCCTGTTTCCAATGGTGATGACCACAAAACCCAGCTGGGCAAAACGATCTGTCCGGTCCATCCTGGCCGAGAAAGAGGCATTCACCGCTTCTGTCTGCGGCCCGGGATAAACATATTCCAGGATCGGGTATTTCTTTGTGGTATCGAAGTCAAAGGGTTTGTACATCACGCCATAAAGATCGGTCACACCATCATCGGCTTTCACTTTGAATGGCTCGGGAAATTCATATCCCGCGGCAAACAGGTTGCTTAAATCCGCCGTTTCCAGATCCATCACCACATTGCCTTTATTGTCCCGGACAACAGACCTGGGAACCGTATTGACCCTGGAATAGTTGTCGATAAAATACCGGTAGGAATCACTCATCTCGGAGCTGTGATTGAAATTCCCTCTGTTCAGCAACTCCATTCCGGTTCCATCCAGGTTGATCCGGTACAAGTGCGCATAATACGGATTTTGGTCTTTTTCATGTCCTTTCCCGATGAAATACATCACACGGTTTTCTTCATCCACCTTGAGGATTCTTTCCGCATGCCACGGCCCCGAGGTGATCTGATTCTTCATATTGCCATTGCCATCATAGAGGTAATAATGCGCCCAGCCATCCCTTTCAGACCAGTGGATAAATTCCTCACCATCGCCCAGCATATGAAGTCTGCCATGATCAATCGCCTCGATATAGGTATTCAACCGCTCCTCAATCAGTACGTTGACATCGCCTGTTTCAAGATCCAGCTCGCAAAGATCCATCTTGTGGAGATCCCGGCTGTGGCGCGAAAAATACAATTTGTCCGAGGTTTTTGACATCCAGGTTCTGGGAACATAGTCGTCTATTTTCTGCTTATGGGTCTTCACTTCCTGCTTAATGGACAGGGTCTGATCATTGAAGGCTTCCACATCATATTCTTTCCCCGCTTCACTTTCCATATCAAAAACCCACAATTCATACCGCGGAGCTTCGTCTTCGCCCGGCATGGTGTACTTATAGGTTTCCAGTTCAGGACGGGGTTTGGCCAACACGTCCACCACCCACAAGGATTTTACATCGCGCACATCCCTTCTTACCAGGGCAAACTTTTTTGAATCCTGCGACCAGACGATCCTGGCACGTCTTCTTTTTTCCTGTTCTTCTTTTATCTTTTCTTCATCATCATTGTCCTTGGCTGTGTATCCGCCGCCAAAGGCATAATATTGTTCACCCTCTGTGGTCAGCTGGTGTTCGACAATCGTTGAATCTTTTTCACCTTCCTCTTCCTGCTTGGCTTTTTCGTAATTTTCCCTGTCCATCCAGTACAGGTTATAATCCCGGGCAAATACCACATATTCTCCATTGGGTGAAATGCTGGCCCATTCGGGATCTTCTTTCTCCTCTTCCCAGTCTTCTATCTCATAAAGCTGGCCGGTCTGCAGGTTGTACTCCAGGTGAAAAACCTTCTTTTTCGGTTTTTCCTTGTCTTTTTTGTCTTTTTTCTCCTCTTCCTCTTTCTCCTTTTCTTCCTTCTCCTCATCCTCCTCCTCCTTCTCATTGTCGTCACCTTCCTCTTCTTCAGCTTCCTCTTGCTTTTCATCCTGTGAAGAGGTCACATCAAACTGAAAGACGGTATCATCCTTTTTAAAATCAGGATCTATATCCGGCAGATGCTTCCCATCATAGGGGTCTTTTGTGATCTCGGTCAGCATAGCAGCCATCTTATCGTTGTCAAAAAGCGGCTTTTTCGTCTGCTCATCCAGATCCACGATGTAATAGAATTTGCCTTCGGAGGTCTTATAGGAGTACCAGAATTTATCGCCTGTCTCCAGCCAGTTGGGTTCAACAGAGGTGCTAAATACCATCTTTTCTATCTTGGATGGAGAGAACAGCTCCGCTGCCCTGTAGTTGGCTTCTTGTACAGGCTTATTTTGTGCCATGGCTCCCGAAAGCCCCAATACCAGGAGTAATAAGAGTGTTTGAAGTCGTTTAATCATAGTCGTTCTTTTAATGGGATCTAAAATCGGTTATGAATAATCAATCCATTTTAGGACCCCCCGAAAAGAATAAAGTTTAAATTTTGATATGGTCCCTATTCCGGCCCTGGAAAGCCTAACCTCTGATAAAGGCCCACTCCAGCGACCCCCATCACCAAAAACAAAAGAAAAATACACGGGTTTTGGGAAGAAACCCATTTTATTTGCGTACCTTCGTCCCCTCGTTGAAAAGTCATCCCACCGAAGGATACCTCCCAACACATTAAAATTCAAAATAAAATTTACCAATACATGCGATTTGAAGAATTAGAAATTAGTGAGCCCATATTGCGGGCACTCAAAGAAGAGCAATACGAAACCCCCACCCCGATACAGGCAGAAGCCATCCCCCATATTCTCGAAAGAAAAGACGTGATGGGCAGTGCCCAGACCGGAACGGGTAAGACGGCAGCTTTTGCCATCCCCATCCTGCAGCTGCTTGAGCAGGACAGGAAAGCAAAAAGGCAGTCCCGCCGTATCCAGGCCCTGATCATCACTCCCACCCGTGAGCTGGCCATCCAGATCGGGGAGAGCTTCTCGACCTACGGGCGGCATACCGGCATACAAAACACCGTGATCTTTGGCGGTGTCAACCAAAACCAGCAAACGGCAGCCCTGAAAAAAGGAGTCGACGTGCTCGTGGCTACTCCCGGCAGGCTCCTCGACCTGATGAACCAGGGTTTCATCAGCCTCAGGGACATCGAATACTTCGTTTTGGACGAGGCCGACCGGATGCTCGACATGGGATTCATCCACGACATCCGCAAAATCATTGCGCAGCTTCCCGGGAAAAGACAATCCCTGTTCTTCTCGGCCACCATGCCCAAAAACATCGTGGACCTTTCACGACAGATCCTGCACAAGCCGGTAAAAGTGACGGTAAGCCCGGAATCTTCCGCGGCAGAGACCGTACAGCATTACCTGTATTACACCAACAAGTCGAGCAAGAAAAATCTGTTGCTGCACATCCTGAAGGATCAGGACATCGACCAGGTACTGCTGTTCTCCCGGACCAAGCACGGAGCGGACCGGATAGCCCGCAACCTGAAGAAAAAACAGATCCAAACGGCAGCCATCCATGGCGACAAATCACAAAACCAAAGGCAGAAATCGCTGAACCAGTTCAAGGAAGGCAACGTGCGGGTGCTGGTGGCCACCGATATAGCCGCCCGCGGCATCGACATCGACAGCCTGAAGTACGTGATCAACTACGACCTGCCCAATGTGGCCGAGACCTATGTGCACCGGATCGGTCGCTCGGGACGAGCCGGAGAAGAAGGCACCGCCATCTCCCTTTGTGAGCCGGAAGAGAATGCTTACCTGAAGGACATCGAAAAACTCATCGACCAGAAAATTGAAAAGGTCAGCGACAACCCCTACCCCCAAACCGAACGGCCGATGACCGAGCAGGAGAAAAAAGACTTCGAAAAGGAGAAACAACGCCGCAAGCAGGAATTTTTCGCCAACCGGAAAAAGAAATCCAGGTAACCGACACCCTATAATTACTCCCAATTTTAGGAAAGAGAAATGAAATTAGGAAAAAACCAGATGAACAGATATAAAACATTGACAATTTTACGTTATTTTTGTACATATAAATGTACATAAAATTGTAGTATTATGTTAACGACCACGATATCAGATTTCAGGAAAAACATCAAAAAGTATTTGGATAATGTTACCCAGAACTTTGAGACATTGATAATTAATCGAGGAAAAGATAATGGAGTCGTGATTATGTCATTAGATGAATATAATTCACTTCATGCCACCCAACATGAATTATCTTCCAGGACCAATGAAAAACGTCTGGACTCGGCGATTGAAAAATTAAATGAAGGCTCCCCATTTGAAAAGGACTTGCTTGACTCATGAAATATATATTTGTGGATGAGTCTTGGGAAGACTACTTATATTGGCGAAGGACCGACAAGAAGATACTCAAAAGGATAAATAAACTACTTAAGGATATCGCCCGCAACCCTTATTCTGGCTTTGGAAAGCCCGAACCTTTGAAATACAAATACAAAGGATTTTGGTCACGTCGAATAACTGATGAGCACCGATTAATTTATAAATACCATGAGGGCAAAATATTAATTGCTAAATGCAGATTTCATTACGATTAGTAAACGATTCCTCATGCCCTTCAACCCTGAAATAATGCTATAAATAGCGCATTATGAAACTAAAAAACGTGTGCCAATAATTCTGTATACGCCAGCCTCTTGCCAGGAAAACCCCTGAATATAATCACCAAAAAGTATAACTTTCGGTAAGTTTATTCACCAAAAGCTCATATATCGGGTTAAAATCTGCGCCATTAATATCTAAAGCGGTTACCTCCCGGGGTAGGAAAGAGGGCTTTTCCCGATAGACTTTCATCCAATAAAGAAAGGTTGGCCATGTTTTTAGCCTCGAAGCTGAAATCACCGGCTCATGATCACGAAATGGATTACTCGGATGGATACTCCCAAACAAACCTGTTTTGTGAGATCCGTCCCTTAAACTTACTAATCACTCAATCATACCTTCCTAGAAAATCCATTGAGCATCATCCTGTTTCTTAAGGTGAAAGATCATCCTGCAAAACGCTGTTATGCAGGCATAATCATTTGCTCAATAAGAAATAGGATGTACAATTCTTTACTCAAAGGAAAATGGATAAATCGAAAAACAAAACCTTCCTGGTTTTTAAAGGAATTAAATGTTTGTTAAAATGGATTAGGCGGTATGTATTCATAATTATGGCTGCAGTATGGATCGGTTTGTCAAATGCTTATTATGACGAATGCAGGATGATAAACGATACCAGGAACTTTGACGAGCAGGAACAATTAGTGGATGACGATACCGACAAAAAAAACAATCCAAAATTTCAGATTTTAGACGAAGAGGTAAATGTTATAAAAGAATTGACCGAAGATTAGCCAACGCACCCGACCTTTCTTATATCGGCAGGTTGTTCTAACCGACCCTAAGCACCTTTACAATAGGAAAAAACAACAAACATCCGTAATTTTACAGCAGGATGAAATCATTAAGCCATTAACCTCTCAAAACCTTCCAACATGAAAAAAACAGGGCTTGCACTCGGAGGCGGAGCCGTATTAGGGGCTGCCCATGTCGGTGCGCTTAGAGCCATCGAGGAGTTTGACATCGACGTAAATTACCTGGCAGGTACAAGTATCGGGGCTTTTGTGGCTGCTTTCTTTGCCTTTGGAAAAGACTGGCAGGACATCAGGAAAATTGCGTCCGACCTAAAGTGGATCGATATTACTGGCATATCCCTGTCACGATATGCCTTGCTTTCCAATGAGAAAATGGGTGAACTTATCGTTGAACATATCGGCGATAAAAACATTCAGGATGCTGATATTCCACTGGCAATCGTGGCCACCGATGTTTCCGGTGGAGGGAAAGTCGTTTTGGAAAAAGGCTCTGTTGCGGATGCGGTGATGGCTAGCACCTGTATCCCCGGCCTGTTCAAGCCCGTGGAAATAAACGAACAATTGCTCGTGGACGGTGGAATCGTAGAAAACGTACCGGTGAAAACCGTTACGGAAATGGGGGCTGAATATGCGATCGGGGTGGACCTAAATGCCAGGCATACCTACGAGAAACCCGACAACATCCTGGATGTGATTATCAACAGCTTTCATTTTCTCATGCAACAATCGGATAAATTACAAACCGTCAATGCCGATCTGCTGATTAAACTCGACTTATCAGCTTTCAACAGGTCAAACATGAACCAGGTGGATGAATTAATGAAAGTAGGGTATGAAGATTCAAAAAAAGCGCTCAAAAAAAATTGACAGCGGGATATGCAAATTCAATCGCACAATAAGGTATGCCATCGATAGCAACAATGACAAAGCAAGTGTCATGGGTGTTTCCATGGGTGGTTTTGGAGCACTCCGGTTCACGATGCTCCATCCGGATGAATTTGGTATATGCGTCAGTTTTATGGCCGGCATATCTACCAAAGAACAAATCAGCCAGGATAGCAAAGAGGCCTACAACAAGTACCATCATATGTTGTATGGAGAAAATCTTAAGCCGGAAGAAAGGGCGAACGAGTTTTTTATAAAAAACAAGCATAAAAAAATAGCTGATAACTATAAAAAAGCATCATCGGGCCGGTCTTTGCAGGTGTCGTGGCGAAGGTGAAAAGCGGACAAAAGGTTCTGTGAACGGTGCCTCCAGGGGAGGCAGGGTATATGCCGTGCAGCTGTCCAGGTATTTTTGGGCAGAAGTGACGGGTGTCTGCAGTTCGGCAAAAAGGGGAATATGACCATAAGCTTCGCATCATGAAAAATCCACGGGATGTCCCATGGAAAAAGGCGAATCAAACAGATGAATTTGAAACAACGGATCAAAAAACACCGTATATTTACCTATAAACGTTATGGAACCCGGCATGAAATTGTATTATCTGTGCATTGTCTGTTTCTTCCTCGTTATATCTTTTAATGCCTCCGTTTTGGCCCAGAAGCAAAGCATTCATTTTGAACACCTCACCCAGCAGGATGGCATTAAACAGCCCCAGATACTTTCCATTTATCAGGATAATCATGGGTTCATATGGTTCGGTACATACAACGGGCTGCATCGCTACAATGGCTATGACATGAAGGTATATATGGCAAAAGAGGAGGACAGCACAAGCTTATTGAGTCCTACGGTGCACGAAATTACAGAAGATCCCCGGGGCAATCTTTGGATTGGTACAACCAGTGGATTGAATCAATACCAGAGAAAAACCGATAACTTCAAGCAGTTTGGCAAGAATTCCGGCGAACCGGATATCCTGTCAAAAATCCAGATACGAAACATACATTTTGAAAAGGATTCCCTACTCTGGATAGCTACCTATGGCAGCGGTCTTTTGCGCTATGATATGAGCCTGGAGAAAGTAAAAAATTATCGCCATGAAGAAGGCAATCCCAAAAGCCTGCCCAGCAACAAAATCAATGACTTCATCGTGGACGACTCCGGCCGTTTCTGGATAGGAACCGCAGATGGTGGATTATGCCGCTTCAACAGGCAAAAAGGTACGTTTACCAATTTTCTTAAAGATCCTAAAAATCAGGCTTCATTCAATAATGATGTAGTCAATTCGATCATTCCGGCCTCAGATAGTACTTTATGGATAGGCACATGGACAGGCGGGCTGAACAAGTTTGACAAGAACAGGGGCTATATAAAAAAGTACATGCCCGGAAAGGATCCTGCTACATCATTGAGCAGCAAGACGGTTAGAGACATTGAAAGGGGACCGGAGGGAAAGCTTTGGATTGCTACTTTTGGAGGGGGATTGAATGTTTTTAATCCCAAAACAGAAACATTCAAAAGCTACCACTATAATGAGTATCATCCTTCGGGCATCAACAGTGATTTGTTGTGGTCCTTGTTCTTCGACGATGAAGGGCTCCTGTGGGTGGGGTCTTTCGGGAAAGGCATCAACATACTGGACAAATGGCACAACAGGTTCCCGCTTTACCGTAAGGCCAAAAAAAAGAATAACACCCTGACAAGCAACCACATATTATCAACCTACCAGGACACTGAAGGATATATATGGCTGGGTACTTTTGGAGACGGCATCAACAGGTTGAACCCGAAAACAGGCCAATATAGCCATTTCCTTACCCGGACAAAAACATACAAAAACCGGGTACGATGTTTCTTCGAGGATTCCCGCTCCAACCTTTGGGTGGGAACGGATTTGGGAGTAGTGCGAATGAACCCCCAACGAAGCAAATTATTATCTTACGATCAAAAAACGGACGTCTACAACCTCTCTAAACCGGTATATGACATTCAGGAAGACAGCCAGGGGAACATTTGGCTGGCCGTTTATGATGAAGGCCTGTATCAAATACCTTCGAACCAATTAAATAAAAAACCGGCCAACGCCAGGGTCATCCCTTACAGGCCAGGCAATGACTCGCTTGCACTTGCCCCCGGTAACATATATGACATTGATCGCACTTCATCAGGAAAATTGCTATTGGTATCTGATTGGGGACTTCAGCAATATCTCCCGGGAAAAGACGCCTTTAAAGATATTATAAAAGCAGCCTCAGGATGTATCCTCGAGCGCAGCAACGGCAATTTGCTGTTGGGAACATATTACAATGGATTGATTCGTTTGTCTCCTCAATTGCAAGTGTTAGACACCATAGCTGAAAAACAAGGACTGGACGCTGATCTGATCTCTTCCATGGTAGAAGATGACCACCAAAATCTATGGATTGGCAGCGAAAGAAACCTGGTGCAATTCAACACCCAAAGCCATGCGTTTCGTTATTATACCACAGACGACGGCCTTAGCACCAACACCTTTGGTTACCATAGCCTCACAAAACTCAATTCCGGAAAAATCCTAAGTGGCGGCGACGGGGGGTATAACATTTTTAACCCCGACAATATATCCAGAAATCAATATATCCCGCCTGTAGCCATCACATCTTTTTACCTGTTCAATAAAAAAATTGAATACGGTGAGTCCCATCATAAGGAATTCAAACTGGAACGACCCATCAATGAAAAAGATAAAATTGTACTGGATTACAACCAGAATTTTTTCCGTTTTAAGTTTGCAGCACTCTCCTATTCATCTCCTGAAGACAACAAATACAGCTATAAACTGAAAGGTTTTGATAAGAAGTGGCATACATCTGAGGTCAGTACGCGGACCGCTTCCTATACCGGAGTTCCCCCCGGTGAATATCTTTTCCTGGTAAAAGCGGCCAACAGCCATGGCAATTGGAGTAAGGAACCCAGACAAATCCGGGTGATTGTAAAACCCCCATTCTGGGGAACATGGTGGTTCAGATCAATGGCTGTTCTGCTTATATTGGCCGGGATATACGCCATTATCAAGCTTAGATTAAGGGCTGTCAGAAAACAGAAGCTTGCCCTGGAAAAACAGGTTAATAAACGAACCAGTGAAATCAGGCAAAAAAATGCTTTGCTTGAACAGCAAAAGGAGGAAATAGAAACACAGGCTGAAAAACTCAGGCAACATCGTCATTACCTGGAAGAACTCGTCGACAAGAGAACCCAGGAGTTGCGCCAGGCTAAAGAAAAAGCGGAAGAATCGGACAAACTTAAATCTGCCTTCCTGGCCAACATAAGCCATGAAGTGCGTACCCCGATGAACGCCATCATAGGGTTTTCCTCGTATTTAAAGGATGAACAAACGAGCAGGGAGGAAATAAATGATTATGTGGATATTATTGTAAACAGCGGCAACCATCTGTTGCACATAATAAATGACATCATTGATTTTTCAAAAATTCATACCAACCAGGCTCATGTGGTGATGTCCCCTGTGGATCTGAATAGCCTGTTCCAGGAATTATACGCGCTTTTTGACTCCCGCAAAACGGCTCAAGAAAAAAGCCATTTAAAGCTAAGCAATGGTGTTCCTGATAAGCAACTTTGTATTTTATCCGATGAATCCCGCTTGCGCCAGATCATGAACAATTTGATTGACAACGCTTTGAAATACACCCACGAAGGTTTCATAAAATTTGGTTATCAGGAAATTGAGCACGAGGTATTGTTTTATGTGGAAGATTCCGGCATTGGCATTACCCAAGAAAATCAGGAGAAGATCTTTGACAGGTTCACCCAGGCAGCCAATACAGAGGAGAAACTATACGCCGGCACAGGGCTTGGGTTATCCATTGTCAAAGGATGTGTTGACTTGCTCGGGGGAAAAATATGGTTGGAATCCTCACCCGGCCAGGGAAGCACTTTCTTTTTCACCATCGACAAGGTGAAATGTCAACCAAGGTCAACCCAACATGAAAAGCCAAACATACGTAATGTCCTTTTCAATGGGGAACACATTCATATTGCCGAAGATGACGACATCAACTATCAACACTTAACCGAAATACTCAAACATTATAATCTTTCCGTTGACCGGTCAAAAACCGGTCGTGAGACCCTTCAGAAAGTCACCTCCCAGGGCAACATCAGCCTAGTTTTACTGGATATGCGCATGCCGGAGCTGGATGGATGGCAGGTTGCCAAAACCCTGCGCCGGCATAACATATCCATTCCCATCATTGCCCAGACGGCTTATGCCTATGATGAAGAATACCAAAAATGCATTGATGCCGGTTGCAATGAGAGCCTGGTGAAGCCCATCAATAGCAATGAGCTGGTAAAAAGCATCTATATCTTTTTGTACGGAAAAAATCGGGATGAATAGTTTAGTTGGGGGGCGTTTTGAATATTTTTCTTTTTGATTTGTTAAAAGAAAAATAAAATAAGAAATTCGTACCTTAATTTCTCCTATCGGAGGAGGTTGCGATTTCATCGTTTCTGAGAGAATTTCAGGCAGGTAAAGACAAGTCAAACCAGCAGCCCCAAAACAGGATTTATGGCTACAAACTCTGAAGAGCACACCAAAAAGGAGCGCGGAGAAGATCAAGAAGTAGAATCTGCCAAAGGCCTGCTGCGCTGGGTGGAAAAAATCGGGAATAAGCTTCCCCATCCTTTCTGGCTTTTTGTGTGGATATCCGGATTGATCGTGGTCATTAGTGCTGTTACAGCCTTTTTTGGTGTTCAGGCCACTCAACCGGGCACGGGAGAAATCGTCAACGCGAAAAACCTGATTTCCAGTGATGGGTTGCGGTGGTTTGTTCAAAACCTTGTGACCAATTTTGCGCATTTTGCCCCCTTAGGCCTGGTACTGGTCATGTTGATGGGGGTATCCATTGCTGAGCGATCGGGTCTGCTGACCATCATCATGCGGAAGATCACCTACGCCACACCGCAAAAGGTAATTTTTCCCGTCATATTTATGATTGCCGCCATAGGCAATATAGGCTCCGATGCCGGGATTGTGATCGTCCCGCCCATTGCTGCCATCATCTTCATGCAGCTGGGATATCACCCGATAGCCGGACTTGTTGCAGGATATGCAGGAGCCACTGCCGGTTTTACAGCCAATATTGTTATTGCAGGTACCGATGTGCTGCTGGCTGGCATCAGCACCCAGATTACCCAGACCCTGACCCCTGCTATGGAAGTAAGTGCCACGGCCAACTGGTATTTTATGATTGCTTCCACTTTTATGCTGGGCCTGGGCGGTGCTTTCATCGTAAGGCGCTTCACCATTCCCCGAACGGCCCACTTTGCCGGCATGGATAAAGTGGCCGACTTCGCCGAACAGGATAAAGCCCTTACCCCTGCTGAAAAGAAAGGCTTAAAGAAGGCAGGCATTTCCGCATTGATATACTTGTTTTTTATAGCCCTGTTGGTGGTACCCCCGGGAGCACCCCTCAGGAATCCGGAAACCGGCGGTATTGTTCCTTCTCCCTTCCTTCGCGGGCTGGTCCCTATTCTATTCTTCCTGTTTGCGATTCCCGGCTACTTTTATGGCAAGGCCACCGGCGCCATCAAAAAGAAAGATGATGTGATAAAACTCATGGAAGAAGGGATGAAGAGCCTTGCCGGCTATATTGTACTGATGCTGGTGGTGGCACAATTTGTGAACATATTTTCCTGGTCCAACCTGGATTCCATCCTGGCCATTCAGGGTGCGAATTTCCTGGAAGCTACAGGTTTGACGGGGCCACTGCTGTTTGTATTGTTCATTATCCTGATTGCTGTGCTGAATATTTTCCTGGGCAGTGGTTCGGCCAAATGGGCCATTTTTGCGCCCATCTTCATCCCCATGTTGGCGCAATTGGATTATAATCCCGCTTTTGTCCAATTGATGTACAGGATGGGCGACTCCATCACCAATTCCATTTCACCCTTGTACGTTTATTTCCCGCTTCTCATTGGATGGATCCATCAATACGACAAGAGGCTGAAAATAGGGACCATCATTTCACTGCTTGTGCCCTATGCCATCATTCTCTTAATTATGTGGCTTGTTCTGTTATTTATCTGGGTGGCACTGAATCTTCCCATTGGGATTGGTGAATATATTTATTTATAGCCGAGAGGGGTAACCTGGTCGCCATACCAGGCTACAGCTATCCCCGAGGGTTCTTGGCCTGTAAATGCTGCAAGCGGCAGAAAGCAGGCTGGCTACACTGATGAGCCATTTGCCGGGCATGGCCTATCGATGCAAAAACGATGCAAACAGCACGATGGAAAAAACAAATCCGCAAAAAACGAACGCCGGCATATCCTCAAAGCGCTAAAAGCCCCCAATACCCCCCCCATACCCCCGTCGGCAACTGCCAACATTTCGTCATTTTGCCAACATATTGGCAAAACAAGGCCCCATCTGGAATACCTTCACCCCACAAGATTAACACAATACGCTTATTGTCAGTAAGCTGCACAAAATGGCACACAGATTGTTTTAGATTAATAAAACAGAATACTTGAACAAATCATACAGAAGATTCATGGCGGGAAACAATAACATACAGACCGACATTGCAAAAAAAGGATCCTATCAGAAAAACAACAAACAGAAGGAGGACACCATGAAATTAAGAACAACGGACAACATAGACTTACACTACAGCACATTTGGAGAGCGAAAGGATACGCCCGTGGTCTTAATCCATGGCCTGGGAGCCGACCGGTATATGTGGGAGCCTCAGATGATATCTTTACCCGGGGAAGGGTTGTTTCTCATAGTCCCCGACATGCGTGGGCATGGCAACACTTCAAAGGTGAACACATTCAGCATAAAGGATTGTGCCCGCGACATCAGCCAGCTGCTGTATCACCTGGATTGCCCCCGGGCAGTAATAACCGGGGTGAGCATGGGCGGGGTGATCGCACAGCAGTTCGCCTGCGATTTTCCGGATCAAACCGAAAAGCTGGTTGTTGCAGACAGCTTCAGTGAGGTGGCCTCCTTTTCCGAAAAGACGGGTGGCTGGATGCAGTGGCTTACCATCAGGCTGGCTCCCGGGATGCTGATCAAATCAATGAAAAAGGTTTATCAGGGACCGGAAAAGAAAGACACCCTCCGTTATTTCAGGGAATCATTGGCCAAACAAGACAAAAAACAAATCCTGAAAGCCAGGGCGGCCCTGAACAGGTTTCAAATCACAGACCGCCTGGAAGCCATTGAAGCGCCAACACTCGTTTTGGTCGGCGACGGGTTTGGCACATTTGCCATCCGCATGGCACAAAAAACAGCCCGGGCCATCGCCGGTGCGGATTTCCACGTGCTCCAGGGAGGACTCGACCCTTCAAACATGGTTGTCCAAGAGACTTTTGACAGGGAAATGCTGAAATTCATAAAGCAGGGTTGATACCTGCAGGGACCAAACCCAGCAACAAAAAAGCAACTATGAATCAGCTCGTTGAAACAATTACATGTGAAACCTGCATCCAGCAACCTACACAACAAGGACATGATTATTCATGCAGGTTCCATACGGCCAATTAATTAGATAAAAAAATAATCGTATGAAACCCTCATGCACCGACTACCACAAAAGGTAATGAATAAAACATGAGGGTTCCATGGCAGAGGGAAGCAAACCATGCAATGTTGGAAGCAAAATTATTTTGAAATACAGAACCGTTCATTAAACTTTATACGAATGAAAAACTGAAATCAAATCAACCATAAAAGATAAAACCATGAATGTGCTCAATCAATTTCCTACCACCTATTACGATGATCTGCACCCAGATTACCATGTGAATTTTCAGTTGAACCGCTTTCTTGCCTATGTGGGCAAAGCAGAACTCCCCAAATTCCGGGAAGTGGGCAAAAAAGTCTCCAACTTTGAACAATGGAAACAAGCTTTTATCCGCCTGGCAGAGGAAAGCCTGGAGCAGGGGGACAAGATCAGGGCAGGTTATTACTACCGGGCTGCCGAATTTTTTATGTGGCGCGACGATCCCAACAAAAAGCCCACCAGGGATACATTTCTCAAACTGGTCAGGGAAGGCTACAACATCAATAAAGAGCACCACCTTGTCCGGCATGAAGAAGACAATATGAAGGGCTACCTGCCGGCTTATTATTTTGACCATCCCCGGCCGAAGGATACCCTTGTCATCATGGGAGGCGGGGACAGTTATGTGGAAGAATGGCTGCCTTTGTTTCTGAATGTGAAAGAGAAAGGATACAGAATTGTTATATTTGAGGCGCCCGGACAGGGGGGTGCCCTGGAAGAATACAACCTGCCCATGACACACAATTATCATAAAGCCGCAAAAAGCAT
Organism: uncultured Bacteroidota bacterium; assembly: GCA_913055635.1. Lineage (GTDB taxonomy): Bacteria > Bacteroidota > Bacteroidia > Bacteroidales > UBA12077 > JAGXLC01. Next base: position 24,267 of record CAJXLK010000045.1, read on the forward strand.
CCTGGATTATTTCAACCTGGAGGATGTATGCTTCTGGGGCATCTCGGGCGGAGGCATGGCCGCCCTGAGGGTTGCCGCTTATGAAAAGCGCGTGCAGCGGGTGGTTTGTCACGATGTGCTGTACGATGTGTTTGATTTGATGCTCAGGAAAATGAAGCCCCGAAAACGCTTCCTGGTCCGTTGGATAATGAGACTCAACGGAGGCTGGATCATCAATAAGAAAGTACATAGCCTCATGAAAAAGGATTTGTCGGTCAAAGGACTGATTGGTCAGGGCATGTTGATTCACGGGGTACAAACCCCCTTCGAATACCTGAAGAAAATCGGGAAGGAAAAGACAGGCGACATCTCGCATCTGGTGGACCAGGATGTCTTGCTGCTGGCCGGGCAGGAAGATTTTGGAGTGCCGGTGGATCATTTCTACCAACAAATCGAAGCCCTTCAACATGTGCGTTCCCTGACGGCACGGCTCTTTACCCGAAAGGAGCAGGCGCAGGATCACTGCCAGGTGGGGAACCTCGGCTTGGTGCTGGATACCATTACCAACTGGATTGACCTGACAAAGGAAACGCAGGAAAGGTGGAATATCAGGGCCAGCATAAGCTCCAACCAGGAACATTCCGCAAATGAAGATTTGGTTGAATCAATCCACCATAACTAAGTATTTAAGACCTAACCGCCATAGTGGAATGAGTTGAAGTTGGTCCTCAAAAGAAGAAAATACAATGAAAGCAAAGGCTGTATTACCATTCATTCTGAAAACCCTCCTTCTCTCGGCCATCATGCTGGCGGTTACTATGATCATCGGCATGATCAGGCCGCTTTCCGCAGGCGAACCGGCAGCCCGGGATGAAGGAACCATCATGCTGCTGTTGTTTATCGTCACCACCGTATATGCGCTGGTGATTGGCCTGGTCATAAAAAATGCCAGGGGAAGCAGGTTGCAGCTGATAATCGGACTAATTGTGGCCTTTTATGGGGTACAGACGGTAGTCGGGCAAATAGAGGCCTTTTTCTTCCTCACTCCCCTGGGAGAACATATGGGTGCAGGCAGTGCCCCGGTGTTGCGGATGCCACTGGATTTTATCCTCTCGCAGCTGATTGTCTGGGGAAGTGTCGCTGCAGTGGGTACTCCCATAGCCGTGCTGTTGTTCGACAGGCGAAACAGGCACAACAGAAAGGCTATTCCATTCCTTCCTGCCTGGAGCGGCCAACAATGGCTGATCAAAATGGCCGTGGTGATCCTCACCTACGAGTTGCTGTATTTTGGCTTTGGTTATTTTGTGGCCTGGAAAGATCCGGCCATTCTGGAGTTTTACCAGGGAACCGACCCCGGCAGTTTCTGGCTTCAGCTCAAGCAGGTAGCCACCAATACCCCCGGCTTATACGGACTCCAGGCTTTCAGGGCATTGCTCTGGGTGGGCTTTACCCTTCCTGTTATAGCCATGATCCGCGAAAAAGGGTGGACCGGAGCCTTCATAACAGGGCTGTTTGTGAGCCTGCCCATGAACATCCCCCATATCATCCCCAATCCTTACATGCCGGCAGATGTGAGGGCTGTGCATTTTGTGGAAACGGTGAGCTCCACCTTCATTTTCGGAATCGTACTTTTCCTGCTTTTCACATCCATGCCCAGAAAAAAACAGATTGAACCGTATCAAAACCCTACAACATGAACAAACATGTATTATTCGATCAACTTACGGCTGCAATAGCTTCGTCCGCACTGGGCAAAAACAGGTTCTTTTCCCAAAGCATCGAAAGCCCGGGATATCAACAATGCCTGGAAGATACCACCTTGTCTGTCCGCTCTCTGGAAGAAGGGATCCATGAGGCAGAGGCCAAAACTTCCGGTGAAACACTGGATGCGGCCTATTATGTGGCCCAATGGAAAGGCCGGGATCATCCCACCATCATCTACCACCACGGCAACAACGAACGCCCCTTTGATTTCAGCCGGTTGGCCAAAAACAGCTTTAAAAACATCTTCATGGAATCCAGCGAACCCATCGATGCCAACCTGATCGCCATACGGGCTGCCTTTCACAATTCTAACCTCAAGGCGTATCAGAAGAAAATCACACACCTTTCCAACTTCGTGGCTATGCTGGCGGCCTCCACCCAACTGGTTGAAGCCCTTGTTGCTGAATTAAGGAAAAAGACCGACAGCCGGGTCATCGTCTCGGGCGTCAGCCTGGGCGGCTGGGCGACCAACCTGCACCGTACGTTTTACAATACGGCCGATGCCTATGTGCCCCTGCTGGCCGGGGCTGCCCTGGATCATTTGTTCACCGATTCACCCTACCGCAAAATGGCCGGAAAACTTGCCCGCAAAAACCCTCAGCAGATCAAAGACACACTGAACTTTGAGGATGCCTTCAAAAAGGTTCAAGATGACAATGTTTTTCCACTGCTGGGACGATACGATCAGTACATTCAATATCACAGACAAAAAGCGGTCTACCCCGACAAGAGAATCAAAATATTAAACACGGGACATGTAACCAGTCTGCTGGCCGGGAAAGAGTTAAAAGCACATGTCTTAAATCAACTTTCCCCGACCCGTTAACCGATGATCCAATAAAATTTATACTTTTATTCCTGTCCTATGGATAATGTGTTGCCACGCATGGAGATTGGCCAATGCATTGCGCCCAGGTCGAATATCCAAAACACATGCACCCGTGATAACCCGATTTGAAACCAACTGCATCATCTTATGAAAAATCAACTTTTCATTCTGCTTGTTATGGCTGCCCTCCTCCATATCTTTTCATCGCACACAGCTCCTGCTTTCCAGAACCTGGAAAAGGCAGGCATCATCCCCAAACCTTTAAAGGTTCAAGCGACCGGGTCGTTTTTTCAGGTGAGGCCCAACACCCGGATTACGATCAACCGGGATTCGGAGGGAATGAAAGGGATCGCCGGGTATGTTGCCCAACTGCTCAGACCTGCCACCGGATTTGATTGGAAAATAATCCATCAGAAAAGTGCATCACCCGGGAACATACATCTTATGATCTCCAATAACCAGCCCAACCTGGGGGATGAAGGATATAAACTGACGATTGCCCGCGACAGGGTGATATTGAAGGCCAATGAATGCAAAGGCCTCTTTCGGGGCATCCAAACAATCCGGCAACTATTTCCCCCAGAAATAGAGAGAAAAACGCCCCAGGATGTTTCATGGAAACTGGCAACAGGGACCATCACCGATTACCCGACTTACAGCCACCGGGGAAGCATGCTGGATGTGGCCCGCCATTTCTTCCCGGTGGAAGATGTAAAAGCCTACATCGACTGGCTGGCACGTTACAAGATGAATGTGCTGCACCTGCACCTGTCCGACGACCAGGGGTGGCGCATCGAGATCAACGGCTGGCCTAAACTTACCCGAATAGGGGGCAGTACAGAAGTGGGAGGCGGAAAAGGCGGGTATTATACCCAGGAAGAATACAAAGAAATCGTGCGATATGCCCGGGAAAGGTACATAACCGTCATCCCCGAGATTGACATGCCGGGTCATACCAATGCCGCCCTGGCCTCCTATCCCGAGCTCAACTGCGATGGCAAGGCCCCCGACTTATACACGGGCACAAAAGTAGGTTTCAGCTCCCTTTGCACCCATAAGGAAATCACTTACCGTTTTATAGAAGATGTGATCTCTCAACTGTCTGAACTCACTCCCGGGCCTTACATGCATATAGGCGGGGATGAATCCCATGCCACTGAAAAGCAAGATTACATCACTTTCATCAACCGGGTTCAGGACATCGTAACTTCTCAAGGCAAAACCCTGGTCGGATGGAATGAAATTGCCGAGGCCGGCTTGAACCCAGAAAGCGTGGTTCAGCTGTGGCATGGAAATGAACAAGGCATCCAGGCTGCGGAAAATGGGAACCAACTAATCATGTCGCCCTCTGAAAGGGCTTACCTGGATATGAAATATGACTCGACGACCACCCTGGGCCTGGACTGGGCCGGGTACATCGAGGTGGACAGGGCCTACAACTGGTCGCCCGAGACGTATCTCCCGGAAATTGGAAAAGAAGATATCCTGGGGGTTGAATGCCCGCTGTGGACGGAAACCGTCACCAACAGGGAAGAAATGGAATATCTGGTACTACCAAGGTTGCTGGGATATGCCGAGATTGGCTGGACCCCGGCAAGCCTGCAAAGCTGGGAGGACTACAAGCTTCGCCTGGCCCATCATGGCCGGCGACTGGAGGAGATGGGTGTGAATTTTTACCGTTCGGATCTGATTCCCTGGAAATGAAGCGAATTCAAGCAATCAAAACCTCAAATGCACCCAGTGCAGACCAATGCCTATCATCCGAAAATATAAACCTGCCCCAATGCCCCATTATGACTGTTAAATATCTATGTCTATAAATATACGCGAAAGCCACAAGATGATACTCATATTAAAGACCGGCGAAACGGTGATTCAAAAAGATTGCCGGCCCTTGTCCAATCATATCACGGAGAAGGGATTCACCATCAAAAAATGTTTCGAGTGCCGCAAGAGATGTCCCAGGTCATTGGGATTTAATAACAAATCATTCAATGATTAGACCTTTTCAAATATGAAAAGATGTATTATGTGACCGGTATATACGGCTTAGGCAGCAAAAACTTCGTGAAAAATTTTTGCGCCAGTTTCTGAAAATACAGTATTTTTGATTGCAAAATCACAGGTATGGACGCGATCTTCATCAGCGGAATTTTCATGTCGTTTTTCATTGCCTTTTTGTTGCTAACCAAAAGGCGCAAGGCCCTTTCCGACCGGCTCCTGGCCTTATGGGTGGCGGTGATCGGCATCCACCTGCTGAGCTATTACCTCTACAGCCTGGGGTACTGGGACCGATACCCACACATGACCGGTGTCACCGCGCCCTTCCCCTTGCTTCACGGTCCAATGCTATACCTCTATACCCTTTCCTCCCTGCGTTCAGAGTCCAAACTGCACAAAACCGATTACCTGCACTTTGCCCCGGCCCTGCTGGCCTACCTTTACATGTTCCCGTTCTTTTTCTTCTACCCGGCCGAAAAAAAAGCCCTGGTCGATGCCGGAGAAATACCGGATTTTGCCGTGTTTTCATCGGTGTTGTTGGTGGCCTTTATCATCTCCGGGCTGAGCTATGCCATCCTCTCTTACCGGCTCACCTTGCAGCACAAAAGAAAAATCGACGACCATTTTTCCTACGAGGAGGGCATCACCCTGAACTGGCTGCGCCATTGCATCCTGGGTATCGGGATCTTTTTTCTCTCAGCCACCATCATCGTGGTCCTGCGCGAAGGAATGGGCGTGACATTCCACTTCAACGCCGATTACATCTTCTATACGGTGATCATTGTCTTCATCTTCTACCTCGGCTACTTCGGGATCCGGCATCAGGACATGTTCACCCA
>CAJXLK010000046.1 GCA_913055635.1 uncultured Bacteroidota bacterium
TAATGCAACCCCGCTTAGCGGGGTCAATGAATGCAACCCCGCTTAATGCAACCCCGCTTAGCGGGGTCAATGAATGCAACCCCGTTTAATGCAACCCCGCTTAGCGGGGTCAATGAATGCAACCCCGCTTAATGCAACCCCGCTTAGCGGGGTCAATGAATGCCCTGCTTTAATAACCCCTCCGCTCGGTGTTAAACTCGCCCCGCTTTTGAGGCCCCGGTAAAAGCGGGAGCATACCTAAGCAGGGGCAATGTATACAGATAAAGCGATAAAAAAAGCAGCGGGCTTTAGAGCCCCCTGCTTATGTTTTGGGAATGATCGACTTATTTATTTTACCTGAATTTGTTTCGAACTTTCCCACAATCCGTGGATGTTGCAGTAGGAAGCCGCCACCAGTGTTCCGGATGTGCTGGTCTTAAATTCTGCCATTACCATGTGATTGGTATATACGGGCCCCTTGTTGGCTCCCTCTACCGATTCACCATGTGCGGTAAATTCGAAATTGCCTATTTGATAGGCGAATTTTTGCCCCTCTGGTTTAAAATACAACTGGATCCACCTAATGTGGTGCTCGGTGGTGTTGGGATGGGCTATTTCTTTTCCCAGGGAGGCTTTTACCTGGAACATTTCATCTTTATTAACGGCATCGGGGCACTCAATAACCGGAACGTGTTTTTCTTCTTTCCAGTTGGCACTTTGAATCATGTCTCCTAATTGGCTCATAATAAGTTTTCTTTTGGGGTTATCATTCTTTGTTGAAGCTGAGGATAATCAAAGTTATTCAAAATATAAACACCAGTAAAGCTCCTTATTCGTGAAGCAATCGGTTGGTTTTTATTTGAATTGATTTTAAATTGGAAGCCTCTGGCCCGGTTTGGAACTGCCGGTCATTAAAATATTTGCCCGATCCCTTAAAAGAGAACCCTTCGAATTTGTCTTTAATTCCTGGCTTTAGATGGCGATTTTCCCGCAGGTGCTCCTTTATCGCTGTCTGCTTTTGGGTAGCAGAGAGAAGTTCCCCGGCCAATTTATATCCCAATTCAAAAAAACTTATAAATTTGCTATCAAAGGGGATCATATGAAAAGAATGCGGTTATTCGTCATTTTACTTCCGGTTTGCCTGCTATTGATGATTCAGTCCGCAAATTCCCAGAAATCTTATCTTATGGAGGATGCTTCCGATACGATGGAAGCATTTAATACCGTGCGGGCTGCGGTCATTGGTATTTCCAACTATAAGAATCTGCCCCTGGAGAAGCAGCTGGAATATGCCGCAGAGGATGCCATGTCTTTTTATCGGTTTTTACTGGCCCGGCCCGACATCATAAAGCCCCGCAATATCATTACCTTTTTTAATGAAGAAGCCACCAATAAGGTGCGGATTAAAACCACCCTTTATAATCTCATTGTGAAGGAATCGGAAAAGAATGATCTGGTCATTTTATATTTTGCCGGGCATGGAGATGTTCAGAATTTCAGCCGACGCAAGGAAGAAGGTTTTTTGCTGTTGCATGGTGTAAGTCGGGATGGGGATTATATGGCACCGGGCAACGATGTGATCGAGATCAGTGACCTTCAGAAATATATTTCTCTTGCCCCTGATGGGGTGAAGGTGCTGCTGATCACCGATGCCTGTCGTTCAGGAAAGCTGGTCAGCAGTCAAAAAGCGGCCAGCCGTGTTTTGGGTGCGCTCATTCAGGATTGGGAGGATACCTATAAACTGGTCTCCTGTCAGCCCAATCAGCTTTCCTATGAGAATGAAAAGTGGGGTGGGGGCCATGGGGTTTTCTCCTATTATTTGCTTTACGGAATGAAGGGTTTGGCCGATGTTAACGGCGACAAACAGATTCAGTTTTATGAGTTGTTTGATTTTGTCAAGCAGAGGGTGCAAAAGGCGACGGATTATAAGCAGATTCCAAAAGCCAAGGGAGATGAGACGGTGGGCCTTTTTCCCATAGATAAGAAAATGGAGCGGATGGCGCGGCGAAAATTTCCGGGAAAAAAGCAAGATGAGCCCGATGCGGACAAAAAACAGCAATACCCTTATTTGTATTGGGGAGCCACCCGCTCGGAATGCGATTATTTTTATAATGTACCTCCAGGCAAACAATATCTGGTGAGGCGCTTTGAGCAACTTGTTGATCAGGGGGTATTGGTGCCGGGTGATGTTAATCGAAACAAATCGGGTATTCCGCCCCTTCAGGTTGAGGGCAAAAAGGTTTTTCGGGCTCATGACCAAAATGCTTTTGCCACGGATATTTCCCTGGATGGGGCGGTTATGGCCACAGGAGGCCGCGATAAAATGGTTAAACTTTGGGATACCAAGACCGGCAAGGTCATCGATCAGCTTGCCCATCGCGGGGTTAAAAGCCTGCAATTTTCCCCGGATGGCAAACATCTGATAAGCGGGGGATGGGATAACAGGTTGCGCATATGGCGGGTAAAGAATGGGGAGCTGGTGAAATCGCATTTGGCTCATAACAATGATATACAGGCCATCACTTTCAGCAGGAACGGAGCCTATATGGCTACCGGGGGCAGGGGCAGCCAGGTAAAAATCTGGGGCACACGCCAGTGGAAGCAACTTCATGCTTATGCTTTGGAGCCCGGAAAAGAGATCCATGATTTGGTTTTTTCCCGTGACGGCAAGGCCTTTTTTATGGCATGCGAGGATGGTACCATAGTTAAACGTGGCATAAGGGAAGGAAAAACATTAAAGAAGGTCAACGCCGGTGCCCCGGTACATGATTTGCTGATGATGAGCGAAAGTGATCGGTTGTTAGCGGCCACCGCTTCTGGTAAGGTAGGGGTCTATCATCCGGAACAGATGACCCAACAAACGGTTTGGGATTTGCCGTTAAAAGCCATTAATGCCATTGAATCGGATCCGAAGGGCAATTATTTGCTGGCCGGGGGGATACAACATCAATTGATCATTTGGGATCTTCAGAAGCATCAGGTGGCTTATCAGACCACTGTTCCAAGGGGGATCAGTGATATTGCCCTGAATGCTTTTCGGGAAAGGGCCGGATGTGTGATGTACGGCGGGCATGGGATGCTGCTGCAAACCAAACAGATCCTGCCGCCCATGTCGGATAATGCCTACGATACCTACCGGCTTATTCGCTCCAGTAAGGGGCTGCAGCATATCCGCGGCCGGGTAAGGGGTTTGTATTGCTCTGCCCTTCAATCCTATGCCGCACAAATCCTTCGCCCTTTTATCAACGGAAAAGCCCTGCTTCCCGGTTTGGACAAAATTCAAAAGGCTCAGACTTACCTGCATTATGCTTCCCGAATCTATGAAGGAGAAGATGTAATCAGCCGCCGGATTAAGATCAAACAAAAACTGCTGAGTATTTTTGAAACCCTTACCGCCCGCCGTTATGATAACCTGCCCCAGGCTGCCGCCAAGGTTAAAGACATCATTGAAAAGCAACCCGATGCGGCCTATACCCATAATACCCTTTCGGTGATTTACCGCCGCTTAAATGAATTGCAAAAGGCCAAACAATCGGGCAAAACAGCTGCCCGCCGAATACCTCAATGGACTGAACCCAAGGCAAATCTGGGCCTGGCCTATTTTAACGAGGGCCATTATGACCAGGCCATTAAGGAGTTCAACAAAATTATTGATCTCCGTCCTGACCTGGCCAAAGGGTATCTCCACCTGGCCGGGGTGTATGCTTTCCTGGGCGATTTTGACCATGCAAGGGGCCTCTACCGGAAAGCCCAAAAACGCGACAGCATTAATCCTGCCGTCTATCAGGGTAGAGCAAGATTGAAAATGCGAACCGGAGATGAAAATAGGGCTGAAAAACTCTTGCGCCTCTCCCTTGACCATCACCCCGGTTATACCGCAAACCGCCGTTTGCTGGCAAGGCTTTACCATCTGCGATTTCTAAAGTATTATCACCATAAGGGAAAGGTCAGGGAAGACTTACTGCAGCAGGCTCAAACGATTTTGAAGGATTTGAACAAAAGCTACTACCGCAAACTCCAGCTTGCCGAGATGTACTTGACGATTTATAGCCTTAAGAATGAAATTTCTAACCTTCAAAGCAAACGGCTGTTGGATGTTTTTAAACCTGAAGATTTTCATGCTTTTCGTTATCAAGCTTATCAGTGGCTTCAGGCAATCAAACCTTATGATCCGCTCAACACCCGCATAAATCTTGGCATTGCCCGATGCAAGTCGTTAAATGGCAATCAGCAGGAGGCGCTGGCTTATCTGAAAAAATTTTCCGCCAGCCTGCCTAATAATCCACGGCCCTTGTTTGCCATGGGCAGGATTTGTCAGCAACAGGGTGAGTGGGGAAACGCCCGTAATTATTATCAACAGGCCATTTCCTTGGACAAGCGCTATTTACCGGCCTACTATATGATGCTGGTGAGCCTGAAAACCGAGAAGAAAAAAAGCAGCAAGGTCAGCCAATGGCTTGATTCGCTCACCGGTAAGGGCGATGTTTCCCGGGAAGAATTCCTCGGCAAAGCCCGAGAGAACTTTCAATCTTCAATATTTCAAGACCTTTCCGTTCTGGATAAATACTATATGGTGCGTTTCTTCTGAATCATTTTATTTTCTGAACAATTTTTTGGGCTTGATCCCGGAAAGGATGCTGAGGCTGTTGGGCAATCGCCTGAAGCAACTCGACGGCCTTTGCGGTTTGGTTGTTTTTTAGATGGGCCAGTGCCAGATACCACTGGGCCTGCTTTTCTAAGGGTGGATTGGATAAACCCAACACATACTCCAGATTTTGGATCGCCGCCTGATGCTTATCGGTCTGCATTTGACAAATGGACAGATAAACCATTAAACCGGCATTTTCCGGAATTTTCCGTATGTTGGCTTCAAACAGTTCACGGGCTTTCTCGAAATTTTTCCTTTCATAATATTTCATGGCCCTGACAATCAAATTGTATTCCTGTTGGGTGAACTGGTCATATCCCTCAGGAACTTGATCTCCACGGGCATAAGTGATGATTTCATTGGGATAGGCAGTGAAATATTTACCAAAGAGCCTTGGGCCCTGTCGCCCCTGTTGGAGCATGAAAAATGTTCCAATCGCTACAACCGCTGCAATCGTAGCGGCATAATAAAACCATTTGCGGCGGAAGAAGGGCACGGTTTTTCTTGTTTCAACCCCCTTCCCCATTTCAGTGTCGGCTTGCTTTTCAAGTTTATCTGCCAGGGAACCCTCCAATTCGTTGAGTTTGTCGCGAAATATTTCTTCCCCTTTCTCCCGGGTGGCCAAAATGACACTTCGAACGAAATCAACTTCCTCAGCAAATTCCTGATCCCTCTTCAGGCGTTGTTCGACCGCGTTTTTTTCTTCACTGGTGGCTTCCCCAAGCAGGTAACGTTCGATGAGTTCTATGTCTTTATCTTCGAGCGACATATCTTTGAATTATCCTTTTTCAAGCATTTGGGCATAAAGATTTTTTAATTGCCTGAGGCATCGGTAGCGTTGGGTTTTGACGTAAGATGGCCCTGAAAGGTTGAGCTCTTGTGCAATTTCCTTATCCCGACGCTGTTCAAAATATTTTTTCATCAATATATTGCGGCAGCTTTTCCCGATTTTATTAAGCAAGTGGCGCAGTATATGTTGCTGATGGGTGTTTTCTTCATCCATCAAGTCTACTTCCTCGGGTTGATCCGGTACCTGTTGCTCCAGTTGTTCACGATTTTTCTGGCGGTTGAGCTTATTTAGCCAAAGGCGCTGGCAAACCGCATAAAGATAGGTGCCTACCCCGGAAGTCAACTGAAAATCACTTTGGTGGGATTTTCGATACAGCACGGTCATCGCATCCTGGAAAATATCCCGGGCGTCTTCCTGGTTGCCTTTGTTGGCGATTATCATTTTATAAATCATCGGATAATACTTACGGTAGAGTGGTTCCAGAATATCTTTTCTGGAATCTCTAATGCCTTGAATTATCTCCTTCTTACTTATGTTTTGAATACTTTCACCCATAAATAACCGATGAACATAAAAAGTAATCATAAAAATAGCAAAAAATTCAATAGGAGGGAACGATTTTTTGCGCTGAAACAGGGAGCCATTGCCCTGCTTATAATTCGCTAAGCGGGGGCTGAAAGTGGCGGTTCGGACTCCAATTGCCAGGGGCAGAGGTGTTTAACCCCCTGCTAATCAGCGGTACTGACCCCTGCTAATCAGCGGTACTGACCCCTGCTGATCGGCGGTACTGACCCCTGCTAATCGGCGGTACTGACTCCTGCTGATCGGCGGTACTGACTCCGCTAATCGGTGGCTGACCCTGCTAATCAGGGGGCCTAACCCCCGCTAAGCGGGGTTGCTACCCCCGCTAAGCGGGGTTGATGTCCCCGGGAAGCGGGGGTAAAAAGGATCATCTGACCATGAATTTTTTTCGATAATGTTTGTTGTGATACTGCAAGCGCAGGTAATATATGCCGGAGGGCACCTTTTGGCATTGCCATGTCCGGGTATGGGAGCCAGCAGACATTTTGCGGTTCAGGAGGGTGGCAACTTTATGCCCCTTCGTGCTGTATATGCTGGCTTTTACATGAGCCTTCTCCGGCAGTAGAAGACTCAGGCGGGTATATTTACCGGCCGGATTGGGATAAATCTTTATTTCCATCTGGGGCGAATCGCCGGTTGATGTCTGGGCTTTGTCCTGTCCCTTGCTCTGCGGCCCGTTATTTTCGTGTATTTGATATTGATAACTCAGCGAGGGAATTTCCCTTTCAGAGGAAGCAGCTTTTCGGGTGAATGTTAACCGGGCCAGGGGTTCTTTTTCATCAAGGGACAGGGAGGAGCCTGTTTTTGCCATATCAAGTTCAATAAGGCCTTTGTTCGGAGCTTTTCTTTTCAGAAAAGCCGAATGTCCTTCAAGTTGGGAAAAATACCTGCCCTGCTCGATGTTCTTCAAATGAAGGGTTTGGTTGGGATACCTGATTAAAACTTTAGAGCTCCTGTAGTTTTGGCTTCCCTTGAGCCATATGTTGTAAACAGGCTTAAGGCTGTTTGCCGCCCGGGTCATGGTAATATGGGCCGGGCCCTGCCGGGTTTGCTTTTCATTCCAGGCGATGGCGTTTTTGGTTTGGGCATCGCGGTAATTGTACATAAATGTCAGCCCCAGCAGGTCTTCGAAATCTATTTTGCCGTCGGCATGAACCTCCATCTCCGGCGGATCTCCGCTAAAGGGACCAAATTCAATGGTGGTAACCTGTTGATTCCACGCCTTGAATAGCGCATCCAGATCCTGGTAGTTGATGGTCCCATCCACATTATAATCGCCAATTACGCCGAGCTCGAGGTTGATTTCTTTCATATTCACCGAAGATACCGATATATTCTTTACAAGGGCAAAATACCCCGGGGCGGATGCCGAAATTGTATAATCCCCCCTATTAAGGGGAAGGGTGATTTGTCCGGATGAATCCGTCCGCCATTGTTTGTCATTGATTTGAATGTGGGCACCGGTAATCGGATCGGAGCTTTCATTGACGGTGATGCGGAGGTGGGTCATCAGTTTGGCCTGAACCAGCAGGGTGGTGTCCCGGTTGTTGGTATGGATTTGGAGGTTATGGTGATAATAACCGGTAAGGGTATCGCTTGAAAGGGTCACCTCAATACGGGCTGAGTCGGAAGGTGGAATGGCATCGGAGGAGGGGTTCCAGCCCTCGGCCTGGATGAGAAAGGGGGGCTGGTGGGTGTTGAAAGGATCCACGCGGAGGGGGGCATCGCCTGTGTTTTTGATGAAGCAGGCCAGTGTGGTTAGGCCGGTTTGGGGGGCAACCCTGCCGAAATTAAGTGTGTCGGCCGAGATGTCCATTTGGGGACCCAGGGCCACCTCGGCCTGCATGATCAGCGATGTATCATTCCGGCTGCTATATATTTTCACTGTGTCATGGTAATTTCCCAGTGCAGTATCGGTGGACAGCGATATGCTGAGCCTGGCCGAGTCAGCGGGAGCTATGCTGTCGCGGCCCGGTTCCAGGTTTACCGGGTACACCTCAAAGGGGGCTCCTGCTTGTCCGATGCTGTCGATGCCCAACCTTAGGCCGCCGGCATTGATCAGCCATACATCCCGGCTTATTGTTCCCGAGTTAATGGCTGAGGGGCCGAAATCTACCGTGTCAGTTGACAGGTTCATCTCCGGTGCTTTGACCAATTCTCCATTCAGGGCAATGGTGGTGTCCCGGTCGTTGGTGCCGATCAGAAGGGAATCGTTGTAAACCCCTGTCAAGGTATCGCTGTGAAAGGTCAGGCTCAGGGATACGGAGTCCTCCGTAAAGATTGTATCGGGCAATTCCTGGCCAAAATCGTTTTTAAGGGTGAAGGGATATTCGGGCCCAATGAGGCTGTCTACAACCAGGGTTTCATCGCCTGTATTGTAAAGGTTCAGGTTTTGCGTTGAATCGCCGGTGTGAATGATTTTCTTTCCATACAAGAGGTTGGCGGGTGAGACTTCCAGTCGGGGGCCAACAGACAGTTCAGCCCGGAGTAACATGCTCGTATCCCGGCCATTGGTAAAGATTTTACAGGTATCGGCGTAGACTCCCGCTGTTGTATCGGTTGTCAGGGTTATGCCCATGTTTGTGGTATCTCCCGGGACAAGGGTATCTTCCCCTGGTTCGCAGGGGAAGGGATCCATCAGGAAGGGTGCACCGGGGGCGGTCAAACTGTCGATGGTCAAATCCATATCCCCCTGATTGGTCAGATAAACCGTTTGGTAAACCGGGTCGGTGCTGGCATAGTGATCTCCAAAATCAAGGGTATCTGCAGGCTCCCCTGAGGCGGTTGAAAGACTCAGTACCGGTCCCTTCCTGATTTGCCCCTGCAGGAAGATGCTTGTATCGCGCTCATCGCTGTATATGTTCAGGGTATCATAGTAGCTTCCGGGGGATGTATCGGTTGAGAGGGTTAAATTCAGGGGTATTGAATCGCGGGGTGCCAGTGTATCTGACAGGCTTTGGCTTCCGGAGAGATCCACTATAAAAGGTGGCTGAACCCCGGTGATGCTGTCAATAGCCATGCTGTCGGGTCCGGTATTGAACAGGGTCATAGAGGAATCCACCGGACCATAGCCTTGTAACCGGGTACCCCAGTCCATTTGGCTGAAAGAAATGTCCAGGTGGCTGATGTCTCCGTAAAGTTTGAAGCAGAAATCCCAGCCTGCGCTGCTCCAGTGCGTCCAGTTGTTGATGTCTTCTCCTTCATAGACCGTGCTGCTGTATCCTGATCCATGAAAGAACTTCTCTTTGGTGTCTCCGGCCGAACCATTGCGTAAGTCGTTGGTTAAACCGTTGATCAGGTGCCAGGCGAAAATGTATTTTTTTGAAGGCTCGAGTTGCAGATTGAGGGCATCCAGGTTGAAGGTCACCCATCCGCCCATAAAGGTGGAATCGACGGTTGTTTTAGCCGTGTCGATCAGTGATCCTGCTGAGTCGCGTATGGAGAGCTTTAACCGGGCTTGTTCACCAAAAGCCCCGGTAAGGCGAACGGCAAAGCTGTCGGCCTGAAAGTAATTGGCAGGGATGATGCTCTGGCCGGTGCCTACATTTCGAGGGCCGAAGTCGGCCCGGGGGTCGCCGCCGAACCATCTGCTGCCGTTGTAGATTTCGTGTTTGATGGTATCGCTCGGGTAAGGCCGGAGGGTGATGGCCAGGGTATCATCTGAATACCCAATTGTGGCACTGTCGCTAAGGGTTTTATAACCCGGTTTGCTGATGGAGAAACCATAGGTGGTGCCAGGAAGGCCGATAAAGGTGGCTTCACCATCGGTTTGGGTGGTCAGGGTGGTGTTATGGATTTCAACCCGGGCTGATTCCAGCGGTCTGACCCGGTTTCCAACCTGAAATTTAAGCCTGAAGTGGCCCAGAATATGGGTAAACGAAGTGTCGTTCGAACCGGTATGGAGGGTACGGTTTTCAAATCCGGCCCATTCGGTGTACTTCCAGCTGCTGTCCATTTCGGCCGGCACGAAGCTATATTTGTAGCTAAAAGAATCGTTCGCCGGTAATGGGGCACTCCAGGTAAAGATGGAGTCGTTGTCGGGATCTCTCATCAGGGCAGAGTCCACTGTTCCGGGCTCAGCCCAGATGGGTTCGATGAGATTGCCCGTGATATAAAGGCTGTCGGTAGCTGGGTCATAGGTAGAGGAGGTATCTGCATACCCCCCCACATCCACGTTGAAGGTCACGTTAACCGTGCTGTCTTGAACATTGGTTTGGGCGGCCTGTTCCACCAGATTAACGATGGCCTGGCGGCCAAAGGTGCTAAGTGTGTGGCTGATTTCTTTCACGCCAGTGCAATGCTGGTTCCCCTGATAATTTTCCAGGTGAAAATTGAAAAATGAGTGGCTGCCGATATAATAAATCCTCCGGCTCTGATAAGTGGTATATCCCATGTAATGAGAGAGGGTGTCATCCATGCTGACCTGGTATTCAGGGGGCTGGCAGGTGCCCCCCTCCAGGACATACTCTCCGCTGCCGCTCATCCTGATGTCGAGCAGGGATGTGCTGTTTACAGGATGATAAACCACTTCCGGCCAGATGAAAGCCGGACCAAGGTCATAGCGGTCATACAAGCCGATGGAGGATAGGACTGAATCTTCAGGGGTTAAGGGGCTGTTCATGGCCACATACTGACCCGAGGCAGTCCGGTTGTTGCAGCAAAAGGGCTGGCCCCTTGTAAAAAGCCAATTCTCGGGCAAAAGCGAATGGGCCGTGTCGAGGCTGTGGTTGGGCAGGCTGTGTTGAACCTGTTTGCCAAAGTTTAGCCGGTTCGTTCCGTCTTCCAGCAATTCCACCGCGTCACCTACAAGAAGCAGGTTGCCTCCGTTGTTGAAATAGGCCTTCAGGCTGTCGAGGAATTCGGTATCCGTGACGTGATCCAGCAGGTCAGGAAGGGTGGCATCTACACTGTCTTTGTTGAAGCTTCGCAGGTTTTGGGTCATGGGGTCCTGCACGATGACCAGATCATAGGGGCTGCTGGAGACCTCCGGGAAGTTCCGGGCAGAGAAATAATCTACGGTATAACCCGAGTCGCTCAGCACCTGGCCAATAAAATCGGACCTTGTTCCAACTTCCGACCAGGCGTTGGGGTCCTGCCATCCCTCGCAAGTGGAGTCGTCGTGGCAATTGTTAATGATTCCGTCGGCCAGGCTCGAATAGGTCGTATCTGTCAGTCCATGGCCAAAAGGTATAACTCGCATGGTGTCAGGATTGACGATTCCGATGCGCTGGGATTCTGCTTGAGAGGGGAAAAGCAGGCAGGCCATGATGAATATACACAGGGGGTGGATCTGTTTCATAATACCGGGATGATTTGTAGATCTGGCGATCATTCTACATCAATGTTTTACTGTTCAATGGTTAATATCCCGGCTGCCGGCCGGGTGATATGCCTGATCATTCGATATCAATATCTATATTCAGATTGACCAGGTTATCCGGTTGAAGGGTATCATTTTTTACATTGCGCAACTGACAGCTTTCTCCCTCCTTAAAAGAAAAAGATCCGCTGGCGACATACGGGGCCCTGGCGATGATGGTGGCCAATACACAGTGGCCTGAGAAACCCTGTTCATCGGAACCTCCCAGGCGGGTAGCCGAAAGGCTGAAGGCCTTTTCGTGGTTGACCTCTGCCAGGGGTGGGGTATAGAAGGCCATGCCATCAGCTCCTTTTGCAAAATTTGTCGAGTCTTTGGAGATAGAAAGGACATTTATTTCATAGGAAAACTGGATTTTGGCCGATACCCCAACGATCCGCGACATATCTTTGGCCAAAACGTATACCGGAAAGATGTAGTCCTCTTTCAGGGTTGATTTGGGCCGGTAAAGGATTAAAGCCGGGCCGCTGACGTTCATATCCGCGATTTCTCCCGGATCGGGAGGGTCAGTTGAATATTGAGGATCCAAAGGATTCACCGGTGATAGTTGCTCCGGTGTGTCTTGTTCCAGCTCCTCTTTTAGTTCCTGACAGCCTGCCAGGATTATCAAAACGAGGAGACCTGAGAGGATTCGATAAAGCATCGATGGATGATTCATAGCTTGTTTTTTGTCAAGTTTTTGATCCATGCCGCATGTGCCTACCTTCCTATTGGTACAGTTACTTTTACCCCCATACTTCCCGGCTGCTGATTACTGAGGCCTACCTGCACCTGTTGGTCGTTGTTCTTCCCGGATAATTCATGCTCGGTGACTTTTCTTCCCCCAAAAATAATGGCGTCCAGCAGGCTTAATGCATACACCGCACCGGCGGCAATGTATGATATTTCCCTGTAATCCTGGTATTGTTCGATCTGGTCGTATATCTGTTGGCTTTCAATGCGTGTTTCGGCGATCACCTGAGGATCCTCGCTGGTACGGTAATCCCTCTTGATGGATTGATAATCCTGGCTGAGCTGATCCACCTCCATATGACAATAGATGCTGCTGCCCACCGAAGCCAGCCCGCTGAGGAAATACAACCACCCCCTGCCCGTATCATGAGAATACCATTGACCGGCTCCTGGCAGAAAAAACGACCATATGATGGAATTGGCTTTTGTACCTGGCTTTAGGGTGAAAGCCGATAATTCCACCTGGAGATCTTTTTGTTGGTTTTCTTTAATGACAAAAGTTTCTTCCCAGGTTTTGTAGTTTTTCTGGTGAACCCTCAGGGTGTAATAACCCACCTGCAGATCCTTTTTAATTCGCGATCCCTGCCAACTATCAAGCAGTTTCTTTCCGCTGTAATTATACAATTCAACCTTTGCCGTTTCCGGGAATACATTCGTATATAAATCCCCTGTTTTGGGTTTTAATTGAAAGAATTGAGTCATACGTTCATCGCGCAAAGGGGTGATCCATTTGGTTTGCTCGTAATATTTGTTTTTTTTCACCGTGATTTTATGCCTCTCTGCCGACAATAAGGTGTCTTTGGTGGGGGAATGCAACTTACGCCCGTCAACAAGGATGGTTGGGTTCTTTACATTGGTTTTAATGTGAACCCGTCCCATGTAATACTTCAGATTATAGTTGAATTCATTATCCCCTTCTTTGGTTACTTTGATATGTCGATCAATGGTTTTATAGTGATCTTTGATGAGCATCAGCTCATGCCTGCCGGGATAAATGAAAAAACGGTTGTTGGTATACCCCCGGTTGGTTTTATCAATCAGTATTTGAGCGTGAGAAGGTGCGCTTTTTATATAAACCGTCACCTTCTCCAGCTCTTCCAATTCGTAGTTGAATTCAAAATGATCTTTTTTCACAAAAATGGTATCCCGGATGGTAGAATATCCGATTTTTTTCAGTTTGATCGAATGGCGCCCAAAAGAAACATTACTGATGGTTGATTTACTGGCTGTATCAATTTTTAATTTCCCATCCAGGTATACTTTGGCATCTTCGGGATTCCGGTTAATGGTAATGGGGTATTTCACATTGGTGGTCACCACCAGGTGAAAGACATCGTGCGACTCAACCTGGTATTCATCAGGAATATAGAAATTACGCGGGACAAATCCCTCTTTGATCAGCTTAATGCGCTGTTCCTTCGGGGAAATGTATACCCAGTATTCTCCCGTTTTGTGCTTGATTTCTGATATGCCTAAATTGGATTCAAACTGTAAGCCTTTCAGATCTGTTTTTATCTTGATCAGGGCGCAGGCCTGGTCATTGGTATTCGTTACTTCGTATCTTCTTGCAGCCAGATCGTTGGACTTTTTTTCAAAGTTTTTGATGATGAACTCATCGGCATGAATATGCGTCAGTGGAAGGATTAGGAAGAAAATCAGCAATAATTTGTTACGCATCATGAATGTTACAGGTTTATAGGTACAATAAGCTGGAAGCGAGCATCTAATCTAATGCCGGTGTAAAGATCAATTGGCCCGCTCCGGAAGCCTTTCTTGTTTATGCCTTGTTTAATGTTTGATTTTTCAAAATGCGATATCCCTTCCATGAATGGCTCATTCAGGTAACTTCGGCTTACAGGCAAACTCCTCCTGATGATCGTGTTTTAGGCGCTAAAGCAGAGCCATGTCGAAAGGAACCTGGTATGTATTATATATAGTGATTTGATTGTTCCCGTTGTTATTTCCTTAATTGAAGCGGGATTGCGAGGATGGGTCGATTGTGTGTTAAAAATAATAAAAAAATTGTGTTCTCAAAAATATGGGCAGGATTTTAGGTGCTGGCTGTTACCGGAGATGACCTATATTGCCCTTGAATATTGAAAATTTCAAAAATGGTAGGGCTGGTGTTTCAATTAAAATAGACCATAAACGGGATGATTTTGATGGTTTTGCCATTTTTCCCGGGGGCCATTTTTGGAAGTTGAAATCCGTATTGGTGCATGCCTTCTTCCGTTTTGGCTTTCCATTTTCTGAGCTGATTGGGGTTAATATGTCGCACCGGGGCAATGCCCAGTACATCTTTTTGTATGCGCAGGCTTTGAGGATTAAACAACCATTTTTCGATGAAATAGAAGGATTTGATTTCCTGATAGCGGATGTGCCTTTGCCGGGCCAGTTCTTTAACTTTTACTGTGCCATCCGGTTGGCGGATGCGTTGTTGAAGGGTGTCGTTGTCGGCATCCATACGTTTTAGAACCTGTTGCCATGATAGGGGTGTGCTATCATGGAAATCGCGGGCCGTGATGTGGCCGCTTTTTATTTTTTGGAAGATCGCCTTGAAAAGCCTCTTGCGGCTGATATGATTAAAGAAAGGCGCGTTTCTCTTCTTTTGGAGAGTCACTTCATAACGAATCTTTTTATAGGCTTTGGCTTGTGATTGAGTTTTTTCCTGGTGATTTTTGCCTGAAGCCGAAGGATATAAAAGGCGAAAGGTATATTGGTGGCGTGTGTTGCCATTGTATGGGCTTACATATTGGCGGATGGGGTCAATGGCCAGGACTTGCTTTTGAAAGGTGAAGGCCTTGGGGTTGAAGTGCCATGATTCGACAAAATGCAAGGTATTCATTTGTTCGTATCGGATGGAATCCCGGACAACCTGGTGTCCCAACGATCCGTCAACTTTTTTGTATCTTACTGTATCTACCCGATAGCCCATGCTTTGTTTAATGGCAAAATCGTCAAGTTTTTTGAGTTGCTGATCGTATTGATAGAGGTCTTCGAACGGCCATTTTTGGGGTTCATAGGCGTTAAGATTACCCTGGGTGGTGCTCTGGGTGAGTTGTTTGATCAGGGAGGTATCCGGAAAATAATTATGGATGAACCGGGCCATCGAATCATTCTGGAGGTTTACCCTGCAATATACCAGTTGCTTGTCGGGAAGCAGGGCATTCTTCCCGGTTTGCTGGGCAAAAGATGGTTCAATAACAGCCCCAATAATGAAAGGGAGTAGGAGAAGATGCCTTCGTTTCATGGTTTAGCTTGCTTTTTGTGAGATTGATACATTTCGTTGATGGTTTGGCGATAAAGCCTTTTGCAGAGAGTGGTATCAAAACGGGCGATTTTTTGGGTGGTGATTTTCCCTCCCCAGGCGCTCCTCACACGAACCTTCCCATTGCAAATACACTGGCCAAGGGAATCTGTTTTGATTTGCGCGATGGCAAACGATTGGTATTTTTTGGCCTTATCGGATTTAGTGGTTTGGGAATCACTGATTTTAATCAGTGTGAAAAGACAGCCCTTTCCGCCTGTGATCTGAGGCGCATCCTCAATGATGCCTGGATCCATAGTCTGGTGGTTCTTGTAGGCTTTCATGATTTTTTCGGTAAGGCTTGCAATCCGGCTGGTCAGATTTTTTTGGGCATTGGTCTCTGCGATCTCTTTTGCCATGGTTATATTGATCGATTCTCCCCAGCCTGGTACCAGAATGGATGTGGAATCCATCTTGATGGTATGATCTTTAAATCGTGCCCCCAGGTTTTTTTGACCGGATTTGCTTGTGCTGCAGCCCATCAACCCAACGCCCATCAAAATAAAGGTTGTAAAAACCCACAGCAGCAAATTGATTTTCCATGCTCTTTTCATAAGGTTATTTTTTATTTAATCTTTTGGCCTTATGGAACCTGCATGATATAATCATGTCCTTGTTGTGTAGGTTGCTGGATGCAGGTTTCATAGGTTCTTTATAAGTTTAATTCATGGGTTCGAAACGCATGCCATCGGTCTGTATCTTTTTGTTCATTTAAGTTTTAGGAAAGCTTCCGGCTTGTTTTGGACTGTCCTCCGATTTTATGGGGCGAGGATCAACACCGGGTAATATTTGACTTCTCTTTCTGCCGGGGGGATCTCATATATCCAGCGGAAAAGTTTTTTCTTTTTAACCTTTCCGTAAAAAGGAACATCTTTCCGGGTAAAGACGAATATCAAATGATTGATTTCGCGGGCCTTACCTTTTTCCAGGGTGACCCGGTAGCCAGGCTTCAGGGCCTGGTTCACCGGAAATTGAACTTTTTGGCCTTTTTGGAACAGCCGGTGTTTTGGATCGCTCAGCCCCGGGTATTTTTTATTGATATAGGGATAGAGCATCAGGGCCGTATCGGCGGTGATGTCGAAAATTTTCAGGTAACCATCGTGGTTGGGTTGAAATTCAAAGGAGAGGTGTTCGCCACTGTTGTAATGATTGGGGATGTTGTGTTCATCCCCTGGTTCTAAGTCACCTACATGGAATGTAAAAGCTGGATCGCCCTGGCTGTCGTATCTGAAAACAGTGGCCTGGATGGTGGCCCGGCAACAGGTATGGTCGAATTCATTGAGGTATTTTTTCACCTGCAGCACCGAGTCGATCAGCAGTTTCCCCTGGGTTTCCGAAGAAGCGACCGAGGAGAAGACCCGGTTGTATTGCCCTCTTTGGTTGTTGCTACGCTGGGCTTCATATAAGACATTGACCGAGCTGACACGCTGTGGAATGTCTGCATCAATCAGTGCCTGTTGTTCTGCTTTCTGAATGGCCTGTTTTTTGATCTGGATAAAGGATTCTCCGGAAGATCCGCAATATTCACCTTCTGCCTTCAATTGGCTTGTTTGCTGGGTATACCCCGACACGCCAGAAAAGAGCAGGAGTAGAAAAATATTCACGGGGAAAATCTTTTTCAACCCCAAGCGATGGCATAGTATTTGGTTCATGTACGATATCACTTCAGTGGTTTAACAGACACAACATACCGTGTCTCAAAACTATAAATTTTCCGGCACCTATTCAAAGAGCAGCCAGAATTATTATTTTCGAAATCAAAAGGAATCGTTATGAATCATTTTATCAAAGGCCTTTTATTTGTGTTGTTTTTGTTGTTCACCTCTTCTCTGTTGGCTCAGGAGTTTGAGGATTTTGTCCGGCAACGCAAACAGCAGCAGGAGCAGTTTGCTCAGCAGCGTGAGCAAGCCATTAAGGAGCTTGCCCGGGAACGGGAAGCTTATATGAAGAAGATCAACCGGGAATATGCCCGGTATTTGAAGCGCCAATGGAAAGCTTTTCGTGTATTTTCCGGCCAAAAGCGCAGGGAGGAGCCAGAACCTGATGTCCAGCCTGAATTTAATGAAGCGAAGGCTCTTTCCTCCGGCCCTACGGATGTTTCGAAGGAAACGGAGCAAAAGCCTCTGCCTTCTCCCGAATTACCGGTTATGAGTGGCAGTTCCTCCGCTGAAAAGCCAGAATTAGCTGGCCACACCACTGTTTCCTTTTACGGGGCCCATTTGGATTTGTCCTATGCCCAGGGGTTCATTCCCAGCTTCGACGGCCAGCCTGATGAACAAACCATCGGGCGCAAATTTGCTCAAATGAACCAGGCAGCCTCCGGGGTTGTGCTTGAACAGCTTTTGAATGCCCGACAGCGCCTTCAATTAAACGACTGGGGTTATTATATGCTGGTCAGACAAGTGAGCAACCAACTGAGTCAACCCGCTTCCAATGCATCGAGAATGATGCAGTGGTTCTTTTTGGTGCGTTCCAATTATAAAGTCAAACTGGGTTACCGCGGCAACAACCTGTTCGTTTTATTGCCCACTTCTCATGAGCTCTATAGTATCCCTTTCCTTTCCATCGATAACAAAAAGTACTATATGATGGGGGCTTCAGGTTCGGGGCAAATCCACACCTATCAGAAAGATTATCCCGAAGCCCGCCAACTGATCGATATGAATATGCCCCGGGCCGTGAACCTGCCCGAGGATAAAGCCAAACGAACGCTGAAAATTGGAGGAAAAAAGCATGCCATTACCTATAATGTCAATGTGGTGAATTATTACCAGGATTTTCCCCTGATGGATTTGTCGGTCTATTTTAATGCCGCCGTTTCCAATCCCACCAAGGAGTCACTGATCAATACCCTCCAACCCCTGTTGGCAGATAAGGATACCCGGGCCTCGGTGAACTTTTTGTTGGATTTTGTACAAAACCTGCCCTATAAAAATGACCAGGAGCAGTTTGACCGGGAAAATTTCATGTTCCCTGAACAGGTCTTTCATTATCCCTATTCGGATTGTGAGGACCGTTCGGTGCTGTTTTCCTATCTGGTTCAGGAACTTTTGGATGTTCCCGCGGTTGGACTGGTTTACAGTGATCATGTGAGTACCGCCCTGCGTTTTGAAGCCAAACAGGTCGATGGGCGTTACGTTCACCTCGACGGCCAAAAGTTTGTGGTTTGCGATCCCACCTATAAGAATGCCCCGGCCGGCATGATGATGCCCAAATACAGAGACCGCAAAGCCCGGATTGTACGTATTCAAAACAGACCCTATAAAACCAGCCGAAGCCGTAAAATATGGGCTTTTCTGGGTCAACACGGAGCCGCAAGAGGCAGCAATGACCAAAGCATTGCCTTCGACCCAAAAGATCATGCTTATGTTACCGGTTATTTTAAAGGAACCTTGACTGTTGGGGGGCGAACCCTGCGGTCTTCAGGTCAGTCAAAAGATATTTTTTATGCCCGTTTTAACCCGGAAAATCAACTGGAGTGGATTCGTTCCATCTCCGGAGCGGGCAGCGATATAGGAACCCATATTCAGTTGGACCGGCAAGGCCATTTATACCTGGCTGGATCCTTTCATAAGAACCTGAAAACATCCAGTACACAGCTTAAAACCAAAGACCTGGGCGATGTGTTTTTAGCCCGCTGCAATACGGAGGGCCACATCAAGTGGATCCGCCAGTTGAATATGAAGCACATCAAATCGGAAAAAAATTTGGTCTTTGCCGCTCAGTACAGCCCGCATGGGGCATTGAACTGGAAACGCCTGCTCAATGAAGAGGAATCTTTTGACAAACCCCATATTGATTTTGATCAGAACAACAATGTGCTGCTGAGTGGCGCATTGCATTCGGTCACCGGCCTGCGCATGAAAACCACCAGCTATGCCAGCTACAACGAGTTGAATAGCGTGTCATCGCTTAAAAAGCGTACCGATCAACTCGTGGATCAGCGGTACCATCCCTCAATCGCAGGCCTTTTTGCGGTCATCAACCTGGTTGAAAACAGTGGCATCGTCATTGAAGGCGATGTGGCCCAGCGCGCCCTGGACCGTTATAATCCTGACTTTAAAAAACGATGCCCCAGTATCTATGAAAACATCGGGAAAATCGATTTCCTAAAGAATGAACGCGGAATTGTTACCCTGAAAACCGACGACGGCCAACGGGTGAAGTTATCCAACATGAAGGTATCCAACAATTCGAAGATGAAAATCACCACCTATCGCAGCGGCAATGCCAAAGTGGATGTCCTCTCGGGTGTTAAAGTCGGAAAGGCTTTTGTCTGGTTTGACCTGAACCATATCCGCCTTTATAAGGGCAACGGAAATTTGGTCTTCGACTATGATGACGATCACAGCCGCAAAGAAATTGCCATGACCGAGATATTGGACTAATTGCTACCCCGCTTAGCGGGGTTCACTCCGCTAAGCCCCCAACTGAAACCTATCTTGCAGGGTAAAGCCCTGTGCCCCCGATTAGCTCAACCCCACCAGCGGGTTGAGCTTTTTTAACCCCGCGGGGCTAGGATTTTTCAAACCCCGCTTTTTCAGACCCCGCTTTTTCCGACCCCGCTTAGCGGGGTCTTTATTATATCTCTCCGCTAAGCGGGATCCATATGATTACCTTTTGGTTGTTCCGGTTATGAATGGGTGAAAAGATAACCGGAAGCTATGAAATGGTTGTTTGCATTTATTATTTCTTTAATGGCCACAGGGCCGGCGGTTGAATTTGACCGGAAGCTGGCACCCGATTACCAGCGGGCGCTGCAGTACGTGTCGACCCATCAGGAACAGTTCAACCGGGCGCTGCAGGGATCAAATCAAGCCAGGGCCATCATGGTCTCAGTGGTCTTTCCTGAGATGGTCAGGTACTCGTTGGTGCGTGATTTGCTGGAGACCAAGACCCTTGAGGTCGGTTATGTGCGAAAGGGCAAATCGTTTGTGGATTTTTCCATTGGCAGGTTTCAAATGAAACCCTCTTTCGTGGAGCATCTGGAAGAATACCTCAGATCCTGCGGCAAGTTATCCCAGCAATATGCCTATTTGTTCAGTTATGGCGAACAGGATGCCGCAGCAAGGCGGCGAAAACGGGTTGAAAGGCTAAAAACCCTTGAATGGCAGCTTATTTATCTGCATGCTTTCTATGATGCGGTAAAAGTAGAATTCCCATGGCTTGAGGGCCAATCCCTGTCTTACCGCATTAAGTTCATCGCCACAGCTTATAACCATGGTTTTACCAGTTCCAAACAGGAGCTCGAAAAATGGATGCACGCAAGATGCTATCCCTATGGCACTGAATTGCTGGGCAAGCAGTATGCCTATAGCCAGGTATCTGTTTATTTCTGGAGAAAACATTATAAAACCATATTTAATAATCTCTAAATCTATCAATTATGCGAGCCGAAAAAACAACATTCAATTACACTCTGATTCCCTTTGTTCTTTTTTTTATGCTTGCGGTCCTGGTTCTGACCGGATGCAACAATCAGGAAAAAGAACAGACGCAGGAGTCGCCATCTGCAGAACATGTTCAGCCTCCCATTGCCGGTTTGGATCCGGATTATACTGAATTTTCCCTCAACGGTCAGCAGAAAGATACATTTGAACTGAAAAGTGGTACCCGGATTGTTGTACCGAAGCAAGCTTTTGTGGATTCGGGAGGAAATTCTGTCAAGGGGGATGTGCAATTTCGCTACCGTGAATTCCACAATGCCCTCGATATTTTTTTAGCCGGCGTTCCTATGCATTTGGGGCCGGCCGGAGATAAGCGTCAACTTCAAACGGCGGGAATGTTTGAGATGCGGGCTGAAAAGGATGGGCAGGCCCTTCGCCTGGCTCGGGACAAGCACATTGAGGTGCGATTTGGTTCGCGCGTTGGTGGCCGGAATTACAACCTTTTCTCCTTTGATGATTCAACCGGTAACTGGCAGTTCAGAGGTTACTCCTCTTCCAGGGTTAATCCGCAATACCAGCAAACAAAGGAAAAAGTCGAGGAGCTTGAACAAACCCGCCAATTTCCCCTTTCACGCGATTATTTCATCTTTGATTACACGGCAGCCCTGGATGTCTATTATAATCTTACCAACGAGGATGAATATCCTTATGAGAGCAATCCGGCCGTTCGCGAGCGCATCAAAGGTTATGGCGCCCAATGGATTGAGATTGAAAATAAAACGCGCATTACATACGATGGCATGCCCACAGTGGCCAGTTTTTTCCTGTGGAAACGCCTTTCCGGGGGAACCTTTCCTGAATGGGTTCGCAAAGGACATTACCGCAATAAAACCACCCGTCAAATAGAAGGCGACCGGTATCATTTTGAGATTGAAGGACGGCAGGGCCAAACCTACCAGGCCCGGATTAAATGTGTCATGCCCCTGCGTTCTTTGTTGGCTTATAAGCCTGAATACTGGGAGAACCATTACCAGCAGGCCATGAAAAAGGTGCGCCGGGAGAGAAAGAGACTCCGTACCCAGGCCAAAGTTTATCGTCGCTTTGAGGTCAATGAAATGGGCTTTTCCAATTTTGATTGTCTTTTGAAGCTCAAAGATCCGGTAAAGGTGAAGGTGCACTTCTCAGTCGATTCGTCTTACCATTCCAATATGTATCAGCTGAACCGGGTCTTTTGCCTGCCGGGTAACAACCGTTCGGTGGTCCGGATTCAGGTCAGGGATACCAACGAAATCATGCTTGATGCAGCCGACGACCAGTTCCGCCTGATTACCGTTTTGCCCAATAAACGCATTGGTAGGTTCCCTCTTTCCAAATACCGGGGGCTGAATTTTGATTCCCTGAAACAGGCTGACGAGCCCTTGCTTGATCTGAAACTTAAAGCCAAAGGTCCGGCGATTGAAAACCGCCAACAACTGAAAAACACCCTTGGCTTTTAATGGTATCCTGCAAAAGTCGAAGCCAGCCTATTTGTTGCACCCCTGAAAAAATGAAAAAATGGAAGTCAAAGATCCTTCTCCCCGGCATCAAGTCGTGGCCATCGACCCGGAATTTAGATCGCTGGAGATTATTCGCCGCCTGCTTTCCTCCTATCAGCAGATTGATGTGGTGGCTGCTTTCCAAAATCCACAGGAAGCCCTTGGTTTTGTTGCCCAATATCCGCCTGACTTGATTTTTATTGATGTGGATCTGCCCGATATGACCGGCTTTGAATTGATGGAACAGGTCAGGTCTTTGACGCCCTATACCCTGGTGGTGATTACCTCCTTTATAAGCGATCATGCTGTAGAAGCACTGCGCAACCGAGCTTTTGATTATTTGATGAAACCCCTTGATGCCCGCGATGTTGGGAAAGTGATCCGACAACTCCGTTATATGCGCACCAGCAAAAGTTTTATGCAAGGCGGGTGGCAAAATAAAGGAAACCGCCAGATTACTTTTCATACCAAGGATGGCATCCTTTTTATGCATCCTTCGGATATTATTTATTGCCAGGCTGATGGCAACTACTCACACATTTACATGACTGAGGCCAACCATTTTTTACTCTCTAAAAACCTTGGCACCATTGAATATTTTTTAAAACCCCATGGTTTTGTGAGGATTAGCCGATCGGCCCTGGTAAATGCGCACTATCTATGGCGGATCCATAAGAGGCAGGGATTTTGTGAATTGAAAAATGGTGAAGACCACTTTCGCCTGAAGATTTCAAGAGAACGCATCCAGCATTTCCTGAGAGAAGCATAGGGCTGTTACTAAAACAGGGGGCATCACAGAAGGAGTGGCCACTTTATATGATTACTTTTTATCCTCTTGGGTTATGAATGGGTGAGAAACTTAAAAAATCAACAAAAATGAATTTGAGTCATTCCGAAAGTCACCATCGGGTCATAATCATTGATCAGGAGTATAAATCCCTGGAAATATTCCGCAAGCTTCTTTCCAAACATCCCAGGGTCGAGGTTACCGGGGGTTTTCAGAGTGCCGGCAGCGCCCTGAATGCCATAGCCCAGGATCCGCCCGATGTGGTACTCGTTGATGCAGAGCTTCCTGAGGTCACCGGATTTGAAATGATGGACCGTATCCGGGCTTTGGCTGCAGATCCCTTGATCGTCCTGACCTCCTTCACCAGTGATTATGCCGTGAAGTCAATGCATAAAGGATCTTTTGATTATTTACTTAAACCGGTGGATCCCTGGGAAATTCACGAAATGGTCAATCGGCTGGGATATTATTGCCGATCCAAATCCAGGGGCAATTTGTGGGAAAATGAATCAGAATGAGCTCCGTATAAGCCGAAATAATGTTAATCTGATAAGCCTGGTCAACATGTCTTTATATTCGCTCATCCTGTGTGTGATCTGTCTCATCCCGGTTCTGAATGCATCGGGGCAGCAGGCGTTCGGCTATTGTAAGAAAGGCCAGCTTTTCAGTGATCAGCTCCGGGAAAATCCTGAACCGTTGAGCCAACCCCCCGGGCTTTTATATGGGGTGAGTCAGTTTACTAAAGGTCAAATTTTTGATGTGGGCAAGGCCTATGACGGAACCCTCACCCGGGAGGAATATCATTTTTTCATGGGATTGCCATCAGTGGAAGATATCCTGGAATTTGCCCCCGGAAAAGGCAACCGTGATCAACGAATCATCACAACCGACCCTTCCGTTTACAAAAAGCGAATAAAAAGGGCCGATCGCAACAATAGCCGGGGTGTGCTGGGTTTTATTTACCGAGATAATCAGAGGGAAACCAGGCAGGTGGCCATTCGCTTTAAATTGCTGGCCGAGATATTTTATCCCCATGGAATGCGTTTTATTGCCTGCCCCTGGAGCCGGCAATTGAACCTTCCTGTTGAAAACGGTCAATGCCCGGCTTTTGTCCTCTATTCAAAATATGACCTCAGGCGGGGACGGAAGCAGGCCCCACATATGCGGCACCTGGCCCGGGTGGATCTGGGCGCAGTGAAGGGGCGTGACCAGGGATTTTTTGAAAGCCTCAAGTCAGAAGCTTATGAGTGGATCCTTCCATTTGTTTATTATCGTTCAAAAAATGGATATTATGAGGCATTCAACCAGGGTTATTTCCTCAGGCCCATCGGATACCGCCAGGACCTTCAACCCTTTCGGTATCCCATTATTGAGCGGAACTGGTAATCAATAGATGGTTGTTTATCAGGTTGTTTTCAGGGATGTTTGCCCTAAATTTTTTGATGAACGTCCTTTAACTGTCCATTTATTTTTAACTCAGGCATCTGGATTTTAATTTTTGCTTATTATCTTGGTCAACTGTAATTTAAATTGGTGAAATTGGGAGACAACTAAAATTACAGTTTAAATCACTGGATGCCAGTATATTGTAAAGTGATTGATGGGGCCCTCAGAAAAGGGGCATAATTTAAATTGAATTGAAATACAACATCATAAATATACGCTTATGCGATTCTTCAAGAATCTATTCTCAGCTATTGTTATTTTGGGAATTTTATTTCCGGCATATGCTCAGGCTCAGACCGTTGAACAGATCAAGGCCAATGACAGCTATATATGGGGAGAAGGAACGGGGATGACCCTAAAAAAGGCCGATAATCAAGCATTACAAATGCTGGTTAATCAGATATCGGTGGAAGTGGAAAGCCGGTTCAAACAGTTTAAAGAGCAGGAAAAATCAGGTACACAGACAAACTATAAAGAAAAAGTCAAGTCGGTGGTTAAGACCTATTCCAGTGCCACCCTGCACAATACCGAGCGGATTGTCATCAGCAATGAGCCGGATGCCAAAGTTTTCCGCTACATTAAACGAAAAAATGTAAATCAGGTTTTTGAAAACCGCAAGGACAAAATTTTCTCTTTTGTTGAGAATGCCCGGAAGGCAGTTAAAGAGCGGCGCATAGGAGATGCATTGCGTTATTATTACTGGGGCTTCACCCTGCTAAAAAGTCATCCCGATTGCAATGACATACGTTATACCGACGGGGAAGGGGAAAAACACCCCCTTATCACCTGGATTCCCATGCAGATCAATGCGATCTTTTCCAATCTGGAATATCATGTAAATAAGACAGAGCAAGCGGATGAGATGAAGCGGGTGGTTTTGAACATCACCTATAATGGTGAACCGGTCGACAATTTGGATTATTCCTATTGGGATGGCCGGGATTGGTCGAATCTGATCAACGTAAAAGATGGCCGGGGTTTTTTGGAGTATTATGGAGCAGCTGCCGATGGGAAGGAAAAAGGCCGGATTAAGACGGAGTACATTTATGAGAATCAGGCCAATATCGACAATGAATTAAAACGGGTGATGGACCGGGTTGAAGCCATTCCTTTCCGCAAGAGTTACTATACAGTGCATTTTGATTCGACCCGTCACCAGGAGAGCCGTCGGGTGGTTCAGAACCAGAAACGCTCAAAGGCCAAAATAGCCAAAGTATCCGATACGGTGGCCTATTATCGGAAGCTGGAAAAGGTGCAACGGGCCATTCGCCGGCGCGATTATGCTTCGGTTCGGAATCTTTTTACTGCCCGTGGTTATCGGATGTTTGAGAAACTCATTCAATATGGCAATGCCCGTATTCTGAGTGATCCGGATCATGCCTATTATAAATTCAGGGGTGGGGTGATGGCCCGCAGCCTGCCCATGTCCTTTTCCTTTCAAAACAACCATCAGGAATTTATTGAGGATGTGGTCTTTCACTTCAACGGGGATGAAAAAATTAAAAGCCTCTCCTTCGGACTTTCCGATCATGCCCTGAACAGCATCATCAACAAGGATGTTTGGGATGAAGTGGACCGGATGGTGCTGATCAATTTCCTGGAGCATTATAAAACGGCTTATGCCCTGAAGCGATTGGATTATATTGAAACGATCTTTGCCGATGATGCCCTGATCATCACCGGCGAGGTGGTACGGGTCAAACCCAATGCGGACAGCCGCTACCAGAGCAATAAGATTGTCAGATACAACCGGCAATCGAAGCAGGAGTATATCCGGAACCTGCGATACTCCTTCCAGAGCAAGGAATATATCAATATACAGTTTGAAGAATCCGATGTCCGTAAAGGGGGAAAAGGTGGAGATATATACGGGGTGCAGATTAAGCAAAACTATTATTCCTCCAATTATGGCGATCAGGGATGGTTGTTTTTGATGGTCGACCTCAATGATCCCCATGAACCCATCATTCATGTGCGTACCTGGCAGCCTACCAAGGGCAAACAGGATAGCATCTATGGGCTTTCAGACTTTTAGATCGATTTTTCTTATATGGAAAAAAACTTATCATGAAATATTTCTTAATCCTTTTGTTGGTTGTTGCTCCCTTTCTTTCTCCCCGGGCACTCGCTCAAAATATTTCGGTGGAATCTTTCACAGCGTTACCCAACGATTTGGATGCCCGGGTCAATTCATCGGTAAAGGATCAGAACGGGGAGAAGTGTGCCCTGATTAAGGTGGTGACCGATCAGGAAGGTTTTGTTTGGGAGGGGGGAATGTTGGGGGTGCGCAAGGTTACCAGAAAGACAGGGGAGTACTGGGTATATGTGCCCCACGGGGCCAAAAAAATCACCATCAAACATGATCAATTGGGGGTCTTGAGGGATTATCACTATGAAAAACCGATAAAAAAGGCCAGGGTATATGAAATGGTTTTAACTACTGGCAAAGTAAGAAGGGTGGTTGAACCGCAAAAGGTCGAACACGTTTATTTGTTGATCAATTCCAATCCGAAAGGGGCAGCGTTTTATCTCGATGGCACGTATATGGGCAAGACACCGCTGCAGAGTAAGGTTAAGCGGGGTCACTATAACTATCGATTTTCCAGGACCATGTACCAGCCTATGGCCGGGAAGGTTGATTTGACGGAAGTGGAAGATGAGAAAGAGATCAATGCAGATCTCAGCCCTGATTTTGGTTCACTTCATGTGACTACTGAACCGGAAAAAGGGGGGCGCCTCATTCTCGACGGAAACAGGCTGGGGCAGAAGACCCCTGCAACTCTGGACACCCTGGCCAGTGGAAGCCATTGGATCAAAGCGGAAAAGAACTGGTTTGAACCGGTCAGGCGTCAGGTGCAGGTGAAACCCGGCCAGCGCGATACGGTTAACCTCCAACTGAATCCGGCCTATGGCCATATAAGCGTTGAAAGTAAACCCCGGGCCAACCTTTTTATAGACAATGACCCGAAAGGTTCCGGTAAATTTCAAACCAGACTGATGCCAGGTGTTTACACAATTCGTGCTGAAAAACAAAAGCACCATGCAGATGCTCGGACCGTTGAAATCAACAGGGGAGATCGACGTTCCATTACACTCCATCCCCAACCGAAAGTTGGTTTCCTGGAGGTGATCACCACCCCATGGCATGCCAGGATCACCTTAAATGGCCGGGAGTATGGTCAGACCCCTGAAATGATTTCCGATTTGCTGGTGGGCCAATACCATTTGGTGGTCGATAAAAAAGGGTATGGTTCCATCCAAAAGGATATCCGGATTCAGGAAAGCGATACCCTGCGCTTGAAAAAGCAATTACCAGAAGCCCGCATGGTGAAAATTAAGACTACACCCCGCGGGGCCAGGGTTCATATAGATGGCCAGGGGAAAGGCCTTACCCCCTTGAAAACAGAGCTTTCCTTTGGTTCCCATAAACTGACTTTCTATAAGAACGGATATGAAGTCTATAACCGCAAAGTGGAAATTACCCCGGAAACCAGCCAGGTGGCAGCCGATATGATGCCCACCACAACAAGCGTCTCCATCAGGAGCAAGCCCTCTAAAGCTAAAGTCTATATTGACGGCACTTACAAAGGTACCACCCCGGTTAACCTCGATCTGCCCCTTGAAAAGCATGATTTTGAGCTTGAAAAGAACGATTATAAGGCCAATAGGAGCTATGCCATTACCAAAAACAGCAGAAAAGAGTTTTTCATTCGAATGAAACCGAAAAAGCATTTTTTCTTTCTTTATACCGCGGGTGCTGCTCTGTTAACCACCACCGGCGGCCAGTCTTTGCCCGACTTTGTTGCCCCGTTTGGTGTACAAACAGGCATGCTGGGCACCCCTGGTTTTTACTTCGCCGCCCGGCTGAACAAAAAGTATGACTTTACTGCGGAATACAAAGTGGAGGAGAATTCCATTCCAGATTATGACCACCCTGAACGCTACTATCAATTTGATGGCAAGGAGCTTTTTCCCCGACTCTCGCTAACCGGAGGATTCACTTTCCGTTTCTCTTCCATGGTCCATTGGTATGTAGGGGGTGGGTATGGACACCGTCGATTGCTCTGGCATTTAAAGGAATATGCTGATGTAAATGACCAAAGGCTGGGAGATGCCTATGCCATGAATCAGGAATATTCGGCCCGGGGCGTGGAACTGGAAACAGGCTTTGTCTTTCGCGGACAATGGTTGGCCTGGAACCTTGGATGCTCCCTTTTGGAATTTAAACATCCCCATATAACCATTGGCCTGGGCTTTAATTTGTGATTTATGCCCGCTTATCGAATGAAACCCGCATGCAAGGACTAGCACAAAAGGTAATGAATAAAACATGAGGGTTCCATGGCAGAGGGAAGCAAATCATGTAATGTTGGAAGCAA
>CAJXLK010000047.1 GCA_913055635.1 uncultured Bacteroidota bacterium
GTCACCGAGCACAAACTCAACGGCGATGGGTGATGGAAACGACTCTAACGACGGCTATGTCTACTACTTGGGATGCTACAGCATCGAGCGGGTTATCTGGCAGACGCCCACTGACTAGCCCCGGTGTGCACCGACAGCAGCCGAGAATTGTAGTATCCGTCACAATTATACATCGACCGCGGTAACCACCGGCCAGTTAATGTTTGAGTTGAGTGGCTTCCAGCGTGACATCCTGTACTGTATCGCAGATCTCGAAGAACCCTACGGGCTGGGGATCAAACAGGCCCTCGAAGACTACGGCGGCACAGAAATCAATCACGGGCGGCTTTACCCGAATCTGGATACCCTTGTTGACAAAGGCTACCTGGCGAAAAGTAGCATCGACAAACGAACCAACAACTATGAACTGACTGCTGCGGGGCGGGAGCTACTCGCCGAGCGCCGTGAATGGGAAGCAGAGCGACTTCCAGAGACGATCGCACAGTAGCCCTCCAATTCTGTTGCTGGACACCCCACCATGTCCGGAGAGTCAGCAGTCAGTCAGGTGTAAGCATGGTGTGGTTCATGCAGTACATCGTGCACTGAGATAGGCTTGGAAGGTCGAGTCTCGAATCTTACCTAACAATAGATCACTGAACCCACATTTGTTAGGTAAGACTCTCGGTAACGATCCCGTAGAGAATCAACTCCACCGGTGGCTGGACCGTTCTCAGAATTCGTCCTCAGTTCGGATACACTTCGATACCGGGGTGTCCGTTCAGGTAAGTCGTGGCGGTCAAGATCCTGGTTGACAGTCGTCAGGCAAGGTCGGCGACAGCTTGATGTCTCGTCTCGAATTTGATGGGGTACTCGGTGGCCACAACCGCCAGCTTGGCTTCCTCTATGACAGCAACCTGCATACTACGGCGTGAGCTTCGAGTTCCAAAATAATGGTATGCGCGCTCACAGACGAGTATCACAGCAGCTTGGCGAATTCACGGGCGACAAGTTTTCGGCCCTGTTTTGTCAGCTGTCCCATCCCATGCATTTCATTCAGGGCCATCGGCGGAATCGTATGAATTGACCACGGGAGGAGATACGTATCCTTCGAAAACGAAATCCCGGTGTAGTGTTCATTCGGCTGCAACTGTAGGGTTCGGTGATCTTCGGCTTGAGATCCATGTCCGAGGCACATCACGGTACACTCAACTGAACTGTAGGGCCGCCCTCTGTGTCGAATCACAATCACCGGCCGTTCTTTGCCAGTGTTGTGAGGATCGTTCTCTTCGTACACCCACAGAATCGTTCCGGAATCGTACTTTGCCACTGTTAGTTACCCGTCGTCGTCAAAGACATCAACTGCCTCATCGATTTCTTCGTCAGAAAGCGTTGGCTCACTGTCGGCTGGTTCCGAAGAACCATCGCTACTTTCAGTGTCGTCATGCTCGGCAAACAGCCGATCTAACCCGTCAAGGGCACCCACGTATCGATACAGATCCTCCCGATCAGATCGTGCATGATAATATCCATCTGCAGTCTGAGCGATATACTCCTCGTTCTTCAGGCGGCGGAGCGTCGTCTTTGCCGTATTGTGTGGAATATCGAGTTCTTCATGGACAGCTTTCGGCTTGTATCCGTACTCATCATTCCGGTACAATAGCTCCACGATAGCAGATTTCGCCGTATCAGGGGTTAGATCAACCTCGGGTGAGTGATCTTCAAGACGGACTTTTGATCCGGTTGTACTCATGTGTCTGTATGTAACTCTTTGTACCTCATAAGCATATTCTAAGCTATTATGGGGAACCGCCCCTGTTTTGCGCTTCAAGGATTCTGATCTGGGTCCTCCTGTTTCGGGCCCTTCCTTCCGGGGTCGCATTGGGAGCGATGGGCTGGCTTTCACCATAACCCTCGTATTCCAGGCGCCGGGGGGCAATCCCTTTTTCTATCAAATAATCATATACCGAACGGGCACGCTTATGGGAAAGCTCGCGGTTATAGGCTTGGGTCCCTACACTGTCGGTGTGCCCGGAGACTTCTATCCGCACCGAAGGATTTTGCCGGAGAAAACGGTAGAGTTTATTCAGTTCGACGCGCGAGTGAGGCTGGAGGCGGAAGGAATCGGTTTCAAAAAACACATTGCGCAGAACAAAGGTTCTGCCGGGCTCAATGGGTTTGAGCGGGACATCCTTTTCATAGGGTTCGCCTATCTCATGGACCCCTTTCAGGGTAAAGTGGTCTGAATAGAACAAGTATTGATCTTTGGAGACATTCAGCAGGTAATTGTTGTTGGTTGGAATACAAACGAGAAATTCACCCGATTGGGCATCGGAGTATGATTCCATCACCACGCGGGCACTGTCGAGTGAAACCAGCTCAAATTTAGCTTTCAGGGGTTGATGGGTTTTGGCATCGTAGACCTTTCCGCGCATGTAAGAACTGGGCGTTGGTCTGGCTTCGCGGTGGAGGGTGAAGGTATACAGATCGCGGTCATCCTTCTGGTTTCTGTCACTGGCAAAATAAGCCTTCGTGCCGGCGGCCCCGACCACCAGGCCAAATTCGTCGTTATGGGTATTGATGGGGTATCCCAGGTTTTCAGGATGGCTCCACTTTTGATCGCTTCGGCGGGTAGCCTTAAAAAGGTCCAATCCTCCCATACCCATCCACCCTTCTGAGGCAAAATAAAGGGTTTGGTTGTCCATATGGATAAAAGGAGCCATCTCATTTTCGGGGGTATTGATGCTCTCGCCCAGGTTGACTGGCTTACCCCATTGCTCCGGGCCCTTTTTATGGCTGAGCCAGATATCTTTTTTGCCTTTGCCCCCTTTCCGGTTGCTGGCAAAATAGAGGGTTTGGCCATCGGGCGATATCGATGGCTGCGATTCCCAGCCTTCGGTATTGACAGGGGCGCCGAGGTTTTTGGGTTTGGACCATTGCCCCTGCTTGAGGCGGGAGATGTAAATATCACAACCGCCCTTACCGCCGGGCTGATTACAGGCACTGAAAAACATGGTTTTCCCGTCGGCCGAAAGGCTCTGGGCCCCTTCATTTTTATCGGTATTGATGGGTTTGCCCAGGTTGGTGGCTTTTTCCCATCCCGAATCGCTTCGCCGGGCAATGAAAAAATCCTCCTGCTCCTTACTCATCATCGAACGGGCAATTTGCCGCTGTTTCTGATTCATCTGCTGCAGGCGTTGTTCCATTTGATCCAGGTCCTTGCGGGGGACCAGCCGGGTAAAAACCAGGGTTTGGCCATCCGCCGATATCGATGGCCAATAGTCATGGCGGGGGCTGTTAACTTTCCGGCCCAGATTTTTCGGATCGAACTCCACGGGATGGGCCTTTTGCTGAAGGGCAAAATCACACCGCTCTATGTACCGCTCGGCCTGGGCATCTTTGATCGGCCCGGTATCCTCCCGCTCCCGGTAACGAACAAAATGCTTCCTGGCCTCCTTATAACGGCCGGTCTGGTATTCCAACTCACCCGTATTATGAAGGATCCTCGGATAAAAGGACACATCCATTTGAATCACCCGCTTATACATCCGGATGGCCTGGCGGTAACGCTGGCGTTCCTCAAAGATCTGGCCCTTCAACACATAAGCCTCAATGAAGTCGGCATCTTCCTGAAGGGCCTGGTTGACTTTCCGCAGGGCTTTTTTATGTTCGCGCAAACGGTACTTTTGAAGGGCTTCCTTAAAGATCTTTTCGGCTTTGGGCGAATCCGTGGTCAGGTTTCTCTGTGCCGGGACCTGTCCGAGAAAAACCAGCATCATCACGATTAAAAGCATATATCTCATAAAGGCACTTGGTTGTAAAGATTCAGGGTACTTGCATGAATTTGTGGGCCTGCAGGGAAACCCGCCAACGGGGATGCTCCTTGACATAGTCGACAATAACGGGCATCATCTCAGGCCAACGGCTCCATTCAGGTTGCAGATAAAGAAGCGTGTTAGGGCGAACCCTGCCAGCAGCTTGCCGGGCCCACTGCAAATCCTTTCGCTCATAAATGATGACCTTCAGCTCATCGGCCTTTTCATAAAAGGCCTCCCCGGGAGGGTGTTGTTCCTTGGGCGACAAACAAATCCAGTCCCATTGGCCGGTCAAGGCGCCTGTCCCCGATGATTCCAGATAGGTTTGAAGGCCTTTCTCCCTGAAGATTCGCGAGACAGGCCCCAGGTTATAAAGGGTAGGCTCCCCTCCTGTAACCACTACGGCCGGGGCCAAAGCATCGCTGGCCTTTGCGGCCAGGTTATTGATATCGACCAGGGGATAATTGCGGGCATTCCAGGTTTCCTTAGAATCGCACCAATGACAGCGTACACTACAACCGGCCAGGCGGATGAAGTAGACGGCTTGTCCGCTGTGATAGCCTTCGCCCTGGATGGAATAAAACGCTTCGGCCAAAGGAAGCTGCCAACCTCCCTGTGTTATGTCTTCCCCGTTTGAATACACATTCAAATCCTTCTTTCTACCTTCAAAAATAAAAAAAAACCCCGCTAAGCGGGGTCGGTTCTGCCAAAATAATCCAGCTTAAGGTAAAAAACCCCGCTTAGCGGGGTCGGTTCTCAGCTTAAGGTAAAAAACCCCGCTTAGCGGGGTCGGTTCTCAGCTTAAGGTAAAAAACCCCGCTTAGCGGGGTCCTGATTTCACCCCCGCTAAGCGGGGTCCTGATTTCACCCCCGCTAAGCGGGGTCCCTTTTAAGCGGGGGTAGATCACTCCCCGCGGGGTCCATTGGGAACGGGGCCGGGGGCGCTCCCGTTAAGCGGGGTTTACTCAGCCAGGTCAGACCAGTTTGCGGCCCATATCCTTGTCGCCGCGTCCCGAGAGGTTGATGATGGAAGAGGCCTGGGGCTGGTTTTTCATGGTTTTCATGGCCAGGAAGATGGCATGGGCCGATTCGATGGCCGGGATGATGCCTTCCAGGCTGGACAAGCGGCGGAAGGCTTCAATGGCCTCCTGGTCAGTGACACAGAAATAGCGGGCACGGCCGGTATCTTTCAGGTAAGCATGTTCAGGCCCCACCCCGGGATAATCCAAACCGGCGGCCGTCGAATAGGTATCAAGGGGCTGTTGATCGGGATCGACCAGACAATAGGAATAGGTACCCTGAAAAACCAGGGGACTACCCATTACCAGGGTAGAAGCGGTTCGCTTAAGCACCTGGCCTTCTCCCCCACCTTCTGCTGCATATATACTGACCCCGGAATCCTCGAGGAAGGCTGAAAAAAGCCCGATGGCATTGGAACCTCCCCCCACACAGGCAAAAAGGGCATCCGGCAAATGACCCTGGGCTTCCAGGATCTGGCGGCGGGCCTCATCCCCAATCACCTGCTGAAAATACCGGACTATTGATGGATAAGGATGGGGACCAACGGCTGAACCCAGCAGATAAAAGGCATCGGGATGATTCACATAATATTCAAGGGCCTCATTGATCGCATCCTTCAGGGTGGCCGTACCCCGGGCGGTGGTAACCACTTCAGCCCCCAGCACCTTCATCCGGTATACATTCATCTCCTGGCGTTCTGCATCTTTTTGCCCCATGAAAATTTTACACTTCATACCCATCAATGCAGCCGCAGTCGCAGTCGCTACCCCATGCTGGCCGGCCCCGGTCTCAGCAATGATCTCGCGGGCACCCATGTATCGGGCCACCAATATCTGGCCTACCGTATTGTTGATCTTATGAGCCCCCGTATGGTTCAAATCTTCCCGCTTTAAATAAATAGTGGAATTGACTTCGCGCGATAACCGCCCGGCATAATAAAGCGGGGAAGGCCTCCCGATGTAATGGCGGAAATAGTACTGAACATCCCGTAGAAAATTTTCATCGGACTTCAGCTGTTCAAACACCTCAGCCAGGTGTTCAAGTTTTTCCTTAAGCACCCCAGGCACATGCATCCCCCCATAAGGACCAAAATATCCGGGTTTGTAATCTTTTTGCTTGTTATAGGTGCTTTGTTTATCTTGTTGTTCGTGAATGGTTCGTTCCATGATCTGTAATTTTTTTGATGTCACGTGTAATTCTCCTTATACTGTATTGTAAAACTGCGGGGTGATCTGCCGATCAGCGCCAGGGAAACTGTATGCGTCGCCACCAAAACTGAAGTTGTGAGTTCATAGAGCCTTTTTTGAGCTTCGCCTTTTAAATTTTAAACAGGATTTATACAAACAAAAAAAACCGCAGGCGTTTACCTGCGGCTGAAAAAATATTATAGCACTACTGTCTCAGGATCAACGACCTCTCATTGACTGGTATCCGGTGGGCCACCACCAAAGCATATATGATCCTGAATAGGTGAACATGGGCTTTTTATTTGAGGGAACAATTTTTCCCGTTTGCTGTTTACAAAAGTAGGGATAAAAAATATAAAAACAAAACAGGAAAGGGGAAGAAACAACCTCAGGGGGTGTGCGGGCTCATATTACATGGGGTAGCCCGGGGCCATCAACCCAATGGGACCCATTCGCCAAAGATTTATTATATTCGAAGCCATTTAACCCAAAAACATACTTACATATGGATGAAATTAAAAAGTATATCGAAGACCACAAACAGCAGTTCCTGGACGAACTGTTTGAACTGATCCGCATTCCCTCTATCAGCTCGGAAAAAGAGCACAAAGACGACATGAAAAAAACCGCCGATAAGCTGAAAGAAAAATTGATGGATGCCGGGGCCGACAAGGCAGAGGTGATGCCCACCGACGGCAATCCTGTGGTATATGGTGAAAAAATTCTTGACCAAAATAAACCGACGGTGCTTGTTTATGGCCATTATGATGTGATGCCGGTCGATCCGATTGATCAGTGGGAGTCGAAGCCTTTTGAGCCTGAAATCCGCGACGGAAAAATTTATGCCCGGGGAGCAGATGACGATAAAGGCCAGTCGTTCATGCACGTGAAAGCCTTCGAATACATGGTCCAATCGGGCAAGCTGGATGTAAACGTCAAATTCATGCTGGAAGGCGAGGAAGAAATTGGATCGCCCAGTTTGGAGAAATTCTGTCAACAGCACAAAGACATGCTCAAGGCCGATACGATTTTGGTTTCAGACACCACGATGCTGGGCCCTGATAATCCCTCGATCACCACCGGGCTCAGGGGGCTTGCCTACATGGAAGTCAAGGTAACGGGCCCCAACAGGGACCTCCATTCCGGTTTATATGGAGGTGCTGTGGCCAACCCGGCCAACACCCTGGCCCAGATGATTGGCCGCCTGAAAGATGATCAAAACAAGGTGACCATCCCCGGATTTTACGATGATGTCATTGAAGTAAGCGATCAAGAACGCAAAGAAATGGCCAAGGCACCGTTCGACCTGGAATCTTACAAGAAGTCGCTGGACATTGAAGAGGTAGACGGGGAAGCAGGCTATACGACCCCGGAAAGGACGGGCATTCGACCCTCACTCGATGTCAACGGTATGTGGAGCGGTTATACCGGAGAAGGGGCCAAAACCATACTGCCCAGCACCGCTGGCGCGAAAATATCCATGCGGCTGGTTCCCAAACAGGATCATAAGAAAATTGCCCGGCTGTTTGAAGATTACTTCAAATCGATCGCTCCCAAATCGGTCAAGGTAGAAGTTCAGGAACTGCACGGTGGTCAGGGCTATGTCTCACCCATTGATATGCCCGCCTATCAGGCTGCCAGCAAAGCGATGGAAAACAGCCTGGGTAAAAAGCCCATACCGGTACGCAGTGGCGGAAGCATTCCCATTATCGCCACTTTTGAACGCGTACTCGAGACCAAATCCATCCTGTTGGGTTTTGGCCTGGAATCGGATGCCATTCATTCCCCCAATGAAAATTATCCGCTCAACCAGTTCTACAGCGGCATTGAAACCATCATCCGTTTCTACCAGGAATACGCTCAATCAAATCAGTAAACCCCTATGAAATCCGCATGCAGAGGCCCTTATAAAAAGGATGTGAACAGCCCTTGCGGATTCCAAAGGAATTCAACCCTCAATGTTTGATTGAAGTAAACCCTTGCAACTTTGCTGCTTCAAAATAACCTTTCGGCGAATAAAAAAGGCCTGCCCCATGGCAGGTCTTTTTTTATGGCCTACTCTTTATTTATGGACCAACCTTTTGGGGTATAAACCCTGTTTTTGGACCAAACCTTTATTGGACCAACCTTCCTGTATCAAAAAGGGAGTTTTCAAAAAAATACATGATTTTTCAAAAAAATCCTTATAATTAAAAGGGGGTTATTTGATATAATTATATATTTGTAGCGTCATAACCCCTTAAAATTTTAAGGGAAATTTTCAAAAAACACATTTATTTGGTCAAACCCCTGAAAAAATCAAAATCATGTCAACGATCCGATTTAAAGCCACTGAAGAAATCATGAACCGGCGGCCGGTACATGTTGAATTGCCCTCGGTAAAGACTTCCCGTTATTTTGGAGAGAATGTATTTGACAGCCAAAAGATGCAGGAGTATTTATCGAAGGAAGCTTATGAAAATGTGCTGGAAGCCATCGACCGTGGGGTCAAAATCGATCGCAAGTATGCCAATCAGGTGGCCTCGGGTATGAAAGCCTGGGCCCTTGAGCGGGGAGCCACCCATTATACCCACTGGTTTCATCCATTAACCGGAACAACGGCCGAAAAGCACGATGCTTTTTTTGAGCCGGCTGAAAATGGCGGGATCATCGAAAATTTTCAGGGTGACATGCTGGTACAGCAGGAGAGTGATGCATCGAGTTTCCCCAGCGGTGGACTGCGCAACACCTTTGAGGCCAGGGGATATACGGCCTGGGACCCCTCTTCCCCCGCCTTCGTCTATGGGCGAACCCTCTGCATTCCTACTATTTTTGTCTCCTATAACGGGGAGGCGCTGGATTATAAAACGCCCCTGATCAAGTCACTCAATTATATTGATCAGAAAGCCAGCGAAGTGTGCCAGTACTTCGACAAAAACGTAAGCAAGGTCAACATTACCCTGGGCTGGGAGCAGGAATATTTTCTGGTGGATGAATCCTACTACAATGCCCGTCCCGACCTTTACCTGACCGGGCGTACCCTGATCGGCAATGCATCGGCCAAGGATCAGCAGTTAAGCGATCATTATTTCGGTTCGTTGACTGAACGGGTGCAGAACTTCATGCGTGAGCTGGAGGTTGAAGCCTATCGACTGGGGATCCCCATGAAAACCCGCCACAACGAAGTAGCGCCCAATCAGTTTGAGTGTGCACCGCGGTTTGAAGAAGCCAACCTCTCGGTGGACCACAACCAGATGTTGATGACCATCATCCAGAAGATCGCCAAGAAGCATCATTTCAGGGCACTGCTCCATGAGAAGCCCTTCAAGGGCATCAATGGCTCGGGCAAACACAACAACTGGTCGCTTTTGACCGATACCGGAGTCAATCTGTTGGCGCCCGGTAAGACGCCCAAAAGCAACCTGCAGTTTCTGACTTTCCTGGTTACCATCATCCGGGCGGTATATGAACATGCTGATTTGCTTCGCGCCAGCATTGCCTTTACCGGTAATGAGCATCGCCTGGGGGCCAACGAAGCGCCCCCTTCGATCATCTCGGTTTTCATCGGCACCAAGCTCACCAAAATGCTGGATGAACTGGAACAGCGGGTGGACGATACCACCAAAATGACACCGGAAGAAAAAAGTGAGTTGAAACTGGACATTGGCAAAATTCCGGAAATCCTCCTGGACAACACCGACCGCAACCGGACCTCACCGTTTGCTTTCACCGGCAACCGCTTTGAATTCCGGGCCGTAGGCTCCTCGGCCAATATAGCCTCGCCGATGATCATCCTCAATACTGCTGTAGCCGATCAATTGGCCAAATTTAAAAAAGAAACCGACCAGTTGATCAAAGCAAACAACATCAAAAAGGATGAAGCCATTTTGCGGGTGATCAAGCAATACATCATTGAATCCAAAAACATCCGGTTTGAAGGCGACGGTTATTCTCAAAGCTGGATCGAAGAAGCCGCCCGAAGGGGTTTGACCAACATCTCCTCGATTCCCGGCTCCCTGGAGGCCCTGCTCTGCCCTAAAACACTCGATCTGCTCAGATCCAACAACATCCTCAGCGAAAGGGAGTTGAAAGCCCGCCAGGAAATCAGCCTGGAAACCTTCACCAAGAAAAAACAAATTGAAGCCCGGGTATTGGGTGATCTGGCCATGAACCACATCATCCCCACCGCCCTGAAATATCAAAACACCCTGCTGCAAAATATTCAGGGCCTTAAAGCGGTCTATCCACCTGAACAGTTTAAGGCCATGGCCCACCATCAATTGGACACCATTGAGAAAATTGCCCGCCATGTGAATACCATCCGCGAAAATG
The DNA here is from genome assembly GCA_913055635.1 of uncultured Bacteroidota bacterium. GTDB lineage: Bacteria > Bacteroidota > Bacteroidia > Bacteroidales > UBA12077 > JAGXLC01. Next base: position 10,310 of record CAJXLK010000047.1, read on the forward strand.
TCGTCGAGATGATCAACCAACGTAAAAAGGCCAATCAACTCGAAAACATGAAGGACATGGCCTATGGCTATGAACAACAGGTAACCAGCTATTTCCCAACCATCCGATATCACATCGACAAACTCGAAATGATCGTGGATGACGAGATATGGCCCTTCCCAAAATACCGGGAAATATTATTTACCCGTTAATGAGTTTTGATTGTCAGCTTTTTTATTTTCGCCAAAAATATTTACATTTACGCAACGATTGAATTGAGGCTGCTATTCAAACAACACCACACCGTGCCATACGTTATGTTGTGTTGTGGTAAGCCCGAAAATAAAATGCCCCGACAATGAAAATCAAATATCTCCTTCTGTTGATTCTGAGCATTGGCTGGTTCACCCAGGCCAATGCCCAGATGAAATTCTACCATGAGGCCGAAAACGTTTATCAGGCAGGTCAATATTACAAGGCAGTCGACTTGTTCCGTGATGCCTATGATAAGATTCGCGGCCAGGAGATTAAAGCCGAGATCGTATTCAAAATTGCCGAATGCTACCGCAAAACCGGTCAACCCCGTAAAGCAGAACTTTGGTACAATAAAGCCATATCCAAAGAATATGACAATCCTGTGATATACCTCCATCACGCCAATGCGCTAAAAACCAATGAAGAGTTTGAACAAGCCATAGAGAGTTACCAGGAATATCAGAAACGGCAGCCGGAAGATCTCCGGGGCGAGATGGGGATTAAATCGTGCCGCAAAGCCAAAAAATGGATAGAGAACCCCAATGGCTACAAAGTTTCCCGATTGCGTTACCTTAATTCGACCAGTGACGATTATTGCCCGGTATATTCGAAAGCCGAGTACAACGAGATTTATTTCACTTCATCGCGCGAAGAGGCCAGCGGCGATGAAAAAAACGGTGCCACGGGCCAGCATTTCAGTGACCTGTTTTATTCCCAGCAGGATATGTCGGGCAGATGGAGTGAACCTGAACCCCTGTCCAATCAGATCAACACGGAAGTAGAAGAAGGGGCAGCCACTTTCACAGGCGACTACAACACCATGTATTTTACCCGCTGCGAGGTGGACCGGAAAGAGAAGCTGGGTTGCCGTATTTTCCGAACCCAAAAGAGCAACGGGGAATGGCAGAAGCCCGAACCCATTTCCATTGCTCCCGACAGCATGGTGGTAGCCCATCCCAGCATTTCGGATGATGGATCCACCCTCTACTTCGTATCCAATATCCCGGGTGGCCAGGGTAAAATGGACATCTGGAAAGTATCCCGCAAAGGAGATAAGGGTTGGGGCGAGCCCGTTAACCTGGGCGATCGCATCAACACCCCCGGCAATGAGATGTTCCCTTTCATCCATCCCGACGGGGCCCTCTATTTCTCTTCCGATTATCACCTTGGAATGGGCGGACTCGATATATTCAAAGCCACCGTACAATCCAACGGTCAGTATCAGGTTAAAAATATGCGCTACCCCATTAACTCAACCCACGATGATTTTGGCATTGTTTTCGAAGATAATAAAGAGCGCGGTCATTTCAGCTCATCCCGCGAGGGAGATGATGAAATCTTTTCCTTTGTTTTGCCGCCCCTTAAGTTTAGCGTACAAGGCACCGTGAAAGAGAAAAAATCGGAAGAGCCCCTGGAAAACACCACCGTCAAGCTGGTAGGCAGCGATGGGATGACCATGAGTGCCAAGACCGGGGAAGATGGTCAATTCAAATTTATGTTGCGCCCCGAGACCGATTATGTATTTGTGGCTTCCAAGAAGAACTACCTGACCAACAAGGGCAAAGCCTCGACCGTTGGGCTGGAGGAAAGCAAGGTCTTTGAGCCTGAAATCATGCTCTCTTCCATTGAAGAACCCATCGAGCTGCCCAATATATATTACGACTTCAACAAGTGGACCCTTCGGGATGAATCTAAAGAAGCCCTGAACAACCTGATTGAAACCCTCAACGACAACCCCCGGGTGGTTATCGAACTCAGGGCCCATACCGACTTCCGGGGCAAGCACTGGGCCAATGTGGAACTTTCCACCAAACGTGCGGAGTCGGTAGTCAACTATCTGATCGACCATGGCATCAACCCTGAAAGGCTCAAAGCCAAAGGATTTGCTGCCACCCAGCCTAAAAAGGTAGACCAAAACCTGGCGGCTCAACACGATTTTCTCGAACAAGGCGATGTGCTGAGCGAAGCATTCATCAAAAATCTTAAAAACGAAGAACAAAAAGAGATCGCTCACCAGATCAACCGGAGGACAGAGTTCAAAGTGATCTCCACGGATTTCAAGCCTTAAGGGTGCAGCTTCAAAAAACAGGGGGTGGTTGGCCGGAAAGGCGGCACCCCCCTTTTTCTTTTCCCGCAGCCGGTGGTAACGGGCACGGGGAAAAAGATTTGAAATTGCTGTTTTTATCCGCTTCGAATTCGTATTTTTGTGAGCCCGTATTCCTAAGTTAGAGTTATGAAACCATCATCAAGATACCAGCAGCGGGGGGTTTCGGCCTCCAAAGAAGACGTGCACCAGGCCCTTGCGCATCTTGATAAGGGCCTTTACCCCAATGCCTTTTGCAAGATCGTACCGGACATGATGGGGGATGATCCGCGCTACTGCAACATCATGCACGCCGACGGGGCCGGCACCAAGAGTGCGCTGGCTTACCTTTACTGGAGGGAAACGGGCAACCTGGAGGTATGGAAGGGCATTGCCCAGGATGCCATTGTCATGAACCTGGATGATGTAATATGTGTCGGGGCTACCGGCAAAATCCTGCTTTCCTCGACCATTGGGAGAAATAAAAACCTCATCCCCGGTGAAGTCATCTCAGCGATCATTCAGGGAACCGAAGAGATACTGGAATGGCTCCGGGGCCTGAACATTGAGATCTATTCGACGGGGGGTGAAACGGCCGATTTGGGGGACCTGGTGAGGACCCTCATTCTGGACTCAACGGTCACCACGCGGATGGAAAGGGCTCAGGTGGTGGACAACGGGAACATTCAGCCCGGGGATGTAATCATTGGGCTGGCTTCGGCGGGTCAGACCGATTATGAGACCACCTACAACTCCGGCATTGGCAGCAACGGGCTGACTGCCGCCCGCCATGATGTGCTGACCCATGAGCTGGCCGGGCAGTATCCGGAGAGCTATGATCCGGGCCTGGATCCCAACCTGGTCTTTTCCGGCAGCTACCGCCTGACCGACCCGGCAGGTCATACCGGCATGGATGCCGCCAGCTTGCTGCTCTCCCCTACACGAACTTACGCCCCGGTGGTGCAAAAAATCCTTCAACACCACCGCTCCCATATCCATGGAATGATTCATTGCTCAGGAGGCGCCCAAACCAAAGTGCTGAACTTCATCGATAACCTCCATGTGGTCAAAAACAACCTGTTTGAAGTGCCCGAGGTCTTTCGCCTCATTCAGCAGGAATCGCAAACCTCCTGGAAAGAAATGTACCAGGTCTTTAACATGGGCCATCGTTTTGAATTGTATGTCCCCGAGGCCTATGCCGATCAAATCATAAGCATTAGTGAATCATTCGGGCTGGCTGCAAAAAAAATCGGTTACTGCCAGGAAGCTTCCGGCAAAAAACTAACCCTTCAAACCCCTGCACAGACCTATCAATACCCCTAAACCGGATACCAATAGCCGGTGATTGTTCGTTGAACAGCAACAAGAAAAAGTCATCATCATGAGTGAGCACAACAGCGAAAATAACATGATCCTGAAAAAGCTTGAAGGCGTGAAGATGCGTTTTGACGAGGTCAGCGAGTTGATCACCGACCCGGAAGTGATGTCGGACATGAATCGTTATGTCAAACTGAACAAGGAATACAAGGATCTTCAGCCCATCATCAGTACCTACGAAGAATATAAGCAACTGCTCAACAACCTGGAATCGGCCAAGCAGGTATTGGAGACCGAGCAGGAAGAAGAGCTCAGGGAGATGGCCAAGGATGAGCTGGAAGAGCTCAATAAGAAGAAGGAACCCCTGGAAGAGCGGATTAAGATGTTGCTGGTTCCGAAGGATCCGGAGGATGAAAAGAATGCCATTGTGGAGATCCGGGCCGGAGCAGGCGGTGATGAAGCCAGCATCTTTGCCGGCGATCTTTACCGGATGTACGTCAAGTTCAGTGAAGGCAAAAACTGGAAGGTTGAAGTGACCGATGCCTCAGAAGGCACCGTTGGGGGTTTCAAGGAAGTGGTCATGAAAATCAGTGGAGAGAAGGTATATGGAACCTTCAAGTATGAGTCGGGGGTTCATCGGGTGCAGCGGGTACCCCAGACCGAAACCCAGGGAAGGGTGCATACCTCAGCCGCCTCGGTAGCTGTATTGCCTGAGGCAGAGGAATTTGACGTGGAACTGCGGGATGAAGACATCCGCAAGGACATCTTCATGTCGTCGGGCCCCGGCGGACAATCGGTGAACACCACCTACTCGGCTGTACGCCTGACCCATATCCCCAGTGGCATTGTGGTGACCTGCCAGGACGAAAAATCCCAAACCAAAAACCTCAACAAAGCCCGGACTGAACTGCGCTCCCGACTCTACAACCTGGAATATCAAAAATACCTTAATGAGATCGCTTCCAAACGAAAAACCATGGTCTCCACCGGCGACCGTTCGGCCAAAATACGGACCTATAACTTTCCCCAAAGCCGGGTAACCGATCACCGCATCAATTTAACCCTTTATAACCTCGATTCGGTTATGGACGGCAACATTCAGCAGATCATTGATCAACTCCAGATGGCCGAAAATGCCGAACGACTCAAAGAAACCGGATTAGAAGCTTAACCTATGACAAAAGACGAACTTTTTCAAACCATCCAGCAAAAAAAGAGCTACCTGTGCATCGGGCTGGATTCAGACATGGAACAAATCCCCGGCCATTTGCAAAGTAAAGTGGATCCGGCTTTTTATTTCAACAAGGCCATTGTCGATCTAACCCACGATGTATGTGTGGGCTATAAGATCAATACCGCATTTTACGAGGTGCAGGGCAATAAGGGGTGGCGAAGTCTGGAGAAAACCGCCGGTTATATCCGCGAGAAGTATCCCGAAAATTTCTTGATTGCCGATGTCAAAAGATCAGATATCGGCAACACCGCCCGTCAATACGCCGAAACCTTCTTCTCACGCCTCGATTTTGACGCCGTTACCCTTTCCCCCTATATGGGGAAAGATTCGGTGGAACCTTTCCTGGCCTATAAAGGCAAATGGAGCATCCTGCTGGGGCTTACCTCCAATCCCGGGGCCAATGATTTCCAGCTCACCGCCACCGACCAGCCGGAAGAGTACCTTTTTGAGCGGGTCATAAAAACCGCCAGCCAATGGGGTACAACGGAAAACATGATGTTTGTTGCCGGGGCCACCCAAACCCATTACCTGGAGGGCATCCGCCAAATCATCCCCGATCATTTCCTGCTGGTCCCCGGCATCGGAGCCCAGGGGGGCAACCTTCAGGAATTGAGCCGGGCCGGGCTCAATCAACAAGGCGGGCTGCTGGTAAACGCCTCGAGAAGCATCATCTTCAGCGATCCCTCCAAAAGCTTCGACGTGACGGCCCGCGATCAGGCCATGAAAATCAACAAACAGATGGAACGGCTCTTGTCCGAAAAAAAGCTGCTGGCTAACCCCTAATTTTTTGCCCCTGTTGATGGCCCATCTATGGCATGAATTTTATATCTTTGATATAGAAGTGGCAGGAAGAAAAAAACACGGGCGGCGGTCAGGTGATCGGCCTTCAAATGCCAGGGTTGATCCGGTCAGCCTCAAGATCACAAAAGGCCCTGATGAGCTGATCAGCGCCTGTGGCCTTCACTTTCACCGGCAAGCAATCAAGGGGCATAAGCCTTATAAAATTCAAAACAGGGGAATGGTGCATATTCCGGAAAAATTCCTGCATTATCTCTGGAAGTATCGGCTTTTTTCCAGGGATGAGCTTTTCACCCGCTCGGGCGAAAAGGTGGTTGTCTTGCAGGTGGGTCAGCACAATCCCGATGCCGGCCCCGATTTTCTGAATGCCCGCATTCGCATTGGCCGCACCATCTGGGTGGGCAATGTAGAGATTCATCAGCAGGCCTCCGACTGGTATCACCATGGCCACCATCACGATAAAGCTTACGACAATGTGGTTCTTCAGGTGGTCCTTTATGACAACCAGACAGTTTACCGCACCAATCACGAAGTGATCCCCACCACCGAACTGCGTTTCGACAAGGCTCTTTTTGAGCGTTACCGGGAACTTTTGGAAAGCGAAGCCTGGGTGGCCTGCGAAAAAGCCATCCCGCGGGTAGATCGCTCGGTCATAGACTTCTGGCTGAGCCGCCTGACCATCGAGCGCCTGGAGGACAAAAGCAGGGAGATCGAACAAAACCTTAGGGCCAACAACCAGGACTGGGAGGCGACCTTCTATCAAAAGCTGGCCCGAAACTTCGGCTTCAAGGTTAATGCCGAACCCTTTGAGATGCTGGCCCGATCCCTCCCGTTCAATCAAATGATCAGGCAGAAGGGAAACCTGCTTCAGCTGGAGGCCCTGTTCTTCGGACAGGCCGGCTTTCTTCGGCAAAAAAGCCTGGATGATCCCTACCATATGCAATTGTTTGATGAATACCTCTACCTTCGGAAAAAATTCCAACTCAAACCCCTTGAACAACATTTATGGAAGTTTGCCCGGCTCAGGCCGGGAAATTTCCCCACCCTTCGAATTGCACAGTTCTGTGCCCTCATCCACACCACCAACCGGTTGTTCTCACATTTGCTGGAAAAGCAAACCCTTCAGCAGATGAGAGCGTTGTTTAATGTACAACCCTCCCCCTACTGGCAAACCCATTATACCTTCCATAAACCCGGCAAACGAATGAACAAACCCCTGGGGGAAGACGCATTTCAGGTACTGGTGATCAACACGGTGGTGCCTTTCCTGTTCGTATACGGGGCCTTTTATAACAAAGCTGCATTCAAGGAAAGGGCACTGCAGCTTTTGCTTGAACTGGGGCCGGAAAAAAACACCATCACCCGCCACTGGGAAGCCCTTGGCATCAGGGTACCCAATGCCTACCATTCCCAGGGCCTGATTCAACTGAAAAATCAATATTGCAATCACCACAAATGCCTGGATTGCCAGGTAGGAAACTATATCCTCAGCCACGGGATACCCGGCAGTTCACCACCCTGAAACATAAAGGCTGAGATACCCCCTCGGGCCAACCTGCTTTGTAAAGTCATGTTGATCGGGTCAATCAACATGATGGTTCATGAACAAAGCAAAAGCTAACATCTTTGGAAAAAAGCTAAAACCAAATAAAAGGCTATAACCTTTGGAAAAAATTAAATTCGCTGAAAAAAGACAACCTTTGGAAAAAAATAAATCCGCTGAAAAAAGATAAAATCCGCTGGAAAAAAATAAAAACTTCAGGAAAAAAGCTAGCCCATGGCAGACAGAAAAAACGAGCTCCGAAAAGAAAGATTCCGCTCCATGATGCTGGCGGTCCTTCTGCTGTTAGGAATTGTGGTAATCGGTACCATCGGATACGTTCTCATTGAGGGGTACACTCTGCTGGAAGCCCTTTACATGACGATCATCACCATGAGTACAGTAGGTTTCGGGGAAGTTGAACCGCTTTCAGACCTGGGTAAGATATTCACCTTTTTCCTGATTGTATTTAGTTTTGGTATATTTGCCTATGCGGTGACCACCCTAACCCGCTATATTGTGGACGGCATTTTTAGATATTACTATATGGATTTTAAAATCAAAAAAAGGATTGACAAGCTCAAGAACCACGTGATTGTATGTGGTTATGGCAGAAACGGCCGCCAGGCCGTGGATGAGCTCACCAGGCATCAGGTGGAGGTGGTGATTGTCGACCACCACCCCCCCATCATTGAAGAGATTCGGAAAAACCCCGACATGCTTTATATTGAGGGCGACGCCACCAGCGATGAAACCCTCAACGACGCCAACATCATGAATGCACGGGCCCTGGTCACCGCCCTGCCCAATGATGCCGATAACCTGTTTGTGGTGCTCTCGGCCCGTGAATTGAACCCCAACCTGAAAATCATCAGCCGGGCTTCGGATGCCCAGACCGATAAAAAGCTGAAAAGCGCCGGAGCTACCAATGTGATCATGCCCGACCGGATAGGCGGCCAACGCATGGCCAAACTTGTGGCCCAACCCGATGTAATCGATTTTCTCGATTTCATCATGTTGCAGGACCCGGACGAAGTATACCTGGAAGAAATATCCTGCAACAACCTTGACCGTTGTTTCACCGATAAAAGCATAGGCGAATGGTCGATCCGCAAACATACCGGGGCGAACATCATTGGACTAAAGACCAAGGACAACCACTATATTGTCAACCCCGGACCGGAAGTAAAAATCTCTTCCTACGATCAGCTTTTTGTGCTAGGCCGACGGGCTCAACTGGAAAAGCTACGGAATATATTGACGGGAAAAGAAAATCTGCCTGAAGATGAAAGTTCTGCTAACAGGAGCTAACGGGCTGATTGGCCAGAAACTGAAAAAGGCCCTTGCCAGCCGGGAGGATGTAGAACTTATTGCCACATCATTGCATGAGGAGCTCTGCCCGCTTCCCCTGGCCTACCGGTTTGAAATGATGGATATTACGGATCACCTGCGCACAGAAGCATTGTTGGAACGCCATCGCCCCGGGGTGGTGATTCATACCGCGGCCCTGGCCAATGTCAATCTATGCGAAAAGGAACAAGCCACCTGTGAGAGGATCAACACCGAAGCGGTTCAAAACCTCACCCGACTGGCCAATCGATTTGAGACGCACCTGATCCATTTTTCCAGTGATTTTGTGTTTGACGGCCAACGTGATGATTACCGGGAAGAGGATCCAACCCGCCCGCTGAACCACTATGGGGCCACCAAAGAAGCCGCCGAGCAATATCTTATGAATCACGGGCACAAATGGAGTATCATCCGAACCATTTTGGTGTATGGTTACTTTCCGGGCATGAAAAGAAACAACCTGGCCACCTGGGTCTATTATACCCTCCGGCAAAACAAACCCATATGGGTGGTCGGTGACCAGTATCGCACCCCTACCCTGGCTGAGGACGTGGCAGAAGCCTGTGCAGAGATGGCCCTGCGGGGTAAAACCGGCATCTATCACCTGGCCGGTAAAGAGCTTATGAGTATAAGAGACATGGCCCTGCGGGTAGCCCAACATTTCGGGCTCGATTCAACCCTGGTGCGGCCCATTTCCTCCGAGGAACTGAATGAGCCGGCCCCCAGGCCGCCCCGCTCCGGTTTCACCCTGGAAAAAGCCGAAAAAATGCTCCATTACCAACCCCGTAGCCTGAGTGAAGGCTTAAAGGTACTTGACAAACAAATACATAAATTAAAATAAAACCATACATTTTTTTTGCATTATCATTGTTCAGAAAAAAAAAATCAATAATTTTGCATTCCTTAAACCAAGTGTGGCAATTTGTATAAATAAACGAATATTATGAGCTTAACATCAGAACAAAAGCAAGAACTATTCAAAGCGTACGGCGGAAGCGAGAAAGATACCGGATCAGCGGAGAGTCAGATTGCATTATTCACCCGGCGCATTACGGACTTAACCGAACATTTGAAGACCCACAAGAAAGATTACAGTACGCAAAGGGCTTTGCTCAAGCTGGTCGGCAAAAGAAGAAGTCTGCTAGACTATCTAAAAAGCAAAGACATTGAAAGATATCGCGCCATCATCAAGAAACTCAAGCTGCGTAAGTAGTCAAAAGGCAATACCCCATTGCCTTTTTTCATTTGTTTTCCGCATTGACCATTATCTTACCGAGAAAAAGTAACTCCTATGAATGAACCTATTGAAAAGACAATTGACCTGGGCGAGGGCCGTAAGATCACCATAGAGACCGGCAAACTTGCCAATCAAGCCGACGGCTCAGTCGTGGTCAAGATGGGCCGGACGATGTTGCTGGCCACCGTTGTTTCGGCCAAAGAAGCCAAGGAAGATGTAGACTTCATGCCGTTAACGGTTGAATATAAGGAAAAATTTGCCTCTTTCGGCCGGTTTCCCGGCGGTTTTCTTAAGAGGGAAGCCCGCCCCTCCAACTATGAGATCCTCACTGCCCGGCTGGTTGACCGCGCCCTGCGGCCCCTTTTCCCCGAGGATTATCACGCCGACACCTTTGTAACGATCAATCTGATATCGGCCGACAAAGACATCATACCCGATTCGCTGGCCGGATTGGCAGCATCAGCTGCCCTGAGTGTATCGGACGTGCCCTTCAACGGGCCCATCTCGGAGGTGCGTGTAGCGCGCATCGACGGCCATTTCAAGATCAACCCCACTTTCGAAGAGCTTGCCCGCGCCGATATGGACATCATGGTCGGGGCCAACATGGAACATGTGATGATGGTCGAGGGAGAAATGAGCGAAGTATCCGAACAGGAGATGCTGGAGGCCATCAAGTTTGCCCATGAAGCCATCAAGATGCACTGCATCAAGCAAAATGAACTGGCCGAAGAACTGAAGGTCACCAAGCGGGCGTACCACCACGAAGAGAACGACGAAGAACTGCGTCAGCGCGTGCATAAGGACCTTTATGACAAGGTATACCAGGCAGCCAAAACCCACCCGGGCAAGCATGAACGCACCGATGCCCTGGATCAGATCAAGGAAGACTTCACCAACCAATTGATCGAAGAACAGGGCGAAGACCAGGTTGAAACCGGATTGATTGACCGCTACTACCACGAAGTGGAAAAAGAGGCCATCCGCTCGCTGATCCTCCATGAAAAGCTGCGTGTGGACGGGAGGGAGTATGATCAGATCCGGCCCATTTGGTGTGAAGTTGATTATTTACCGGCAGCCCATGGCTCTGCCATCTTTACCCGCGGAGAGACCCAGTCGCTGACCACCGTAACCCTGGGGACCAAACTCGACGAGCAGGTGATTGATGAGGTTTTGATCCAGGGCACCGAAAAGTTTGTATTGCATTACAACTTCCCGCCTTTCTCTACCGGCGAGGCCAAACCCGTAAGGGGTGTCAGCCGCCGCGAGGTAGGTCACGGCAACCTGGCCCACCGCGCCCTGAAAGGGATGGTTCCCCTGGAAGATTCCAACCCTTACGCCATACGGGTGGTTTCTGACATCATGGAATCCAACGGTTCCTCCTCCATGGCTACCGTCTGCGCCGGCACCCTTGCCCTGATGGACAGCGGTATACCCATGAAAAAACCCGTCTCCGGCATCGCCATGGGCCTGATCACCGACGATGAAGGCAATTATGCCATCCTTTCCGATATCCTCGGCGATGAAGACCACCTGGGCGATATGGACTTTAAAGTTACCGGAACCCGCGATGGCATCACCGCCTGCCAAATGGACATCAAAATATCAGGCCTTTCCTACGAAATCATGGAAGAAGCCCTGGAACAATCCCGGGTAGGACGCCTGCATATCCTCGATAAAATGAGCGAAACCCTGGCCGAACCCCGGCCCGATTATAAACCCCATACCCCGAGATTTGAACAGGTTCGCATCGCCAAGGATATGATTGGAGCCCTGATTGGCCCCGGTGGTAAAATCGTCCAGCAAATCCAGCATGAGACCAATACCACCATCACCATCGAAGAAAAGGAAGAGTATGGACAGGTCGATGTTTTTGCTGAAAACAAAGAGCTGGTCGATAATGCCGTAGAACGAATCAAGCAAATTGTCGAAGTCCCCGAAGTAGGCAAGGTCTACAAAGGAACCATCAAATCCATCGTCTCTTTTGGCGCTTTTGTGGAAATCATCCCCGGCAAGGAAGGACTGCTCCACATCTCTGAAATTGACTGGAAACGCATCGAAAGCGTAGAGAGTGTCCTTAAAGAAGGCCAGGAACTGGAGGTGAAACTGATCGACATTGACAAACAAACCGGCAACCTGAGACTCTCCAGAAAAGCCCTGTTGCCAAGACCAAAACGCAAACAGAACAAATAGATCCTTGCCAACAGCATGAATCATGAAGAAATCAGAGGCGTATGCTTCTGATTTTTTTTTATATTTACTGGGTCAATCATAACCATGTGAATCTTATAACCAATCCCACTATGTCCAATAAGCTGATCCTTCTTTTTTTGGTAATGATGCCGGCGTTTTTCGCCTGTCAAAACAGCCAGTACAACTACCCCGAAACCAAAAAAGTAGACACCGTCGACGAATACTTTGGCACCCAGGTGCCGGATCCCTACCGCTGGCTTGAGAACGATACCTCCCAGGCGGTGGCTGAATGGGTCAAGGCACAGAATGAGGTCACTTTCAACTACCTCGAACAAATACCCTACCGCGACGATATAGCCCGGCGGCTGGAAGAGATATGGAACTACGAAAGGATGAGTGCCCCCCGGGAGAAAGCCGGAAAATATTTTTTCTTCAAAAACACCGGGCTTCAGGATCAAAGCGTATTGTATATGAAAGAAGACCTGCAGGGCGAACCCGAGAAGGTGATTGATCCCAATACCTTTTCAGAAGATGGATCAGTGGCTCTGATGGACTTTAGCGTTTCTCATAACGGGAAGTACCTGGCCTATACCATTTCCCGCGGTGGATCGGATTGGCGCGAAGCCTATGTAATGAACCTGGAGACCAAAGAGCAACTGGAAGATCACCTGAAATGGATCAAATTTTCGAATATGGCCTGGTACCAGGACGGATTTTTTTACAGCCGGTATGAAAAGCCCAAAGAAGGCCAGGCGATGACCCAGGCCAACACCAACCACAAAGTCTATTACCACCAGCTGGGCAATCCGCAATCGGAAGATGCCTTGGTTTTCAAGAAGCCTGAATATCCCAGGCGCAATTATTCCCCCCAGGTTTCCAGTGATCAGAAGTACCTGTATATTTATGAAACGCGTTCGACCAGCGGCAATAATGTCTACGTAAAGAACCTCAAGGATGACGGGCCCTATGTTAAACTCACCACCGGTTTTGAATACGAATACCGCATCATCGACCACATTGGCGATCAAATGGTGGTTCACACCAATTACCAGGCGCCCAAGTATAAAGTGGTGCTGATCAACATCCATCAGCGCGATGTGGGCAACTGGATAGATTTGATCCCCGAAAAGAAGAACGTGCTTCAGTCCTGTGAGGTAGGCCAGGACAGGATCATCACATCCTACCTGGAAGACGCCCACAGCAAATTGCAGGTTTATAACCTAAAAGGAGAAAATCTTTATCAAATCGAACTCCCCGACATGGGCACGGTGGGGTCGCTCTCGGCCAATGCCAAAAGCGATCAGTTGTTCTATTCTTTCAGTGCTTTCACCCAGCCCAAACAAATATGGCAACACCATCTCAGTCAAAAAGAGACCAACCTCTTGTTCGACCCGCAAACCCCGTTCAACCCAGAAAAGTATGTCACCCGCCAGGTCTTCTACAAAAGCAAAGATAACACGCGCATTCCCATGTTCCTGGTGCACAAAGAAGGGCTGAACATGGACCAGGCGCATCCGGTCTTTCTATATGGATATGGAGGCTTCAACATCAGCATCACCCCATCGTTCAGCAAAAGCAACATGGTATGGCTGGAGAACGGGGGCATTTATGCAGTGGCCAATATCAGAGGCGGAGGAGAATACGGTGAAAAGTGGCACAAACAAGGCATGAAGCTCAACAAGCAAAATGTATTTGACGACTTCATCAGTGCCGCCGAATATCTTGTTGACCAAGGCTATACCACTTCTGATAAGATCGCCATTCATGGGGGATCGAACGGAGGCTTGCTGGTGGGTGCGGTCACCAATCAGCGGCCCGGGCTGTTTGAAGTGGCTGTCCCGGCGGTCGGGGTGATGGATATGCTGCGCTATCACAAATTTACCATCGGATGGGCCTGGGCCGATGAATACGGAACCAGCCAGGATTCGGTTGATTTCAGAAACCTCTACCAGTATTCGCCCCTTCACAACATTGAAGCAGGCAAACCCTATCCGGCGGTCCTGGCTATGACAGCCGACCATGACGACCGCGTGGTACCGGCTCACTCCTTTAAATACATCGCGACCCTGCAGGAAAAATACCAGGGCCCCAATCCCACCATGATCCGCATACAAACCCAGGCCGGACATGGCGCCGGAAAAGCCACCAGCGCGCAAATCCAGGAAGAGGCCGACATGTGGTCCTTTGTCTTCGATAACATCGAAGGATTCAAGCCCCAATATTAAAAACCATTTCAACCATCTGTCTGAGCCCGACGGCATCCCCCTTTTTTTAAAACCATCTCCAGGTTAAAAAATATCTTTAGGGGGTGCCATCCCGGCCATCCAACCAGGTCTTCCCCCTTTAAAAAACAAAGCTTTGAAATACAACTACATCGTCATTGAGGGCAACATCGGGGCAGGCAAAACCACCCTGGCTCAAAAACTGGCCGCTGATTACCAGGCCAACCTCCTGCTGGAAGAGTTCGCCGACAACCCTTTCCTGCCAAAGTTCTACCAAAATCCACAAAAATATGCCTTCCATGTTGAACTCTCATTCATGGCTTCCCGCTATCAGCAGTTGACCAGTAAACTCCCCTATCAAAACCTTTTTAAAACCTTTACCCTGGCCGATTACTACTTTTCCAAATCCCTGCTTTTTGCCAAAATTACCCTGTCTGAACAGGAATACCTGCTTTACCGGCAGATATTCAACATCATCTATAAATCCATCCCCAAACCCGATCTGTACGTCTACCTGCATCAAAACGTGGATCATTTAATGCAAAACATACAACAACGCGGTCGAACCTATGAAATGAACCTGACCTCAGCCTACCTGAAACAACTCGAACGGGAATACTTTAATTACCTGAAACAACAGAAGGGCATGCGAATTTTAATACTGGATACGAACAATTTAGACTTTGTCAACAATTCGTCTGATTATGATGCAATTAAAAGCTTCCTTTTCAATAAAGAGCATCCATTGGGCATTAGCCGCCACATTTTTTAATACCCACATAACATAATTTTATCCGTAATATTTTTATTTTAATCAAAACATTATTAAGTTTGTACTAACATAAAGTACGAATCATAATCAAAAGATTTATTCATAAACAAATAATCGGTCGCAATTATGAAAAAGCTAAATTTTTTAACATCCTTCCTGATAGCAGCGGTATTGCTTAGTAGCTGCGGTGGCATTGACAAGATGAAAGAAGAGTATGGCACCCTTACTTTCAATACGACGCCAAAGGTATTGGAAACGCATGGCGGTGAAGTAGAGTATAGCATTCAAGGTGAAATACCGCCCGAATGGTTCAACAAGGATGCTATTGTCGAGTTCACTCCGGTTCTAACATACGAAGGAGGAGAAGAAGAACTGGAATCCAAGACTTTCCAGGGAATAGACGTTCAAGCCAACAACAAGGTCGTGGAATATGAGACAGGCGGACAGATTGAATTCAACGGTACGTTCGACTTTGAAGAGGGCATGAGGAATTCAGAGTTGGTAATGAGAGGCGAAGCCCGGGTTGCCGATGGAGAAGAGACCCTTCCCCTGCCTGAGCGCAACATCGCCAAAGGAGTCATTGCCACTTCGACAATGGTGCAAGTCGATGATGCCAAGCCGGTGAT
>CAJXLK010000048.1 GCA_913055635.1 uncultured Bacteroidota bacterium
CACAAAAGGTAATGAATAAAACATGAGGGTTCCATGGCAGAGGTTACCGAGACCAACGAATTATATGCTATTATTATGCTGAAATACAAACTGTTAACTAAATATGTTTTTATAAAACCCGCATGCAGGAACCTGCCCAACAAGGCTGTTTATGGAGTATGAGGGTTCCATGGTGAGTGCTCCGATAAGAATTGAGGATGGTATACCGCTATACCGATTGATAACCTTTAATAAGTCTTTATTTAAATGAATCACCCGAATATGTTTCAGATATAGTTGAAAGGTATAGGCTTAAAATTCTTAATTGATGGAGCTTTCATCTCATTTTATGATCGATTGGGTTTGGACAAAAATTTTTAACTTTGGCGTTTTAATCACTTAACTTGATGCTATGGAGGTATTGGATCAGGTGCAGTTGAATTTCAGTCCTTCTGGATTGTTCATCCTCAATATAACATTGGCATTCATTATGTTTGGGGTGGCCCTGGAGATCAATGTGGACAATTTTAAGCACATCCTTAAAAAACCCAAGTCCCTGGTTATTGGTTTTCTGTCGCAATTTTTGATGTTGCCGGCTCTTACTTTTTTGTTGATTCTCATGATCCAACCTACCCCAAGTGTAGCCCTGGGCATGTTGTTGGTGGCATCCTGCCCGGGGGGGAATATTTCGAATTTCATTTCCAACCTGGCCCGGGGCAATACAGCCCTGTCGGTTTCATTAACCGGCATTGCCACGGTGGGGTCCATTTTTTTGACCCCGCTTAATTTTGCTTTTTGGGGCGGTTTATATGAAAAAGCATCTCAACTGATCATGCCCATAGAGATTGATCCGTGGCATATGTTGCGTACGGTGGTCATTTTGTTGGGCATTCCTATGGTCATTGGGGTTTTGTTTGCCCGAAAATTTCCCCGGATCACCGCCCGGATTACCCGCCCCATTAAAATCTTTTCCATACTGATATTTGCCGGTTTCGTTATTATTGCTTTTTCCAATAATGTCAATTACTTTTTGGAGTATATACATCTGATTTTCCTTATTGTGTTGGCTCATAATGCCCTTGCCTTGCTCTCGGGTTTTTCGGTCAGTACTTTTTTCCGGCTGCCGCGGGTTGATCGCCGTTCGATCTCTATTGAAACCGGCATACAAAATTCGGGCCTGGCATTGGTTTTAATCTTTAACCCCAATTTATTTGACGGCCTTGGGGGAATGGCATTTGTAGCTGCATGGTGGGGTATATGGCACATCATTGCCGGATTAATTATCGCCGGTATATGGTCAAAAAAGCCCATTAGAGGAAACCGAACCCGCCTGTCGTTCAATGGCCGTGGGGTGCATATCTAAACTTGAACATGCCGGATCAAAAGTTGACAGGCTGGCTTCTGGGCATCAGGATGCAAAAAGCCCATAAAAAAAACCTTAAAAGGTTCAGCAGGCTGGAGGCAGCATACCAACAACGTCTTTGAAAGGTTCAGCAGGCAACAAGGATCATGTCAGGGCCACCATTAAGGGGGTTAGCTGGCCGGAAGCAGAACAATCGGATGCCTCATAAACAGCGGTGGAAGCTGCAATCAGAAAGAACGATAATGGCACAGCATAATATTGAAAAATGGGATCTCGGTTATGCCCTTCTAAGGCCCTTTGTTAACCTGAACTACAGGGGATATTTTAAAAATATTTATATTCGCGGAAAGGAGAATATTCCCGATGACACTCCGCTGATTTATGCCCCTAATCATCAAAATGCCCTGATGGATGCCCTGGCCTTGGTTTATTCGGCACCCGGGCAGCCGGTTTTTTTGGCCCGCTCCGATATTTTTCATAATCCCCTTATTGCCCGCATCCTTACGTTTTTAAAACTTCTCCCGATCTATCGCATTCGCGACGGCTATGATGCCTTGCAGCATAATGACCGCATACTGGCCAAGGTGGGCGATATTATGCGCAGCCACAAGAGCCTGGTGATCTTTCCTGAGGGCAATCATGCCCCTGAAAGGCGCCTGAGGCCTTTAAAAAAGGGCATTTGCCGGATTGCTTTTCAGGCCGAAGCCCGGCAACACTTTAACCTGGGCCTGAAAATCATACCGGTAGGCCTGGAGTACGACAATTTTTACAAATTCGGGCACAATCTGATCATTCGTTTTGGCCAGCCCATAGGTGTGGCAAGCTATCAGGAGTTATACCGGCAAAACCCTTCCAGAGCCCTTAATGCGCTTAAACAGGATATTGCCTGTGCCCTGAAAAAGGTAATGGTCCATATTGATAGCCCCTCCTACCATGATACCATCAATTACCTTCGGGCCGTTTACCGGCCGTATATGAAAAACCACACGGCGAATGGCAAACAGCGGTATCCTGAAGTGCTGGAGGAAGAGAAAAGGAGCATTGTATTGTGGGGCAATAAAGTGGCAGCTTATCCCCGGCAAGCTGCCTGGCTTTCACAACAGACCGCTTTATACCAACGTATACTCAGCCGGTTGAAGCTGCGAGAAAAAATTGTTTCGGCAAGCCCCCATCCCTGGCTGCCCCTTTTGGCCAAACTTGTTTTGGTGGTGGTGTTTTTTCCGCTTTTCCTGTATGGTACAGTGAACAATGTCCTGCCCTTTTTCTTGCCCCTTCTGGCCATCCGAAATGTTAAAGATCCCCAGTTCTGGAGTTCCATTAAGAATGGTTTGGCCCTGGTGCTTTTTCCCTTTTTTTATGGGGTTCAGACCCTTCTGGTTGCCATTTTTAGTGACGCTTCCTGGATTCCCTGGGTCTACCTTATTGGTTTGCCCTTATCGGGTTATCTGGCTTACGCATGGTATGTAACGGCCCAAAAAATGGGAGGACAACTCAGGTACAATATATTGTGGCTTCGTAAAACCAATATGATGAAAAAGCTTTGGGACCTTAAGCAAAGTCTCATCCACACCCTCGATGCATGGCGCAAAACCTGATCAGGCCCTGAAGCTTAATCCCCGCACGGTTTAATGATTTGATAGCACCCCATCCTCCTGCCCAAACATTTTCTCAATGAATTTTTAAACAAGGTCGGTCCGGTTGGAAATGATCAACGGATAGCGGCCCCCTTGCAATCCAATCAGAAATGTATTAAAGCATCATTCATCTAAAGTCCTGCTCCAGTTATCGTTCAATGGTCTTTTAGGCTTTTGGAAGGATCTGGTTTTAAGGTTTAGCCAGGGTAAATTCCTCCTCCAACTGATCCACCGTTTTGTTGGACTTTTGGATGGATGAGGTTTTAGGGCATGATCAGGATAAAGTTTTCCTCCGGCTCATGCTTAATCTTTTGTTGAGCATTTGGAGGGTAGTGGTTTTAAGGTTTAACCAGGGTAAAGCTCTCCTCCAGTACATTGGCCGAGCTGGTGCCCACAAAAACCTTAAACTTACCGGGTTCAGCTATATGGTTCATTTTTGGGTCATACAATTTCAAATCATCCGCTGAAAGGGTAAATTCAACTTGTTTTTGTTCGCCGGGCTTGAGGGCAATTTTTCGGAATCCTTTTAATTCTTTAACCGGACGGGTTACACTCCCCACCATATCGCGGGTATAGAGCTGCACTATTTCTTCCCCTTTGTATTGACCGGTATTTTTGACCTGGACAGAAACTTGAAGGTTTTGCTTAAAGTTGATTTCACTTCGATTAAGTTTCAGGTTTTCATATTCGAATTGGGTATAGCTCAAGCCATAACCAAAGGGATACAGGGGGTCGTTGGGGACATCCAGGTATTTACTGGTGTATTTGTTGTCCGGGTCAAGGGGGCGGCCGGTATTTTTAACGCTGTAAAAGATGGGGATCTGGCCTGTGGTTCTGGGGAAGGTACTGGTGAGTTTGCCCGATGGGTTGGTATCTCCAGAGAGGATATCGGCCACGGCATCGCCAGCGCGTGTGCCCAGGTGCCATGCATTGAGGATGGCCGCGACGTTCTGGTCGATCCAGGGTATGGCCAGGGGGCGGCCGGCCATCAGGACGACTACGAGGGGTTTGCCGGTTTGAACCATTTTTTTGACCAGTTCCAGTTGAACGCCTGGCAGGTTGATATGTGCACGGCTGGCGGCTTCACCGCTTTGGCGGAAGTTTTCTCCCACGGCCATGACAATGACCTCTGATTTGCGGGCTGCAGCCAGGGCCTGGTCAAAGCCGCTTTGGTCGGTGCCGGTGGTCTCGCATCCCCGGGCATAATGGATGGTGGTGCCGGGAAATTCCTGTTCAATTCCCTCCTTTAGTGTTGTAACCAGCGAATCGGTACCAGCAGCGTGCCAGGTGCCCAGCATGTCAGAGCGGCTATCGGCCAGGGGACCAATCAGCGCCATGCTGGCGGGTTGTTGTTCCATGGGCAGGATTTGTCCGGCCTCGTGGGGTTCATTTTTCAGCAAAACCACCGATTCTTTGGCCGAGGCCAGGGCGTGATCCATCATCTGTTGTGAATGGATGATGGTGTCTTCTCGTTGTTCATCCAAATAACGGTATGGATCTTCGAACAGGCCCAAATCATATTTGAGGCCAAGCACCCTTCGAACGGCCTGGTTGATTTGTTGTTCGGAGATTTTGTCTTGACGGACCGATTTTTTCAGGTGGTTGTGAAAAGTAGACCCTTGCATGTCCATATCCACCCCGGCATTCAGTGCCAACTCACCGGCATGTTTTTCATCGCGGGCGTATCCATGATCAACCATTTCTGGAATGGAGGTATAATCGGTGACGACCATTCCATCGAAATGCCATTCATTACGGAGGATATTGGTTAAAAGGAATTTGTTGCCGGTAGCTGGTATGCCATTCAGATCATTGAAAGCAGTCATTACCGTGGCGGCTCCTGCTTCCACGGCGGCCTGGTAAGGGGGCAGGTACACTTCCCGGAGTCTTCGGAGCGACATGTCAACGGTATTGTAATCCCTCCCGGCGCGGGGATCGCCGTAGGCGGCCATGTGTTTGACACAGGCTGCCAGGGTCAGGGGATCAGACAGCGTCCTGCCCTGATGGCCCTTGACTTTGGCCCGGGCAATGGCACTGGCCAGGAAAGGATCTTCGCCGGCCCCTTCCGCAATCCGGCCCCAGCGTGGATCACGGGAAATGTCTGCCATCGGGTTGAACGTCCAGGTTACCCCGGCAGCGGCCGCCTCTTTTGAAGCCAACCGGGCCGTTTGTCGGATCATGGCAGTGTCCCACGAACAGGATGTTGCCAGGGGTATGGGAAAGATGGTTTTGAATCCATGGATGACATCATATCCAAACAAAAGGGGAATGCCCAGGCGGGTCTCTTCCACAGCCATCCTCTGCAACTTGCGGTTGTATTCCACGGTAAGGGCATTGAAGACATTGCCGCAGTGACCGTTGCGGATCATCTTCTTATAGTCCTCATTCATGGATGGGCCGGTTTGTGACCACCCCGAGGTCAGCAGGGTCATCTGCCCGATCTTTTCTTCCAGGGTCATCCGCGAAAGGAGTGAATCAATGAATGCATCCCTATGGCTTTTGGTCTTACCCCCTTCATTGCATGAAGTTATGGAGAAGAGCACTACCAAGAGGAAACCAGCCGGTATTAAATGTCTCAGTTGTGTGGTTTTCATTGTCTGCTGTTTTTAAGTGATGGTTGTTTTTTAATGGTCAGGTCTCTGTGGCTTAGTGTTACAAACATAAAGTCGGTAAAGGATAAAGAATTCTTATATGGATGAAAGTGTCGTCTTTATTAACTCAAAGGAAATCAAATTTATTACAACAAGCTTGGGCTGGCTGCTTCTTATCAATAAGTGAAACCCAGTTTGTCCAGGCCGCTTTGTATTTCCGGGGCCGACATGAACAAGTCCCACAGCAAAGCGGTGCGATGGTTTTCAATCATGCAGATGATCGGGCCCTGGTCAATGGCGATATAGGAATCAGCCCACCAGTTGTGGGTAGGGCTAAAGGCATCGTAGAAGCCATAGGGCCCCCACAGTCGGTCGCCCAGCTGGTAATAGTAATGTTTGATGGCGGCCATCGCCTTTTGTGGTGTATAAGGCAGTGAGGAGACAGCAGCAGTAGGGGTGATCACCCCCAAATCGTTGGTGGGGGAGTGGGCGCTGTAACCCTCATGGTTGTCACTGGCGGTTAAGCCCCAGGCCTGGCCGCTGTATCCTATGTAATTTTGGGGATTGTCTTTACAGTAGGCATGATGAATCAGGGCGTGGTTGCGGTTTTGTTTCCAGTAATCGGCGTAGTGATCTTCCAGATTTCTCGGATCAAGTCCCAGATAGGAGTAATGGGTAAAGAACAGGGGGCCCCCGTAAGCATTGCCTAATGGAAGGGTATAGCCGTAATATTGGTTGCCATTCTGCATGGCTCCGTTTTTGGCATATCCGTTGTGATACACCGATGCATCGATCGGGTGGGAGGGAGAGGCCGCCGCCAGGATGTAGACGATCTGCGTTTCATTGTGGCCCCGAATGGGCAGGTTCTTCTCGAATCCATAGTTGGGCGACCAATGCCAGTAGAGAACCTCTTTCCCCTGGGTGTACCAGTCCCATTCAACGCCTTCCCACAGGCGGTTGATCTGGTCGATCAGGTCTTTTTCCTGGCTAACCGTCGGATCCAGGTATTCGCGGAAAGCCAGAAGCCCTTGCACCAGGAAAGCTGTTTCAACCAGATCTGCCCCGTCATCTTTTTCCCCGAAAGGAATAACTTCGCCGGTGGTCCCGTCCATCCAATGAGGCCAGGCTCCATGAAAGCGGTCGGCCTCGTTTTCCAGGAAACTGAGGATCTTCTCGAGCCTTTGTAAACCCTGATCCCGGCTGATGAAGCCCCGTTCGATGCCCACAATGATCGACATGATGCCAAAGCCCGACCCCCCTGTCGTTACGATATCTCCGGCAGTGTTCCGTTCCCGGGCCAAACCGCAGTTGGGATGGGCAAAATCCCAGAAATATTTAAAGGTTTGTTCCTGTATTTTTGTAAGGAGCTTTTCTTCATTGATGCGAGGAAACTTGTCGGTGGAATCCAGGCGGGTGTAAAAGTCATTGTGAAAACCCTTGAATTCAAAATTGTTGGTCGTGGTAATCTCCTGCGACAGCGAAAAAGTGTATTTGCGGTAGTAGGTCAGAGGATCCTGGTTTTCTACAATCAGGGTGCTGTCCTGGTCCTGATGGGTGAGGCTAAGGGGTTGGTCGCCAGAAGGACCTGACAGGCTTACGTGATCGGAAAGGCCCGATTTTTCGATGGGTGCATTGAAACGAATTCGGAACTGGGTTTGAAAATCAATGCCGCTTATCGGTCCGTTTGATGAAAAGTCCTGGCCATTGAGGCGGATGGATTGAATGCGCAAGGTGCCCCGTTCGGTGCTAAAGTGAAAGGTCAGCCCGTTGAACTTCGCATCATGCTGGCTTTTTAATCCCTTCTCCAGCATGAGGCTATAGGTGGCGGAATGCTCCAGGTCGGGGACAGGCCGGATGGATATGGTGGAGTGGTCTTCCATGAAATGGGAGGTGAATCCGTGTTGGGAAGAATCGGGGTTCAGCATTGTAATATTGTCTTCCACCGTAGCCGTGTCCAGAGGCTGACTGAAAGATAGAACGATGGGTTTGCCCACCGGAACCCCTTCGGTGGTATTGGTTGAGGAAATGTCGATGGTTCCTATTTTGGCTGAAGTAATCTGCAGCAGTTTGTCCGCGCCCGGTCCGTTGTTGTCATTTTTTTCGCACCCGCTTATCAAGCTGATCAGCAGAAGGAACAAAAGGGGCGTCATCCGGAAATTGTTCATAATTAAAATCTTAGGCTTTGGAGCTATAATTTATTATCGATCTAAAATTGGATTCGTTATCGGTCTATATTCTTCTTCGTCTTATCGGGAGTTTGTTCATGGCAACGATATTGACTTTTTGCGGTTATTGGTTTTTTCAGTTGAAACGATATTCAAGCCCATTTTCATGGATTCAGCCGTAGTGGATTTTCAATTTTGTGGGTTTATCAGGTTGATGGGGTTCCCCCTTCTTTATTTTTGATTGGTATGATTCCTGGTGGTCGCTGGACGATTTATTTGCGCGAACTGCCTTTTTTTGGTTCGAAATAGAGCCTTATTTTAAATCCTTCAGGTATTTCGAGATTTTTTGTATGATTTAATTGCCCGTATTTTTCAGCTAATTTTTTTGGGGGAACCTTCCGGGGATCAACTTCTCAAAAGAGGGTTTGAGCCGGAGCCCAAACCCTCTTTGATGATTGATGCTACTTACTGTATTGATGAACGGATTATTCTTCAGCCGGTTTTTCGCTGTTGTAGAGGCTTTGAACCTCAGCGCTGGTCAAAGCAGTATTGAAGAAGCGCACATCATCCATATAGCCGAAGAAAGTTTTGTTGGCATTTTGTTCCACAGTGGTCTGATAGTCAGCCCAACCGGTGGAGTGGTTTTCGGAGCTTCCGGCAAAACCAATGCCAACGTCCATGGTTTCATTGGTGGCGGAAGCTGTATCGATGTGCATTTCTTTCATTTTCCATTCATCACTTTCTGAGAGATTCATCTCCCAGACCTTGGTGCCGTTGAGCCAGACCCGTTTCATGCCGGTGGACTGGTCATAGCTCATCACAAAGTGGACCCACTGTTCATCGACCATGGCGCCCAGGTCGCCTTGCCATATATCGCCGGTTTCGGCACCTTCTCCTTTAATGGCGTCGCCCCAGGCGGTTGCTGAGCCGAAGTCGGTGGTGGCATCGGGGTGCTGCTTGTGGCGGGTGGCAACTTTGATCCAGGGGGATCCGCTTTCCAGCAGGCCCATTTCATAGAAGAAGCCGTATTCAGCGGTGGCCCCCATCAGGAACATGCCGTTGGAAACATGTGAATCGTCAAGGTCTGTCCAGAACCAGAAAGAGATGGTGGTGCTGGGGTTGATCAGGTCCATGTCGCCACCGGGGTTGGCGATATCAACGATGTCATCCTCCCCGTCAAATTCGGCGGCACTGTTGACGTAACCGAAGCGGTCTTTTACGTAACCGGATATTTGGGTTTTGGGTACCTGATGGTTCCCGGTGTAATCTTCCGTGGTGTTGTTGAATGTGAAGTAAGCGATTTGGCTGTCGCTTTGCGGGGGAACCACAATGCCCTGTCCGGCAGTCTTGAAGGTCCTTTCAGCTCCTTCAAAGGCACCGCCGTCTTTCGCCTCGATGGTGGGCTTCAGGGAGAAGGTGTATTCCGTTCCGCGTGCCAGTTCGCTTTGCGGTGTGATGGTCACTTCAGCCCCACTGACACTGGTTTCAAGTTGGACCTCACCTTTGGAAGAGGACAAGGTCAGGCTGGTGGCGCTGACGGTTTCAGCTTTGACATTTTTGGAAAAAGTCACCGTCATGGTTGCATCCAGGGGCACATCGGTAGGTGCCTGGGCGGCGTTGAGGTCTTTGGTGACCTGTTCACCGGTTTCGAGGTCGGTGCCGGTAGCTTCCATGGTTTTGATCGAGAGCTTACCGGGATCATCTTCTTCGCATCCCATGAAGGCAAAAAGGCCTCCAATCAGGATCATAGTGGTTAAAACTTTAATGGTTTTCATAGCGCTTTGGGTTTTGGTTTTAGTAAGCAAATTATAATTAGAATTAGTATTTGGGGTTTTGGGTCATCGCACCTTCCGAGACGTTGATTTCACTTTGAGGGATGGGCATCAGTTCATGTTTGTCTTCGACGAATCCCAGGGGGCCGAGCACTTCAGGGGCGCGGCCTGTTCTGATCAGGTCCCAGAAGCGTTTGCCTTCCAGGGCGAGTTCGTGGTGTCGTTCGCGGATGATGGCATCGCGCAGGGCTTGTTTATCGGTGGTGGAGATATCGGGCAAATCATCACTGGAGGCCCGGGCCCTTTCCCTGACCTGGTTCAGGTAAGTCAGGGCTTCTGCGGGCTGGTCGTTTTCATTGAGGGCTTCTGCAGCAACCAGCAATACATCGGCATATCGGAGGAATTTGCGGTTGTAGCCCCAGGTTACTTCCGGGGTGGAACCGGCCACAAAGGTTTTTTGATTGTAACACTCGACTTGCTCAATTTGGCCCTGGTCATTGAAGGTGGTGTCGGGTGTATTGTCATCCCCCTGGATGGTGATTCCTTCGATGGTTTCTCCCACAAAGGCGATGGTAGGTTCTTGTCGGGGGTCGCCCTGCATATCCTGTATCAGGCTCCAGGAAGGCCGTCCGAAGCCCCATCCCAGGTTGGGTTCTCCGCGAACACCCCATGTGTTGGCATATTGGTTGCCTCCGTTGTCCATCCCGGAACGCGGCAAAGCCCCTACTTCAAAGATGGCCCCCGGGCCAAACTGTTCATCAAAGACATTGGCAAAGCTGGGATCAAGCGAATACTCGCCGGATTCAATCACATCCAGGGCATATTGGGCGGCCATCTGATAGTTTTGACGCCAAAGATACACTTTGGCCAGCATCCCCCGGGCAGCCCCCTTCGTGGCCCTGCCAACCTGCGAGGAGGCATAATCACTGCGCAGGGGCAGGTTTTCAATGGCATATTGGAAATCGGGGATGATCAACTCCTGGTATATCTCTGCCTGGTCGGTACGCGGCATTTTATTGGGCGGCTCACTACTGGTGACCATCGGAACATCTCCGTATGCCCGCACCAGGGTGAAGTAGAAGAATCCCCTGAGAAACCGTGCCTCTGCCAATAAACGGCCTTTGAGTTGGGGGTCCATTTTGATCTCGGGAACGCTCTCCAAAACCAAATGCGCCCTTTTGACCCCCAGGTAAAGGGTCGACCACCATCGCTCAAAAGAACCATTCCCGGGGGTAAAGGTGAAGTTTTCAAACTGGTTGATGACCACCCCGTCGCCCGGATTGCTGCCTTTCTTGGCTTCATCTGACATGATGTCCAGAATGGGAAAGCCTCCGGCATGAAAATTCCATATTCTTAAGGTGTTATAAATTCCATTGGTGGCCAAAACCGCATCCTGCTCGGTGGTGGGGAAGTTGCCGGTGGTTAACTGTCCCTTCGGGGGATTGTCCAGAAAATCTTCGGAGCATCCCGCCAGAAAAAGGAACATGAAAAATATATAGATACTTTTACGCAGCATATCGTTTGATTTTAAAATGAAACATTCAGTCCAAGGGTATAAGAACGGGTAATGGGATAAATGCCCTGGTCAATACCCGCCGAAAGGGGACCGCCACCGATATCGGGTGAATACCCCGGGTATTCGGTCAATGAGAACAAGTTGTTGCCCCTCAGGTAAATGGTGGCTTTTTGAAGGCTCAACTGGCTGAGGTATTTTTCGGGCAGGGAATAACTAAGGGTCAGGTTTCGAAGCCGAAGATACGATCCGTCATGAATGAAATAGTCAGAGGGTTCATAATTGCCAGCCTGCCCGTCGAGATCGGGTTCCGAGGTGGATGAGCCTTGTCCGTTCCAGCGCTCGCGCACGCGTCCTTCAAAGTTGTAGATGCCGAAACGGGTCTGATTTTTCGCATTGTAGATTTCACTGCCCACCTGGCCCTGGAAATCAGCCCTTAAATTAAATCCTTTGTAGCCGAGGCTAAAACCAAAGCCATAGGATAAATCGGGGATGGGCGAACCAATGATGGTTTTGTCATCAGGGGTGATCTGGTCATCTCCGTTGCGGTCTTTGTAGATGAGATCGCCCACATCCTGGTTGGGCAGGTGCGGGGTGTTTTGGAGTTGTTCTTCGGTTTGGAAGGCCCCTTGGGTTTGATAGCCATAAAATGAACCGATGGACTGGCCTACGTAAGTGGCTGTGACCTGGTCGCCATTGGAGAGGGTCCCCCCGAAGATTACTGAATCGGCCGGGGCATTGGCCTGAATCGAGAGCACTTCATTGTGCACCGAAGAGGCAGTAATATTGACCGAATAGTTGAAATCCCCGATTTTTTCCCTCCATTGGGCATTCACTTCGAGGCCGCGGTTGAGCACTTCGGCGGCATTAAAACGGACCTTCTGGAAAGAACCGATTCCGTAATAACCCGGAACGCTAAGGTTCACCAGGATGTCTTGGGTGGTTTTGTTGTATAACTCAACTTCGGTGGTCAACTTGTTATTCAGGGCATTGAGCTCAATGCCGAAATTGAGTTGTTCGGTGCTTTCCCATCGGATGTCACTGTTGCCGGCTCCCTGGTAGGTCGCTCCGGCCTGCAGGGCTTCATCTCTGCCGAAAACAGCCCCGGCATTGCCAATCAAGGCATACCGGTCGGCCCATCCGATCTTTTCATTGCCGATAACGCCCCAACTGGAGCGCAGCTTCAGATTATCGATGAATTCGGTTTGGGGAAAGAAAGGTTCTTTGGAAATGTTCCAGCCCAGGGCAAAAGAGGGAAAGTATCCCCAACGGTTGCCTTCACTGAACTTCGAGGAACCGTCGGCCCGGAATGAAGCCGTAAGTAAATATTTACCTGCGTAACTGTAGTTGGTGCGGAACAGGTAGGAAGCCATGGAGGTGGTGTATTCGCTGCTGCCAAAATCAAAGAGGGTGTCGTTGGTGGCCGCGTTCAAATACCAGAACTTGGGATCGTCCCGGATCAGATTATATACAGTCACGTTCGGACTCTCATAGGTGTTTTGTTGGGCCGTATAACCGGCCAGAACGTTCAATTGGTGATCGTTGAAGGAGTTCTCGTACCGCAGGGTGTTTTCAAATATCCAGGAGCGGTCTTCGGTGAAGGTTTTCGAGAGGGCACTGCGTTGATTTTGCTGGGTGGGAGAAACTTTGTATTCAGGGGTGAAGCTTCGGTTTTTTCTTTTATCCAGGTTAATTTGGTAGCTGGTTTTGAACCGAAAATTGCTCCAGAAATCAATTTCGGCAAACATATTGCTTACCACCCGGTAGGTTTTATTGGTGTTGTTGGTATATTCGATGGCAGCCAGTGGATTTCCGTTGCCGCGCACTTCTGCAAAATTGCCGTTTTCATCGTAGGGTTGGTCGATGGGCCAGGCGCGATAAGCCGTTCCCACCACATTGGGGGCGATTTTGTCATTGATATAGGCAGCTGACAGGTTGGTACCGATGTTGAGAAAATCGCGGGCCTGGTATTCCGTATTTAATTTGAAATTATAGCGTTCATAGTCGGATTTAGGGATGATGCCCTCGGTATTGTGAATTCCGCCACTCATGTAAAAGCTCAGGTCTTCGGTTCCACCTGAAACCGAGAGGTTGTAGTTTTGCACCATGGGAGCGGATTGAAAAATTTTGTCTTGCCAGTCAATGTTATCGACGGCATTGGGGTTGTTGATGGCTCCGGGTGTGATATCGTTCAGGGCCCGGGCAAATTCCTCGCCGTTGAGCAGGTCGATTTTGTTGCGCAGCTGTTGAATGCCTACCTCGGTGCTGAAGGATATTCGGCTTTGATCGGCTCCACCTGATTTGGTAGTGATCATGAACACGCCGTTGGCGCCCCTTGAGCCGTAAATGGCTGTGGCAGAGGCGTCTTTTAACAGTTCCACGGATTTAATGTCGCTGGGGCTTAAAAAAGAGATGTCTTCCACAATGACTCCGTCAACCACATAAATGGGGTTGGCATTGTTGATGGTACCCACACCACGGACGCGTACGATGGGGTTGGAGCCGGGTTCGCCGGATGCGCTGGATATTTGTGCACCCGCTATTTTCCCCGACAGGGCATCCAGGGCATTGGCCGAAGATACCTCTGTAAGGCTTTCCCCTTCAATGGAGGAGACTGAGCCGGTGAGGTCGCTTTTTTTGATGGTGCCATATCCGATGACCACCACTTCTTCCAGCTCCTGGCTTTTTTGTTTCAGGCCTACATCAATGGTTTGTCGTTGATCAATGGGAATGCTCTGTTGTTGATATCCCACAAAGGAAAACACCAGGGCCTGATCCTGAGGTTGTACTTCAATGCTGTAGCGACCATCGGTGTTGGATATGGTACCCC
This sequence comes from uncultured Bacteroidota bacterium, assembly GCA_913055635.1. GTDB lineage: Bacteria > Bacteroidota > Bacteroidia > Bacteroidales > UBA12077 > JAGXLC01. The sequence goes on from CAJXLK010000048.1 coordinate 13,848, forward strand.
TGGTGGTACCTTCTACCACAATGTTGACACCGGGCAGGGGGTCGCCGGTTTCGGCATCGGTGATCTGCCCGGTTATGGTCCGCTGGGCCATCGCCATGGTGGCCGACAGACCCAGCAGAAGTAAAAGAAGTACCCGTTTTGCTGTTATGTTTTGAATTGATTTTTGAGCCATATTTTGTGTGATTTTGGTTGATGAATCAATGCGTTAATTGGATCCGATCTTACTGATGGAGGCCTCTTTCAGCCAACCTCCCTTGAATCCGGCTTTTTTGAGCCCCCTTATGATGTAGGGATTTTTTTTCATCAGATCCCAAATGAGTCCGGATTGGTAATTTTCCAGCTGGATGAGGATCGGGCCCTGGTCAATGGCCAGATAATCGTCATTGAACCAGGTTTGTTGGGTATTAGATTGTTCAAAAGTAGGATTGAAGGCATCTTTAAACCCATATTGCTGGTATAGTTGCGGACCGTACTTTTGTTTCATGGCGTAGAGGGCATTCAGGCATTTTTCAGGGGCGAACGGAATGGACCCCCCTGCAGCAGTGGGCGCAATGGTACCATCATCGATGATATGGCGGGAACTGGCTCCGCGTGCCCGATAAGTGTAAAACCGGATGGAATCGCCCCGGTGCACCTGAAGGGTGTCGGCAGGCCCGTCACAGGCAGTAAGCCCCCAAATATTTGCCGAATAACCTTCAAATTCGCCGGGATTGTCCATGCAGTAAGCCCTGTTGGCCAGGGTGGCCCGCCGGCTGTTCTCAAAATAATCGATGCCTTTGTCTCGCATATACGGGTCCTGGATGCCCCTGAAGTCAATGAACATATGGGAATACTGGTGGCCGAAGAGCGGGGAAAAATTGACATGTTCGTATCCATAAAAGGTTTCCCATTGATAATGCTTGCACCAGGAATGCCAGGCGGTGTCAGCAATGGGATGGGTAGGCGATCCCATCGCCATAATCAGCAGAATCATGGCTTCATTGTATCCTTTCCATTCAGCAGGGATGAAACCCGATTCCGGCCGCCAACCCATCGACATATGTTCATCGCCGTTCATGGCCCACTTCCAGTTCACCCTTAAGTATAACGAATCAGCCAATCGTCTGATTTTGTTTTCCTGAAAATTGTCGCGGTCAAAATAACTTTGACAGGCCAAAATGCCTGCCATTAATAGCCCGGTGTCAATCGTTGATAATTCGGTTTTTTTGTAACGAACCCCCGTTCCATAGGTGAGAAAATGATAAAAAAATCCTTTGTAACCGCTTACCCCACTTTCATCCGGTCCTTTTTTCGCATTGGACAACCACTCTAAGGTGTTCAGTACCCGTTGCGCCCCTTGTTCGCGTGTGATGTATTGGTTCTCAATGCCAACCAGATAAGCAGCCAGGCCAAAACCTGTTCCTGCTATGGTCGTAAAACGCCGGGTAGGGTAGCGGTCGGGGATCTGCCAGGTGGGTTTGTCAACCTGTTCCCAGAAAAAACGGAAGGTTCGCTTTTTAAGGTCCTTGATAAAAATCTTTTGCCTTGGACTGATTTGGATTTCTCCTTGCCCATTGGTGTTTTGATCGTTGTGGCCAGAAGTATTGCATCCCGCGGTTAGCAGGACAAAGGTCAGGGTAAGAATGGCAAAGATGCGCAATGAAATCCGCTTAAGGGTGAAATGTATCATAAATCCTTATTGTTCAGCCAATCGGTCTGGATTTATTTTAAGCGCCGATTGCATTTGAGAAAACCAACAATCCTTTATTTTGCTTCGTTTGAAACGAATTGTTAAAACTAAATTAACCCTTTGTTAAAGTTTCCGAAAAAAATGGACCCCTTCACGGTTTCGTCAGGGTGTTTTTTGGCTTTTCAGCCACCACAACAATACTACATCATGGTTTGGTTAAATGCTGTAAAAAACTGTAATACAGGTAATAATTAAAGGTAGTGATTTTAAATTTAAAAATCAATTTTTTAACTTATGGTGGCCCGGGGGTGGTTAAGGAGGGCAACTGGCAAAGGGGATCTGAATGGAATTAAAAGTTCAGGAGGAATTCCACCAGATTGTCTTCTTTGCTGAGGTTGAGTCTTTTTCTCAGGCGGTATCTTCTGACTTCCACGCCCCGGATGCTGATGTTCAGAAGTGGGGCAATTTCCTTGGTACTGAGATTGAGCCGGAGGTAGGCACATAGTTTAAGGTCGGCCTGGGTCAGGTGGGGGTAATGTTTTTTAAGCCTTTTGATGAAGTTTTCGTGGGCCTGATCAAAATGGTATTCAAATTGCTTCCAGTCTTCTTCCGATGAGATGCCGCGGTCGATCATCTGTAGCAAACGCCGGTAGTAATAATTGGGAAAGCGGGGGCCGAGTTCTTTTTTTTGTTTTTGCACTTCTTCCTTAAGGTGGGTCAGGTGTTCATTTTTTCGCAGAATGGTCATCGTGTAGTTGGCCAGTTGGTAGCTTTTGTGGGCAATTTCATTTTGGAGCTTTTCATTGCGCAGTTTCATGTATTTTTGTTGCTCTTGCATTTGCTCGCGTTTGCGTTTGTTTCGTTCTTCTTGTTCAATGCGGTTTTTATGTTTTTTGAGTCGGCGCACGAAGATTTTTCGCAGCAGGATGCCCGAAGATATTACCAACAGGCCATAAAAAACCCAGGCGGGTTTGGAGGCATACCAGGGCGGTTTGATATAAAAGCTGTAGCGGGCCACCGGTCCTTTGATGCCTTGTGGATTGCGGGCCTGTAGCTGAAGGGTATACCTGCCCCAGGGTAGGCGGGTGAAATGGATGTGGGAATTTTTGGCCCAGCAGCTCCACTTATCTTTGAGCCCTTTCAGGCGGTATCGGAACTGGGGGTAAAGGGTCGGTTGCCGGCAGGAAAAGATGAATTGAAGGTTGCGCTGACGATAGGACAGATGGGTGGGCGGGTCGGTTGGTTTTAAAGGCAAGAAACTTTGATTTTTTTTCTTTGGGGAAGTGGCGATGGCTTTTCGAAAGGTTACCCTGGGGGGACGTTTGTTCTCACTGGCCCGCCGTTGGCTGAGGGTCGCAAATCCTTTATCCAGGCATATCAGATGCAGGCTGTCTTTTAAATGAACGATGTTGGGGTGGTTGGAGATCAAGTAAAGATCGAGCCGGGAAAGGTCGAAGTAGAAATCCCTCTTGGTCTTCTCCTCGTAAAGATTGAACAGGCCAATCTGTCCGTTATGGATGAACCAGGCATGGTCCGGTGTTGCTTTTTTGATTTGTCGGGCTTTATGAAAAATGGGCAGACGTTGGTTGAGGCTTCGATAAGGGATGATGCTGTCATTTAAGTCATCATAGGTGTATAGTGAACGCGAAGTGGCAAAAACAATGCGTTTTTGGATCTTGCTCATCCTGATGTGCCGCTCGGTTGGGAACCCCCTGTCTTTGCCAAAATAGGTAACATCCACCACCGAATCGAGCGATTGGTTGATGCGAAAGCGAAAAACCCCTTTCTGCGTGTGCGTTCCCCAGATATGCCCCAGATGGTCGGATTCAATATCTGAGACCGGCTCAAGGAATCCCGCTAAACTTCTTAAATATTGCCAGCCATGGGGGGCTTTTTCATACAAAACCAATGAGCTGTAGGTACTCTGTAAAAGATATTTTTGGTTGTTTCGGGTAAGGGTTAACAAATCGAAACCGCCATTGACATCCGAGATTTTGATTAATTGCTCCTGTTCAATCTTAAAGGTGCCGTTGGTGTGGCCGCATAAGAGTTCATTCCCGGCTTTTTCCAAATCCCATACCTGGCCCTGGCTGCCGGCTATCAGCTGCGGGTTGCTAAAGCCTTTGCCCCGTGAATAGCTATAGCGAAACAGGCCCTGGTTGGTTCCCAGATAGAGTTGCTGATCATCCAGCAAGGCCGTATAGGCTGAGCCGATGTTGCGGGAGGGATGTACATAAAAATCCAATACGCTGTTTAAATTGATGTAATCCAGCCCCCGGTCCAGCCCCGCCCAAATGTTGCCCCTTGAATCCGAACTAAGCGAGAGTATGGTGTTGTTGCGCAGAAAGTTTCCGGCATGAAGGTGTTCGCGAATCGCTCCGTTTTCATTGAGGATATATATCCCGTTGACCACCGTGCCGATCACCTTGAGTTGGCCCACCGACAGGCCTACATTGATTTCAGCATTGCGGATCTCCCTGGCTGCTGGTATATCCCAGCGCCTAAAGGTTGTACCGTTATAAACAAACAAACCACCAGAAGACGCCCCGATCAGGAATTTTTTTTCTTTAAAGGGGATGATCAGCTTGATTTCATCTGAGGCCAGTTTTTCGCTGCCCTCCACAAATTGCAGCTGATTGTTTTTCAGTTCAAAGAGTCCCTGATCGACCATATGGACGAATAGCCGATCCCTGGCTTTCATCAGCAGAACAATGGGATTATCGGGGGTGATGGTCTCAATGCTCTGGCCATCATAAACATATATATTGGAGAAGGACTGGAAATAAACTTTCCCTTGATGCGGTATGATGCGCCATATTTCATCGTTGTGGAAAAGCGACGAATCCAGGGTGTCGCTGAGGTTGTGGTAGGTCATCCGGCCCCGATGGTCTTTTTTCCAGTAACCGAATTCTTCATAGCTGCCGACAAAGATCAGGCTGTCTCCGGCCGTTGCCACCGAACGAACCACCATCTGTCCGGGCATCTCATAGCGGTTCCAGTTGGCCCCGTCATAGGCAATCAATCCCTGGTTATTGCCGATGTAGGTCATGCCCTGATCATTGTTGGCGATCGACCAGTTTTGATTGTCCAGGCGAAAACGGTCAATTTGATGGTTGATCACATAGGGCCGCCCTTTGTACTGGCTGTATAAAGGGTTGAAGCAGATCACCAGGAGTAAAACGAGCGTATAACGCAAAAATGGCATATAAAAGCGGTATGGAACAACGCCATAAAGTTAAGGTAAAATAACAACAATTCTTCAATTCTCAAAATGCAGAAAGCATCGCTTAAGTCGGTGAAATGGGGGAAGCCATAAACGGATGGGGAGCTCAATTTGGAGTTTATCAAACTAATACTAGTGTAATAAACTAGATTTTTGTTTGGTTAAATCAGGTCTACAAAGACAACAGAATCATCACGATGAAGGAATGTTGCCGGAAAAAAAATCCCTACTTTTTCTGGTAATACTCCAGGGCTTTCTCCATGTGTTCCTCCATGTTGGCAATTCTGTTTTTAGGGTGGGGGTGGGTGGAAAGGAATTCCGGCGGCCTGGATCCGCCTTTATCTTTCATCCTTTTCCAGAAATCCGGTGCCCCTCTGGGGTCATAGTTGGCCATGGCCATAAAATACAAGCCCAGTTCATCGGCCTCTCTTTCATGTGTCCTGCTGTAAGGGAGCAGGTAACCCACCTGTGAACCCAGGCCAAAGGCAGCCAGGGCCAGCTTTCTTGTTGTTTCTTCTTCTTTTTTAAGGGCTTCTGACAACACCATGCCGCCTAATTGCACAGACAGTTGTTGTGACATGCGTTCATTGCCATGGCGGGCCACGGCGTGGGCTATTTCATGGGCCATCACCACGGCTACCCCGTTATCATCCTGGCATATGGGCAGGATGCCTTCATAGAAGGCGATTTTTCCCCCGGGCATGCACCAGGCATTCACCGCCTCGGATGAGAGTACATTGAATTCCCACTGATAATTCTTCAGTCGTTCTTCCATTCCCTGGTTTTTAAAATATTGCTCTACTGCTGAAGATATTCGGTTCCCCACCCTTCTCACCTGGTTGGTATACTGCTCATTATCAGATATTTTGTTTTCTTTTAGTGTTTGGGCGTAACTGTCATTGGCCAGGGAAATCATTTGGGAGGCAGGTATGACAGTGAACTGTTTCCTTCCTGAGAAAGGCACTGTGCCACAGGCAATCAATAAGAATATGAAGACCAGATTAAGGAATTTGAATTTTTTCATCGGGTTTTGGTTTTTGTGTTATGGTAAAGGTATCTCATCAAATTGTGAATACTCCAACTTAAAGCCTGTTCCGGGTATTCTTTCTTTCAAACAAGCTCCCGGCTTCACAAGCAATGCAGCCTTTCTCCATATTGACAAATTTATATTCTGCTTGCATCTTTCCAAATGATTAAATCCCTTCCATACAAACAGATATTGCCGGTATATCTTTTTCTGGTAGACACGTAATGTACATCCTTCAGCATATAGATAAAGATACAAAAAATCGGGGGTTTCTTACGGATTGTTAAAAAGCAAGCTCCACAGTTTTTTTCCTGTCTTGTTTGGGCGATGATGGATTACTCCTTTCACTCGTGTAGATAAACGTTCGAACCATCGACCCCCTGCTTGTAAGGAAGGTGGATGATAGATGGTGTTTGGTTGGAGCTTTATGGGATATGGTTTTAACAGGATCTTTTTTATATTCGCCCCCGTTTGATCCATTGGATGATGATTTAATTAATGCATTGGTCAAATGAAGCTTATCCTGCTGTGGCGGGAGCTTTTTAATTGGATAGAAGAGATGGAGCAATATATTCTCGGGATATTTCAGTCGTTCGACCTGGATGCTTTGGAGTGGGGCCTGATCATGTTGAGTGGCTTGTTGGTGGGGGCGGCTAAATCCGGACTATCAGGTGCGGCTTTCATTGTGGTGCCCCTATTGGCGATGATTTTCGGTGGTAAACCCTCAACCGGGATGTTGCTTCCGATGTTGATCATCGGCGATGTGTTTGCCATTTCTTATTATCACCGCCATACCAACTGGAAATATGTAATTAAACCCATACCCTGGGCTGTCGCGGGGGTTGTCATCGGGGTGCTGGTGGGCAATCAGGTTTCCGGTGATTTTTTTACCACACTCATTGCCATTACAATCCTGATGGGATTGGTTCTAATGGTGTGGCAGGATATGCGGCGGAAAAAGGTCAGTGTTCCGGATTACTGGTGGTTTTCAGCCATTATTGGGATAATCGGGGGCTTTTCCACGATGATTGGCAATTCCGCTGGCCCGATATTGTCGATCTACCTGCTGACCATGTATCTGCCCAAAAATATTTTCATTGGTACCAAAGCCTGGTTTTTTATGATCATTAACCTGACCAAGGTGCCCTTTCATGTTTTTTCCTGGGAAACGATCGGCATGAAAACGATGCTGCTGGATTTGACCGTTGTGCCTGCCATTTTTCTGGGGGCTTTCATTGGGGTCCGTACGGTTCGATATATTCCGGAGAAGAGTTACCGGATTCTGGTGATTGTCACCACGGTCATTGCCTGTGGTTTGATGCTTTACCGGTGAAGTCATTGCAGCGTTTGGTTGACAAAGGAGTAGATTAGTAAGGAGTAGATTAGTAAGGAGTAGGGGCTTGGGGGATAAAAAATACGATGCCCGCAAACCTCGGATCAGGCAAAAGTTGCTGATTGGGCATGCGGGCAAAATACGCCGGTGTTATAACCCTGAAATTTGTCAAGTATAAAGAAGACTCATCGTGATGGGTGTCTCGTTTTTTTCGACTTAATATTACTAAATGGCAATCAAGGTTATTCCACCAGATGTTTCTTCAATTTTTGTTCTTAATATCCAATGGCCTGCCCGTCTTTTCTGGATTCAGAGGCACCGTAATAGACATCTTCTTTGGGATCATACATGATGGCCTGATATCCGCCATAGCCTCCTATCGTGTATTCCACATCGTGGCCCATCTGCATGAGGTTGCGCAGGGTTTGATAATCATAACCCGACTCCAGATAGACGGTTCCCCCGTCCTGCATTTTACCGCCGGTGGGCTGGGAGGAACCTCCGTGTCTTATTCTTGGGGCATCACCTGCTTCCTGGAGGTTCATTCCAAAATCCACCATGTTCATAACGATCTGGGCATGGCCCTGGGGCTGCATGGAGCCGCCCATCACGCCAAAGCTCATGAAAGGTTTGCCGTCTTTGGTAATGAAGGCAGGGATGATGGTATGGAAAGGCCGCTTCCCCGGTTCATAGACGTTGTTGTGGCCTTCTTCCAGGGTGAAAAGCTCGCCGCGGTCCTGGAGAACAAACCCTAGCTTACCGGGGGTCATCCCTGAGCCCATACCACGGTAATTGCTCTGGATGAGGGAAACCATGTTGCCCTGGTTATCGGCCACGGTCAGGTAAATGGTATTGCCTTTCTCCAGCTTACCGGCCGGGTAGCTCCGGGCAGCCTGGTTGGGATCAATCATTTTACGGCGTTTCTTGGCGTATTCCTTGGAAATTAGTTTGTCGAGGGGGATGTCGGCAAAATCCGGATCGGCATAATATTTGGCCCGGTCCTCAAAGGCCAGCTTTTTGGCTTCTACAAAAGTGTGAATGTGCTCCTTGCTGCCAAAGCCCATAGAGCTAATGTCGTAGCCTTCCAGGATATTCAGGATCTGGAGGGCTGCCGTACCCTGGCCGTTGGGAGGCAATTCCCATACCCGGTATCCACGATAGGTGGTGGAGATGGGATCGACCCATTCGGAGTCATGGTTCTTCAGATCTTCGTACCGCAGAAAACCTCCTTCTCCTTGATCTCCTTTCATATACTTGTGGGCGTGCTCGCGCATGTAAGCATCGATCTTGCGGGCGATTTCACCTTCATAGAACACATCGCGCCCGCCCTCTGCAATTTTTTCCAGGGTATTGGCCAGATAGGGGTTTTTAAAGATCTCGCCTTTTTTGGGGGCTTCCCCTCCCGGCATAAAAATCTCCTTAAACCCGGGAAAATCTTTGAGTACCCGGGCGTTGCCCTGCCAGTAATGGGCGATCACCTCACTCACGGGAAAGCCTTTGCGGGCATAGTTAATGGCCGGCTGAAGAACCTTTTCCATGTTGATCGATCCGAAGCGGTCGTGCAGTTCAAACCAGCCGTCCACCGTCCCCGGTACCGATACCGGCAATGGGCCGAGGGCCGGTATATCCTCATATCCATGTTTTTTAAAGTATTCCAGCTTCAGGGATTGAGGTGAGCGGCCGCTGCCGTTAAGCCCATAAAGCTCCTGCGATTCACCATCCCATACGATGGCGAAAATGTCCCCGCCGATGCCGTTGCCGGTGGGCTCCATCAAACCCAGTGTGGCGTTGGCCGCTATGGCAGCATCTATGGCATTGCCCCCTTGCTTGAGGATGTCAATGGCCACCTGGCTGGCCAGGGGCTGGCTGGTAGCAGCCATACCTTCCTGTGCGATGACTTCTGAGCGTGTGGCAAAATTTTTGCCCGTGATGCGGTCTTGTCCAAAGGAAATTTGCATGGCAAATGTTACGGTTAATAAAAGGATGAGTAATTGTTTCATGTTAGGAAAATTTGGGGTTTGTGGTATAAATTATTAATTAAAATTATAATGGGTAAAACATTAATGGCAATATGGCTGATCATTTTAAAGGGGATTGTCGGGTACTTTTATCGAAAAGGGCCTTCTCAAAACAATCCAAATATGAGTTTTTATAATCATTTCGACCAAAAGAAAGGCCGGGAAGTTTAGTGGTTACCGGGTGAGGAATTCGGTTTTTTTAATTTATGAATCAAATCCTTTGCCTGGTTGGCAAGCATCATAGAATCGACCCCGGTTGCGATCAGATTGAAACCACTGTTGCGATAGGCTTCTACAGCCTCAGGCCTGGTTCCGAAGATGCCCAGTGGTATGTTTTCCTTTATGCAAATTTCCCGAATTTGATGGATGGATGCTTTAACTTCCGGATCATCTACTTTCCCGGTCTTATTCATGCTGGCTGACAGGTCGTAGGGACCAACGAAAATGCCGTCCACACCTTCTGTTTTCACGATATTTGGTAGTTCACGGACTCCATCAATGTGTTCGCACTGCAGGATCAGGGCAACATCCTCATTGGCCCGTCGCATATATTGATCAAAGTGCAGTCCGTAGCCATGAGCCCGTGTGATGCCCACACTTCGCTCACCGACAGGGGGATACTTGGCACAGCGCACAGCATATTCTGCTTCCTGCTTGCTGTTGACCCGTGGCAGTATGATGCCGTCTGTTCCCAGATCGAGGCACCTTTTGATCCAGGCCTCATCGTTCAGCGGGCAGCGTACAACGGTGTAAACCGAGGTCCCGGCAGCCCGAACCATCTCTTCTGCCTGGCTTAGCGTTATGGCCGAGTGTTCCATGTCAATGAAAAGCCAGTCGAAACCGGTATGGACCATGATCTCAGTGACTTGAGGTGCAGGTAAAGTAAGCAGGGTGCCCTCGAGGATTTCACCCTCTATCAGTTTTTTTCGAAAAGATGGTTGCATAGGTTGGGGATTTGGATTGAATGATCATAAAGATAGGGAAAATGGGGGGAAGGAAGAAATGAAGAAATGATTAAATGCGAAATGATTAAATGCCTGCCCCGACGTAGCGAAGCGAAAGCGGGAAATAATGCTAGAATGATAAAATGCGTAAATGCTAAAATGTTGCGCCGTGCATGACCATAAAGTGGTTGTTCGATGAAGAAATGATTGAATGATAGAAGGATTAGATGATAGAGGCTATGCTATAATGTTAAAAGCGAGAATGGAAGAAGCACATTCCATGCTATCTTATCATTTTATTCCTTACCATCAGAATAAAGCCTTAGACCTGACCACTTTAGAACACCTAAAGGCCTTTCTGGTCTATTTACCATTCATTCTCTCATTCTGGTGAAAAGTTGTTTATTTTTTAAAATTTATTATACGATTTGTGTAAAAATGTATTATATTTGTACAGTAATCTGCTTTGTGTAAATTTTATTGTCATGACCAGGAAACAGCAAGATGTCGTCCAAACCGCAAAGGATCTGTTCTGGAAGCACGGGGTTAGCCGGGTAACTATGCAGGAGATCAGCGATAAGGCAGAGGTCAGTAAAATGACCCTGTATAAATACTACTCCAACAAAAAGGAGCTGGCCCTGGAAGTGTTAAAAAACGAGGTGGGCATGGCCTTTTCGAAGTTTGAGCAGATTATCCACAGCGATATGCCCTTTGAAGAAAAGCTGGAACAAATGTTTCTGATGAAGCTTGAGGGGACCAAAGGGATCAGCAAGGAGTTTCTTAACGACATCTATCAAAACCCCAAACTTGGCCTCTATCAGTATATAGAGGAACAGAGCAGGAGAAGCACCGAGCTTTTTAAGCAATTCCTGGAAGACTCCCAGCGCCAGGGCCTGATTCG
>CAJXLK010000049.1 GCA_913055635.1 uncultured Bacteroidota bacterium
TGGATAGAGCAACGGCCTTCTAAGCCGTAGGTCCCAGGTTCGAATCCTGGCAGGATCACTACGCCACCTCCAACGGGGTGGCTTTTTTATCTATATTCGTGTAAAGGACCGGTTTTAAAAGTCTCTCCAAAAATCCATAAAAATCTGCCTTTTATTTATAAACCATACATCAAAGATGTAGGTTTCATGATGAGGCAACCCCCAACAGCAAAATAAGTTTCAATATTATATTGATTTACAAACGTTAATAACGTCTTTATCCAAATAAATCTTTGTAGTCCTTTTTACATCTTCTGGGTTCTTGCACCCTTCATTGTTAATTGGTTTAAAAATTGGATTGAATCAACTACACAGGCCTAAACCAGGCCCTGTAACACTTAACTGTTTTTGAATTCTGAGAGCTGGAGTTATGGGTTGATCTTGCGCCTGAAATATGCACTGTTTTGAATCAGGGCGTACGAATTCGTACAACCCGTGAATCAAAAACGAACATTTTTTAGGGATCACGAACATTTTTTAAAAAAAATTTTCCCTGAGTGTGAACAAATTATTGAATTAGGCATTAAATTTGGTTAAATTTCTCAGAATCTATGTATACCCGTCCGGTTCGTTTTTGGCTCCATCTTCCTTTATAAGGGAGTTTGGAAAAGGGATGGGATGCAACATTGGTCATCATAAAATTCAATTCATCCATGGAACCGAAGAAAACAAAAAAAGCTGATTTGGAAGGCAAGAGAGGTCTTTTTCTGGAGATAGGCTTTGTCTTTGCCCTGGGATTGGTGCTGCTTGCCTTCGAATGGACCTCGCGGCCCTCTGATGTTGAGGGTTTCGAACAGGAATCGCGCTCCAGCATGGTTCAGGAAGCCGTGCCCGTCACGCGTCAGGAGCAGCCGAAAGAGCCCCCGCCACCTCCTCCGCCTCAAACAACGGAAGTGATCAACATTGTAAACAATGATGTAAACATTCAGGATGAACTGGTCCTGGAAGAATCCGAGGCCGACCAGGACACCCGGGTAAGCATAGATGCCTTTGCCACTGAGGAAGAAGAGGAAACCGAAGAGGATCATGTATTTGTGGTGGTAGAAGACATGCCCAGCTTCAGGGGAAAAGGGCTGGATGCTTTTGCCAATTATGTTCAGCGAAATCTCGAATATCCCTTCATTGCACAGGAAAATGGCATCGAAGGAACCGTCTTTCTCCGTTTTATTGTCGATAAAGATGGTTCGGTCATTGATGTGGAAGTCCTCCGGGGGGTCGATCCTTCATTGGACGAAGCAGCAATCGCTGCCGTAAAAAGGGCCCCCAAATGGGAGCCCGGCAGGCAGCGGGGTCAGCCTGTAAAAGTCTCCTGCACCATCCCCATCGCCTTTACCCTGGAATAAGGCCGGGTGATTTAAAACGCATAAAAAAAGGTTGAATGACTGATGTTGTTCAACCTTCTTTTTATAATTTTATGTATGATTCCATGAAGCATTAAAAGCCATGGATCGATTCAGCAAGGAGCAATAATCCGCGTTTTATGGTTAAACATGTAGTTTGTTGGCAGCTTTATGAAGAAGCTGCCGGCAGAGATTGCCAGACCAATGCTTCCCTGATTAAAGCCGAGTTGTTGGCTTTAAGGGAACTCATACCCGAGATGCAAAGCGTAGAAGTCGGCATCAATGCGCCCCAGGCCCATTCAGACAATTATGATGTGGTGCTTATTGCCGGGTTTGAGGATTTTAGCGCCCTCGAGCGTTACCAGCAACACCCTGAACATAAGCGCTTCGTAGAGTTTGTTGCGCCCCTGCGGCAGCATCGGGTAAGGGTTGATTATCAGGTGTGAGCCCTAAGATTTTAAACCGAACAACCTGCGCAGATCCCTGAAAAAATGGTTGCCTTTCTGGGAATTGCCCTTATTTTTATTGGCGTTGGTGCCGGGTAGGATTTTTTCCGGGAACTGATTCTTATCGGTCTCAAAAAAGCCGATGGAACGGTATTTTTGGTACCGTTGATCTTTCATCTTCTCCTCGTCCATAAAAGCATAATGAAAGATATCATTGTAGAGTTTTTGTTCTAGCTCTTTCAGGGTAGGCTGGGGGTTATCATTGAAATCGTCCTTTTCGCCCTGTATCTCATCGATGATGCCCATTTCATAGAGGTCGTAGGCGGTAAGCCTAAGGGAAGCGGCGGCTTCTTCTGCTTTGGAAGCATCCTTGAACAGGATGGAGGCACATCCTTCCGGGGATATTACGGAAAGAACGGCATTTTCCATCATATAGATTTTATTGGCCACGCTCAGGGCCAGGGCCCCTCCGGAGCCCCCTTCACCGGTGATCACCGTCAGAATTGGCACATTCAGGTCGGATAGTTCATAGAGGTTTTTGGCGATGGCTTCAGCGATGCCCCGCTCTTCGGCACCTATTCCACAGTAAGCACCGGGGGTGTCAACGAAAAACAGCACCGGCCGTCTGAATTTTTCAGCTTGCTTGGCCAACCGCAGCGCCTTGCGGTAGCCTTCCGGATGGGGCATGCCAAAATTGGCCTCCATGTTCCCCTTCAGGTCTTTGCCCCGGCGGGTAGAAATGGCCGTCACCGGTATGTCTTTCAGATATCCGATGCCCCCAACAATGGCATGGTCATCATGGCCCAGTCGGTCGCCATGAAAGGGGATGAAATCTTTGATGATCATCTCCAGGTAGTCCTGCGGTTTGGGGCGCTCCAGTGTACGGGCTATTTTGACCCGCTCCCAGGGCGTTCGGCGTTTCTTTTGATCCTGCCACTCGCTGTATTTTTCGGGCTGAATTTTGGAAAGTTTTTTTTCCAAACTGCTGATTTCTTCGTTCAGATCCACTCCCTGGGATTTGGATAGTTGTTCGAGGCTTTTGATGGTCTTTTTTATCTTATTGGTATATTCCATGGCTATTGATTTGTGGGTCGGAGACGGTTAATACTGGTGAATTTTCAATATGTTGCGCAAGGTATCTTTCAGGTGATGGCGTTCACAGATCAAGTCGACAAAGCCTTTTTCCTGGAGGAATTCAGAGGTTTGAAAGCCCTCGGGCAACTTTTGTTTGATGGTTTGTTCAATGACCCGGGGCCCGGCAAAACCGATCAGGGCATTGGGTTCAGTGATGATGATGTCGCCGAGCATGGCAAACGATGCTGTAACCCCGCCAGTGGTGGGATTGGCGATCAGGCTGATGAACAGCCCCCCGGCATTGGAGAAGCGCTTGGCAGCGGCGGCTGTTTTGGTCATCTGCATCAGCGAAACAGCTCCTTCCTGCATCCGGGCACCGCCTGAACGGGAAAGAATAATAACGGGCAGCCCCTGACTACGCCCCTTCTCGAAAAGACTGGCGATTCGCTCTCCCAGGACTGATCCCATCGAGGCCAGAATGAACTCCGTATTCATGATGCCAAATAAAACCGGTATCTCCTCTATGCGCGCCTTGCCTGTGGTAACCCCTTCGTTGATGTTCTTCTCGTAAAGCTTGTCCAGCTTTTCCTTGTATTTGGGAAATTCCAATACATCTACCGTCTTAAATTCTTCAAAAAGCAACTGGACACTGCCTTCATCAAACAGCAACTGACTCCATTGCTTGTTGGTCAGCTTGAGATGATAGCCGCATTCGGGACATACCCCATGATTCTTGTCAATCTTTTTGCGGTAAATCATCTTTTTGCAATTCGGGCACTGGGTGAACAAGTTGTCGGGAACCGATGCCTTGAATCGCTCTTTCCTGGTGTTCAGGAATTTTTGTATGATGTCCTGGATCTTGGCACTCATGATGGATTATTCATTCAGGCTTTTTGTAACAATTGGTTTTCTATAAAATTGATCGAATAGGTCCCTTCCAGAAAAGCATCGGAAGAGAGGATGTGGATTAAAAAATCTTTATTGGTTTTTATCCCGTTGATGCTGAACTCTTCCAGGGCGCGAATCATCCTGGCGATGGCTTGTTTGCGGGTGTTGTCATAGGCAATCACTTTGGCCACCATCGAGTCATAATGGGGAGATATTTCTGCTCCGGGAAAGATCCCTGAATCAATCCGAACGCCGGGCCCGGAGGGAAATACAACGTTGTGGATCTTTCCGGCAAAAGGCATGAAGTTTTGTTTGGGATCTTCCGCATTGATGCGGCATTCAATGGCATGGTTTTTCCACTGGATTTGATTTTGCTTCCAACTGAGTTTTTCTCCGGCGGCGATTTGGATTTGTTCCTTGATGATATCGGTGGAAGTGGTTACTTCGGTGATGGGGTGTTCTACCTGGATGCGGGTGTTCATCTCCATGAAATAGAAATGGCCGTTTTCGTACAAAAACTCGACGGTTCCGGCATTGGTATATTTAAGTTGGCGCAGGGCCTGGGTTACTTTACTGCCGATGGATTTGCGTTTCTCGGAATCAATCACGGGGGAGGGGGTTTCTTCAATCACTTTTTGTTTGCGGCGTTGGCTGGAGCAGTCTCGCTCGCCCAGGTGGATGCAGTGGCCGTGTTCATCAGCAATAACCTGTATTTCAATGTGTTTGGGATGCTCGAAGAATTTTTCCAGGTAAAGGTGGGGGTCATTAAAGGCCTGGCGGGCCTCGTGTGAGGCCTCCTGGAAGGTGGCGACAAAGTCCTGTTCTTTTTCTATCAGTCGAATGCCGCGGCCACCCCCACCGGCCACTGCCTTGATCAGCATCGGGAAGCCGATTTTGTGGGCTTCTTTCAGGGCAGCTTCCGCATCGGTGAAGCCCTGATCCGGTCCGGGTATAACCGGAACCCCGTGCTTGGCCATCAACTTTTTGGCCAGCGACTTGTTGCCCAGCCGGGCAATCGATTCCGAAGAAGGGCCAATGAATTTGATGCCGATCTCTTCGCACATGTGGGCAAATTCACTGTTCTCCGATAAAAAACCGAAGCCGGGATGGATGGCATCCACATCCCGCTGAACAGCAGCCGACAATATATTGCTCATGTTCATATAACTCTGTCCTGCGCTGGGCGGGCCAATACATACGGCCTCCTCTGCCATCCGAGTGTGCAAGGCCCCCCGGTCGGCTTCTGAATAGACCGCCACCGTGTCAATCCCCATCTCCTTACAGGCCCGGATGACCCGCACTGCGATCTCCCCCCGGTTGGCTATCAATACTTTGTTGAACATAATTTTTTCCTTGATGTTTGAACCTTTATTTGATGGCCGAAATCCCTGCCAATCCTTTTATCCGGTCCTGATTTTAAAAAGCTGGGTGCCGTATTCCACCGCCTGACCATCTTCGGCGACTACCTCTTCAATTTGACCGCTTACATCCGACTCAATCTTGTTCATTACTTTCATGGCCTCTACAATACACAGTACATCGCCCTGGCTGACCTGGTCGCCGGCTTTGACAAAGGCGGGTTTACCCGGGGCCGGTGAATTGTAAAATGTTCCAATGATTGGCGAAATTACCGTGTGCAGGTTTTCGTTGATTTCGACACCCCCGGCTTCCTCACCCTTTTCTTCCTGCGAATTGCTTTCGCCTTTAGAATTGGCACCTTCATCCACAGAGCCCTTCCGCTGGGTCTCAGCCTGGTCAATTAAGCCCCTGAGCTGATCCAGATCGGTGCTTTGCAGGTTGGTCCGGGTGTGTTTGCCGTTCTGATGCCTGCTTAACTCTATTTCTTCTTCTCCGGTTTTATACCGCAGACTGTCAATGGAGCTCTTTTCAAATTGCTCCAGTATTTTCAATATGTCTTCCAGTTTGATATTTTCCATTTTTCCTGATCATTTGTCGGGAGATTTCACATTGTTGTATCCTTAAAATATACCAGGTTGGCCTGGTACCCATTTTTACCCCTTTTTTTACACCACACTGCGAGCAGGGCCTGTTCGTAATATAACCGGCCTTATTGCCGGATGAATTTTTAAACCCCCAGCAATTGGATCTGGTCCAACCCCCGCTCAACTATACACAAGGCATCTCTTCCAAAAGGTATGCACACCTTTTAGAGTCTTATTTCTTTGGTTAACAGCATGTTAAAGATTTGTTGCTGCATCGGCTTTGCAGGAATCAAATCGCCTCCAATATAGACAATTCTGAATAAAAATTCAAAAAACTTGTAATTTCCTCTTGTTCAACGAAAACAGAAGGTATGTTGTTCAGCATTTCCTGTGGCTTTTTTACACCCCCTGGTAAAAAAACAAAATAATGAATTCGATTGCAGAACGTAGGCTGGCAGAGAGTTATTTTGTTTTGCCGATAAATCAGTGAACAGATTGGAGGTTTTTGACAGAAATTTTTACAAAACCATTAATTTTGATTTTTGTTGTAATATGGAGTTTTTCAATTTTCATGCACACGTTCATACTCAACCATGAGATACATAAAACATGCGGGTTCCATGGCGAGGTAATCAATAACAGTAAATTAAGTTTTCATATTGTACTGATTTACTAACCTTAATATGTCTTTCTCCAAATGACCCGCAGGCAGGTGCTCAACCGACAAAGCGATGTATGAAGTATACTTGATCCCTCGTGCGGGTTTCGAAGGGCATAGATGAGGGTGTTATACGATATCGATTAATAATTTAATGAGTCTTTGAACCAATGCAACCTCAACCTGCATCCAAGAACATACACAACAAGGACATGGATATACATGCGGGTTCCATAATGATTGACCACATAATGTCTGTTTTAAGATTCAGACCATATTGATTTACAAACTGTTAATTAAGTTATATCCGTATGAACATTTTGTATTATGATTGTTTTTCAGGCATAAGTGGCGATATGAATTTAGCAGCCCTGATTGATCTGGGTGTTGATCCGCAGCATCTTAGGGATGAACTGGCTAAATTAAATTTAGGAGGGTATACCATCAAAGTAAGTCGCGATATGCGGCATTCCATTGAGGGGACCCGTGTAGACGTGGAATTGACCGAGACTCACGAAACCTCCACAGAAGGGGTTCATGGCCATGGACATAGCCATGGGCTTGGCGGGGAGCCTCATGATAACGGCCATGACCATTCGCACGGCCATGACCAATCGAATAACCGTGGCCAGGGGCATAGTCATGACCATCTTAACGGCCTGGACCATGATCACGGGCATAGACACGAGTCATCTGATAACCCTAACCATTTCTCGCATCATGGCTCCTCGCACAGCACCGATTCTTCCCACAGCCATGACCAATGGGGCCACCATGAGCACTCACATGATCACGGGCATAGCCATGATTACCCTTCAGGCCATGAGTTGGACCAGGGGCACAGCCATGCCCACGGTGGTGGTCATGAACATGTCCATCGCAATTTGGAGGATATCCGCAAAATTGTGGAGGAAAGCCCCTTGAGTCAAAGAGTTAAAATAATGAGTATGAGTATGTTTCAGCTGATAGCTGAAGCGGAAGCGAAGGTGCATGGTACTTCTATTGATCAGATTCATTTTCATGAAGTGGGGGCCGTCGATTCTATTGTCGACGTCGTAGGAGCCGCTATTGCACTGGATTATCTGGAGGTAGATAAGGTCCTTGCTTCCCGGGTAGAACTCGGCGGGGGTTTTGTCGATTGTGCCCATGGCAGGATGCCTGTACCGGCCCCTGCCACCATGGAGATTTTGAAAGGTGTTCCCGTCAAAACCGGTACCGTGAATCAGGAAACGACCACCCCCACCGGGGCTGCCATCTTAACCGCCAATGTGGAAGAATTTACCGATCAGCCTGAGATGAATGTGGAAAAAATTGGCTATGGTATAGGTCATCGTCAGCTCGATATCCCCAATATACTGAGGGTTTATAAAGGCACCCTTAGTGAAAAGCCTCTGAAAGGGGGGTATCAGCAGAAAACGGCCCTGCAGATCAGTGCCAATGTGGATGATATGAATCCGGAATACTATGATTACATCATGGAGAGGCTTTTTGAGGCCGGGGCCGATGAAGTTTATCTAACACCGGTGGTGATGAAAAAGAGCCGGCCGGCCTCCCTGCTTACTGTGATATGTCGGCCTGATTTGGAGGATCAGATCAACCGGATCCTCTTTCTCGAAACTACGACATTGGGTCTTCGCCGAACTTCAGTGGCTAAGAGTGAACTGGAACGCAAAATCGAGCACCTTTCCACCCGTTACGGGAAGGTTCGGGTTAAAATGGGGTATCTTGATGGCCGGGCCGTCAAGTATAAACCGGAATATGAAGAATGCAAGCGCATTGCCAAAGAGCAGGGGCTGAGTCTTCAGCTGGTATGCCGCCATATCACGGAAGATCTTTACGAAATCCTGTAGCTTCTTTTAGTATGCTGGCTTTCAGGGAAAATTTAAAGTTCATAATAAAAATGAACAATATAGTGGCTCCATTGCTTCACTCAGACCACATTGGCTTAAAGGAGCCACTTTATGGCTTTCTGAGGGGTTCAATCAGCAAGGTAAAGCCCGAAGGTTTGTCTGGTCGGTCCAATTTTCGGTTGTCAGAAGCCTGCCAGATGCCACATGTCAGCATCGGTATTAACCAAAGGGATACTCAAGGGCTGTCTGTTCAGGAAAATTAGTACAATAGCAACAGTATGAAACATTTTGGCAAATATCAGCAGCTTGAACATCATCTGGAGCGTCTGGATCAAGTAGTGGTGGCTTTTTCCGGAGGGGTAGACAGCACCTTTTTGCTGGCTGCAGCCCAGAAAGTTTTAGGCCAGAAGGTTCTGGCCATCACCATTTCCACCCCATATATTGCGCAGTGGGAGCAGCAGGAAGCCCAAAAACTGGCCCGGCAACTGGGGGTCAAATATGAGGTGATCCAACATGAGATATTCAGGGATATCCTCAATAACCCGCCCCAGCGTTGCTATTTGTGCAAAAAACATCTTTTCACCCTGCTTCAGGAAGTTGCCACCGAACGGGGTTACCAGTGGGTGATCGACGGGACCAATGTGGATGATTATCAGGATATACGTCCGGGTATACGGGCTCTCAAAGAGTTGGGTGTGCGCAGTCCCCTGGCTGAAATGGAAATTACCAAAGAGGAGATACGTCAATGGTCGCGGCAGATGGGACTGCCTACCTGGAACAAACCCGCTTACGCCTGCCTTTTAACCCGTTTGCCTTATGACACCCCCATACACCAGGAGCTGCTGGATCGGATTGAAAAAGCCGAAGGCCTTGTCAGACAGGCAGGTTTTCAGGCAGCCCGGGTGCGCACCCATCAAGACATTGCCCGCATCGAGGTCCCCCCTGAACAACTCGAGGCCTTCCTCCAAACAGCCAGGAAGCAGGATTTGGTTACTCAGCTCAAAGCCCTGGGATATCAGTATGTAACCCTCGATATGGAAGGTTATCGGATGGGAAGCTTTAATGAACCTAAAATCAATTCTTTGAATCATGGATACCAAAAGCCTGGAGGAGATCCTCCGAAACATTCAGAATAACCAGTTGTCGGTTGAACAGGCCATGAATCAGATCAAACATTTTTCTTATCAGGATATAGGCCATACCAAGATTGACCATCATCGTCAGGTGCGCACCGGCTATCCTGAAGTCATTTATTGTGCCGGTAAAACCCCCCAGCAGGTGCAGGAAATTTTTCAGGCCATGCTGGAGCGTGAAAACAACATCATAGCTACCCGGGCCGATCGGGAAGTTTATGAACAAGTAGCTGCTGCTGTTCCCGAGGTGGAATATCATCAAACAGCCCGGATCATCACCTATACCCATCATGAGCCCGTTGTGGCCAGGACTTCCGTCTCGGTGGTAACTGCCGGTACTTCTGATATGCCTGTGGCCGAGGAAGCCGCTGTTACGGCTGCCTTTTTTGGCAATCCCGTAAAAAGGTTTTATGACGTAGGGGTGGCTGGCATTCACCGTTTACAGAAAAACATTGAGGATATCGCCCGGGCACGGGTGGTGGTCGTGATTGCAGGCATGGAAGGCGCCCTGCCCAGTGTGGTTGGCGGTCTGGTGGATGTTCCCGTTTTGGCCGTGCCCACCAGCATTGGCTATGGGGCCAACTTTCAGGGACTATCCGCGCTGCTGGGCATGCTCACCAGCTGTGCCAGCGGGGTGAGTGTGGTCAACATTGACAATGGTTTTGGAGCCGGTTATATGGCCAGTATGATCAATCATTTGAGTTAGAAAATCAGGTGGGTTGAATGCAGGGTGATCCTGCCAAGATGCCCTGTCGCATTCACTGATACCTACTAAAGATAATCATCATAACGGCCATATCTTATATTTTTCGGTTCAATTATCCATATTTATCAACCTTTTTATAGCGGATGGTTAAAAATGTCCATTACCGGTTGTATCCCCCTCCTGTTATGGTGATCTGGTGTGCCGGTCGAATTATTTTATTCATTCACGTTGCTTTTTCCGCTTGAATTTGGTAACTTACTTATCTTCACCATTATTTCGAAAAGTTGACGAAACATTACAGAAATAACTGGTACCGATTGGTGGCCGGATTTTGCCTGACGTTTGACTCAGTTTATCCTTGTGGAAGTCAGCGTATTATAGATCATTTGTCAAATGTGAAGGCTGGGTTCAAGGAAGTCGCTGCCAACCCCACCATCCGACTTCGCGAAGCCGAAGACAAGCCTGTGGTGCGTCATTTTAAAAGCACCCTCAAGATGGGCATGTATGCCAATGAATCGCCGCTTTACCATACCCTTGGGCTGATGGCACCCTACCTGACCTGGGAACAGGGAAACAATCACCTGTCGGAAGAGTTGACCAATAAATATGCTTATACCGAAATCATCGGCCCCAGAGGACCCATTGTCTGCCAACAGATGATTATGGGAATGTTGCTTTTGGGCCCCGATTGCCATTACCCCCGCCATCGACACCCCAGGATTGAGGAATCCTATATCTGTTTGGGGGGCTATGCCAATATCAATGATGGGATGATTCTGACTACAGACGGTTTTACCATTATACCTCCGAATCAGCCACACTGGATTAAAACGGATCAGGATATTCCAACCCTTTTAGCTTATGCCTGGATTGCTTCCCCCCAAACCCTGGCCAATTATACCCTTGAGTTTGATTAATCATCCTGCCGTCTTTTCCTGTGGAGCAACAATGATCATCGCCCCGGCTCTTTTTACCGGTTTTGGATTCGTTCCCCTGCCGAAAGCATTTTTTACCTCTTGATAGGCCGCTCAGCCTTGTTCCTTACACCCGCTGTTTGCTCTTTTATTTATAACGGCTCCAATTCCCCCGGGCTCTCGGACATTATATATGTAAAGGATTATTAAAGGTTATAATTCATCCTGCTATTTTACCCTCATTTGTATGTTATCGGAACCTTCTCCATGGAACCCGCACGTTTTATCCATCGCCTTGTGGTTTAAGTCCATGTATTCAGGCTTTATTTGGCAGGATCGGTTTTTTTTTCTAATTTACAGTCTGATTTTGATGCGCTTCATCCTTGGGTGGCTAACCTGCTGTGGAGAATTATTCTGACCAGATCCCGGCGCGAGTTCATCGAACGGTAGAAAAAGCAATAACGGCAGGGTGGGAGGGCGGTCCTTTTTAAGGTTGGGCAGGGTCAGGCGAATTTTCTTTTCAGGCCATCAATGGGTTGGATTGACTCGAAAAAATTCAGGTAGGATGGTATATCAGCCTTTAAGAAACTACAAGCCCCATGCAGTTTATCTTCTATGGGGTCTGATTGCTTTTCAGGCGCTCACTGGAATAGCGGGCGGGTTGATTATGGTAATGGATCCATCCGGTGCTACCCTTCAAATCCCCGGCATTTTCCTTATGGGTACCCCTTTCAGCGATTATCTGGTGCCCGGGTTGTTTCTCCTTTTGCTCCTCGGGCTTTTTCCGGGCCTTGGATTGTTGGGGCTGCTGGGGTTAAACTGGCAATGGCCCAATGCCATTAACATTTATAAACGCATGCACTGGGGGTGGACTTATACCCTTTATTCCGCTATTGTCCTGATCATTTGGATGGATGTGCAGGTTTATTTCATCGGTTACTGGCACCTGGTGCAGACATTCAATGCCCTGCTGGGGGTGATCATCCTGATCATCACTTTGTTGCCCCAGGTGGTTGATTTCTACCGCAAACAGGAAAATATAGGCGTTTAACCGCCTCACCAGCTATTAGAACATATTCGCATGCCATACTTCGGCGACCTCGGGGATATTGCCTTTCAGTAGTTCAGCAAAAGCCCGCAGCGATTTTCGTGCGTCTCCCAAAGGATAATAAAAAGCGTCCCAGTTTTCGCTGTCTTCCCCATCGTGATTGGGAATGATATAGTGAAACTGGTGGGCTCCCTGTAATTCCTGGTATGCACTGCCAGCACGTGTTTCAATATTTTGCAGGTCGCTCAGCGAGAGTTCCCCTTTTTGTTTGCGGGTTCGTCGCATTAGCTTGCGTTGCATGATCTCGGTAACGATTTTTTTGGCATCGGCATGGTTGCCCGGGTCATTAAGTTCAAGCAATTCTTCCCGGGAGAGGGGGGACAGAAAAGCGCTGAGTTTTTCCACATCCGCCAGGGCCTCATGGGTTAGCAAAGTCCTTCCTATAAACGGGTTGCCTTCAAAAAATACATCGCCGTGGGCCAGCTGTTCCTTGACTTGTTTGATATCAAGGGCCTGAAGGTCGCCCCTTACTTCCATCACTACAAAATGTTCATTTTTTCGCAGTTGATCAATCGCCTCACGCGTGCGAAAGTGATAATCCACCCCGTCGGTTTCGCCGGGACGAGGCGAGCGGCTGATATAAAGCACCAAATGCTGAAGGGCGTTGCGCAGCTCCGGATAAAATTTTTTTAGGGCCTTATCCAGTGGACTTTTCCCTACACAGGAAGGACCGGCCAGGATCACAAGTTTTCCCATAGCTCTTTTAGGTTAAAGGTAAAATATATAGCGGGTTTTTTCAACCCTTGGAGCTTGGAACCTGTTTTTTTGATGTTTGTCATTACCCGTTTATCCTTAATTATGTGGAGGGGGGGGGACATGTGATGAAAATAATCGGTTTTTAAATCGGGCGGACGACCTTGATCAGGTGTTTTCACGGGAGGAAGGGATGGTGAAGATGAATGTGCTGCCTTTGCCGGGGCTGGAAACGACCCGGAGGTGGCCCCCGTTTTTCTCCACCAGGTCTTTGCACAGCAATAATCCCAGGCCGGTTCCTTTCTCATTTTCAGTGCCCCGGGTTGAAAGGGTTGATTCAATCCGGAAGAGCCGGTCCATTTGTTTTTCGGTGATGCCTCTCCCGGTGTCGGTCACTTCTACCCGCATCCTGGTATTGTCCTGAAACGAGCAAATGCAGATGCGGCCACCCCGGGGGGTGAATTTAATGGCATTGTTCAAAAGGTTTCGCACCACGGTACTGATCATGTTTTTATCGGCATATACCGGATTCGAAGCGCTAAGTTGCTTTTCCAGGGTAATGTCTTTTTTGAGGGCCATGGAAGAGAGTTCGATCAGATTTTGATGGATTAAATCATTCAGGTAAAACGGGCACCGGTGGATGGGGAGGTGGCCGGTTTGGGTGCGGGTCCACTCCAGGAGGTTTTCAAGCAGCCTGAACAGGTGATGGGCAGAGTGATCCAGGCTGGCAATGGCCTGTTTGACTTCATTGCGGGTGAGGTGTTCAAGGTTTTCCCGCAGGCTATGAGATACGGAAAGCAGAGAAGTGAGGGGATTTTTCAGGTCGTGACCGATAATGGTGAATAGTTTGTCTTTAGCTGCGTTGAGCTCTTCGAGGCTGTCGCGCTGGGTTTCTATTTCCTTTTTTTGGTGGGCGATTTCTTCGGTGCGTATTTGGATTTGTTGTTCCAGTAGGTTTTTTTCCTTTGCCAGCCGATGGGTTCGCCAGGTGATGTAAGTGTAGAGGCCTAAAATGGTGAGGATGGCATAAATGATCCACGCCAGGGAAGAGAACCACCAGGGCGGGATAATGGAGATTTGCAGGCGGTCGCCGGTTTCATTCCATAGCCCGTCATTGTTGGCCCCGATCACGTGAAAGGTATAATGACCGGGCTTTAGGTCGGGGTAACTGGCAAAACCCCGGTTGCCGGCATCAATCCAATCGGGATCCAGGCCTTCCATCCGGTAACGAAATTGATTGTTTGTCGAATTGATGAAATTGAAAGCTGCAAATTGAAACGAAAGGAAGTTTTGATTGTAGCGCAGCCGGATTTTATCGGTCGCGATGATGCTCTTTGTCATATCCTCCTTCTGACCGGGCGTAAGTGGTTGGTTAAACAGACTGACCCCGGTGATCATCACCGGCGGTATAAAAGGATTGGCCTGAATGCGGTCGGGGTGAAAGATGTTGAATCCATCAATGCCCCCAAAAAACATTTCTCCGTTTTGTCCCAAGTAATAGGCCCCGGTATTGAATTCGTTGCTTTGGATGCCGTGGCGGGCGTCATAGTTGGTAAAGGTTTGTTCTTCCGGGTTGAACACCGACAGGCCGCGGTTGGTGCTTAACCACAAGTTTCCCCGTTTGTCGGGCAATACGGCGTATATCACGTTGTTGGGCAATCCGTTTTCCATGGTGAGCACCGTAAAATGATCCTGATCCCTTTGATAAGCGTTTAATCCCAGATCGGTTCCAATCCAGAGCCTGCCGGTTGTATCTTCATAGAGGGTTCGGATTCTGTCGTTGGAGAGGCTGTGGGGATCATTGAGCTGGTGGTGGTACTGTTTGAAGGTTCCCTTTTGGATGTCCAGCCGGTTGAGGCCTCCTCCATAGGTGCCGACCCAAAGGGATCCCTGATGGTCCTGGATCAGGCCCTGGATCGTTGAATAGCTTAGTGATGTTGAATCACCTGGTCGTGGCCGATAAGATTTGAACCTTCGGTTTAGGGGATTGAAATGGCTCAGGCCATTGGCCGTACCGATCCAAAGGGTTTGGTCGGGGGCCTCATAGATACAGCGAACCCAGTTGTGCGCCAATGTGTGGTCATTTTCGGGGTTGTGCATGAAGTGGTCATATTGACCGCGGGCCTTGTCAATCCGGTAAAGTCCATGGTTGGACGTGCCGATCCATAAGGCGCCGTCGCTGTGGCGGTGAAGGGCATAGATGTCATAGGAGCAGGAAGCTTCAGGCTGATCCCGGTCAAAGGGATAAGGGGTGAAAACCTGGCTTTGCCGGTCAAAGATGTAAATGCCGCTGTTTTGGGTGCCAATGATCACCTGCGTTGAATCCCGGGCTAGAAGTGACCAGACGAAATTGGCGGGTTGACCCCGCGGATTTCTGAAGGTATGGAACATGCTGCCACGAAGACTGAATTTGCTCACTCCGCCTCCGCCGGTTCCCAGCCACATGGTGCCGTCGTCAGAGGCATGCATGGAAAAAATGATGTTATTGGCCAAACTGAACGGATCATCCGGGTCATTGCGGTAATGGATAAAAGATTCTGTCTCCCAAACGAACCGCTCCAGACCGTTTCGCTGGGTTCCAATCCATAGAACGGGCTGGCCCACATCGGTCTCATACAGGGAATAGATGACATTGTCCGATATCGAGCCAGGGTCTGAAGGCTGATGAGAGAAAACGGTGAAAGATCCGGTGGTCTCATCCCATCGGGTTAAAGGACAACCCGGACCGGCTATCCAGAGATCACCGCGGTGATCTTCCAGAATCGCCTCTAGATAGTCCCCTCCTATGGAATTTTTTCCGCTCTGGTGAATGAATTGCCGCACTACCGTGGCCTTCTCCCGGTCATATTCCAAAAGCCCTGCCCCTGCAGTGCCCAGCCAGAAACGGGCTTTGCTGTCCTCATAAATGCAACTGATATAAGCCGGTGCCCATGATATGCCATTCAAGGGCATCCTTTGAAAACTTTCCGCCTGCGCGTCAAACCGGTTTAATCCATCTTCCGTGGCTGCCCACACTACCCCGCTGCGATCTTCAAAGATGTCGTGGACCAGGTTGTTGCTCAGGGTATGGGGATTAGACGGATCATGCCTGAAGTGCCTGAAATGGTTCTTCTCCGGATCAAAACAACTGATCCCCGCCCCGTTGGTGCCGATCCATAAATGCCCCCTATGGTCTTCATACAGGCAGAGGATGAAATTATCGGCCACCGTGTTGGTGTCATCGGAGTGGTGCTTGTAAACGGTTAAATGTTGCCCGTCATATTTATTCAATCCATCCTGGGTGGCGATCCAGATGAAGCCTTTGTTGTCCTGAAGAATATCTCTCCCGGTGCTTTGCGATAGCCCATCATTCACAGAAAGATGCTCAAATCGAATGAAATATTCATAGGGACGGTTCCCAGCCTGTTGGCTGAAAGCCGAACTGGTACCCGCTAACACCATTACCGACAGGCACCACCTGTTGATCCATGCTTTCCTCATTGGGGGTTGGAGTTGACCCTTGACCAAGACGACAATTTAGCGCATTTATTTGTAAATATCCATTTTTTTTGATGTTTTTCATCACCCGTTTATTCCCCATTATATGGCCCAGTGGTTCCCATATGGATAAAAAATTCTTTTGTTTTTTGGTAATTTCACCAATCCGTTTTATTTTTGACCAATCGTTCAGTCAAAAGATACAACAGGCCGGCGCCTGTTTTTTAAAGATGACACATTGACTGATTGGTCAGTCATAATGGTTCGATGTTTTTGCAAAACCATTGAACGAAGAAGGCCATGAGGGCATCGGGCCGGTTAAAAGTTGAAACCTGCATCCACGAATCTGTGCAATCAATAATTTGTAGCAGTATGTCACCCAGGACACCTAAACAATTTGAGGCCATACGGGAAGAAAAGCGCTCTATCATATTAGATGCGGCATTGGAGTTGTTTGGAAAAGAGGGGTATCACAATACCTCAGTCAGCAAGATTGCCAAACGGGCCGGCATATCAAAGGGCTTGGTGTATAATTATTTTGACAGCAAAGAGGCCGTTGTCAAAGAGTTGCTCCATGCAGGGATCGATCAGATGCTTTATTATATTGATATTCAAAATGATTTAGATCCTCAGCAAGTGGAGTATGTTATCAACAAAACCTTTGAACATGTTGAACAGAACCGGGAATTCTGGAAACTTTATTTTAGTATTTCACTGCAGCCGGAGATATTTCCCCTGATCCGGGAAAAAATCAATGAACTGGCCCAGCCTTTGTTCCGTATGGGGGTGGATTATCTCACGAGGGCCGGATATGAGAATCCGCAGGGAGAGACAATGATTTTTGCGGCTTTGATGGACGGCATATGCTTCCATTACATCATGGATCCGGATCATTACCCCCTGGATCTGGTTCGTCAAACGCTTCTCCAGCGGTATGTTCAACCTTTCAAGGAGGGCTCGGGCTGATCGGTTCGGCCTTTGGTGGGGCATTAAAAAAAAGGCATTGGTCGTTTGGCTATAGGCCGGTTATAGGGTGGATGGTCAAATAAAATACTGTAATTCAATATGATAGTGTCGCATCATTTGTATGTTTCGGTAACCTCTGCCATGGAACCCCCATGCTTTATGCATTGCCTTGTTGTGTAGGGTACTGGATGGACGTTGCATACGGATTTAACTTAATTAACAGTTTGTAGCTCATTATGATCTGAATCTTAGAATAAACATTATGTGGTCAATCATTATGGAACCCCCATGTATATCCATGTCCTTGTTGTGTAAGTCCTTGCATGCGGGTTTCATAGGATTTATTTAAAAAGGGAGATAATATGAATACCAACAAAATTTTCAAGCCTTTCCTGTTTTTTGTTCTGTTGGCGATTCCCCTTGCAGGCTGGCCCCAGCAGAAGACAGCCAAAGAGATCGTGGCTGAGGCTGAGGATCAATGGCAGGGAGAAAAATCGAGCATCAGTCAGATGACCATGAAGATCATCCGCCCCACCTGGGAGCGGACCATTGAGATGAAAAACTGGATCAAGGGCCGGGATTACGCCCTGACCCTGATCACGGCTCCGTCCAATGAAGCAGGCCAGACTTTTCTGAAGCGCGACAACGAGATGTGGCATTGGATGCCCTCGATCGGGCGGCTCATTAAAATGCCCCCGTCCATGATGTCGCAGGGGTGGATGGGTTCAGACTACACCAACGACGATATCCTCAAAGAATCCTCGATGGTGACCGACTATCAGCATACCCTGATCGGAGAAGAGGAGGTGAATGGGAAGAAATGCTATAAAATCCGTATGGTTCCCCATCAAGATGCTGCTGTTGTATGGGGCAAGGTGATCAAATGGATTTCAAAAGCCCATTTCAATCAGCTTAAGTCGGCGTATTATGATGAAGATGGGGAGCTCGTTCGTACTGAATTGCTCTCAGAGGTAAAGGAAATGGATGGGCGGATGGTGCCTACCCACATCCAGGTGATTCCGGCCGAAGAAAAAGATAAAAAAACGGTTCTGGAATTGAATGATATCCGGTTTAACCGGGATATTTCAGACGGTTTTTTCTCTCAGCAGAACATGAAACGGGTCAGGCCCTAAAAAACCACATTGGGGGTATGACCCCACTTTATGACTCCCGCTTTATAACCCCGCTAAGCGGGGGTGACGTGAAAAGACCCCGCTAAGCGGGGGTGATGTAACCCCGCTAAGCGGGGGTAATGTGAAAAGACCCCGCTTAGCGGGGGGGTAAGCGGGGAGTAAATAAATCAAACCTGTGTGGAGGAACCAACGCAAAAAGGGCATACCTAATGTAAGGGTGGTTCCATGGCGGGGCATTAACAAATAGTTCATTAAGTTTTATGCTAAATTGATTTGCAACCCTTAATAAGTCTTTATCCCAATGAAACCTGCATCCAGTAACCTTCACAACAAGGACATGATTATATCATGCAGGTTCCATAAGGCCAAAAGATTAAATAAAAAATAACCTTATGAAGGAATATATTAAGCTGGCGTGGCGCAACATCTGGCGTAACAAGCGCAGGACGATCATCACCGCAGCCTCCATTTTTTTTGCCATCTTTTTTGCTTTGATCATGCGGGCCTTGCAATTGGGCAGTTACGGCAATATGATCGACAATGCAGTTACCATGTACTCGGGTCATTTGCAGGTGCATGCTCAGGGTTACTGGGACAACAAATCGATCAACCGCACCCTGGTGCGCACCGACGAGCTTATCGGCAGCATTCAAAGGGATGAGCGGGTCGAGCAGGTGGTACCGCGCCTGGAGTCCTTTGCCCTGGGTTCCTCCGGGCCTCAGACCAAGGGCGTGTTGGTGATGGGGGTGGTGCCAAAGAAACAGGATGCCATGTCGAATTTGTCGGATCGGCTGGTGGCCGGCTCGTACTTTACCGGGGGCGAGCAGGCAGCCATTGTCGGACAGACCCTGGCTGATTATCTGCAACTGGGGGTCAATGACACCCTGGTGCTGCTGGGCCAGGGTTACCACGGAGCTACTGCGGCCGGAAAATATCGCATCAAAGGCATCGTGGATATTCCAAAACCTGACCTGGACAATAAGATGGTTTATCTGCCCCTGGCAACGGCCCAGGGCATGTATATGGCCCCGAACCGGGTTACTACCCTGGCCATCAATCTCAATGAACATGATGATTTGCAGGGAGTTCAGCACTATTTATCCAGGCAGCTTCCCCGGGACAAATATGAGGTGAAAACCTGGCGGGAGATCATGCCTGAGCTGGTTCAGCAGATTCAATCCGACAACGCCAGCGGTTGGATTTTGCTGGTCATCCTTTATGTGATCATTGCCTTTGGCGTATTTGGTACTGTCATGATGATGATCAATGAACGCAAAAGGGAATTTGGGGTGATGATAGCCGTGGGCATGCATAAGGCCCGTTTGGCGATGATTGTAACCGTAGAGATGCTTTTTATCGGTCTTTTGGGTTTACTGGCCGGAATAGCCGGAAGCATGCCGGTGATTCTTTACTATCATTACCATCCGATCCGTTTAAGCGGTGAGGTGGCCGAATCCATTAAAACCTTCGGCATCGAGCCCATCATGCCCATGGCCTGGCAGGCCGATTTTTACATCAACCAAACCCTCATTGTAGCCGCCATTGTCCTGGTAGCCGTTGTTTATCCTGTTTACAGCATCACCCGCATCAGAGCCGTTAAGGCCATGCGGGGGTAAAAACGAACTTAAAAAAACATACCGTTATGATTTTTTCGATTGCCTGGAAAAATGTCTGGAGAAACCGCATGAGGAGTATGATCGTGATGATTGCCGTGACCATTGGTATGATTGGCGGCATCTTTGCATCGGCCATTTTTAAGGGGATGTCCGATCAACGGGTAAAGGAGGCGATTAAATATGAAACCAGTCACATTCAGATCCATCATCCCCGGTTCAAGGAAAATCAGGAGCTTGCTTACACGGTGGATTCAGCCCGGGAGATGGCCGCTTTGATTGGTTCCATGGAGGAAGTAGCCGCAGTGAGTTCCCGTTTGGAAGTTCCGGTAATGATTAAATCCAGTGCCACGGGCACCGGTGTTCAGTTGTTGGGGGTTGATCCCGGCCAGGAGCGGAAGGTCACCGACATCCATCAGGCCATCTATGACAGTGCCCGTGTGGCCCGACAGTTTGGAATAAGTGAACCTAAAAGAATCCGGCGTTTTTTGCGCGACAGTGTGGGGCAGTATTTCCGCGAGCGATCTCGATCCCACCAGATTGTCATAGGACAGGAGTTGGCTGAGCAATTGAAGGTGGATGTTAAATCCAAGGTGGTGGTCAACCTGCAAACGGCCGATGGCAGCTTAAGTGGTGGTGTTTTCCGGGTAGCAGGTATCTACCGCATCACCAATTCTACTTTTGAAAACACCATGGCTTTTGTCCGTAAAGATGCCCTGGCCTCTCTCACCGGGTTGGATCCGGGCAGCGCCCATGAGCTGGCCATCCGTCTGAAAGACAATCGCCAGGTCCCCCCCATGGTTAGTAAGCTCCAACGAATCTACCCCCAGGTGCAGGTGATGTCATGGAAAGATATACAACCCTCCCTGGGCATGGTGACCCAGTGGCTGGATGTGATGCTTTACTTTATTATGGTCATTATTTTACTGGCCCTGGGCTTTGGCATTGTCAATACCATGCTGATGGTGGTCATGGAACGGGTGAAGGAACTGGGCATGCTCATGGCCATTGGAATGAACCGGGTTCGTGTTTTTACCATGATCATGCTCGAGACGATCTTTTTATCGATTACCGGGGGGGTCGTTGGCATGGCCATAGCAGGGGTGCTCATTCGTTATTTTGGTTCGGCCGGCATTAACCTGGAGGCCTTTTCCAAAGGTTTCGAAGCCATCGGTTACAGCCCCATGCTTTATCCTCAGATCGGGGCCTCGTTTTATCTGACCATTACCGGGCTGATTATATTGACCGCCATTGTGGCATCCATATATCCGGCGGTTAAAGCCCTGCGGATGAATCCCGCCGAGGCCCTTCGAATTGAAATATAGTGTTCAACCCATTGCACAACCAGAAAAACACAAGACAATGAAAATACTGCGCTTAGACAACGTCCATAAAATTTATGATGAATCAGAAGTTCAGGTTCATGCCGTCAACGGTATCGATTTAGATTTTGACAAAGGTGAATTTGCCGCCATTGTTGGCCCATCGGGCAGCGGAAAAACCACCCTGTTGAATATGATCGGAGGGCTGGATCAGCCCACCCGGGGCGAGATCATTGTGGACAGCACCCATATCGGCCAGCTCAAACCTTCCCGGTTGATTGATTTTAGGATGTACAACATTGGCTTCGTTTTTCAGGCTTATAATTTAATTCCCGTTTTGACGGCGCGTGAGAATGTTGAGTTTATCATGCATTTGCAGAAATGGCCCAAACACAAGCGGCAGGCCCGTTCCAAAGAGTTGCTCGAAGCCGTAGGTTTGGGCGACCGGATGGATTCACGCCCCGGCAAGATGTCGGGTGGCCAGCAACAAAGGGTGGCGGTGGCCCGTGCCTTGGCCTCCAAGCCAAAATTCGTACTGGCCGATGAGCCTACCGCCAACCTGGACTCGCGTTCCACCGAAAACCTGCTCGACATCATGGAACAGCTTAATCGTCAGGAACAGGTCACCTTTATCTTCTCCACCCACGACAACCGCGTGGTGAAAAAGGCCCACCGCATTGTTACCATTGAAGACGGTCAGGTGAAAACCGATGAACCCCAAAAATAGAGAGGATTTATGCCTAAAAAGAAACCAGCCTGCGGTAAAAAAGGCTTATTGCTGCTGTTAGGAGGTTTATTTATGATAAATGGCCTGACCGCCCAGGAATCGACCACAGGGGGAGACTTTACGGTGAACGGGTATGTCAAGTATATGAACATGATCCTGGACCAGGAAGGCCTTACCTGGGCCAACGAGAGCATGTTCCACAACCGGCTAAATTTTCAATGGTATCCTGGTGGCCCGGTAAATATGGGGATGAGCATGCGCAACCGATTTATTTATGGGGATCTGGTGGAATCTTTCCCTTCCTACCCGGATCTGATCAGCCGCGATTACGGCTACCTCCACCGCCTTACCACCAATGTGGTCGAGGAGGAGTCCTACCTGTTGAATACTTCGATCGACCGGCTTTGGGTCAATTACCGCCAGGGCAGCTTTGAAGCCCGTATCGGCCGCCAGCGGATTAACTGGGGCCAGGCCTTTGTGTGGAATCCCAACGATCTGTTCAATGCCTATTCGTTCTTTGATTTTGACTATGAAGAAAAACCCGGCAGTGATGCCATTCGTTTGATGTACTATCCCTCTTATACTTCAGTGGCCGAGTTGGCCGTTAAAGTCAACCGCAATGAACAAATTACGGCCGCCGGTTATTACCGGATGAACCAGTGGGGGTATGATGTTCAGTTTTTAGGGGGTATCCTCAATAACGATGAATATGTGGCGGGAGTGGGTTGGTCTGGCCATATCAAGGGGGCAGGTTTCAACGGTGAGCTTACTTACATGCGGCCCGCCAAAAATTTTCACGATACTTCCGCTACCTTACTGGCTTCGGTTTCTGCCAGCTATATGTTCGCCAACTCGCTCATGCTTCAGATGGAAGGCTATTATAATGGCCATTATGAACACATGGACATGGGCAGTTTTCACAATTATTATTTCCGGCCTTTAACGGTGAAGACATTGTCGTTCAGTAAGTTTTCCTGGTTCGCGCAGGCTTCTTACCCGATACATCCCCTTTTGGAGGGCACCCTGGCAGTGATGTATTATCCCGACATGGAGGGGTATTTTTTGAACCCATCGTTGCGTTATTCGCTGACCAATAATGTTCAGCTTTCAGCTTTTGCCCAGCTTTTTCAAGGAAAATTCACCGGTGGAGGGGGGCAGGAAAAGATTAATTTTTTATTTTTTCGGTTTAAATGGAGTTTTTAACCAAGCTATAGCTATGATGCAATGGGACCATCTGCTTTCACCGGTACGTTACGGTCTGGAGCAGCGGGTGATTGACACCACTGCTGATGCCCGATCGCAGTTTCAGCGTGACTTTGACCGTATTATTTTTTCCTCACCTTTCCGGCGGCTGCAAAACAAAACCCAGGTTTTTCCATTGCCGGGGAGTGTTTTTGTACACAACCGGCTCACCCACAGCCTTGAGGTGGCCAGCGTGGGGCGTTCGATTGCCAATAAGGTTGCCCTGAGCCTGCAGCAATACGAAGCGATACGCAACAAAGAGGTGCTCAATGAACTGGGTTCCATAGTGGCGGC
>CAJXLK010000050.1 GCA_913055635.1 uncultured Bacteroidota bacterium
AAGGATGATTTTCGCCAGGCGTATCGCAGTGTTGTATTCGCTGTAGATGGGATTGGGCTTGTGGTATTTGATTTCATTCAGACTGATTTCACTGTCAACTTGCTGGAAGGCATTGATCAGATGAGCCAATTCCCCGGCCAGGTTGTTTTCTATCCTGTCGATTCCTATCTCCTTTAAAAACCGGTTTACAAAGATCAGCGTCTTTTTCAAGAGGCGATTTTCAAGATTGTTATAGCCGAACTCGTCATAAGCACAATAGTTGCAAAGGGTTTTGTTGTTCAATACATTCTGTTTGATTGTATCGCTTACCAACACCTTTCCTTTTATTTTACCATGGAGATTGCTTTCAACCCGGTAATACGATTTTTTAAGTCCTTTGCGTACAATGGTTCTGATGGTCTGCAGAAAATATAGCACCAACATGGGGGTCAACAGATCCCTTTCCTGTGGGATTTCAATGGCCGGTTTGTCATATTTTATTTCAAACAGATCATGGATGTTTAGAGAGACATCCGGATGTTCAAGCGTCCAGAGCAACATCCTGAGATAATTGGTGTGATTTGAATCTTCGTTTAATTTAGGTTCTACGTATACGGGTTTTTCATAGCTCAGCCAGTCGGTCCCTATGAAATAACTGCTATGTAGTCTGCGGGCGGAATCAACTTTCACACAAATTGAATCGTCCTGGCCCTTGAAGTAGATGGATTCCGGAAAGTGGGGGACCTCTTCTTTCGAAACATACGCTCCGTTGGGATAATTATGATGTTCCCTAAGAATAAGCAAGTCCATTGATCAGCCTAATTGTTTTATGATCTGCCCGGCATTTGTTTGCAGCACGCCGTCCTTTAAGTATTCATTGAGAATGGGCTTAATTTCATACTGAAGCCGTGCAGGCAGGTTTTCTTCATCTCCCATAAAATAGCTGTGTCCGATCATCACATCCAAGGGTCTGAATTCAGGGGAAAGATATTCGGAGGCTTCCGGGTTTTCATCTCCTTCCCTATAATTTTGGCAGAATAAGGCAGCTACCTGATCGAAGAGTTGCCGTCCCCTTTCGGTTTCAATGACCGATCGTTTGGGATGTACATCCACAAAGGCAAATCTTCTCCGGATGGCATAATCAAGATGTCCAACGCTTCGGTCGGCAGTATTCATTGTGCCAATGATGTAGAGGTTTTTGGGCAGCCGGATGATTTTACCTTCTCTTTCATCCTCACCTTCAGGATTGACGGAGTACATACTCTCCACACTGGTTTCATGGGGATGGTCTTCATCATAGCGGTATTCTAAGGCATAGATGAGCTCACCAAAAACGGAGGGTAAATTGGCCCGGTTGATTTCATCAATGATCAGAACAAAATTGGCAGAAGGATTTTCCAGGGCCTGGTCGGCAAATTCCACCAGGGTTTTGTTTCTTACTACATAGTTGATTTGTTGGTTTTCATTGGTCTCGACAACAATTCCCCTGACAAAATCCTCGTAGGTATAAGCCGGATGAAACTGAATGATTTTATATTGTCCCTTTAGAACTGCCTCGGACTCCTGAACTTCAATATCTCCACTTAATTTGAGTTCATGTATCAGGAACTCCATAAATTCATGGTTTGTCACGTCTGCGCCAAATTTGTCGCGTTTTTGTTCAAAATAATTTTGCAGGGCCCTGTTCTTGGTGATGTAATCTTTTTCTTTTGGCTCTATGCCCAATAGCTTCAAGGCATTATCAAGGTATCGTCTGCTGTTGATTGGGAAATATTTATTGGGGTGATAAGAATGAAGAATCTTTAATATAAGACTTACGCCCATTA
The DNA here is from genome assembly GCA_913055635.1 of uncultured Bacteroidota bacterium. Classification (GTDB taxonomy): domain Bacteria; phylum Bacteroidota; class Bacteroidia; order Bacteroidales; family UBA12077; genus JAGXLC01. The sequence continues at coordinate 1,806 of CAJXLK010000050.1, forward strand.
TATCATATATCTTATCAATATCCTCATACATTACCAAATTGTGAATCAGACCTGCGAGTCTTCGCATTGCCTCCTCTGTACTCTTTGCTTCACTGAGGTAACTCGAATGTTTGAAATGGGTACTGAATGCTTTGTTGTTTTTGTTCCAGTAGATTAAATAAGCCTTTGCAGTGACAGGGAGGTAGCGCCCTAAGGGTTGAAGTCCCCTTTCAAGCCACCAGCAAAAACTGTCGTTTGATCCTGTTCCGATTGGGTAATTATCAAGGTTCAGGGATTTGAGTTGCTCTTTTGGAAAGTTTGCATAAAATTCATCGAGCAGCTTCTGATTATGCGTTCTTTTTTCCTTTACCCTGGGATCCGAAGGATCAAAATTCCTGAAAAATGCATTCACCTTTTTTTCTATGTTACCAAGCTTGCTGGGTTGCGTCATCTGCTGGGCAATTTGCTTTGCCATGTAGGTTTTACCTGTCCCTGGAGCACCCTGTAAAATGATTTGATAATGGGATTTAAGCTTTTTGGGGTATTTATCGTATTCATTTTGCCTGCTTTTTTTTGTATTTCCTTTTTATAACATTGATTATTAAAGAAGGAATTACTGGGAGCTCTACGTGAGATTTCGAGAAAATCCGGGAGGAACAAAAGCCGCAATGCATCGATATTCTGCGCATTAACCAGTTTTTCTGGCTTCAGAATCGGCTTTGCCTGTTCGGTCAGCCTGGGTCGGTGTTACCTTTATCAGTTCATAGAATTTATCCGTTACATCAACCAGTTCCTATTATCAGGGGCAGGATTAGAAAGTCAGATAGAATAGTTAACTTAGTAATGAGAAATAGAAATACAGCTTTAATTCACTTTTAAGTTAATTATTTGTTGATAATACACTTTTAAATGCATAAATTTGTAACTCTGTTACCTCTTAAAGCGTTTCAGTATAAAAAGGTAAAATTCTATAGCGTTCAGATAGAAAGTCAAGATGTTACGGAATTTGAAGATTTCTTGAACCGGATGGAAGACATACCGGCAGTAGAAGAAGATCTAATTAACCTCATTGTATGGATAAAAGAGATCGGGCAAAAATATGGTGCTCAGAAAAAATTTTTCAGAGATGAAGGGACTTATGCTGATGCTTCTGCTTTACCTCCCCCTGGAAAAACAATGCGGCTAAAAGAAATTGAGGTTAGAGGTCTCCGTCTATATTGTTTGAGAGCCAATGAACATGTGGTTATTTTATTCAATGGCGGATTGAAAACCTCACAAAAAGCACAGGATTGTCCCAATGTTGCTACATATTTTAATCAGGCAAATCAACTGACGAAGGTCATAGATCAGCTTTTTCAACAAAGAGAAATTACCTGGAATGAAAGTTTTACCGACATTATTTTTGATGAAAATCTGCAAATAGAGCTATGAAAAAAGATAGAAGCAAAGTAATAGAAAGGATACAGGCAAGAATAAAGCCGGAAAACAGGCAGTTTGTCCGGAAAAACCTGGAGATATCCCAACAAATATCTCATCTTCTGGAAGAAAGAGGTTGGGCCCAAAAGGATCTTGCCAGGGTTTTGGGTAAACAAGAAAGTGAGATAAGTAAAATATTATCCGGCTTACATAACATCACCCTCAAAACCTTAACCAAAATAGAGGTTGTTTTGGATGGAGAGGTTATTATCACCCCGTTAGAAGCATGTAAGAAGTATGCTTCTAAAGAATATGTTACATTTTATGTGAAGCCCAATGAAATGCTTGATGAAGTCGCAGAAGAATCTTTTTTAAAGGACCAACCCGTCAGGTATAAAGGTGATCCTGATCAATCCCCCAAAGTAGCATGAATGAAATGAAGATTTACCCTGAAAAGATTACCGTTGAACATATTGCGATTGTTCAATCGCAGGTATCTGCATCGGATGCTTTTTTAAATAATATTCAAAAGCCTCATCAGATTGAGATTCAGCAGAAGCAGAATTCTTCCTTTGATATAGAACAGAAAAAGGTGCGGATTCGCCTGAAAACACTTCTTGAAGGAACAGATGATGACAAGAATGAACTTGGCGTTTCAGGTCAATTTATTATTGACTTCTACATTCATGTAGAGAATTTTGATGATTTTATTGTGAAAGAGGGAGATAAAACGACTGTTCATACATCCCTGGGCAGCACCTTGATGGGAATTATCTATTCCACGGCCCGAGGTATCATCCTGGAACGAACCCGTGGTACTTACCTGAATGGCATTATCCTTCCAGTGATCAATCCACATACCCTTATCCAGAATTCTGATAAATAAACATGAGCTTTTGAAATTGCCAATTGAGATACCAGGTTCCTTCCTTCTACATAAAGGTTATTTGTTCTGGCAATCTTACCATCTTACCATCTTTTCACCCGTGACTAAAAGAAGTTTGGTCTCCAGTTAATTTATCTGCATTTCTTTTTACAGAAAAAACCTTTATGAGATCTAATGTTTTGAATGAAAAGAGACAGGCTATTAAAATCATCAAGCGCCTGGTTAATGAACATTTGCCGGGATGCCAAATCCTTTTATTTGGCTCAAGGGCATCCGGTCATGATGCCCGTGATAGTGATTATGATTTGTTGATCATTACTGAAGAAACCCTACCGTTTCAATGAATTCCTGTTCATTGTTGCAATCATACGATAACAGCCCGAAGTGCAGGGTCATCTCAGCACGTATTTTTGAATCCAGATTTCCAACAAGGGGTCAGCCAACAAGTATTTTTCGTTTTGTTTGATTATGACTCCTTTACCTGTTAGGCTTTTGATGCCCCTGGCCACATTTATATCCTTTCGGTTGATAGAGGAATAAAGCGATGCATTTTTTTCTGCGAGCTTCATGACGATGATTCGCTCCTCTTTACTCGAGGAAAGGCTTTGCCAGAATTGCTCCAGATAATTCTGTTCGCTAAGCAAGACATGCTCCATTATTTTATGGAAGGATGGCAGGGTATTTTTTTCAGAGACTTTGTAGATCAACATATATTCCTGAAGAAACAGCTGGGTATAATAAGGATGTCCGCGGGTGGTTTTCAGAATCCTTTTGAGGGTTGCCTCCTTATAAGGGACACCCTCCTTTTCCAGTTTATGGGTCAGGTATTTGAAGAAAGGCTGGAAATCGATGTATCCCAGGCGTATGATCCTTGCAAAACGGTAAAAGGGCGCGTTTTCCTTAATAAAGATATTGTTCATGACGGTTTCATAACTGCCGGTGAACATATAAGCGGTATGCTTTTGAACCTGCATTTTGGACCTGAATAGTTTGGTGATTCGGTCCCCATCCAGCTTCTTAATGTCTCCGAACTCATCGAATGCTGCCAAAACCCGGGCATTCTTTTTGCCGCTGTAAGAGTCTATGAATTCAATGCTTTGTTCCAGCAGTTGCCAGGATTCCGGATCTTTCTGCGCAAAGCCGAGAACAAACTCCGTGCCTTCAAATTCCTGTTTGATCTGTAACTGCCGGGCCAGTTCGACCACATTGTCCTTGAATTTTCGGAATAATCGGGAGAGCCTGGTGTTGGAAAGCACACCCTCGGTTATTCTTTCTGCAAGTGAAAAGAGGGTTGGAACGGAAAAAAGATCCACATAACAAGTAAACCAATGTTCTTTTTTCAGCTCTTGCATGACTTCAAATAAAACCGAAGTTTTGCCAAATCTCCTGGGTGCAATTAAAACAACACTTTGACCGGCCTTTAGCAGATCTTTGATGGTACGTATTTCCTTTTCCCGGCCAATTAATTCATCGCCGGTAACTGGTTTACCTACCTGGAGATTCATTTTGTTCCGTTTTATGTAAATATAATACAAAATTTGTATGGTACAAAAAGTGTATGATACAAAATTTGTAGGGTATCGTTCTTTTTATCCATTTGGGATAAGGATCCTCAACGCCAGGCCGTTCGAAAACATACGTGAGATCTGGAAAGTTAGGGGCACCACACCAAAAACCGTTGAGGGTATCCGCCGGAAGATTACCGCTCAATAAGTGGTTTTTTCGGTGTTGGTTTTTGATCACTCTGCTACCATATATTGTATCCAGCGCATGAGAAGCACATCATGGACCATGTACTGTGTGATATTTTTCAGTCCCGAAAATAGGTGAAGGATTTTAAACGGCGTTCACGATAAATTAGGTCTTGTCTTTGATGAATTTTCTGGTAGCCAGGCCCATGTAATGTTTGAATTCCATGTTAAAATGTGCCTGGTCGGGTAATTCAAGCTGGTGGGCGAGCTCGGTGAGGCTGGCAGAATGGGTGAGCATGTATTTGTGGATGGCATTCAAACGGGAGATCCGCATAAAGCCGGTACGGGTTGTCCGTACCGGCTGTCTGAGGATGCAGGGTTATGCTTCCAGGGCGCCGCTTTCCTGGGTAATGGATTGGATGATCTTATCGATCGTCTTTTCCGCCTGGTCAGGTTTGGGGGGTGTCACGGCCCAGTTATCGTCGAGTTCAATGAAAGCAGGCAGGACCTTCTTTTTCAGCACAGTGCGGTATCGAACGATGTCGTTAAGGGAATTGTAGAGGATCCTGAGTTCTTCCATGATGAATTCACGATAGATGTGCAGATAATGCCATTTTTCGTGCATGTGCTGATCGCCGGCATCGATTCCGTAAGCGGAATAGACGGGGCTGTCGAAATAGTGGTGCACATCATCGGCGTAATTAAAAGCCTCGCGGGTAGAGATCTTCCCGCTGCTGTCATAATCGGGATCGGATACCAATGCCCCACCATGGGAATCCACACCGGCAATGGCCGAGATCCAGTCGTGGGTAAATGGATTGAAATCGGCCCCGCCGATAGAGCTCTTGCCTTCGGTGCAGGCAGCGGCAAAAGTGGTGCGGTTGGCGGTACTGGACTCAATTACCGCATCGTGGAACCCACCGGAGTGGCTCTGTTCCATCATCACCACCAGGTCGGCGAATTTGGGCAGTTCCCCGATTTTTTGGGCCAAATCGGAAGCGGTATAGTCCGGTCCGGAATAAGTGCACAGATAGCTATCCGTCCCATTATGCCCGCCATGGCTGTTGGTATGAATGATTACCATATCCTGTGGCTTGAGCCTTGTCTTTAGGTCATCGATGGCTTTTTCGAAGGCCTTTTTGGTGCCGGCATCATCCACCACCATGGTATAAGGGGTGTTGTCCCCCGGCCAGTTGCCCACGGGCTGAGGCATACCAATATAATTCACGCTGCCGTCATAGTTCAATACCCGGATATTCTCCTCGTCGAAAAAATACTGGTTCATCAGCTGACGATAGAGAAACTCCAGGTCATTGGTATGACGGTTGTTGGATATACCGGAAAAGAGGATGGCATATCGGTTGCCTTTGCGGAATCTCATGGGGAAGAGGATCTTTCGGTCCAGGTTCCAGATTTTTCGCATAGGGTTGTGAACCACTACCGGTGTATGAAACGCTTTATAGGTCTCGGGGGGATTAACCAGGAAGGGGGGGAAACCGGCTTTTATTTCCCGGTATAATCTACCGCTCTCAGCATCATAAAGCATATAACGGCATTTATGAGCCCAGTTGGCCTTGGGCTCCTCGTCGACAAAAACCACCGCAGTGGGTTTGGTGATGTTGATTACCTGATGGCGCGCCCTTATCACGTCTTCGTGGGTCCGGACCTCATCGAGGATATACAGATTGGTGGTCATCCGCCGTTTCATGGAAAAACGCTCAATCGCATTGTCCTGGATACGGCGCAAAATATCGGGATGAATGGATTTTGCCATGATGTTTGTCTTTAGGGTTGGAATAATGGTTGTTGGGGATAATCTTACGGACCGGTGCGATCATTCTCCCTTCCCCGGGCTTCTGATGCCCTTTCCACCTGTGTTAAGCAGACGAATATATTCCATTTGGATCCTTAGGTTTAAGGAATGGCCAGGAAACATTCAGCTTATTTATCCAAGAAACATATCGGAGAAAGACCTTTGTCCTTGCGGAACCTTCATTGGAAAAGGGAAGAGCAAGAAAGAGCGGTTCCTTGTCAGAACAAGCGGATAAGGTAAGCATTAGAGCTGACAAAAAATTGTAAAAATCGGACAAAATGCCTGCGTCAATAAATGCTGGTCCAAAAACCTGAACCAACCGGTTTGACATGTCGTTTTATGCGTTACCTATTTTACGTTGCGGGATTTACGAAATATGCATGCCAAATACAAACCGACGACTTGATAGTTGTTATGAAATCTGCTACCTTTAGCTGTTGATTGGATAGGAGCAAACCCGTTTTAAACCCACCTGTCATGAAGATCAATTTTCGTTTACCCGATGCCGGGATGCTTGCCTCGGCCGGGCTGATGGCGGCGACGCTGGCTTCCTGCGGGGAGCGGCCTGAAGAAGATCAGCGGCCGAACATCCTCTTCATCATGGCCGATGACCATGCCAACCGGACCATCGGGGCCTATGACGGCTCGATTCATGAGACCCCCAACATCGACCGCCTGGCCGAGGAAGGGGCTGTCTTCACCCGTAGCTATTGCAGCAATTCGATATGCGGGCCAAGTCGGGCGTCGATCCTCACCGGCATGCACGGGCACAGGAATGGGGTTACCGGCAACGGCGCCCCCTGGGACAACAGCCAGTTCGTCTTTCCGCGCCGGCTGAAGGGAAACGGTTATACCACCGCCCTGATCGGCAAATGGCACCTGAACTCGCTGCCGGGCAATGAGTTCGACTATTCGAAGGTGCTCACCGGTGCCGGCAAGCAGGGCTTCTACTACAACCCCGACTTCTGCATCAATGCCGGCGATACCATCCAGGAGATGGGCTTTTCCACGGATATCATAACCGATGAGTCGGTCGAATGGCTCGAGCAGCACAAGGAGGCCGAAAACCCCTTCATGCTGTTCGTTCAGTTCAAGGCACCCCACGTGCCCCGGATGCCCCATTTCCGCTACCTCGACCGGTACAGGGATGACTCCATAGTCGAGCCGCCCACCCTCTTCGACGACTACGACACCAGGCGTTACGCGGCAGAAGCCAGGATGGGTGTCCACCACCGGCCGCTGCCCCTGCTGGAGAACCACGACCCGTCCAACAACATCTATTTCGACCGGATGACACGCGAAGAGCTGGAGAGGTACCACTCCTACAGGGATCCGGTCACAAAGGAATACCGGCGGCTCAGGGAAGCCGGGAAGCTGCAGGGCAAAGCGCTCAAACGGTGGGAGTACCAGCAATTCATCAAGGATTACCTGCGCGTGGTCGACGGCATAGACGACAACGTGGGCCGGATACTCGACTGGCTGGATCAGAACCGGCAATTAAAAGAGAACACGGTGGTGATCTACGCTTCGGACCAGAGCTACTTCACCGGCGAGCACGGATGGGCCGAGAAAAGGTTCATGTATGAAGAGGCCATGAAGATGCCCTTTTTGATACGCTGGCCCGGCCACATCGAGCCCGGCAGCCGCATCGATGCCATGATCCAGAACATCGACTATGCCCCCACCATCCTGGACATCGCCGGTGTGGACAGTCCCGAGGAGGTCCAGGGCCGCTCGTTCAAGCCGGTACTGGAAGGCGATACACCGGGTGACTGGCGGGAGTCGGTCTATTACCATTACTACGACCATGGACGGCACAACGTGCCGCGGCACGAGGGAGTGCGCACCGACCGCTACAAGCTGATCTGGTATTACACGGACGACCACTATGAGTTTTTCGACCTGGAGGAAGATCCCCATGAGCTGCGCAATGTATATGGCCGGGAGGAATACAGCCGGCAGGTCGATTCCCTGAAAAGAGAGCTCGAGCGGCTCAGGGAGCACTACAGGGTGCCGGAACACGTCTTTCATGAGCCTTATGTGCCCTTTTCCGGTACCGGCACAAGGCATTAGGGCAGATAATTTACCGGCCGGTAATTTTTACCAGTTCCACCCGGCGATTGCGGGCGCGGCCATCCTCATCCTCATTGCTGGCTATTGGGGCCAGTGGACCTACTCCATACGGGGTGAGCCTGTCTTCGGATATCCCATGTTCGGAGGCGAGAAATTTCACAACGGCCCTGGCGCGTTGTTTGGATAATTCCATGTTATGCTCCATGCCTCCGGTGGCATCGGTGTGCCCGACCACCTGCAGCTTAAGGTCCGGTTTTTGCTGCAAAAGCGCAGCTATTTCGGCTACCACCGATTCGGATTTTTCCCTGATCTTCGCCTTGTCCGTCTCGAAATGAATGCCATAGAGGCGAACCGTACCCTTTTTATCAATATCTGCTGCCATGGTTTCTGCGTTCTTCCCAACTTTTACTTTGCCGGTGGCCATGGGTTTTTCTTCCAGAACCTGAAGGGCAGTGACCGGCTGACGGTCCATATCGGCATAATCGCTGATAATGCTGTGGGCTGAGACATATATATCCCCGCTCTCCCCGGGAAGTCGGGCCATGAAATAACTGTGATCTTTGCCGTTAAAAACATTCCTGTTTCTCCGGCCAATGGTTTCAAAATCCCTGAAGATGTCTCTTGGTATCTCATCCAGTCCCCCAAAGCATTCATAAACCACTTCGAAACCAGCTTCCTTCAAAGCCATCTGGTAATTTCGCTGTACCTGTAATACCGAATGGCCTTCAGGCAGATAATACAAGATGCGGGTAACCTTGCCCTCCAGGGTCGTGTCTTGCACCTCACCGTCCGCTTCACCCTTGAAGAAGGTCAGGCGGTCGTAGTTAACCTGTTCATAACCCTGGATGTAGGCACCTTCGTACCGGGAGATCAGGGGGTGGTCTTTGCTTCCTTCAACATCTTCCTGGGCATAAACAGAGCTGAACCCCAGGAAAATACAAGTCATAACAAAAAAATAAATGATTGAATTTTTACACATAAAAACCTCGCTTTTTTATTTGGGAAAATATTTTTTTGGCGGGTGACGGGGAACATCATAATTCAGGCAAAATCAGGGCATGCATGTGGCGATACCGCCTGGTTAGGTATGAAAGTAAAAAATATTTCGGTAGCATGCAATTTTTGGAATGTTTTATTTTCTGACTAATAGACACTTAAGGAGTCCGGGCCGGACACAGGAAGCGATTCAGGAGGAGAAAAAAATCCACAACATTGTGTTTCAATAAAGATTTTAATATTCAGGATGCAATGAGATGTTAAAACTTAGCCAAAGCCACAATGACCGTATGAGACTGCGATGACAAATAAGGCGTGTATGTTCTGAAAGGACGTTTTGATTTTGTTGATGTAACTTTTTCAGCCAATTCAAAGTAAGTAAATTCACGGAAAGGTTGATGAGGTCAATCCCATTGTTTGACCCGCAGATTCAGCTTTTGTTGCCGAAAATCTGATTGTTCCACAGGAATTTAGCTGTTTCCCAATAGTTGAGTTTTTCTTCAGAAAATCAGATTGTTCTGTGGAAAATCAGCTGTTTCCCAGGGGGTTCGGTTTTTCCACAGAAAATATGATTGTTCCACAGAAAATATGCTTGTTCCACAGGAATTCAGCTGTTTTCCCAGAGGTTTAGCTTGATCCACAGGGGTTAAGCTTTTTTCAGAAATTCAGCTTTTTTCACACAAATTCAGCCTATGGAATCCAACAACGTCCACCAACTGCGCAAGAGGGTAAAAGAACTGGAAGATCAAAATGAACAGTTGCAAAAGTCTTTACACCTGTATCAAAATATTGTGGACAACCATCCCCTGGGCATCCAGGTTTTTGACCGGGATGGATATTCCTTTAAAGTCAATCAGGCCCAAAGACAATTGCTTGGCCTGCCCGAACCGGAGGAGGGTGTTGGCCGGTTCAATGTACTGACTGATCCCTATTCAAAGGCCATGGGCGCAGACAAAAAGTATGCAGAAGTCTACAACGGCCAGAGCTATGAACATGAATTTGAATACCAACTGGACAGTCAGAATAATAGATGGAATACCCGCCGGGAGAAGAGAATTTTCCATGAAACCATTTTCCCGGTGAAGGATGAGAGAGGCAATGTAGAATTTGCTGTTGCCGTGCTGGAAGATAAGACCGAACAAAGGCGAACGGAAGAATCACTGCGAAATAGCGAGGAAAGAAACCGGATTACTTTGAATTCCATCGGCGACGGGGTGATCTCGACCGATACAGATGGCAGGATTTTTCAGATGAACCGGGTAGCCCGGTATTTAACAGGCTGGGACATTGAGGAGGCTAAAGGCAGGTCATTCCAGGAGGTTTTCCGGATTTTTAATGCCTTTACCGGGGAAGAAGCCACCAACCCCGTAAACAAAGTTCTGGAAGAAGGGACGGTACAGGGGCTGGCCAACCATACCAAGCTCATCGCAAAGGATGGCCGCGAATACCAGATTGGCGATTCGGCCGGTCCCATCAAAGATGACCAGGGCCAGACCCATGGCGTGGTTGTTGTTTTCAGGGATGTGACCGAGCAGTATAAAAAGAACGAGCAAATCAAACAATATAAAGCGCTTCTGGCCGAATCACAGAGAATCGCCCATGTGGGAAGTTGGGAATTGGATTTGACCCAAAACCAACTTACCTGGTCCGATGAAGTGTACAACATTTTTGGGCTGGTTCCCCGGGCATTTGAAGCCACCTTTGAAGCCTTTCTCAAAAGGGTCCATCCGGATGACCGGCAGGCCGTATCTGAGGCTTATCAAAATTCCATACGAGAAGGACGGGATCAGTATGAGATTCAGCATCGAATCATCAGGGAAAACACCGAGGAAATCCGCTATGTACATGAAAAGTGTGAGCATGTTCGGGATGAATCAGGCGCCATCGTGAAGTCTGTGGGAATGGTCCAGGATTTTACCGAGAGAAAGCAGGCTGAGATGGACCTGAAAAAGAAAAATGAAGAACTGGAAACCGCCGAGGAAGAGTTGAGATCATCCAACGAAGAATTGCAACAGATTAATTACAAGTTGGAGGAGCAGAAAGAGGAACTGGAAATATACCGGCGGATGGTCGAAGGTGCTGGCGACATGATGGCGGCAGTGAATAAGCACTACAAATATATAAGTGCAAACAGAGCCTATGCAAGATTTTACCAGTTAAATGAAGGTGAATTGCTGGGCCATGAGTTAAAGGACATTATTAGCGAGAAATACTTCAGGGAGAGGGTAAAACCCAATGTTGATCGATGTCTGGAGGGGGAAGCGGTTCATTACGAAATGTATAGGTATAACCCTGATTATAGCAAAGTTTACCTGGAGATTTCTTATTATCCCCTCTGGAAAGACGGGGCCATTGACGGGGCAATTGCTGTAATGCGTGATATAACTGACCGCAAAGAGGCCGAAGAGGAGTTGCTTATCAAAAATCGCATTTCCAATGCCTTCATCAACAGCAAAAGGGAAAACTTTTACAAGGAAGTATTGGATGTTTTCCGGGATGTTTTCTCAAGTGAATATGGATTTTTTGGTTATATCAATCATAAAGGGGATCTGGTATCGGAGTCTTTGACAAGGGATGTATGGAATGAATGCCAGATCGAACAAAAAAGCATTGTTTTCCCGAAAGATTCCTGGGCGGGGGTCTGGGGCGATTCCCTTAAGCAAAGAAAAACATTGTACAAAAATGGAAATCTTCAACTCCCTGAAGGTCACGTTCAGTTAACTTCTGCCCTGGCGGCCCCGATTATGGCAGATGATCAACTAATCGGGCAAATTGCTCTGGCCAACAAACCGGAGGGATATGACGAAAACGATAAGGAACAAATGAAGCGATTATGTGGTTATATTGCCCCATTGATGCACGCTGTTCTCCAGGAGGAGCAGTATAAAAAGGAATTGTTGGAGGCCAAAGACCGGGCCGAAAAAAGTGAGGATTTGCTGGAAGCTGCCATGGAAAACAGCCAGGCAGGCATTGCTATAGCGGGGGTACCCTCCGGCAAACTTAAGTTTGGCAATGAGAAAGGCCTGGCGATTTTGAACGGAAATTATGAAGCCCTGGAGGAGAATGAGAAGGTAGAGAGTTACGGGGGAAACTGGCAGATTTTTCACCTGGACGGTACCCCTGGCAAAGTGGAGGAATTTCCCCTTACAAAGGCCGTCCATCAAGGGGAAACAAGCAGCGAGGAATTTCTGCTTCGCCGCAATAATGGTCAGGTCAATTATGTCTTGTCGAATGCTGCACCTGTCAGAGATGCCCAAGGGGAACAAACCGGGGCTATTGTGGTTTTTCTCGACATTACCCGGCGCAAGCAGGTGGAAACTAAAAGGGATGAGTACCTCAAACAGCTCACCAGCACGCTGGATTCGGTCGACAGCCTCTTGGTGGTGATCGACCCCCATTACCGCATTGTCCTGAGCAACTGGAAGGATCATGAATGGGTGCCTGAGGAAAAGCGCCTTCAAAGACCCTATTGCTACGAGGTTTTGAAAAACCGGGACATCCCCTGTGAAAATTGTCCGCTCAATGAGGCTTTTAAGGATGGCCAGTACCGGGAATATGAGGACCGCAATCCGGTAGACGGGAGTTACAAAGCCATTAGTGTTATTCCCATATTTAAGGACAACGGGAAGGTTCAACATGTTTTGGAGAACGTCAGGGATGTGACCGAGCGCAAACAGGCGGAGGAAAAAATCAAAAAAAGCGAGTCAGAGCTTACCGCCATATATGAAAATGCCCCATTTATCATGATGTTGCTGGACCAGGAGAGAAGGGTGCGCAAAATCAACAGGTTTGGCGAGCAATTCACCGGTGCTTCCTCGGAAAAGCTCATTGGATTAAAAGGAGGGGCTGCCTTAAATTGTGCTTACCACTTTAAGGATCCGAGGGGCTGTGGCTTTGGGCCCTTTTGCCATAAATGTCCGATAAGCACCCTGGTTAGAGAGACTTTTCAAACCGGCCGCTCCTACGAAAGGGTTGAGAGTACATTGCCTTTTATGATCGGCGGGGGCGAAAAAGAATTGACGCTGCTGGTTTCTACTTCTCCCATTAACTTTGATGAAGAGCCCCTGGTGCTGGTAAGCATTCTGGATATCACAGAGCGCAAGGATGCAGAAAGGGCCCTGGCAGAGGGGGAGGAAAAATACCGGCAGATCTTCAACAATACCAACGATGCCATGTACCTTCATGAAACCTCACCTGACGGAGAGCCCGGGCGTTTCATTGAGGTCAACAATGTAGCCTGTAACATGCTGGGCTACAGCCGGGAGCAACTTATAAACAAGACTCCCCGGGATATTGATGATCCCGTATTCGCCTCCCAAATCCCTGAAATCAAAACAATCCTGGAGGAAAAAGGCGAGGTGACCTTTGAAACGCAGCATGTAGCAAGCAACGGTTCCCGCATCCCGGTAGAAGTCAGCGCCCATATGTTTGAACTCAAAGATGAAACGTTGGTCCTTTCGGCCGTTCGTGACATCAGCGAACGCAAAAATGCGGAGGAAAATGTCTACCGGTCGCTGGAGAAGGAAAAGGAAGTTAACCAGATGAAATCGCGTTTCATCTCCATGGTGTCCCATGAATTCAGAACCCCCCTGGCCAATATCCATTCCAGCATTCAAATGTTTCAACGCTATGGCGATAAGCTGGAGGGCAGTGAAAAAAAACGGCATTTTCAGCGGATCCACAGCGCTATAAACATGCTTACATCCATGCTGGATGATATCTCGATCTTTAGCAAAAAAGAGAACGACCGCCTTAGATTACATCCGGTGCAAATTGAAGTGAAGGATTTTTTTCAGACCATTATTGAAGAAACCCTTACCCAATTTGGCCGGAAGAATGATATCATTTATGATGAGGCCTGCTCAGGGAGGCAACACATTGTTATCGATAAATTTTTATTGAGGTATGTGGTAAACAACTTGTTGTCCAATGCCTTAAAATATTCCGATTCCCAGGTAAACCTCCATGTTAAATGTTCGTCATATGGAAAATTATTCATCCGGGTGGATGACAAAGGCAGAGGAATACCCCGAAAACATCTTGAACATATTTTTGAACCGTTTTTCCGGTCAGACAACACGGAAACCATCAGAGGCACCGGCCTGGGCCTTACCATTGTGAAGCAATGTGTTGACCTGCTCAGCGGAGAGATTCACATTGACAGTGAAATTAACCAGGGTACAACCGTAACGCTTGAGGTTCCTTACCAAATACCAGAATCTTAAAAAGGAATTATTATGAAGACCATTTTGATCATCGAAGATGATGCCATGCTGTTAGAGACAACGTCAGACTTTCTGGAAAAGGAAGGTTACCAAACCCTTCAGGCTGAGGATGGATTGTCCGGCATAAAAAAAACCATGGATGAAACACCTGATATGATATTGTGTGACATCGCCCTGCCTCAGCTTGACGGCTACCAGGTTTATAAGACCCTGCGGCAAAATCCCTCGACCGAACACATCCCGTTTATTTTCCTGACAGCAAAAACGGAAAAGGAAGACATCAGGGCGGGAATGAACCTGGGGGCGGATGATTACATTACCAAGCCCTTTGATTTTGATCAGTTGTTAACGGCTATCCAGACCAGGCTGGCCAAATATCAAAAGCTGCTTAACAAAGTCTATGAAGATTATTACGGGTTGTTGAACAACTCGATGATCGGGGTTTTTATATACCAGGATGGCCAGATTGTATTTTCTAATCCCAAGTTTGCCGAGATAGGCGGGTATCAGAGACAAGAACTGGATCATACTTCTGCCGGTGAGCTGATCCATCCGGATGACCAGGAGCATTTCTTTGAGTCCGTCAGAAAATGTGAAAGGGGGATACAGAAGCGGTTTCATGTGAAGTTCCGTCTGCTGAAAAAAGATGGGCAGTATCTAGAAGTGGAAAGCTCCGGGGGTATAACCAACTTAAGCAACGAACAGGCCATTTTGGGCATGATTGGAGTAAGTAACCCGGGCATTGATCAGCCCGGGGAGTTTTATCGGCTGGAAGATCTGAACCAAACGGTTAACATGATCATCCAGAATAAAGAAGCCATGCCGGATGATACCGCCCAAAAGCTGGCCCGGGTGTTCGGAGAGGAGACCCGGGAAAAAAGCTTCAGTAACCAGGAAGGGCTCACCAAAAGGGAGATTGAGGTGCTTAAAAACATTTGCCGGGGCATGACCAACCAGGAGATTGCTGATCATATGTACGTGAGCGTGAAAACCGTTGACTCCCACCGAACCAATTTGTTGGAGAAAACGGGCTCGAAAAATACCGCCGACCTGGTGATTTACGCCGTCAAAAACAATGTGGTTGACCTGGAGTGAGACGTTTTTTAATTCGACCCCGCTTAGCGGGGTCGAGTCAACCCGATTTAAGACACCCCGCTTAGCGGGGTGCTTTTTTTTGATCCCGTTATGACCCCGCTAAGCGGGGTCAAGTACCCCCGCTAAGCGGGGGTGAATTTCATCCGCCCTCAGGTAAATCCCCCATTTTTTGAATTCAAGTAAATACCTGTTTCCCCAAGCCTACTGCCAGGTTAGTTTTGTGCATACAATAACAAAAAAGTTATCAGGTATGCCAGGAAAATATAAAATACTGACCGTAGATGATGACACAACGAACCTGATTCTTGTAAAAGAAATCCTCGGGAAGGATTATGATGTAAAAACCACATCTGCCGGTAGGCAAGCACTTGAATGGTTGAAGACAGAATCGTTTGATCTGGTGATCACCGACAAAAATATGCCTGATATGGATGGCAGGCAGCTAAAGGCCATCCTAAAAAACCGATATCCCGGCATGCCGGTTATGCTTGTAACGGCTTCTTTTGATGAAGGTTCGCCCAATTATTCGAAGGCCAGGGATTTTGACGCATTTCTCCCCAAGCCTTTGGATATTAATTTGTTGCTTGTTTCCGCCAGGCGTTTGCTCAAACGCACTTCGCCTGTAGCCTATAACCGGACACCTTATTACAATGTAGATGAACAACGTGCCACTGTTCAGCCTACCGGAGCTGGCGCACCTTCACCCGGGAAAAGAAACAAAATTTATCGTGCCCCCGGATATGCACAGAGTTCGAGCCGGTGACCGCTGGCCGGTGAGGCAATGACCATGATTCCTGGCAAAACGGAAAATCAGCCTGCAAAGGCCAACCCCCAAAACCAAGCAAAAAAAATACAGCTTATGAACTGGAAAGATTTAAAATTAGGACGTAAATTTTTTATCGCCTTCGGCCTTGTTATCGGCCTTCTTATTCTTGTTGCCTATTGGGCGATATCCGGCATTGGAGGCATAGTAGACAATGCCGGGGAGGTGATTGAAGGCAATCAGCTCCGCACGGAAATGGAAGACAAGTATGTTCAGCATTTGCAATGGGCCAGTGATGTAAGTGAATTGCTTACGGATGATCAGACCACCCGGATCGATGTGGAAACAGATCACCATGAATGTGCATTTGGCCAGTGGTATTATGGGGAAGGCCGTGAGCGGGCGGAAGAGCTGGCACCTGAACTGAAATCTCTTTTTGACCGGTTTGAGGAACCCCATAAGAAACTGCATCAATCTGTGATCAAGATCAACAAGGCTTATGCGCAGGCGGACAGGGAGTTAAGTGCACAGCTCCGGGAGGCCAAATCGGATCATCTGGCCTGGATGCATGTTGTCAAAGATGCACTTGTTAATGGCCAGCAGGTCAGCAACATTGATGTGGAAACGGATCCCCGCCAATGCAATTTTGGGCAGTGGTATTATTCCGACGAGATACAAAAGATGAAACGGGAACAACCTGAATTTGCCCAACACATGAATAAGCTGGAAGAGCCCCATCAGGAGCTTCACCAAAGTGTGCTGGCTGTGGAGGAGCATCTGAGAAACGGCAACATCGCTGAAGCGACCCGGCATTACCGCGAGGTGACCGAAGCCCAGACCAATGAGATGCTCAAGCATATAGACAAGATTATCACCTGGAATGATAATAACCTGGAGGGGATGCAGAAGGCGAACCGCATTTATGAACAGCAAACCATGGAGCATCTCGCTGAGATGGGCAGTTTATTCGAGGAAGTCATCGACAAGAGCGCCGATTATATCATGACCGATGAAGCCATGTTAAAGGAGGCTGACAGGACCCAGAGCGGTGTGATCATTTTCAGCATAATCGCTGCCTTTGCCGGTATCGTGCTGGCTTATATCATGGCCCGGGGCATCATTAATCCCATCAACAAGGGCGTAGCTTTTGCCCAACAAATCAGTAAAGGCAATTTGAATGCCAATGTGGATGTGAATCAAAGGGATGAGATCGGCGTGCTGGCCAATTCCCTAAAGGGCATGGCCGATAAACTTAAGGAAATTGTCGGCAACATTCGGGCTGGTGCCGACAACATTGCTTCTGCCAGTCAGCAGATGAGCTCGAACTCCCAGCAAATGTCGCAGGGCTCCAGCGAACAGGCTTCCTCGGCAGAAGAAGTTTCTTCTTCTATGGAACAGATGAAGTCCAATATTCAGCAGAACACCGACAATGCCAAACAGACCGAAGATATATCCAAAAAGGCCGCCGAGCGCATTAAGAAAGGGAACGAGGCTGCTCAAAGCTCGGTTGAATCGATGAGGGAGATTGCCGATAAGATTTCGATCATCAATGACATTGCCTACCAGACCAATATTTTAGCCCTGAATGCAGCGGTTGAGGCGGCCCGTGCCGGAGAATACGGTAAAGGCTTTGCTGTGGTGGCCTCAGAAGTGCGCAAGCTGGCCGAAAGAAGCGCTGAAGCCGCTAAGGATATTGATGAGAAATCAAAATCCGGTGTGGCGATTTCCCAGAAAGCCGGCGAAGAACTGGCGGAAATTGTGCCCGAGGTAGAAAAGACTTCTCAACTGGTCCAGGAAATCACCGCGGCCAGCAGTGAGATGAACAGTGGGGCCGACCAGGTAAACAATGCCATACAGCAATTGAACCAGGTTACCCAGCAAAATGCCTCTTCATCAGAAGAACTGGCTTCCAATGCCGAAGAACTTGCCAGCCAGGCCGAGCAGTTGAAACAGTCCATCAGTTTTTTCAAACTGGATGAGCACGACCACCAAAGTTATGAACCGGGCGAAAACCAAAAGGTTGGCTTTGAACCTTCAGATCACCAACCCCAAATGAATGGCCAGCAAAGTCAACACCAAACATTGCCGCAATCCGATGACAACAAGCAAAATCATCACCACACACTGCAGCAATCAGCCAATAACAAACCAAATAATGGCAATGGTGCCGATCTCAAACTCTACAGCAACAGTTCAGACCAGGACTTTGAAAATTACTAGGAGAACCGGCATTTAAAAAGACAGGCACTTTTGAAAGTGGATGAGGCTTTTGATACGGGTCGCAAACAAAACCCTTGCCTTTCAACCCTAAAAAACTGCAATTATGAAAGATCAAAACAAAGGAACACTCATTTCAGAAATGGCAATGGAAGGTGAAAGTGGGCGTCACCAAACCCACATCAATAAGGGCGGTGCTTTTTATCAAATATCTGAACATACCCCCATAAAAGAAAAAATTGTGCCTGTTTTTGACCCGGGCAGCAAGAAAGAGCATGCACCAGACAGTCCTTTCAATTCGGAAGATTTTTCTTCCTTTTTAACCAATTTGTCCCATGAAACCAGAACACCTCTTCACGCAATCATTGGTTTCGCCCAATACTTAAAATTGGGCAGACATACCCAACACTCCCGGGCTCAGTATATTGATATCATCATCAACAATGGCAACCGGTTATTGAAAGTCACGGATAACCTGCTGTATTTTTACCGGATAGAATCCGGATATATTCAGCCCAGGCGGGAAGAATGTTCCTTGAATGAGGAGCTGGATAAAATGGGTTCGGCTTTTTATAAGGGCCAGAGCCAATCGAAAAAAAGGAATGTTGAGTTTAAACAATCTTATGGCCTGCCCGGTGGCGAAGATCGCCTTTGGGTGGATCGGTTTCATTTGAATCAGATCCTGATAAGGTTGCTGGACAATGCCTTCAAATATACCTCCAAAGGGAAGGTAGAGCTTAGCTATGAGTTAAAAAGCACCTCTAAATTGATGTTTTATGTCAAGGATACAGGTGAAGGGATTTCGGAGGAAGGGAAAAGCCGGATATTTGATGCTTCCAGCCAGCTGCAGGAGCAGATTCACGGTGAAACCCAAGGTATAGGTCTGGGCTTGAATATAGCCCAAAGGCTGGTTCATTTGATGGGGGGCGAACTTGGCTTTTCATCACAAGCTGGTAAAGGCAGCTGTTTCTATTTCAGCCTGCCCTGTAAATTCTCCCGGTTAGATCCATCCAAAAGAAAAGGTCAACATAAGATGAATCAATTAACTCCGGTATAGAAAAGATATACAAATCAGGAGGTTGCAATGGATATGCCAGATAAATTCAAGGAAGAACAGGAACAATACAAAAACCACCTGGAATATAAAGTGGCTCTGCGGACGGAAAAGCTGGAGAAAGAGCTTTATGAGGGCAGGAAAAGGGAAGAACGGCTCCTGGAGAGCGAGCAAAGGTTAAAAAATGCGGAACGGCTGGCTACATTGGGGCACTGGTCTTTCGACCTGGAAGAAAATGTGCTGTATTGGTCAGATGAGACCTATCAGATATTTGAGGTCGATGCTTCCCGCTTCGACGGTTCCTTTGAGACATTTTTGGATTTTGTTCATCCCGATGACAGGCATTTGTTATACAAAACCTATAAGGAATCCCTCAGGGACGGGCAGGCATATGGTCTGGATCATCGAATCGTTTTAGACGATGGGCGCATCAAATATGTGCATCAGGAATGGGAAACCTATTATGATGAACTGGGCCACGCTTTGCGTTCCTTGGGAACGGTGCAGGATATCACTGAACGCAGGCAGTCAGAGAAAAAGATAGAGCATCTTAACCGGGTGCTCCGCTCCATGCGGAATGTGCATCAGTTGATCATCAAGGAGAAGGACCCCAAACAACTTATTGATGGGATTTGCCGGAATTTAATCGAAAACCGGGGTTACAACAGTGTCTGGATCATGCTTGTTGATGATCAGTGGCGACCCGTTGAATTTACCGGAGCAGGTATTGGCCAGCGATTCCATTTCCTGCGCAAAATGTATCAGGAAGGCGAATTGCCTCAATGTGCCCTCAATTCACTGAACAAACCCGGTGTGCGAGTCATTGACAAAATCCCGGAATGTGCCAATTGCCCTTCTTTTCAGAATGATTCCGGGGAAAAACTCCTTGACTTGTCGGTGCGTTTAGAGTATGAGGGTAAAATATACGGAATACTGCATGCTCATCTGCCCGATGATTTTGCCCTGATCAAAGAGGAACAGAAACTTTTTTCAGAAGTGGCCGAAGACATTTCTTATGCCTTGTATAATGTTGAAATCGAGGAAGAAAGGAAAAAATTCAAGTACGAACTGATCCAGGCCAAAGAAAAAGCAGAAGAAAGCGATCGCTTGAAATCAGCTTTTCTGGCAAACATAAACCATGAGATTCGGACCCCGTTGAGTGGCATCGTCGGGCCTGCCCAACTTTTAAAACAAAATACCCTCTCCCAAAAGGAACAGGCCGAATATGGCAAAATGATCGAAGACTCCGGCCATCGCATCATGAATTTATTCGACGACCTGATGAATATTTCCAGGATTGAAACCGGACAAATCAGCATATCCACGGGTAAAACCAATATCAACCGGATCATCGAAAACCTGTATTCATTTTATGAACCCCGGTACCGGGAGAAGGGGATTGATTTCTCCTATCGTGTTGCTTTATCCGGTGAAGAAAGCGCAATGATCACCGATGAAAACAAGGTTAATCAGGTATTGTCCAATTTACTGAATAACGCCTTAAAATTCACCGACTCCGGCAGCGTTCATTTCGGTTACACCCTGGAGAGCAATAAGTTTAAATTTTTTGTCCGTGATACGGGCAAAGGACTTCATCCTGATAATCAGGAGAAAGTGTTTCAGCGTTTTGTCCAGGAAGATACCCATCCCTATAGCCATTATGAGGGAGTGGGATTGGGCCTGACCATTTCCAAATCCATTGTAGAGGCTTTGGGGGGTACCATGTGGGTGGATTCTCAAACCGGTGAGGGATCAACTTTTTATTTCACCCTTCCTTAATTCCTTCCCTTTTCACTGCCACAAGTCTTTTCTAAGGAAAAAGCCTGACACTGCATGAGACATTGCAAAAAGGGGGCTGTTGGTGCTTCAGGAGCAGATTGATCCGCTTATTCAATGAGGGGTGAATGGCGTCAGGGAAAACCCCCATTTAGCAAAAATCAGGTAAAAACCTGTTTTCCCCTTGTGCCCGTCTTTATAACTTCACATATGAAACATTCCGTCCCCGCGGGATGGTTCAGCAAGGCTAAAACAGTAAAAAAATAATCTTGTGAAACCCTCATGCACCGACTAGCACAAAAGGTAATGAATAAAACATGAGGGTTCCATGGCAGAGGTTACCGAGACC
>CAJXLK010000051.1 GCA_913055635.1 uncultured Bacteroidota bacterium
TGCGTTCCGGGTCGATGGGCTTCCTGAATGTCTTCAATGCTTTGGGGTGTGGTTTGAACCAGAAAATGAAAATGATTGGGCATCAGGCACCATGCCAATATCTCACAACACGGTTGAATATAGAGCTTAACTTTCCTTAAAAAATTAAAATAATGGTTTTTTTCGAAGAAGACCTGCTCATGGCTTCTGTTGTAAACATGATAGATACAATCTCTCTCGTAATGCATGATCTTACATTTACCCTTTTAGGCGGATGAGCGGTTGTAGATACAAGTTAAAGCAAATCATGATAAAAAGAAAGCAAACCAGAGAAAAACGATGGATAAAATATTTTTTGGATCTTAACTTCATTAATAGCTCTGAGCATAGAGAAGGGCAAACGAAGAGGAAGAGTCAATGAAAAGAATTAATGGGGAGGCTAGCAAAGGGCAGGAGATCAGGAGCAAATCACGAGGAAAAGTATTGGAAGCAATTTAATGACCCCGCTAAGCGGGGTCAATTTTTTATGCACCCCGCTAAGCGGGGGAGGAATTATTTGTGCACCCCGCTAAGCGGGGTCCGCTAAGCGGGGGTATGGGTTAAAAATCGCCGCCGGCTCCGCCGCCGCCGAAGCCACCGCCTCCGAAACCGCCGAAGCCGCCACCTCCCATATCGCCACCAAAGCCTCCGGAGCCGGAGCTAAAATGACCGAAGCTGCCCTGCTGGCGATGAGAAGCAGCCCCGAGCATGGTCAGTGCAGCCAGAAACGGTATGCCATGGCCCATTGAATAATGACGGGCCCGCCGAACGCGGCCAACCACGGCAAAAATTATGACCAGTAAAAAGACAATTCCGATGGGATACGGCGCTTGCGCACCCTCTTTGCCGTTACCCGACTTCTGGGCATATTGTTGTGCGGTATATTCACCCCGGGTTAAATCAAACAAGACACTGGTACCGGCTTCCAAACCCTTGTAAAAATTGCCTTTGCTGAAATGGGGCACCATCTCCTGATCAACAATCATCTTGGCAGTGGCGTCCGGAACAGCACCTTCCAGACCGTAACCGGTGGCAACGAAGACATCTCCATTGTCCGGGCTGACCAGTATCAAAATGCCATTGTCCTTATCTTCCTGGCCGACGCCCCAGTGATGGGCCAGGCGAACGGCATAATCGGATATTTCAAATCCCCTGAGGTCATTCAGGGTCACCACTGCAATTTGGGTGGAGGTTTCCCGGTTGAACCTGACCAGTTTCTTCTCCAGCTGATTCTGCTTGTCAGCCGGAAGCACTTCGGCAAAATCATTCACTATCCGGGGCGGCTGGGGGCGTTCAGGAAAATCAACATCCTGGGCGGATGCACCAATGGCTGCAACCATCAACCAGCCCATCAATAAAGTTTGAAAAACTGCTTTATACATAGGGGATCTCATTTTTCTTCCTTTCCAAAGGAAATGTCATTGGATAATTCATTCACATCATCGGATTGATAAGGGAAATGCTCATGCAAAGCCTCACCGGCCATCCGGATGCCGCGGGCCAACCCATCTGCATAGCTACCCTGGCTAAAATAATCCAGCACGGTGGCTTTGATGTCATCCCAGAAATGCTCGGGAGTGACGGCATTGATCCCGGCATCCCCAAGAATGGCAAATTTGCGGTCATCTGTTGCCAGGTAAAAAAGCACGCCGTTACGTTTTTCGGTCTTATGCATTTTCAACTTGCTGAAAATGTAAGCCGCCCGGTCCAGTACATTGATCCGGCAACGTTTTTCCACGTGCAAACGGATCTCGCCCGATGTATTCAGCTCGGCATCTCTGATGGCATCGGTAATCTGTTTTTTCTGTTCCTGGGTGAAAAATCGGGAGGGTTTCACAGGTCTGTAATCTATTTTAAAGTTTTAAAAATTATTTTTTTCCTTGGGCACCCCGATCCATCCTTACGCAATGAATCGCCATGCCTGCCCCCCATGAACACCGGGTGCTTACTGAACAATACCGGCAATGCGGGGCTCAATATATGCATTTTTATTATTGTTTCAATCGTCAGCCATGAAAATCAACATTTCCCTTTACAGGATATTGGCTTAGAGACATTGCATGCTCAAAACTGAACGTCAGGAGCTTCCTCGGCACCCTCTTCCGCTTCAAAATAAGCCTTCTCCTCAAAGTCAAACATATTGGCAAAAATGGTTTGCGGAAACTGGCTGATGTAGGTATTGTAGGAACGGGCGGCTTCGTTAAAACGCCGACGCTCCACACTGATGCGATTTTCAGTGCCCTCCAGTTGCGCCTGTAACTGTTTAAAATTCTCATTGGCCTTCAGGTTGGGATACCGCTCAACCCGGACCATCAGCCGGGAAAGCGCCGAACTCAAAGCGCTCTGGCTTTGTTGAAATTGTTGGAGTTTTTCCGGGCTCAGGTTGTCGGCATTGATATCGGTAGAAGTGGCCTCGCTACGGGCCTCAATCACTTTCTGGAGGGTTTCCTGCTCATGCTCGGCATACCCCTTCACCGTGTTGACCAGGTTGGGAATCAAATCAGCCCGGCGCTGATAAACATTTTCCACATTCGACCACTGAGCCTCTACATTCTGCTCCATCTTAACCATCTTATTGTAAGACCCGCGGAATGAACTGTATAAGATCAGTCCCAAAATAACGATGACTCCGATGATGATCCAGGATTTTTTAATATTCATGGCCACAATTTATTTGAGTTCCGCTCAAAGGTAAAACCTTTTTGGTTTCGATAAACAGATTGGTTGTTAAAAATTTCTAAAAGGAGGAAGATGTTTAAAAGAAGGGGCAATCCTTGATGAAAGTCGCTGGAATGTTTTAACTTTACCTAACCAAAACAAACCTAAAACTCAAAGGTATGACAAGAGAAGAATTCCAGAAGGCTGTACTGGAGGGCATTCCTGATGAATTGCCGGAACCTAAGCCTTATGACAGAAATATCAACCATGCCCCAAAGCGAAAAGATGTATTGACTGAAGACGAGAAGCGGCTGGCCTTAAAAAATGCCCTTCGATATTTTGATCCCAAACACCATGCTACCCTGGCCCCTGAATTTGCTCAGGAATTGGCTGATTATGGGCGGATATACATGCACCGTTTCCGTCCTGATTATGAGATCAAGGCGCGCACGATCGATGATTTTCCGCATCGGTCCAGGCATGCAGCAGCGATCATGCTGATGCTCAGCAACAATTTGGACCAGGCGGTGGCCCAGCATCCCCATGAACTGATCACCTATGGGGGCAACGGGGCGGTATTTCAAAACTGGGCCCAGTACCGGCTGACCATGAAGTATCTGGCTGAAATGAGTGACGAACAAACCCTGGTTCTTTATTCGGGGCATCCGGTGGGGTTATTCCCTTCGCACCGGGAAGCTCCGCGGGTAGTAGTGACCAATGGGATGGTCATTCCCAATTATTCGAGCAAAGAGGAGTATGAGAAGTTCAATGCGATGGGGGTCTCACAGTATGGTCAGATGACGGCCGGTTCATTTATGTATATTGGGCCACAGGGGATTGTACACGGCACGACCATCACAGTACTGAACGCGGGCCGGCGGACGCTTAAGGCGGGGGAGACGGACCTTTCAGGGAAAGTTTATGTCACTTCCGGTTTAGGGGGTATGTCGGGTGCCCAGCCCAAAGCCACCGTGATAGCTGGAGGCATATGTGTAGTGGCCGAAGTCAACCCCAAGGCCAGCCATAAAAGGTACCAGCAAGGCTGGGTAGAAGAAATCTACGAAGACCTGGATCAATTGGTTTTCCGGCTAAGGGAAGCCATCGAGCAGAAAGAATCCGTTTCCATTGCCTACCAGGGCAATGTGGTCGATTTATGGGAGCGGTTGGTGGATGAAGGCATCCATATAGACATGGGTTCGGACCAGACCTCCCTGCACAACCCCTATTCCGGTGGATACTATCCGGCAGGTTTAACCCTGGAGGAAGCCGACCGGATGATGAGCGAGGAGCCTGAAAAATTCAGGGAAAAGGTGCAACACTCGCTCAAACGCCAGGTAGAAGCCATCAATAAGATGGTGGATCGCGGGATGTTTTTTTGGGATTATGGCAACGCTTTCTTGCTGGAGTCGAGCCGCGCAGGGGCAGATATTTTAAACGAAGAGGGCTCATTCAAATATCCCTCCTATGTAGAGTCGATCATGGGCCCCTTGTTCTTTGACTATGGTTTTGGCCCATTTCGCTGGGTCTGCACTTCGAACGACCCGAAGGATCTGGAGGCAACCGACAAAATTGCCGCCCAGGTCATGGAAGAGCTGGCAGAGGAGGCCCCCCAGGAAATCCGGGGGCAGATGGAGGACAACATCCACTGGATCAAGGAAGCCGGCAAAAACGATTTGGTGGTAGGGTCTCAGGCGCGCATTCTGTATACCGACGCCGAGGGGCGCATCGCCATTGCCCGTGCCTTTAATGATGCCATCCGGGAAGGCAAAATTTCGGCCCCTATCGTTTTGGGCCGCGACCACCACGATGTTTCTGGCACCGACAGCCCCTACCGTGAAACGGCCAATATTTACGACGGATCCAAATATACCGCCGACATGGCCGTTCACAACGTCATTGGAGATGCCTTCCGCGGAGCTACCTGGGTATCCCTGCACAACGGCGGCGGCGTAGGATGGGGCGAAGTAATCAACGGAGGCTTCGGCATGGTTCTCGATGGAACAGATGAAGCCGAAAAAAGACTCCAGATGATGCTGCACTGGGACGTTAACAACGGCATCGCACGAAGAAGCTGGGCCCGAAACAAAGGCGCCATTTCTGCCATCAAAAGGGAGATGGAAAGAACTCCCAATCTCCAGGTCACCCTCCCCAACATCGCCGACGAGGAGCTGATCGATCAGAGCATCGGGAAGGCCTGAGATTAAAAGTGCTGTGAGGGGCCCGCTTTATCAGATGAAACATGCATTGGTTGACCTCAATAACCGGCCCCGTCCCGGCGGGGTAACTTCTATGTGGCCAACCAATGCAATAATCATAAGCAACCGCCCATGATCAAAGACACACCAGGAAAAACCAACTCATGACGGACATCGCCATTGTTATCCTGAACTGGAATACCCGCCAGCAATTGGAACAGTTTCTGCCCAATGTACTTGCCCATTCCAAAGAAAAAGGGGTTGAAGTCGTTGTGGCTGATAATGGATCAACTGACGATTCGGTGGCTTATATGCGGGAAAACCATCCCGGGGTGCGGCTGATTGAATTCGACACCAACCATGGATTCACCGGGGGTTATAACCGGGCCCTGGCTCAGATAGAGGCCAGGTACTACCTGCTGTTGAATTCCGATGTGGAAGTCACCTCCGGCTGGCTTCAACCATTAAAAGCCTGCATGGAAGAAAATTCATCGGTAGCAGCCTGCATGCCTAAAATGAAATCGTGGCATCAACCGAAGTATTTCGAATATGCCGGGGCTGCCGGAGGATTTATAGATAAATACGGGTATCCCTTTTGCCGGGGACGGATCCTGGAGGCCATCGAACAAGACCAGGGTCAGTATGATAAGGATTCGGAGATATTCTGGGCCACCGGCGCCTGCATGCTGGTCAGAAGTGATCTGTTTCACCAGGAGGGAGGCTTTGACGAGGCCTTTTTTGCCCACATGGAAGAAATCGATCTGTGCTGGCGCCTCAAAAACAAGGGCCATTCCATTCGATATGTGCACGAATCGACGGTTTATCATGTTGGCGGGGGTACACTGCCCAACAACAGCCCCTTCAAACTCTTCCTGAACTACCGCAACAACCTGTTCCTGCTTTACAAAAACCTCCCGGCCAAAAGACTGAACCAACACATCCAAATCAGAAAAAGCCTGGATATTCTATCCTCACTGGTATTTCTGACCAAAGCCAACCTGCAGGGCTTCCGGGCTGTTCTCAAAGCCCACCGCCATTTCCGCAAAGCCCTGCCCGAACTCAAAAAGAAACGCCAGAAAAATGCCCCCACTTCCGGAAATTTTCCTTCCGGAATCTACCCCAAAAGCATCCTTTGGGATTATTTCATTAGAAGACGCAGAAGCTTCGCCCTGCTTAATTTCACCACTAAACCCCAATCCAATGAACAATAACGTGATTTCACCCGTTTGAATCAGATGAATGGGTCTAAAAATAAAGTATTTTCACTCTATGAAGCCCAATGAATCATCGTTAATTTAGCCCCATAAATTTAAAAGGAAAAATGCGGCAAGACACTTCCAACATACTGATCATTGATGATGTTTCCTCCAACCTGCTGCTCCTGGAGTCGATTCTGGAAACAGAGGGTTATGCGGTAATCCCGGTAGACAATGGTAAGGAAGCGCTGGAAATGTTGAAGGGATCAACAAACATCAAGCTCATCCTTCTGGATATTATGATGCCTGATTTGAACGGATATGAATTCCTCGATCAGAAGAACCAGTTGCTGGGGGAAGATATTCCGGTGATTATTGTATCGGCCAAAACCGATGCCGACAGCATCCAGCATGCCCTGAACAAAGGAGCTTTTGATTATATCAGCAAACCCTTCAACACCCAAAACATCATCAATAAAATCAAATCGGCCTTGAAAGGATAAAGGCCGGATCATGCCTTCCCCAAAAATCACTGGGTTCGTGGATTTCGCAGACATTTGGATATAACCATCTTACAGGCGTTGGTATTGCCCAGTTCGCAGGCTTTATGAAAGGCATCGCAGGCTTTACGTTTTTTGCCCTGTTTAAAATGGCACATCCCCACATTATACTGGGCCACGTGGTTATTGGGATCCAGTTCAAGGACCCTTTGAAAATCCTCCAGGGCCTGGCTATAATTTTGCTGTTGATAGTATAAATTCCCGCGATAAATAAAAACATTGGGATTATGCCTGTTGATGGACAGCGCCTGTGAATAGTTCTGCAGGGCTTTCTGGGTATTGCCCAGTTTTTGGTAAGCAGCCCCGCGGTTGACATATACCCGGTTAATGATCATGCTGTCATTTTCACCGGCAAAATTCAGTGATTTGTTCAGATGAGGCAGGGCTTTTTCAAAGTACCCCCTTTCGATCAGCACCTTCCCCATATACATATGGAAAGCCGGATTTTGAGGATGTTTCTCCAGGGCTTCGGATGCGGCTTTTTCAGCCCTACCGTACTGATCCAGCGCCAGCAAAACATCAATATTTCCCTTTAAAGCAGGTATATATGTCTGATTCATGTTAAGGGCCCGCTCATAAGTCGCTTGCGCCTGCTCATAATCTTCCAGATTCATCAGATCATCACCCAGAGCCACAATCGAATCAATAGTGGTTTGCGCAGGAAGCACCACGGACCAGGTGAGGGAGAAAAAAAGGGCCAGGGTGAAAAGCAAAATTTTGTTCTGTTGCATCATAGGATCTGTTATTGGGACGATAAAGTATTTTCAAACAGGGTACGGTTTTGAATGGATTTACCCAGGGTCAGTTCGTCGGCATATTCCAGGTCATCGCCAATGGCTACGCCTCTGGCCAGGGTAGTAATGCGTACGGGATGGTTGCGGAATTTTTTATAGAGAAAAAAATTGGTGGTATCCCCTTCCATGGTCGTACTCAAGGCCAGGATGATCTCATTGACCTGACCGGCTTCCACTTTTTCCTCGAGCGATTGGATATTCAGGTCGCCGGGCCCCATGCCATCCATCGGGGAAATGATTCCACCCAACACATGATAAATGCCCGGATACTGGTGGGTGCTTTCGATGGCCATCACATCGCGGCTGTTTTCCACCACACAAACCGTGGAATGATCCCGGTTGTTGTCGGCACAAATCGGGCAAAGTTCGCCGTCGGAGATCACATGACAGGAACGGCATCGTTGAATTTCATTGCGCAGTTTAATGATGGTATTTCCGAACTGGTTGACCTCCTCCTGATCACGATTGAGCAAATGTAAAACCAGCCTCAAAGCTGTCTTTTTACCGATCCCTGGTAATTTGGCAAACTCATCGACGGCCTCCTGCAGCAACTTCGAGGAAAAATTTTCAAGATCCATCGGCCAATCCGTTTTAGCCCAAAAATAATAATAACCTATCAATAGATTAATAAGTTTTCGATGTTTTTATTAACCTTGCACCCCTGTTTGGGCTTTAAATATACAAAATTGTTATAATGCATCCAACCACGGTTCTGAGCATCATCATAGGCTACTTTGCTGTATTGTTGGTCATTTCATATATCACAGGCCGGCGGGCCACGAACCTGACCTTTTTTTTGGGCAACCGGCAGTCGCCCTGGTACATTGTAGCCTTTGGCATGATCAGCGCTACCCTTTCGGGGGTCACCTTCATTTCGGTACCGGGCTATGTAATGAACAGCCAGTTTTCCTACATGCAGATTGTTGTAGGTTATCTGTTAGGCTATGCTGTGATTGCCCACATTCTAATGCCCATGTATTACCGGTTGAACCTGACCTCGATCTACACCTATCTGGAAAAGCGCTTTGGCAAGAGCTCATACAAGACAGGGGCTTCCTTTTTTCTTCTTTCCCGGACCATTGGAGCTGCCTTCCGGTTGTTTCTTGTGGCCAATGTATTGCAGATCACCCTGTTCAATCAATGGAATATTCCGTTTGAAGCCACCGTGGTGCTGACCATCCTGCTGATCTGGCTTTATACTTTTAAAGGCGGCATCCGCACCATTATTTGGACCGACAGCCTGCAGACCCTGTTCATGCTGTCAGCTGCCGGGGTAACCGTATACCTGATCGGCCATCAGATGGAGCTCTCGTTTAGTGGCATCGTAGAAACGGTGGCTGAAAGCAAACATTCCAAAATATTTTTCTGGGAGAACTGGAACGGTGAGTTTCATTTCATCAAACAATTTTTATCCGGGGCCTTCATCACCATTGTAATGACCGGCCTGGATCAGGACATGATGCAAAAGAACCTGAGCTGCCGCAACATCAAAGAAGCCCAGAAAAACATGTATTGGTTCAGCATAGCCCTGATACCGGTCAACCTGCTGTTCATGTCCCTGGGCGCGTTGTTAATCATCTATGCCAAAAAAGAAGGCATTCCCCTGCCCGACCAATCTGATGACCTGTTTCCCATCATCGCCACCCAGGGCTACCTGGCGCCGGTGGCCGGTATATTCTTCCTGATCGGCCTGGTGGCTGCCGCCTATTCAAGCGCCGATTCAGCCCTGACGGCGCTGACCACCTCCTTCACCATGGACATACTCGATTCGAAAGGCATGGCCGAGCAGCCCCTCAAAAGACGACGAAAGAAGGTTCATGTGGGAGTTTCCATTGTACTGGTGATCATCATTCTGATATTTAACGCGGTGAACGACCAATCGGTTATCAGTGCCCTTTTCACCATGGCCGGCTACACCTATGGTCCCCTGCTGGGACTATATGCATTCGGTTTGTTCACCCGGTATCAAATCCACGACAAATGGGTGCCCTTAGTGGCCATCCTCTCTCCTATCCTGAGCGGAATCATCAGTTACAATTCTCAGGCCTGGTTTAATGGCTACGAATTTGGCTTCGAATTGCTGATCGTCAACGGACTGATCACCCTGGCCGGGCTGTTTATGCTGAGCAAAAGAAGTAGGGAGTAAAGAAGAAGTAGGGAGTAAATTAGTAGGGAGTAAGGAGTGAAGAAGAAGTAGGGAGTAAATTAGTAGGGAGTAGGGAGTGAAGAAGAAGTAGGGACTAGGGAGTAGGGATAAAGCGGGGGAAGTTCATGAATGTTGAAGCGAGCGTGGGAGGGTAAGCAAGGAAACAACCACAGTGAGTATAACCAGAAAAAGGGCCGCTGCTATAATAAGGCGCAACTGGAGCGGTTGATTCCGCAAACCAGGAATTTGAAGGCTAACCCTATCAATCCCCTTGATCAGGGCGCTCTTGCGAAAAACCTGCTGCTTTTCCTTAAGATAACCGATCTGCTTTAATAGGCTTGCAGCCATCTCCAGATCATCCTCCTGAACCTGAAGCTTAACAGGACCTGCAGGTTCCGAATGATGAGGCGCCAGTTGAGCGATGTGCTCATTTTTGATAAACACATCAATGCCTTCCGACTCCAGCTTGGTTTTGATCAGATGAGCCTGAGCAGCCTGCCTGAATGTGAGCAAAGTAATCCACTGGGGCATAAGGATCCTCCTTTTTTCGAAGATACAAAAAACCATCACATATCCTGAATCATCGCCTGCCTGCGATCTGTATACACATCCCTTTTTTATTGCATGGCTGATCTTTTCTCCAGAAACCTATCCAATTTATAGAGCATGAATAAAACAAGAAAAATCAACAAAAACAAAGGTGAATAGATCAGATATCCGTTAATCTGACTCATAAACTCTTGGAAAGCTGAAAAATGGGAAGTTGCCATTTGTTCAGAAAGCACCCCAAAGAACCAGTGTATGAAAGGTACCATGGCAAGGACCACGAGAAAGGCTGTCATCAAAACAGCAGGAGGATTGAAAAAGCCTGCCCTCCTATTCTCTGCCTGCAGCGCTTCCTGCCTTAGCCGTTTCATGACTTCATCTGTAATGCTTGTATTATCAGGCAGAATAATGCCTTCTTTTATCATGCCTTTGATAATTTCTCGTTCAGAATCATTCGGCTTCATAACAGATCGTATATTTCCGTGTTCATCAATTCTTTCAGATTATCATATAATTTAACCCTTGCCCGCTGTATTTTTACCTTTGCATTGCCATAAGTAATACCCAGCACCTTAGCTATCTCTTTTAAGGATTGATCCTCGTAATAAAAAAGCATTAAAAGGGTAAAATCTGTTTCATTTAATCTATTTAATCCCTGTTGAATGATTGCTCTCTCTTGCTTATGCGAGAGCTGTTTCAGTGCATCATTCAATTCAAAAAAATTTATGTGATCCTCCGCCACACCTTCAATGGGCACCGGGAACTTCCTGTTATTCCTTATTTGCGAAAAGCATGAATTATAAACTATTCGGTAGAACCAGGTAGAAAATTTGCTCTCGCCCCTGAATTGATTCATCGAATAATAAGCTTTGACAAAAGCTTCCTGCACCACTTCTTCAGCATCTCCTGAATTTTTCAGGATCTTCATTGCAATGGAGAAAGCCGGAGCCTTATACCGGTTGACAAGAAAGGCAAAAGCCTCCTTGTCACCCTGCCTGATCCTTTCTATAAGTTTCTGATCCCTCAAGACTAACGGTTGACAAATTCATCTCTTTGTTGCTGAATGGCATGATATGAGACCAGGGATATGCCACCAAACAGTAGTATCATAGAGGGATAAGTAACCCACTGGTTCATTTCGGTAGAGGTGTAGAGCACATATCCCATCACTATACCCGCTGCCAGTCCAATAAAAAAGAGGCCTGTTTTGAGATGACTGGCTGAATGGTCCCGGCTTCTCCGAGCCTTATCATTGGCCAGAGAGGGATCCATGCCTTTTTCAATCAATGCCATTTTTTCCTTGTTCTTTGCTTTAATGGCATAATAAATGATATAAAGCACCATAAAACTCAAGCCTATGCCCAAAAAAGGCATGACGAGTTCGACAATATTATACACCAATGCTTCAGACATAATCATACAGATTTTAATGATTGATTGACATGCTGGTATTTGTTAGCCTTTTATTAAGCACTTTTTTATTGGACGTCAAAGACCTGTCAATAGAAACACAGAATTTCCATTATTTTAAAGGTGATGCATAAAAGCAAAAGCTACGCGCATAAGCCAAAAACCTCAGGTAAATACGGTCACCCTCCAACCCTGAATGCCTCCCCAAAGATTGAAAACAACCCTAACCGGCCCAATAAAAATGATAGGATAAGACACGAGGTTAGGCCTGTTCAAAATCAGAGCGTTTCCAGCAAACGAAATGTCTCACCGTCTGTCTCAAAAATGACCCAGTGAATTAAAACTTATAGGACAACCCGGCGCCAAAAACCTCCTTGAACTGGATCCGCGGCCCCTTTTCAATGCCCTCAGCATTCACATAATTGATGTTGTCGTCATAAATCAGCTGGGTATTGAAATTGGCTGAGAGGTATTCATTCACCTTCATGGTAAGCTTAACTTCCCAGTTCACATCTACATTTTCAGGTTCCTTCAGATAGTTCGAAAACAGCTCCAACTTGGTATTGAGCGTAACATCTTCCCATATATCCTGAAGATAGGAAATCTTAACAAACCCGCCGAATTCATTGCGCACCTTGTTGCCTTTTTTAACCCCAAAGGCTCCCCGACTGGAAAGGGTATCATCCAGGACAAAAGTTGTTTTGCCCGTCACCGGCGAAATCATCAAAGAAAAGGCGTCGCTGGGTTTATAGTCCATCCCCAACGAGATCAACGTATAAGCAGGGGCCATGAAATTTGAAATCTTCCGCTTGGTTCCTGCATCCTCATCATATTTATAGCCCTTATCAAACTGGGTGCGGAAGTTAAAAGAACCTGTGTAATACCAGTTGGAAGAAGACTTATAGCCATATTTGGAGGTCAGGTCCAGCTTATCATCGCTCTTGCGAACACCCCGGCCGGACTGTTTTATAATACCATACCCCAGATCCAGGCTGTTTTCCCAGGTGGTCCTTCCTTCTTTATAGTTGGCATGCAGGCCAATCATTCCATTTAAAGAATATGAATTTTCGCCGCCTGCTGCCCAGTTTTCAAATGAAACCTGCGAGAAGGTCAGGGAGCCGTCTCCTCCCATACTCCAATTTTTAAGGGTATCCTGGCCATTCTCCTGAGCCATCAGGACAGAAATTCCTGTAAGCAGGAAAAACAGGAAAAGTACAGTAGTTTTTTCTTGCATAATCAATGTTTTTAAAATTTAAGACTAGTTTCCAAAAGATGGTTGATTATTATAATTGTATGCTGATTATCAATAAATATATAATATAACGGTTCCCCTTTGCCATCGTTGATTTGTTAAAACAGCCACATTAAAATCAACCCGCATTTAGGGTTTAACCTCAGATTTTACCCAATTGAAAAAATATTCATCAATAAATCATTGGAAAAACAGGGTTTACAAGACAGCCAGTTGTTTGTTCAAATAAGCAGTTATCTCATTGGAACTTCAATAATTGATGCACATCTGCAGGGCCGATGTCAGGCAAGGATACATGTTTGGTAAAATCCAATGCAGCCATCTTCTAAAAAAAGGTTGCGAAGTTTTTGCCTTTAATACCATCACCCAACAGCGCCCATTAAGATGCCCCCTGTTCCTGAACTTTCTCAAGTTAATCAAAGTTAGAAAGATTTACAACTTTCCCGGTGGCTTTATTTGCCGTTAAGCGGCTTGGGACAGGCCTCTTTCTTTCGTTATATTTTTAAACCGATTTTCCTGAATCACCATCCGGAGCAAGTTGAAGAAGGCAGAGCGGGCGGCTCTTCAGGTGTTGAATCAGCCCATGGAGACAGTATTTTGTCTAATAAAGCATTTTAGAAGAACCATAACACATCAACAAGATCAAAGGGCCTTTCTCTCAGGTTAGACGGTAAATATACTGTATCACCCGGGCTAATGGGAAGGCAATTGCTATACCTTACAGTTTTAACGGCAGAGATACTGCATCACCCCGGTCAAAAGGATGGGAGAATTGCCGTCCATTCAGGTTTGGTGGTAAACGTATCGCATTACCACGGTCAAAAGGATGGGCACCAGCGAGAGGATGCTGCCGGTGATAAAGACATATTCGAGGCTGGAGAAACTCAGAATCATACCAAACAGTGGAGGCGAAATGGTTTGTCCGATGTAAGTCATGGTGGTGAAACCCGAAACCACCCCGGCGCGAAGCTGCGAAGACACCAGCTGAGTAACGATGGTGTTGAGAGCCGGAAAAACCGTACCAAAGCCCGTTCCCCAAACAATAATGGAAGGGATCAGAAAAATATAACTCTGGGTGAAGGATATCATCAGCAGGGCTATACCGCAAAGGGCAAAACCCATAATCACGAGTTGATGGTTCAAAAAACGGTAGTAAAGTTTTCCGGCCTGGGTGGCGGTTATGGCAGCCACAGCAGATCCCACCGAAAGGGTTAATCCGGTATATACCGTAGAAAGCTCCAGTTTCTTGACAATACAAATGGGCACATAAACAATCAGCCCATAAAGCAAAATGAAAATAAACAAATTGGCTATATAGACCCAAAGGGTCTTTTTATAGCGCATCACAGTAAATATCGAACGAAAATAGGTATGCAGTGTGGTCTGACTCCTTCTTTCCTCCACATTCAGGTATTTATAGGTGATCAGTGCCAGGGGCAGGGAAAGGATATAGATATAAAAGGGGTAGAACCAGGCGATGGTAGCGACGGTTCCCGAGATGAAAGGGATTCCTGCATTGACGAACGACTGGCTGCTGCTGCGATAACCCATGGCCTGGGCCCGGGACCGGCCCGAGAAGATATCCCCCACCAGGGTCACCCCCAGCGACATCATGCCTGAACCCCCAATCCCTTGAAACACTCTTAGCACCAAGACTTCATAAAACTCATCCACCAGGCTGATGGAAAAACCGGTAATCCCATAGAGGATCATCAGAGGAATCAAAACACGCTTGCGTCCATAGCGGTCGGCCAGTACACCGGTTACAGGAGTAGTGATCAACGCGGCAAAAGTATACACGCTCATCACCAACCCAATCATCTCTTCGGTAGTGCCCAGGGGCTTAATCATCGAGGGCAAAATCGGAGCGACCAGGCTGCCACCGATCACAGCCATCACCACAATGCCCAGGACTACCCTGAAATTCACATCTCCCAGTATACGAGCATTTTCCTGTTCTTCATTCATAAGCACCTACCCCCATGTAGAGGGAATAATAAATAATGGTTAAATTCAAATGTTGGTTGATCCCTACAAAACAGCCCTCATTTCCTAATTTTCTGCCTGGCCACGAGCATTAATAAAACACTATTAATCATCTTCCTCCCTACATCCAACCTATTTGCAAGCAGCACGAAAATAGGAAAAAACATCAATAAGGTCAAAGTAAAATATGTAAAAGCCCATGGGATGGGTACAAAGACCAACACAAGGGCGGGCAAAAACAGCATATTATGACCTCTTCCCGAAGAAAGGGAGCGATGGTTCTGCAATTTTTTTTATTTTTACCCCGACACCCAAAAAATCTCTGACGATGGAGGCTGAAAAAATTCGCGTGGGGTTGTGTTCCTTTGGCCTGTCGGGTCGGATTTTCCACAGCCCTTTTATTGATGGCCATTCGGGTTTTGAATTGGCTAAGGTATGGGAAAGGAGTAAGGATCTGGCTAAAGAGGCCTATCCGCAGGTTGAGGTAGTCCGGCAATTTGAGCAGCTATTGGAGGACCCCACCATTGAGTTGATCATTGTCAACACCCCGGACCACACCCATTACGAATATACTAAGCGGGCGTTGCAATCGGGCAAGCATGTATTGGTGGAAAAGCCTTTCACTCTGACCACGCGCGAGGGCATTGAGCTGACAGGGCTGGCCCGCAAGCACCGGAAGTTGCTCAGTGTTTTTCAGAACCGGCGGTGGGATGGAGATTTTATGACTGTCAAGCGGGTCATTGAGCAGGGTTTACTGGGCCGTCTGGTTGAATTTGAGGCCCATTTTGACCGGTACCGTACCCAGGTAGATCCCAACAAGTGGCGTGAACAGCCAGGCCCGCATACGGGCAACATATACGATTTGGGTGCCCACATGATCGATCAGGCGCTGGTGCTGTTCGGATGGCCGGAATCGGTTGCGGCCGATCTACGCATTCAGCGTTCAGCCGGGCAAGTCAACGATTACTTTCACATCCGCCTGCAACATGCCCATGTGGTGGTCACAGTGAAGGGGGGTTATTTGGTGCGCGAACCCGGGCCCAGATACATCCTCCATGGCACCGATGGATCATTCATCAAATACGGCATTGATCCGCAGGAAGCAGCCCTGCGTCGGGGCGAACGACCTGATCAGCCCCGGTGGGGAGAAGAAGCGGAAAAGTATTGGGGTACCCTGAACACCCACATTCAAAACCTTCATTACCGGGGCAAAATAGAAACTCTGGCCGGCAACTACATGGGGTTTTTCGACAACCTCTATCAGGTACTGCGAAATGGCAAAAAGCCAGCTGTTCCCGGTGAAGAAGGCCTGAACGTCATCCGCATCATAGAAGCTGCCCGGGAAAGCAGCGCAGGCAACCGGGTGATCAATATATAAACCGGGTGATATAGCATTAACCGGGTGATCAATATAAACCAGGGGGCAATGTGTAAAGCGTGAGGCAATGTATAAAAGGCCCCCATCATTCATCGCGCAGGGTGTCCACAGGATTTCTCCGGGAAGCCCGCCAGGTTTGTAGACTGACCGTAAGCAGGGCAATCACAACGGCTATGAGCAGGGCCATCAGGAAAGTCAGGGGAGAAATTGGTGTCCGATAATGAAAGCCCTGCAGCCATTGGTTCATCATGTAGTATCCCAGGGGCAGGCCAATGATTCCGGCAATCAACACCCACCT
This sequence comes from uncultured Bacteroidota bacterium, assembly GCA_913055635.1. GTDB lineage: Bacteria > Bacteroidota > Bacteroidia > Bacteroidales > UBA12077 > JAGXLC01. The sequence goes on from CAJXLK010000051.1 coordinate 16,438, forward strand.
GGAAAAATTGCGGGTCAGCAACAAGACCAATTGGGTGGAGCGTGAACCCATTACCTTGCGTACCCCTATTTCCTTTTCCCTTTGCCGGGTCATAAAAGAACTCAGCCCCAGCAGCCCCAGACAGGAGATGAGGATGGCAAAAAAAGTGAAATATCTGAAAAGGGTGCCCGTCCGTTGTTCAGCCCGGTAGAGCTGGTCGAGCTGCTGATCCACAAATTCATAGGAAAAAGGATGTTCCGATTCCATGCTTTCCCAAACGGTCCGGGCATGTTCAAGGGCCTGCTGTTTCCTGCCCGGGGCAGCTCTGAAATAAATCCCCCTGGTTTGATCGACTGCCAGTTGAAGGGCCTGGGGATTGATTTGGTGATGAATGGTATTGTAGTTGATGTCCTTAAACACCCCTACAATTTCACCCCTTTCCCTGCCCAGGGTCATCATCTTGCCCACCGGCCGGGTCAGGCCCATTTTTTTAACGGCGGCCTCATTCAGCAGGAATACCACCGAGGAATCATCATGAAAGGTACTTTGAAAACTTCGCCCCTCCAATATCTTTATCCCCAGGGTTTCCACAATATCATAATCCACCAAATGATAATGCATGCGGATTCTGCGGTTTCCATTGTTGCCATCCCACTGGCTCACCGGCAAGCTGGGCCCGGAGTATATCAGGGGATTGGATATGGCACTGACCTGCTCAATATCTGCACTGGCCAGCAACCTTTCCTTGAAAAGCTCATATTTCCTGCCAATCTCACCCCGCTGATACAGTCCAATCAGCCGCTCCTTATCATAACCCAACTTCTTGTTGCGGATGAAGGTCAGCTGGTCCGAGACGATAAAAGTAGACAGGATCAGGGCGATGGAGATGGAAAACTGAACAATAACCAGGATTTTACGCAGGCCCCCGGAGCCGCCGGCCCCAGTTACAGAGGCCTTCAATACCTTCACCGGACGGAAAGAAGAAAGGTAAAGGGCCGGATAACTGCCGGCCAAAAGCGCAGTAAAAAGGGCCAAAACAATATAGACCCCTATAAGGCCCGGACTGGATAACAACTGGTAGCTTAGATCCTTGCCAGCCAGGTTGTTGAATCCCGGCAACACCAGCTCGACCACCAGCAAAGCCAGTATAAAACTAAAAAAAGTCACCAGCGCCGATTCCACATAAAACTGCAGGATCAAATGGCTGCGCTGGGCCCCCTCCACTTTTCTCACCCCGATCTCCCGGGCACGATTAGCCGAGCGGGCCGTGGTCAGGTTCATGAAATTTATGCTGGCGATTAACAGAATGATCAATGCAATGGCTGAAAAGGTATAAACACTCCGGATATCTCCCCGGTGGGTGAAATCATAGGCATAATCCGACTTAAGATACACATCGGTCAGCTTCTGTAAAAACAACCGGGAATAGACTTCATTGTCCTGGCGGTGCTCATCGGCATACCGGTTGAGGAATAGTTCCAATTCCCGGCCGAGCCTGCCGGCATCAACATTTTTCCGTGCCAAAATGTAGGTGGTGTAATTGTACGAACCCAATTCATCGATATCCTCTTCATAAAAATGTTCGGCCCATTCTATGGGTATCAGGTATTTGATGGGGAAATGGCTGTGGCTAACATCTTCCATCACGCCTGTAACTGTGAAATTGCCTACTCCCAGGATTTCAACTTCCTGTCCCAGGGGGTCCTGCTGGCCGAAATATTTGTTGGCCAGTGAGCGGGTTAAGACAATCGAGTTGGGCCCATCCAGACAGGTAGCAGGATCGCCTTGTATCATGGGGAAACTAAAGATGGAAAAGACTTTGGATTCAGCCAGGCCCAGATGCTGTTCCTGAAAGCGCTTTTCTCCTTTAACCAGGGTATAACTGCCCATGCCTTTAAAGCGGGTGGCTTTTTCGATGGCGGGAAACTGTTCTTCCAGCATGGGGGCCAGTGCAGCCGGTGTTACTGCTGCCTTCATAAATCCATCGCCGGTGGGGATACGGGCTATTACCCGGTAAATGCGCTCCTTGTTAATATGCTGGCGGTCATACGAAAGCTCATCCTGCACCCAGAAAAGAATCAGCAGCGTGCAGGCAATGCCAATGGAAAAGCCCAGGATATTAATCAGGCTATACACCTTGTCTCTGGAAAGAGCACGAAAGGCAGTAACAAAATAATTTTTCAACATCACGCATGGTTATCAGGTTCTTCTGCTTATTATCAATTTATATGCCAATAACCCTTAACCATTGATATTGAAAGATTTATGCCTTTGCCCGGTTCCCCAAAAAACTTCGATGCGTACGGTTTTGAGACACTTTCGATCGAATACGAACACGGCCATTTTGCCCCGATCTAATTCAATCCGGGTAATGGCTGTTACCAGGCACATCATATCCACCCGCACGTTAAAGAAATTTCTGTAAAAAACCGCTTTATGCCCAAAACCATGCCGAATTGAATTTTATTGCATGGTATTATCAATCCACAGAACTACACGGCATCTAATCCCTACTGAAGAGGCCCTGAAGCGTAAGACCTTCTCCTACCCAGGATTTACAGCATACTCTCCAGGTAATCCCGTCGTGGCCATATAGTAATGGTGATGGCTCCTGTCAATATCAACGGGATCCAAAGGATGGCAAAATCCCAATGCTCAATCGGGCTTATAACCAGGCTGGCGACCTGGGAAAATATGAATCCCACCCAAATACCATACAAACCTTCCTTTTTCATGGCCAAAATGCCTACAAGTCCCACCATGGTTATAATCATTCCCAAATCGCCTAAACGTACCATAGTATCATTCAGGGAATCCATGCTTCCCACAATAATACCATTCAGGGACTCCATGCCTCCCCCACTGTTTTGAACCACATCAATAAATGCAGGGACTGCTATCATCAAGTATAAAAAAACAAGGATGGTAACGATCAGACCGCGTCGATCTCCTTTTTTTCCTATAAATTTCATACGGATTTAACTTAATTAACAGTTTGTATTTCAGTATAATAATAGTATGTAATTCGTTGGTCTCGGTAACCTTTGCCATGGAACCCTCATGTTTTATTCATTACCTTTTGTGCTAGTCGGTGCATGAGGGTTTCATATGAATTGTCTTTCATGAAGTTGGGAAATACTTCCTCTTGAAATGCACATAATAATGGGTGATGAATTTGACAAACTTCCATCCAAAAAGGCTTTTAAGGAGTTCGACACCTTTGTTGCCCAAAATCCAATTGTGGGTTGAACCTCCATATTCCTCACTTTTTTTAAGAGCCATTGCAGTTATATCTTTCCATACCGGCCATGCACAAAAGGCAACCCACCTATACTGGGTGGCAATGGCCAGATTCGCCCTGTCACTCTGGGTCTTCGATAAAAGATATCCAGCCTTAAGATCTGCCGCCCTTAACATGCTTTCAATAGATTTCCTCCTAACTATTGAGGATACATTATCTCCTTTTCTGTGTTTTCGGTAAAAATTTTTAACCTTAGGGGTATATATAATCCCCTGGCTTTGTAATACGGTCCTGGCAAAGAATTCCCCATCCTGATCCCGTGCCAGGGTTTCATCCCATAAACCCGCCTGAACGATTAATTCTCTTGGCATCAGCCAGGCATTTGTCTGAATCATATTCGGTGCCCCATCGATTTTTCCGCCCCACAGATTGATGAAAAATATTTCGGGTTTATGGGTATCAAATAAGTAGTCTTTATCTGTACAGTTCGATTCTTCAATATTTTTTGAAAAAAGCCATGTATTGCATACTGCAACCTTGCCTTCATGGCGTTGAAGTATTTTGACCTGTGTTTCGATTTTATCTGAGCTTAGGAGGTCATCGCCATCAAGAAACTGGATATAGGCCCCTTTGCTTTCTTTAAAGCCATGGTTGCGGGCGGCACACGCACCTTTATTTGGTTGTTTAATGATCTTACAATGGTCGCTTTCAAATTTTTTTGCTACCGCCACACTGTTATCTGTGGAGCCGTCGTCTACGATGAGGATTTCCGTTTCAGGCCAGGTTTGATTGATGGCTGAGTGAATGGTTTCTTCCAGGAACTCTTCACAATTGTAAACGGGTATAATGATAGATACGAGATTCTTGTTATGCCTCATAGGGTTTTCAATGAGTTAACGGGGCATTTTTACCTGGTTCATTGTCAGAGGGAAGAATGAATGGTTTCTTTATTGAAGTTTGGTCTTTGAGGAGGGTTTGATTGCAGAGCATGAATGATATGATATACGGATTTTCCCCAGCTATCCCAGTTAAGCCGATTTTCAAATCTTAGCCGGCTGTTTTCTACTAGTTTCCGGTAGGCGTCATGCCCCATGTAATATTTTTTGATGGTTTCGGCGTACTCCATACCGGTATCGTCCAGATCATGCAAGATTCCATTTACTCCCGTTTCTATAACAGAAGCGATCCCCCCGGTTTGGGTGGTTAAGACAGGAATGCCAAAAGCATTGGCTTCACAGAAGACAATAGGGGTGCAATCAGCCCTTGTCGGCACAATCAGAAAATGGGTTTCCAGAAAAATCCGGTATAATTTCTCAGAGTCCGTCGGAATATTTTTATTTAAAAAAGGGATGACTTTCATTTTCTCGTTTTTGAACTCAGCAGGCGGAGTGGTCCCGCATACAGTTAAAGTGGCTTTAACCCCTGCCCTCAACAATATTTGCAGGGTTTCAAAAGCGATGGGACCTCCTTTACGGTACCAGTCGACTCCAAGGAATAACAATTTGCATTCATCATTAAATTTTTTATTCAGGGCTACCTGTCTATCGGGTATGAGGTCAAGATTTGCACCAAATGGAATAACGGATATTTTATTTTGCGGAATACCATATTCTTGAATGGTTGAGTATTTTGACCATTCAGAGGAGAATACGATTGCTGCAGCCTTATTATATGCCATGTTTGTTATTTTTTGACCTTTATCAAGTGATGATTGAAGCAGGTTGCTGAAATTGGGATAGTAGCCTATCAATTGGGCAAAATTGATGTCATCAACGAGGATGATGGGTACTGAGATGTTTTTCAGGTGGGTGGTATAAGGGGTGGATGAAACAGCGACGATGACATCCGGTTGGGTTTTGATGATTTTTTTGGTAAAATGTCGTCCGGTTATTCTTATGAACCACCCCGAGTAAGCGATATTGTAATTCTTTCTTAGGATAATCCTGATCAATTTACGGTATAACTTAACAGCAAAAACAATGAGCTTTGGATGATACGGTCCTAAAAGGACAACCTCCCCAACGTTGTTTTTCAAGGATTTATAGATATAATGCATGGTTCCGGACCATGCCCTTTTATCCAGAGGATTTCTCCTGGTTAAAACCGCCACTTTATAGCTTTTAGGAGGCATAATAATGGGACATTTCAGATTTGGTATTTAGTAGGTGATATAACTGATCTTATTGTATGCGGGAGGTAGGATGTTGAATCAGGTGAGAAATACAAGCCGTATAATTCTTCCAGGAATTTTCTTCTATAAATGCTCTTCGCTTATTAATCGGTACATTGGAGGGGAATTGTTGTAAAGCTTCATCGATTGTTGAGACCAATTCGTTATAGCTGCCAAATGTCTCAATCAATCCAATTTCTGATAAATCTGAAAACGCTCCGACATCGGGTCCTATAATCATGGAGGGATACCTGAGCGAATCCATAAGGGCTCCGGAACTTAGGACCGATTCGGGTTTGTATGGAAATAAAATGATTTTTGATTGACGGATTAATTTTTCCAATTCGCTGAATTCCAGATATTCATTCCTGAGAAAGGTGTGTATACCACACAAATTTTCAATGTTTGAATAATAGGTATCAGAGCTGAATTTGCCCACAATTAAAATTCTATAACGGTCGATGGAGTTGGATATATGAAGATTTTTAAGGAATTGATCTATTCCTTTATAAGGACTAATGGTGCCCCAAATAATGATGTCGTATTCATATTGTCGGTTATAGGTTAAATGTGTGTGTTCTTCGTATTTTCTGTCTACCGGATGGGGATAAAAAAATGAATTCAGCTTGTTGGCTTTTCCATATCTCTTCAGGTATTTCAAACCTTCAGAGGAATGGGTGATGATCATGGTGGAATATTTCACCATAAACGAGAACAATCGTTTTTTCCAAAATGTATTTGATTGCGAATGGGAAAGTTTGTTGTGCATGATCCAGATAACCTGGCGATTGCGGAATTTAAGATAATGTATTATCCACATTATCAAAAAGCTTTGAATGACACCCCATTTTTTGTCCGGCAGATTTTCAATCCAGTTCAATATGATTGCATCTATCCCATTTATCTTTCTTACGATATCTGCAATACCATATTTATTGGGTTTTTGGTGATTGATAACCCTGGCGGAATGGTTCAGCCCGTGCATTAAATTTTTGATGTATGGATTGTCATTTTCCGGAGGAACTTTGGAACTGTATGGATAAACATATATCTGTGCGGGTTTCATACGATTATTTGTTTATTAATATATTGGCCGTATGGAACCTGCATGAATAATCATATCCTTGTTGTGTAGGTTACTGGATGCAGGTTTCATTCGTATAAAGTTTAATTAACGTTCTGTATTTCAAAATAATTTTGCTTCCAACATTACATGATTTGCTTCCCTCTGCCATGGAACCCTCATGTTTTATTCATTACCTTTTGTGCTAGTC
>CAJXLK010000052.1 GCA_913055635.1 uncultured Bacteroidota bacterium
CACGGGAGGCCTATTTCCTCGCCATCCGGCGGTCCTCGGAAGAGGCCCGCGTCGCCAACAGGGGCAGCTGGAAGGAGGGGTTCAACTGGCTCTGATCCGAGCCATGAAGCCCGAAAAAATGAAACCGCCAAGCCGTGAAGGACGCTAAGAAGCCGGCACGCATTTCTACAATGCGTGCCGGATGCCCAAGCGGGTTGAACAGCAAGGCCCAAGCCTTCGCCACCCCGCCCTGGAATGGCCCTTTCTTGCTATCTCCCTGAAACAGGGTTTCCTCTCCCCATTACTTGAGCCCACCCATCACCCATACCCTATCGCCTCTCGCCCATCATCTCTTCTCCCACAGCAAGGCGAAGCCTTTTCCCGTCCGTCAATCCGGCCAAGGAACCCTGCACCCACCTTACAATGTGTTGAGGGTTTTCCCACCTTTGCCCCGAGACTGCTCACATTCCCGGGAACCGCATTGTACCAGTTCATCTTGAAAATGGGTGCAGGGCTCCTTGGCGCCCTTTCTGCCTGGTGAAATACTCTGCTGAGCCGTCCCTGCAAAGCTGGATTTTACTGGGGCGCCTTGGCGGTTCAACTTTCTTGCCCCCCCTGAATGTACGAGCAGCAATGCCTTCTGAAGGAGCTCCTTTGAGAATTCCCGCCCCTGCGGACCATTGCGAACCAATTGAGTGGAACAAGCTTTCGGGATGAATATTCCGTTTGTAAAAATTGTCCATGTGAGCTATAATAAATTAAACGAGTGTGTAGAATAAATACAGGAGTGATTGCTTATGCGTGGTAAGCTGTGGTATTCCATTGTATTGGCTGGAATTTTCATTTTGTTGAGTCAAAACGCATTTGGTCAATTTAATTCGACAGACCTGGAAGGAGAGTGGCAAGGCTATGTAACAGCCATTAATGCAACAACTGTTGATATTTTAGATAACACCATAACTTTTAATGAAAATGGTACGTTCGAAAACAGCGCAGATATTGACAATGCGACATTACACATAAACTCTGATGGAATCGTCGACGGGACTATCAGCATAAATTCTACTACTTTAAATATTCCAAAAGGGAAAATGAACAAAAATAAAAATGTGATTGATAGCGCATTTAACACAAATAATAGTACTTATGGACGATACGATTTAATCAAAAAATCGAGCAAGGCTGGGACCGAAGATTTGAAAGGAAAATGGATAATTTTGGATTATGAAGTGCTGGATTATAATAAAACAAAAGCTATAGAGCCATCATATGGAATTGTAGAGTTCAATGAAAATGGAACTATAATAAATAAATCTCAAGGATCTTTTAAAAACTCAACAATAAATGTGAGTGCAACTGGGTCAGTTAATGGAAGTTTAGTGAATGATAATGGAACTGAAATAACTATACAAAGTGGTCAAATAAGTTCCAATAAGCAGTTTATAATCCAGAAGTATACTACAAATAGCAGCACATTTGGTATTGATTATCTCGTCAAGCTCGGAGATTCCTATAGTGAGAATGACTTAGGCGCTATATGGCATATAACACAGACAGAAAATAAAATTGATAGCTCTATTGTTAAAAGCCGTAATGCGACTTATGGCGCTTTTGAGATTGACAATGATGGAACTGTATTGAATGAAATACCGTATAAAATATTTACAATTTCATACAATAATGGATATATAGATATCCGTACTGGCCAAAATATACCTAAAGGATATATTAAAGGAAAGCTTAGAGATGGTAATGGTACAGAAAGAAAAATTTATGGTGGAATCAGCTCATCCAAGGAGATTGGCGTGTACGCATACAACATGACTGATTCTCCAGGTGTTGCCGGATTTGGGATAGGATGCCAGCCATATGATGTTTTTCTTTTGCGACATAGTTTATAATACCGACCAGCCTTTCAACACATTCAAAATGATCTGATGCAGTCTTTCAGTATCGATGGGTGATTGTGGACGGGTGATGCGGTAAACCCTGGCAGATTGAGCCAGTTGGTTCACAAGGTTGAAATGTCCGGAACGGTTCTTTTCTGTTACAAATTGAAACCTGAAAGTCTGGTTTTTCAACGCCTCGAACTTTTCAATGCCCCTGAGCTCTTCTGTTTTATATTCTTCCCTGTTGTATACGGATAGAATAAACACATTGTTAAGGTATAAGGCATAAGAATAAAAAGTTTCATCTAAACGATAACCATACTTTTCCAGTGGTTCCCTGAGCCTTGTACCATCCTCGGCGGTAAAGTCGACATGATCCATCACATCTTTCCACAATTTTAAAAAAGGATAGGATGGATAAACCCGTACCCGACCCTCTTCAGCCTGCACCACGCTGATGTCATCCGAAAGAAGCGAATATCCCTGTTTAACCAGGTAGGCTGTGATGGTAGACTTGCCAATGCCCGACCGTCCACATATCATAAAACCTTTTCCACCAGGTCCCTTTAAAGCACTGGCATGAAAGGGCACCATCCCACGCTGATGAAGCAAGGCACCAAAAACAACACCCAGCAAAAAAAGCCTTACTTCCTGGTGGGTGCTACCGTTGCTTTTTTCAATGCGGATGGCATTGCCGTCGGACACATAATACCGGGCCACATTGTCCACATTCAACAAGAATTCGTTTGCTGTCAGCTGAAAACGCACTCCCTCTTTAACCGGGTTGTTGATGGCTTTTGGTGCTTCGGCCATGGTGATCCTGACTTCCTCCTTTTCAAACGAAGCAGGCATCATTTCGTCAATTTCGAAATCCGACTGGATATTCAAACCAAAAGCTCTATATTTGAATGGTGGGTTGATGGTCATGGTCAAATGATCGCAATGTTTTCAGCGTGAAAAACATGCAAAGTTACAGAAAAATTCACACAGTTCAATGTAAAAATTTCCATGTCAGCCTGAAACAACTATGAGTTCCATTGCAGGTATATTAAACAGGGCAAATCGAAATGCTACTCAGCATGACATAAAAATCATGCTGGATGCACTCCACCATTGGGAAGCTGATGGCCGGGATCATTTTGTCAAGGGTCCTATGGCCATGGGACAGCTGATGCTATACAATACGCCTGAATCCCGCCATGAAGAAGTACCATACAAGGATGCCGATTCAGGTTTGTGCATCGTTGCCGACTGCAGGATTGACAACCGTGAGGAATTGTTGCAACAACTCAACCTTCATCAGCAAAAGGAGCCCATTATCCCGGACAGCCAGCTGATTTTGGAAACCTATAAACATTACGGCAACCAATGTACGGATCACCTGGTTGGGGCATTTGCATTTGCCATATATGACCCCAACCAAACTAAGTTGTTTTGTGCCCGTGACCATATCGGCTTTAAACCCTTCTACTACCTCAACAATTCGCAACTCTTCATCTACTCCACCGAGATCAAGGGAATCAAGGCGCATCCCAGCATCCGGCTCACGGAAAACGAGACCTTCATCACCGATGCCCTGATGACACTCAGATCCGAAAAGGACAGGACCTTCTACAATGAGATATACAGGCTTGCTCCGGCCCACCAGATGGAAATTACACCTTCGGTTACCAGGTTAAAAAAATACTGGGAGCTCAACCCGCATTTTGAATTGAATTTGCCCTCTGAAGAAGCTTATGTGGAAGCTTTCAAAGAAAAACTCAATGAAGCGGTTGAATGCAGGTTGCGATCAAGTTACCCTATTGGAGCAGAACTGAGCGGCGGAGTGGATTCCTCTGCCATTGTCGGACTGGCTGCAAAAAGATGTGAAATCAATGCATTCTCCCATGCCATTCCTGACTGGGCAAAAGACAAGCATTTTCCTTACGATGATGAAACCCCGCATAGCACAAAAGTTATGGAATTCCTGGGAGTTGGCAACCACTTTTTCATTACCAGTGAAAACGCCGGCATGCTGAAATTGCTTCGAAAAGGCCTTCACCTTCATGAAGGGATCATGCAGGGCACCCTCAGTGAAATATTTGATCCATTATATACGCAGGCCGAAGGTCAAAATTGCCGGACATTGCTCTCCGGCTACGGAGGAGATGAAATGGTTACTTCCCCCGGTCCGGGATATCTGCAGGAACTGGCATCCGGCTTTAGATACCTGAAATTGCTCAAAGAACTTCGAGAGAAAAACAAGGGAAAGGGCATTATCAAGGTTTTCAAACAATTCGGGAAACATACCCTATTGGGGTTGTCACAACATTTCAAGCCCAAATACCGAACACCTGACTGGGCCCATCATATTTATCAAGCTTTGGCGATAGATCAAGGATTATTTGAGGAAAAAAACCTAAAAAAAAGGTTCTACAACCGCAAAAAGCTTCCTGCCGCAGGAAACATCCGCCAAAGACAATACCTGAGGATCAATTACGATTATGTTCCCCAACGTCTGGAATACTGCGCCATCAAAGCACAAACTCATAAAATAGAATACCGCTACCCGCTGCTCGACAAACGACTGATCGAGTTTTACCTGAGCCTGCCTGGCCACATGAAAGTAAAAAACGGCTATGGCCGCTACATCATGCGCAAAGCCATGGAAGGCATTTTGCCCCCCGAAATCCAATGGAGAACAGACAAACGAGGGACTGTAGTCCCATCGGTTTTTATAAAATACAAACAAGAAACCCCCGCCATGCGCGAGCTCATCGAAAAAGCCCGAAATAGCCCCATCAAGCATTATGTAGATTATGACAAGATGCTGACCATGCTGGAGCGAATTACCAATTTTGATGAAAACACCAATGAACGCATCAATCCCCAGGCTTTTCAAAGCTCGCTGATGCTGCTGATGTACCAATTGGAGAAGCTTGAAAAAGATGAAAGTTGAGGACCTTCAACATAGGATTAAGTTATATGCTCCGGAACTCAGACTGCTGATCGAGCTTTCCGGTAAGGCGGGAATGGATCGATTGAAAAAAGACAAAACTGATCCCGGGCACACTGAAGATAATAAACTTGAAAATGAAGGCCTTAAAAACATCCATGGCGGCCAACCAATCTATTTGGAAAATATTAACTGGGAATATTTTGCACAACTGGCTGCCAGCCACAAGCTGACTTCGCTTGTTTTTCCTTTCCTGGAGCAACTAAAACCAGAGATACCGGAAGAAACATACCAAAAAATCAAAAGCGGTAATGTGCAGCATACCAGGAGGAGCCTGCGGCAAATCGAACAAACCATCCACCTGCAGGAACTTTTCAATGAAGAAAAAATTCCAGCCGTCTTTTTCAAGGGCATTGTTCTCTCCCAGCGCCTTTACGACAATCCCACCGCCAAAAACTCCATCGACATCGACCTGTTGATGCCCCTTGAATACGTGGAAAAAGCAGCCGGGATGCTCCGCGAAAGGGGCTACCGGATGACCTACCCGGCCATTTCGATGACCCCCAAACAAACCCAAATCAACTATGGCATCAGCCACCATTATGGCTTTCACCATTACGAAAAAGGCGTTCACCTGGAACTGCACTGGAACCTGACCAACCCCCGCAGCCTGCTCCCCCTCCATTTCGGCGGCCTTTACCAAAGAGCCGGCCAAATTCACCTGAAAGACCATCCGGTCACTACCCTGAGCGATGCCGACTACCTGAGCTACCTGGCAGTACACGGTGCACGCCATCAATGGTCGCGGCTTAACTGGCTGCTGGACTTTGCCCAGCTACTGAATCAAACAGCAAAAGAAGAACATGAAAAAGCCCGCCTTACCCTGCGGAACCTGGGCATGGAGAAATGCTTCCAGCAAGCCTGCCTGATGAGCCACCTGATCTATGGCATTCCTGAAAGCCAAACCGAACTGCAAACCGACCAGCTCCGTCAAAAATTCATCGAAAAACCCCTCAAAGCACTTAAAGAAAGCAAAAGCCCGGAAGCCCTCGAGAAGCTGAAGGATTTGCCCTACAACCTTTCCCTGCGAAGGGCATTCAAATATAAATTCAACCTGCTCTTTCGCTGGCGCACACACCACACCAACTGGGCACAGATCAAACTGCCCGACCACCTCTTCTTCCTTTACTACCCGCTACGCCCCATTTTGTGGATAAAAGACATCTTATTCAGAAAAAAATAAATCCCATCGGGTCAATTCGGCCGGCATGTCACTCAGTTTTGTAAACACCTCATCCTCCAAACATTTATTCATTTTATCCTTTAATCATTAAGGTAAGATTTAACCCTTCTAATCCCTCTCTGTTCAATCCATCATAAAATCATTCATTTCTAAATCCAATCATTATCGCAACCCCTCAAACCGGTATCCCTGCCCTTTGCAATAAGCAAGGAACTGCGGCAAAACAGCCTTCAGGTTGGATTCGGCCTTTTGAGAATCGTGAAAAACAACGATGGAACCCGGGCGGAGGCGCTTCTGAAGCCGGGAAAGGATGGTTTTGGGTGAAAGCCGGGGGTCATAATCGCGGCTGAGCTGATCCCACAGGACAATGCGGTAATCTTTTTTAATCTGAACAACCTGGGAGGGACGGATCTGCCCGTAAGGGGGACGAAAAAGGCTGGATGGAACCTTTTGTGCGGCTTTTTTGATGTCCTCAAAATACTGGCGGTTGGCGGTAGTCCATCCCCTAAGGTGGTTGTAGGTGTGCTGGCCAACGGTATGGCCGACATCAAGGATGGCCCGGTAATTATCCGGGTTTTGCTCCACCAGCCGCCCCAGGCAAAAGAAGGTAGCCCTTGCATTATATTGCTTCAGCACATTCAATATCCAGGAGGTTAAAGGTCCGGTGGGTCCATCATCAAAGGTCAGATACAACGGCGGCTGATAATCAACAATCGACCTGGTCTCCTGATGGGTTGTGCTTCGGGCAGAGTTATCAGGTACAGTTCTATATGAGCGGCCGACAGGAGTCCGTGCATATTGCCCGGCACTTTGCAGGGGAGAAATACCGAATTGGCAGTAGTCTCTTGCTACCAGGTAAGAAGACCCTGCTGGCTCACCTTCCGCCACATTAGTATTCCTGCCGGTACCTACATAAGCGCCAGGGAAGTAACCTCCCGGCCGCCAGAAGGCCCCCGGGAAAAACCTTTCGGCCAGCCGCTGCAGGCTCACCGCCGGGGCCTCCTGCCCCTGCCCCGGTTCATCCTCCGCAGGTTGTCCTGCAACTTCTTCATATAATGGTCAAAACGATCCAGGATCTTGTTGCTCAGCTCCTGGTCGCCATGCTGCTTGCTGATCTCACTCAGGGTCTTCAGGGCATACATGTTGCGGCGGATGTCGCTGGAAAACTGTGCAGCGTAATCGCCCAGCTCCACAAAATAATTCATCTCCTGGTTCACATTTTCGAACAGGGTATTCAAATGTTTGCGGGCCTTTTCATCTGCCCCGACCTTATAATAATTGCGAATAAAAGGCGTAGTAAAAAAGCCGTAAGCCACATTCTCATTACTGATCTTCTTCATACAACGATCCAGGACCTTTTCGGCGGAATCGGTTTTGCCCTCCCTGACCAGTTGTGAAGCCAGCCGGCCGAAATTGCTGCGGAAATTCTTGAGCATTCGCCGGTTGTCATCATCCAGGTAAACACTTTCGCCGTTGATGTTGCCCCAGCGGAACTTGTTCATCATCACATCATACATCCGGTCGGTATTGACCTTGCCGGGCTGGGCCCCGCCGGATGAAGTGCGCAGCGGGGCAATGTGGTAGGAAAGGCCTTCCACCCGGAAATATTTATCCAGGTTGAAGTATTTCTCGGGGCCAACCGTCACGGCAAAGTGAAGCGGCCGTTCCCAGTTGTTGGTGGCCATCAGGTCCAGTATGCACAGGCCATCCTTCATCACGAAGTTGCGGTTCACCTTCCAGTTGAGCTGCGAGACCATTTCAGGGGCCTGATCAGGGGCTATCACGTTTTCCTTCATCACCCGGCTGCTGTCAACCCGCAGTTTAAATTTGCTGGTGGGGATGTAGTTGATCTTTTGTGAACGGTTGAAGGGCGAGCGGATCTTGGTCTTATCGTTGTCGCTGGCCACAAAATCGATCACCCGTTTGATGGAAACCCGGTCCTTGATCCGGTTATACACGGGAAGGATGTTGCGGGAACCTTTGCGCAGCTGTTCCTGGGTATGGGTCAATGGCAGGGGATCTGAATCATAAGCCTTTCGTTTCATCTGCTGGATGTACCAGCCGGCACGCAGATAACTCATATTGGCCACCCGCACATCGGTACGAATGCCTTCCACCTCCTGGGCATACCAGAGGGGATAGGTGTCATTGTCGCCATTGGTAAAGAGCACGCCGTTTTGCCGCACCGAATTCAGGTAATTGGCGGCAAAATCGCGGGTGGTGTAGCGCCCCGAGCGGTCATGGTCGTCCCAGTTCTCCGAGGCCATCAACACCGGCACGGGGATCAGCAGCAGAATGCTGATGATGGCGCTTACCCGTGACGGCAGCTTCCGCCTCAAAAAATCCCAGATCGCCATTGCGCTCAGCCCGATCCAAATGGCATAAGCATAGAAAGATCCGGCATAGGCATAATCACGTTCCCTCGGTTGGTGCGGATATTGGTTCAGGTAAAAGACAATGGCGATGCCGGTCAGGATGAACAGGATCAGCACCACCGTAAAATCGCGGGGATGATGCCGCGAATGGTAAAGCAACCCAATGATGCCCAGCAGGAAAGGCAGCATGTAATAGGCATTGCGGGCCTCATTGTTTTTCAGCGAATCGGGAAGCTCATCCTGGGGTCCCAGTCGGGCATTGTCAATAAAGGGGATGCCCGATATCCAGTTGCCATCGCGCACGTTGCCATGGCCCTGGATGTCGTTTTGCCGCCCGGAAAAATTCCACATGAAATACCGCAGGTACATATGGCCCACCTGGTATTTGAAGAAAAAAGCCAGGTTGCTCCCGATCGAGGGCACGGTCTTTTTCTGCGTTTTGCCCTGGCGGTTGCTCACCGTGACTGTTTTACCGTCGATGTCCACCCATTGTTTGTAATCCTGGACGTGCTGTTTATCCGAACTGTACATCCTGGGGAAAAGCCCGGTAAATCGCGAATCATACTCCAGATCCGTCTTGTGATCAACCACCTTGTATTCCCCATCTACCTGTTGATAAACAGGGTCTCCCTGCTTGCGTTCCTCGACCGGGGCATTGTAATAATGACCGTAAAAAAGCGGCCGGTCACCATACTGCTCGCGGTTCAGATAAGACAGCAGGTTGAATACCGATTCGGGGTTGTTCTGATCCATCGGGGGATTGGCATTGGAGCGGATCACAATGACCGAATACGATGAATAGCCCAGCAGGATTACGGTAAGTCCCAGCAATACCGTATTCAGAACTACCTTACGTTTCTGGTGGGTATAGTACAACCCGTAAGCAATCAGGCCGACGATCAGAATCAGGTAGAACAGCACCCCTGTATTGAACGGCAGTCCAAAACCGTTGACAAACAACAGTTCGAACCAGGAAGCGACTTTGATCAGACCGGGTATGAGCAGATACATAATAAAGCCCAGCATAACAAAGGAAAGCAACAGCGCTCCAATGATGCCCCGGGGTTTGGGGTGGTATTTCTTGAAATAATAAACCAGCACAATGGCCGGAATGGCCAGCAGGTTCAGCAGATGCACGCCAATGGAAAGGCCAATGAGGTAGGCAATCAAAATGATCCAGCGGTTGGAATGGGGCTGGTGGGCTTCATTCTCCCATTTCAGAATGGCCCAGAAAACAAGGGCCGTAAAGAGGGACGAAGTGGCGTATACTTCTGCTTCTACAGCTGAAAACCAGAACGTATCGGTGAAGGTATAGGCCATGGCGCCGATAAACCCGCTGCCTAAAATCACCAGGATCTTATTGAGGTTATAATCTTTTTCTTCCCTGATCAGCATCTTCCGGCCCAGATGGGTGATCGTCCAGAACAGGAAGAGGATGGTGAAGGCACTGGCCAGGGCCGACATGCTGTTCATCATCATGGCCGCATTTTCCGGAGCCCCGCCAAAAAGGGTGAAGAAACGCCCCAAAAGCATGAAAAACGGTGCTCCGGGGGGATGGCCCACTTCCATCTTATAGGCGGTGGCAATGAACTCGCCACAATCCCAGAAACTTGCAGTAGGCTCTATGGTTGACAGGTAAACAAATGCCGCAATGGCAAAACTCAACCATCCAATCCATAAATTAAAACGCTTATATTGTTCCATTTTTCAGTTGTTTTCAAACTTGTCGGGAAAGATTCCGTAAAATGCCTTCTAAATAAACAATAATATTTTATCTTTAAAAATTCAAACAGAATTATTTATGCGCGCGCTAACGGGATGTTTGCTCCTGCTGATGTTATCGCTGAATGCCTTCCCCCAGCATTTTCAAGATACCCCCCGCAGCAAACCATTTACTGCAGCCGACACCAGTTCGCTGTTTTTCTCCATCGACAACGCAAATTTTCTAAAAAACAATGAATATTACAACGATTATGTAGCTGGTTATACCAGGGTGGGTTTTTTTCTGGAGCCCAGCCTCACCTATATCCTTTCTGAGCGCACAAGCCTTTCGGCCGGGGCCCATCTGCTCAAATTTTCGGGGCAAGACGGCTTTCATCGGGTAAGGCCGGTTTTCACGCTAAAACATCGTTTCAGTGAAGGCCTTCAACTGATCATGGGCAGCCTTCGGACCTGCGGCCATCATCATCTGATCGACCCGATTTATCACTTTGAAAACTACCTCGATCCCCATGTTGAAAACGGCCTTCAGTTGTTGTTGGATCGCCCCGGGGTACGGAGTGATCTGTGGATCAACTGGAAAAAGTTCATCCTGCCCGGAGATGATTTTCGTGAACAGTTTGAGGCGGGTTTTTCGGGGGAAGTGGCCCTCTTCGGCAAAGGATTCTCCGGTTCGATCCCTTTCCAGTTCCTGGTGGAGCACCAGGGCGGGCAGATTGACCAGAGCGACAAACCCATCTCCACACTGCTCAACGGTGCAGGCGGGGTCTCCCTGAAATACCGAACCGGCCTTCGCTGGCTTCGTTCGATCACTTTCCGCAACCTGATGGTTGTATTCCGGGATCTCTCACCCCGGAAGCTGCAGCCCTATTCCGCAGGTGAAGCGCTCTATTCCAGTTTGATGTTCAGCCGAAAAAACCTCAACCTTCAGCTTTCCTACTGGAGGGCCCAGGATTTTATGTCTTTTACGGGCAACCCGATTTTTCAATCTTACTCGGTGAAGCAGGCCAGGCGGCTTTCCCGCAACCGCGAGCTGATCACAGGCAGGCTCAACTATACGCGCCGCTACCACCAACTCCGGTTTACGGTGAACCTCGATTCTTTCTGGGATCCGGTCAACAACAGCATGGATTTCGGTTTCGGAATTTATCTGCTGGTCAACACCGATATCTTCCTCACCAACACCAAACCCCGTAAATAAACACCTCTTGTTCCCCTAAATCTCCCCCCACTCCCTGCTCCCTACTAATTTACTCCCTACTATTTTACTCCCTACTAACTACTCCCTACTAACTACTCCCTACTATTTTACTCCCTACTAATTACTCCCTACTAATTACTCCCTACTAATTTACTCCCTACTAATTACTCCCTACTAACTACTCCCTACAAATTACTCCCTACTAACTACTCCCTACTAACTACTCCCTACTATTTTACTCCCTACTAACTACTCCCTACTAATTACTCCCTACTAATTCACTCCCTACTAATTCACTAATTACCCATTTTTCAAAATAAACCGCCAGGGTTTTTCCCGCCACTCTTTACCGGCATAGTCGATGCCAACGCGGGGACGGGTGATGATTTGTCCGGGGGATTCCCCGTTAACCTCTTCGATCCATATACGTTGAGAGTGGGTTAGGTCTTCTGCATTGAATGAGCGGTCGATGCCGAGGGCTTTGGTGAGGCGGCCGGGACCCTGAATGGTGGATAGGCCACGAATCAGCAGGGCCTGGGGATGCCCTTGCGGGCCGGTGACGATGTTGAGCATCCAGTGCATCCCGTAAACCAGGTACACGTATAGGATCCCGCCCTCATGGTACATCACCCGGGTGCGGGGCGTTCTTCCGCGGCGGGCATGAGAAGCCTGGTCCTCTTCGCCCCGGTAAGCCTCCACGTCGGTGATCCCGTACCGGCAGAGCTGCCCGTCAACCTGCCGAACCAGGCATTTGCCCGGCAACTCCCGGGCGATCTCCAGTACGTCTTTGCGGTAAAAATCGTGGTTCAGTATGGTGTTGGATCGACTCATAGCGGCTATTAAATACAATATTAATCCAATGGTTTTTATAAACGGAGAAGATGAGCAGTCCGAAAACGCAGATTCCAAAATGGCAGCCTGCGAGCTTTGGAAGGAGATTGAACCTCTGACCCAAGCCCTGATCAATATTGGATTTTGTCTTCCTTATCATCCCATTCCTGGAACACTTCCAGGGCCTCCTCCCTCAACCTTTGATGGGTGGGGATGGTTCGCCGGTTAAGGGGTTTGTTGATTTCGCGGTATATGAAGGAATCATCGAAGCCGGCTTTGGCGGCATCCTCACGGTCGGCGGCAAAAAAGATCCGATCGATGCGCGCCCAGTATATGGCCCCAAGGCACATCGGGCATGGCTCACAGGAGGAATACAGTTCACACCCGCTCAGATCAAAATCGTCCAGGTAATCACTGGCCTGGCGGATGGCATTGATCTCGGCGTGGGCAGTCGGGTCATTCTCCAGGGCCACCGTATTGCCTGAAGTGGCAATGATCCGGCCATCACGTACAATCACTGCCCCAAAGGGCCCTCCGCCCTTCTCCATGTTTTCCCGGGCAATCCGGATGGCTTCATTCATATATTTCTGGTCACTCATAACGGGTAAAGACTTTTTCCACTTCCCTTATCCTGCCTATGCATAGCTTACCCAGGATAAGGGAATCCATTACATTTAGAGATTGAACTTACAAAAAAAGCAAAACAATTCAAATATCCCAACACATCGCACCTTTTTATCAACGCGGCAAAAGATTTCGCTGTTGCCGACCCGGCATGAAATTATTTGTTGATAAAGTTGTTAATTTTCTAAAAATAATATTATTTTTGCAAACCGCTGAAACTTAAAGTAAGCCTATTTGATTAGAAACCAAAAAGATAAGGATTAAAGTGGATACCAACAGCTACAAGACAGAATCGTTAAGGAAGGAAGACGTGCAAAAAGATTGGGTCCTGGTAGATGCCAAGAATGAAGTGCTGGGACGCATGGCCTCGAAGGTCGCCAAGATGCTTCGCGGCAAGCACAAGCCCAACTACACCCCGCATGTGGATTGTGGCGATAAGGTTATCGTGATTAATGCCCGACATGTGAGACTCACCGGCAAGAAATGGACCGACAAGGAATATGTGCATTTCACCGGTTATCCCGGAGGCAAACGGGAAAGAACCCCGAAAGAGATCATGGACAAATCTCCGGAGAAGCTCGTAGAAAAGGTCATACATGGTATGATACCTAAAACCCGGCTTGGAGAGCAGATTAAAAAGAACCTGTTTATTTATGCCGGTGAAGAGCATCCGCATGAAGCTCAAAAACCAACCAAAGTCAATCTAAAAGAATTTAAATAAGCGATATGGAAAGAGTTATTGCGATAGGCAGAAGAAAAGGCGCCATAGCAAGGGTTTACATGAGTGAAGGCAAAGGCAACATGAGCATCAACGGTCGTGACTTGAGTGAATATTTTCCGCAGCCGCATCTGCGCTACATCGTTGAGCAGCCCTTGAACGCTGTCAACATGAGTGGCAGTTATGATTTCAAGGTCAATATTCAGGGTGGCGGCGTCAGCGGACAGGCAGAAGCCCTTCGCCTCGGCATTGCCCGGGCTCTGGTCAAATCCAACCAGGAATTCAAGGACACCATCAAGAAGGAAGGTTTACTGACGCGTGATGCGCGCAACGTGGAACGCAAGAAACCCGGACGTCCCAAAGCCCGCAAGAAAACACAATTCAGCAAACGATAATAGCTGTATAATTATCCGTTTAGTATCTAAATTGCCAGGACTTCCGCTAAAAGCGGGACTACCCGGCAATTGTTTTAAACAGAATGTAAACGTTAAATCAAGTATTCATGACAGAAGCAACTTTTAATGAATTATTGGAGGCGGGCGTTCATTTCGGCCACCTCAAGCGGAAGTGGAATCCGAAGATGGCCCCCTACATTTTCATGGAGCGCAACGGCATCCATGTGATCGATCTGCAAAAGACCACCGTCAAACTCAACGAAGCCTGCGGTGCCCTGAAGCAAATTGCCAAATCGGGCCGCAAGGTACTGTTTGTAGCCACCAAGAAACAGGCCAAAGACATTGTCGCCGAGAAGGTCAAGCCCACCAACATGCCGTATGTAACGGAGAGATGGCCGGGTGGAATGCTGACCAACTTCCCCACCATTAAGCGCACCATCAAGAAGATGGCCACCATCGACAAGCGTTTTGCCGATGGCACCTATGACAAGCTGGCCAAGCGCGAGCGATTGCAGATTCAAAGGCAGCGCAACAAACTGGAGAAAACTTTCGGGAGCATTTCCAACATGAACCGTCCTCCGGCAGCCATCTTCATCGTCGATGTGACCAAAGAACACATTGCCGTCAGGGAGGCCCAACGCCTGAACATTCCCATCTTTGCCATGGTCGATACCAACTCGAATCCCCAGGAGGTTGACTTCCCCATCCCGGCAAATGATGATGCTTCCAAATCCATCTCTTACATTGTTAGCAAAGCGACCGAAGCCGTTCAGGAAGGGCTGGAAGAACGCAAGATGGAAAAAGAGAAGGAAAAAGCTTCGAAGGAGCAGAAATCAGAACAGAAGCAAAAAGGGGAAGAGCAGCAGGGTGAAGGCCAGACCCAGGCCAAGAAGAAAACCCGCGCACGCAAAGCTACCCGGGCAAGAAAAGAAACGGCTCAAAAAGAGACCGAACAAAAGGAACCCCAACAGCAAGAGCCTGACCAGCAAGAATCCGGGCAAAAGGAATCCGAACAAGCATCCCAACAACAAACGGCTCAGGCTGAAGAAAATACCACCAGCCAGGAAAAAAATCAACCGGCCGGACAAAACGAAACAGCCCAGCAGAGTGGTTCCAGCGAAAATCAAAGCGCATCATCACAGGAGAACACCGAAGAAGAAAACAATCAATAAGTTTTAAGTCAAACACCTTAATAAATGTAACGTAAAATGGCCAATATAACTGCAGCCGACGTCAACAAACTCAGAAAACAGACCGGAGCCGGAATGATGGATTGCAAGAAGGCTCTGACAGCCGCGGATGGCGATTTTGACAAAGCCATCGAAATCATCCGGGAAAAGGGACAGGCCGTCGCCCAGAAACGTTCCGACCGCGAAGCCGCCGAAGGCGTGGTTTTCTCAAAAACCACCGATGACGCCAAAAAAGGCTTCATCCTTTCGCTCAACTGCGAAACCGACTTCGTGGCCAAGAACGATGATTTCATCAAACTGGCTCACCAAATCCTTGACCTGGCAGTAAAAGAACAACCCAAAGACCTGGATGAGCTCCTGAATAAGGACCTCAACGGCAAATCGGTTGCCGAAACCATCAAATATCAAACCGGCATCATTGGCGAAAAACTTGAACTGTCCTACTACGATTTCCTGGAAGCACCCCAGGTTACATCCTACATCCACATGGACAATAAACTGGCTGCTTTGATCGGCCTTAACCAGGAGCAGATCGAAACCCAGGTGGGCCGGGATGTTGCCATGCAGGTGGCTGCCATGAATCCTGTAGCCGTCGATAAAGATCAGGTTCCCCAGGATGTGGTAGAAAAAGAGCTCGAAATAGGCCGCAAACAGGCCAAGGCCGATGGCAAACCAGATAACCTGCTCGATAAGATCGCACAGGGTAAACTGGGTAAATTCATGAAGGAAAACACCCTGCTGAACCAGGAATTCATCAAAGACAGTAAAAAATCGGTGCGCGATTACCTGCAGGAATTCGATAAAGA
The DNA here is from genome assembly GCA_913055635.1 of uncultured Bacteroidota bacterium. GTDB lineage: Bacteria > Bacteroidota > Bacteroidia > Bacteroidales > UBA12077 > JAGXLC01. The sequence continues at coordinate 15,906 of CAJXLK010000052.1, forward strand.
ATTGAGCGTTACTGAATTTAAGCGTTACTCACTCAAATAAGTCTTTAACCGGGACTTATAGATAAAGCATCATGAAGAGGGGACCCCGCGGGTTCTCTCTTTTTTCATATATGGCAGCAATACGAGCGATCATGAGCAAAACAAATAAAACCAAGCGGATGGCGAGCCTGCGGGAGACGATTCTTTCCTGTCAGGCCTGTCCGCTGTACCGCGAGCGCAACCTGGCAGTATTTGGAGAAGGCCCAGAAAATGCACCCCTGATGGTCATCGGGGAGGGCCCCGGTGCCAAAGAGGACGAGCTGGGCCGTCCGTTTGTGGGCAGAGCCGGCAAACTGCTGGATCAGATGATGGAACAGGCGGGTCTTAGCCGGGAAAAAAACGCTTTTATCGCCAACATTGTCAAATGCCGTCCACCCAAAAACCGGGTGCCCAAAAAACAGGAAGTTCAGACCTGTTTCCCCTACCTGGAAGAACAGATCGAACTGGTCAACCCGAAGCTGATCCTGCTTCTGGGGGCCACCGCCCTGAAGTCGTACCGCGGCACCCCGCTGCGTGATAAAATCAGCGACATCAGGGGATCATGGGAAAAAGAAAACAACCGCCTGGTGATGGCTACTTTCCATCCGGCGGCGGTATTCAGAAATCCCCGGTACAAACCTTTCATTGAAGAAGACCTGCAGGCCATCGCAGATAAACTAAAAGAAACGGCTGCCGGCTAACCTTTTTCGCTGGCTCTCTCCTAAAAATTGTACAACAGAACGGGGACTTCCGCGACAGTGCCTTGCTCATTCACGGTTAGATTGATGAGCCGTTATTTGCTCAATTAAAACCCCGCCAGATCCTTTGCTTAAACCACAAAAAAGCCAGGACCCGTCTTGTCCTGGCTATCATCCACAGCCCGGTTGAACCGTTTTTTCAATTAGCGAATTAACCCGGCTTGTAGTGGCTTATTGCTCATCATCGATGATCAGCATGGCATCGCCGTAAGTGCCGAAACGGTAATTCTCCTTGAGGGCCACATTGTAGGCTTCAAAAATCTGTTCATAACCGCCGAAAGCCGATACCATCATCAGCGGGATGGATAGGGGCAGATGGAAATTGGATATCATCATGTTGGGAATCTGGACCTCATAAGGGGGAAAGATGAATTTATTGGTCCAGCCCTCATAGGGTTTTACGCGTTTGGTAGTGGAAACCGAGGACTCAAGGGTACGCAGCACCGTTGTTCCCACGGCACATACATTGCGCCGGTTATCCTTGGCCTGGTTGATGTTTTGGGCTGCTTCATCCGAGATATAAATCTTCTCCGAATCCATCTTGTGCTTGGTCAGGTCCTCCACATCCACATTGTTGAAGTTACCCAGGCCAACATGGAGGGTAATCTCAGCAAAGTTCACCCCGATGATTTCCATACGTTTGAGCAGTTCCCGGCTGAAATGCATACCCGCAGTGGGCGCCGCCACAGCCCCCTCATGCTTGGCATAAAGGGTCTGGTAACGCTGCTCGTCTTCAGGTTCCACCTGCCTTTTTATAAACTTCGGCAGCGGGGTCTCACCTAACTTATAGAGGGTTTTCTTGAACTCATCATAATCGCCTTCAAACAAAAACCGCAGCGTCCGCCCCCTGGAGGTGGTATTGTCGATCACTTCGGCCACCAGCGTCTCGCCATTTTCTTCATTGCCGAAATACAGCTTATTGCCAATGCGGATCTTGCGGGCCGGATCAACCAATACATCCCACAAACGCTGCTCCTTGCTTAACTCGCGAAGCAGAAAAACTTCTATCTTCGCCCCGGTCTTTTCTTTATTCCCGTACAAACGGGCAGGAAAAACCTTGGTATTGTTGAACACGACCACGTCCTGTTCATTATAGTAATCGACGATATCTTTAAATGTCCGGTGCTCTATCTTCCCCGAATTCTTGTAAACCACCATCAACCTTGATTCATCCCTGTTCTTTGCCGGATATAAAGCAATTTTATCCTCCGGTAAATTATACTTAAACTGCGATAACTTCATTAATTGCGGGTATTTTATAAGTTCTACATTACGTCCCCCCTTATACGGAGGAATATTGGTTCAGTTACAAATTAACGACAAATTGCTCAAAATCGCTTATATTCACCGCATTTTCCAACAGATAATCGCCAATGCGGGTACGTTTCAAGCCGGCCAAATGGGCTCCGCAGCCCAGTGCTTCTCCAATATCCCGGGCCAGCGAACGAATATAGGTGCCTTTATCACACCTTACCCGAAGGGTGACCAATGGCCACTGCCAATGGATCATCTCCATTTCATGAATCCGAATGCGGATGGGTTGCATTTCGACGTTTTCGCCCCTCCTGGCGGCCCGGTAGGCCCGTTCTCCCTGAATATTTTTTGCCGAATAGGCCGGAGGAAGTTGGTCGATCTCGCCGGTAAAAAGCTCCAATACAGCCAAAATATCTTCCCTTCGCATATCAGATAACGCTTGGCGATGGTCAAACATTGTTTCCAGGTCAAAAGAAGGGGTGGTTTTTCCCAGTTCGATGGTTGAGATGTATTCCTTATCGCGGGCTTGAAGTTCCTCGAGCATTTTGGTTTTTTTGCCGGTAGCCAGCAATATCAGCCCGGTAGCCAGGGGGTCCAGGGTTCCGGCGTGGCCTACCTTAATCTTTCTGCGTTGGCCGGTCTGGTGGCGGTACTTTTTTTCAATGATGGCGCGTGTCTTTTTCACCACATCGAAAGAAGTCCAGAACAGCGGTTTATTGAACAATAAGACACGTCCTTCAATCAGATCATTGAGATCAGAAATATCAAAATACCCCATAAAAAAAAATGCTTTTATCAGCCCAAAAGAATGGCTAACAGGCCAACCAGTATACAGTAAATGGCAAAATAAATCAGGCGGCCACGATTGACAATGCGAATCATCCAGGTACATGCCATCAAGCCGGATAAGAAGGCAGCGACAAAACCCACCAGCAGTGGAAAAAGCTGCACATCGGAAAAGGTCGAAGCTGAATAGTCCATCATATCCTTGATGTTGGCTCCGATGATGGGCAGGAGCACCATCAAAAAGGAAAAGCGGGTCACTTCTTCACGCTTGCCGCCTAAAATCAAACCGGTGGAGATGGTGGCCCCGGAGCGCGAAATACCCGGCATAACGGCCAGGGCCTGGGCAATCCCAATCACGAAAGCCCGGGGAAAGGAAATAGAATGCTGGCGGGCCTGGAAAAAGTGTGAAAATAAAAGCAACAGGGCCGTAATTAAAAGCATCGCCCCGACCAGTACCAGGTTGCCTGTAAAAAACTGCTCGATCTGCTGCTCAAAAAACAATCCCAGTACCACCACAGGGATCATGGAAAAGACCAGCTTGCTGATGTATTGGGTGGAAGCGTTCCATTCCATCCGGAAAAAACCCGTCAGCAAACGATATATATCCTTCCTGAAAACCACAATGGTGCTCACGACAGTGGCCCCATGTACCACTACCGTGAAGGTCAGGCTTCCTTCAGGATCAATGTTAAGAAGGGATTTACCGATCTCCAGATGACCGCTGCTGCTGATGGGCAAAAATTCTGTCAGTCCCTGAACAATTCCAAGGATCAACGCCTTTATCCAATCCATGCACCGGCGCTTTTACGATGAAGTTTGGTTTGATTCCGTCTTTTTGGGCTTCTTCATAATGGCATAAATTTCAAAAATGAACCCAAAAAGAACGACCAACGGGGCCAGGGTGATGCGCCGGAAACTGAACACATCCGGGTTAAACTGCTCGGGGCTTTCAGCTTTACCCCCCAACATCAGCAAAAAACCAATGACGATGATGACCACCCCAATGATCAGGAGCTTGTAATTTTGCCGGGTGAAGGCAAATTGCCTGGCGGGATCGGTTTGTTCTTTCTTAGCCATATGCAATACATTTTAAATCAGAAATATAGTTTATCTGCTTTGATTTTCAAATATTTATTAACAGCAATAAAGGTAGAAATCCAGCTAATGATCACACCAACGACCAGGACCATCCCATGGAGCATGGCCAGGACCTTCACATCCTGGAGGCTGATGATGCCGGAAAACTCATCCTGTATCAGGTACACCACCCCTGTTAACATGGCGATGGCCACAATAGAGGCATAAACCCCTTGCATAATACCCCTGAACAGGAAAGGCCGCCGGATAAAGCCCCTGGTGGCCCCGACCAATTGCATGGTATTGATAATGAAACGTTTCGAATAGATGGACAGGCGAATGGTATTGTGGATCAGGGCGATTGCCACCAGGAACAACAAGGCACTAAATACCAGCAGAAAAAGCCCAATCTTTCGAATGTTTTGATTGATCAGCTCAACCAAAGACTTTTGATAGAAAACTTCCTTGATCTCGTTATATTTCCTGAGATCCTTTTTGATTGTGTCAATGCTTTGGGGGTTGGCATACTGGGCATTCAGGTGGACATCAATGGATGAAAGCAATGGGTTGTAGCCGAGAAAACCAACAAAATCTTCACCAAGCTCTTTTTTCAACTCCCGGGCGGCTTCTTTTCGGGTGACGTACCTGGTGGATTTCACATATTCCTTGGCATCAAGCATTTTCTGAAGCTTTATCACATCGACTTCCTTGACCTCTTCTTTGAGCATGATGGAAAAGCCGATGTTTTCCTTGACGTACTCCGAGATGCGTTTGGCATTAAGCACCAGCAGGCCCAGAATACCCAACAGGAAAAGAACCAGGGCAATACTCACCACAGAGGTGAGATAAGAGCTGCGCAGGCGTTGTTTGGTTATTTTCGTTTCCTTACTTGCCATAAATCATGGACCTAAAGCATGCTAAGATAAGAATAATATCATTTTATTCGGTTAATTTTTGGATGAAAAAGGGCATTCCTAAATTAGAGACCCCGCTTAGCGGGGGGAAATTGACCCCGCTAAGCGGGGGTAAATTGACCCCGCTAAGCGGGGTCAAAAAAAGTGGAGGCAAAACTACCCCCCCGCTAAGCGGGGTTTTTGCAAGCGGGGTTTTTGCTTGGTCCGGTCAGCGGGATTGATTAATTTTGCAAAAAACACCACCTTGGAAGGGACCGTTATCAAATCGACCGGAAGCTGGTATTATGTCAGGGACGGCCAGGGGCAGCACTGGGCCTGTAAAATTAAAGGCAGTTTCCGCATCAAGGGGCTACGCACGACCAACCCGGTAGCCGTAGGCGATGGGGTGGTTTTCAGCCCGATCCCTGAAGGCGAAAGGGAAGGGCTGATCACCAATTTATACCCGCGTAAAAATTACATCATCCGCAAGGCGACCAAGCTTTCCAAAGAAAGCCACATCATCGCAGCCAACATTGACCAGGCCATCATCATGGCCACCATTGCCTACCCCCAAACCTACACCCTTTTTATCGACCGATTCCTGGTCACCGCCGAAGCCTACCGCATCCCGGCCAAAATCATCTTCAATAAAACCGACCTGTATGATCAAGAGCAAATGGAGAAAATGAACGAACTGGTGGGTATATATGAAGATGCAGGTTATGAATGCTTTAAAACTTCTGTGACCCTCAGGGAAAACCTGGACCAGGTAACCGCCCTGCTTCAAGACAAAACCAGCGTCATATCGGGTAATTCCGGGGTTGGTAAATCCACCCTGATCAATGTGCTGCATCCAAAGGCCAACCTGAAAACAGCCCGGCTATCCGATTACCACAAGGCAGGTAAGCACTGCACCACTTTTGCCGAAATGATCGACTTGCCCTTTGGGGGCCACATCATCGACACCCCGGGCATCAGAGGTTTCGGCCTGGTCGATATGGACCGCGAGGAAATCTACCACTACTTCCCCGAAATATTCAGAGCTTCCCAGGATTGTAAGTTCCACAATTGCACCCACACCCATGAACCAGGATGCCAAGTGAAAGAAAGGGTCAAAAACGGCACTATAAGCGAGATACGTTACGACAATTATCTGCGCATTTTCGAAGACAATCAGGAAAAATTCCGCTGACCGATGTTCATCAAACAATTATCCCTTTTGGTCAAAATTTAAAGAATTTCAGGCAATTATCTTCACGAATTTCCGTAATTTGTTTAGTCCAATCCTGGAATTTTGTTTGTCGTGAAAAATGCCCATACCACCGGTCGGCTTCGTATTTTGCTGGCGGAGGATGAATACCTCTATCAGCGGATCATAGAAAAGTACATCCATGATTTTGACATGCAGCTGACCATTGTCGACGACGGACAGAAATGCCTGGATCAGGTTGAGCGCCAGAAGTATGACATCATTCTAATGGACATCATCATGCCCGGGTTCAACGGGATGGAAGTTACCCGCGCCATTCGTAAAAAGGGCATCCACACCCCGATTATTGCAGTTACCTCCAATATCTGGAAAGAAGATGAGTTGAATTCGCTCGAATCGGGAATGAATGATTTTCTGGCCAAACCCTTCAACGCCAAAAAACTGGCCCGTAAAATCCGCTACTGGAGCAGGCAAAGCTCGTCCCACCCCTCCTAAGCCCAATGCAACCCGATACAGACGTATTCCAAAATTGTGATCGCCATGGCATCCCCCATTCTCCCTTAGTTACACAAGGCCCATTCTCTCTCCCATCTACTCATTCAACCATGCAATCATTTTTTCATACGGATATAACTTAATTAATAGTTTGTAACTCAATATGGTCTGAATCTTAAAACAGACATTATGTGGTCAAT
>CAJXLK010000053.1 GCA_913055635.1 uncultured Bacteroidota bacterium
TCTCGGTAACCTCTGCCATGGAACCCTCATGTTTTATTCATTACCTTTTGTGCTAGTCGGTGCATGAGGATTTCATACGGATATAACTTAATTAACAGTTTGTAACTCAATATGGTCTAAATCTTAAAACAGACATTATGTGTCAATCATTATGGAACCCCCATGCTTTATCGATGTCCTTGTTGTGTAAGGCCTTGGATGGGGGGTTCAAAGGGATAATATCCATTGGCCATCAAAAGAGATCATCCATTGAATAAACTCGGATGTCAGGCCAGCAACCCGAACTTTTTCATCTTGTTGTAGAGGGTTTTGCGGCTTACCTTCAGATATTGGGCCGTGTCACCTCTTTTGTAGTTGCATTTTTTCAGGGCCTCGACAAGCATCTGTTTTTCTGCCTGGTCGTTGATCTCTGAAGACCGTGCCGCCAGACCAGGGATTGGTTCTTCATGGTCTTTTCGGGGATCAGCATCTGCTTTGCATCGTATGGGAAGATGCTGTTTTTGAATCGTGCCTTCCCGGGCCATGATCATGGCACTTTGAATGGCATTTTCCAGGTCCCTTATATTTCCTGGCCATTGATAGTGATATAAGGTTTCCATGGCTTGGGGCGAGACGTTTTCCACCTGTAAACCCACCGATTGATTGTATTTTTTAATGAAATGACCGATCAGCGAGGGTATGTCCTCGGGCCTTTCTCTAAGCGGTGGGATGCGTATGGTAAAAATGTTCAAACGGTAATACAGGTCCAGGCGAAACTGATTTTGGTCGATCTTTTCCTCCAGATTGCAGTTGGTGGCCGAGATGATCCTGACATCAACGGAAATGGATTTCTTTCCTCCCAACCGGGAAACTTTTTTGTCTTCCAGAACCCGCAAAAGCTTAACCTGGGCATCCATTCTCAACTCACCTATCTCATCCAGGAACAGGGAACCATTGTGGGCCTGCTCAAACCGCCCCTTTTTGGTTTCTTTGGCATCGGTAAAGGCCCCCTTCTCATGTCCAAACAATTCGCTTTCCATTAGCTCCAGAGGAATCGCCCCGCAATTCACCCCCACAAAAGGATACCCCTTCCGGTTGCTGTTGTAATGGATCGATTTGGCGATCAACTCCTTCCCTACCCCGCTTTCTCCCAGAATCAAAACGGATGCATCGGTGGAACAGACACTTTTTACCTGATCGAACACCGCGTGCATCTTATCGCTCACCCCGATGATGTTGCTGAAATCATATTTGCCCGAGATCTGCTGTTTCAGCTGTTGGTTTTCAATAAGGACTTTGCTGTGGTTGCTGGCTTTGTTGATCAGAGCAATCAGCTTATCGTTGTCGAAAGGTTTTTCAACATAGTCGTAAGCGCCCAGCTTGATGGCCTCCACCGCTTTGTCCACCGCCCCGTAGGCTGTGATCATGATGACCATCGTTTCGGGATGTTGGTCTTTGATGTTTTTCAATATATCCATTCCATCCATATCAGGCATACACTGGTCCAAAAGCAATACATGGGGATGAAAGGAATCCGCATGCTCCAGCGTTTTGCCCCCGTTGGAGGCAGATTGCACTTCATAACCTGCTTTCTCCAGCAATTTATTCAGAATGTTTCTGATCTGAGTTTCATCATCGGCTATGAGGATTCGATCTTCCATGTGGGTTTTATTTTGTGAGACTTAGGTTCAGTGGTAACCTGAACATATTCACCACGCCAGGTTTCATCCCCGACCTCCATTATTCTTCGGGCAATTTAATTTTCACTTTTGTTCCCTCCCAGGCCGTGCTTTCTATCCCAATATCCCCGCCGTGCTTGTTGATGATGCCATAGACAATGGAAAGGCCCAGGCCAGTACCGTGCTTCTTGTTGGTATAAAAGGGATCGAATATTTTTTCAAGTTCTTCCTCCTTCATCCCCTGTCCATTGTCTTCAATGATGATCTGATAGCCTCCCGGCTTATTCCAGTTATCGGATGCAGCAGGAACCACATGAATCCCAATTTTTCCTTCTTTATCAATCGATTCACAAGCGTTCATAATCAGGTTCAGAAACACCTGCTCCAATTGGGCGGCATCGGCATGAATCGCCGGGGCCTCTTCCTCGCAGTGGTATTCCAGCTGAATTCCCTTTTTCCTGACCATATTGGATACAAGCAGGAACACCTGGTTGAATATCTCCGTCAGGTTGGTCTTTTCTTTTGATGGCTCGCGGGGTTTGGAAAATGACAGCAAATCCTGAACGATTTCATTGATGCGGTCCACTTCGCGAATCATACCGGAAAACATCCGGTATTTTTCCTCGTCCTGCTCATCCCCCTGAAGATACTGAATGGAACTGCGGATAGAAGCCAGCGGATTTCTTATCTCATGAGCGGTGCCGGCAGCCAACTGTCCTATCACGGCGAGTCTGTCGGCCCGGTACATGCGTTTCAATCTTTCCTGCTGTTGTTCATATAAGGAGGCATTCTCCAGGGCAATCATGGCCTGGTCCAGCAGGATGCTAAGCAATTCCATATCCACTTTTTTGCCGGGACGTTTCGAATGGCCCGGCTGAATAAGTACCATGCCCCTGAGCTTGTTCATGACCCATAGGGGATAGACAATGTCTATGTTGAGTTCCTTCAGCAATTTTTGTTCCGGGAGGTTAAAAAAATGAAGCACATCGGATCTTTTGGACAACACCAGGTAAGTTTCATTGGTCTTCAACCAGAATATCAGGTTGCTGTTCTGGGGGGAAATATGTTGGTATTTTTTTTTGGGAAGGCCATCTTAATGTGCACCCACGATATTTTCCGGGCCAAGGACATTGCCAACCGCATCGGCATCATGAAGGAAGGCCGCCTGGTGCTTGAACGAACCAGGGAGGAATTCGAGCAGGAAAACCTGGAAAAGATATACCTCAATTATATGCAGGAGGCAGTGGCCCCCTGAGTCATACTCCTGCGAATAAAAGAGAATGGATAGGGTTGGTATTAAAAGCCGAAAGGATTTTGTTAAAATTTTGATTCATCAAAAAAAGGTTTATGCGCCATTTCAAAACCATCCTCACCCACGAATTTCAGAACCAGATCAAATCGTTCAAATTCACGCTGGTACTGGCAATCACCTTGATGGTAACCGTGTTTTGCGTGTACATTCAGGTACAGGATTTTGCTGATCGCAAAGAACAATACAATCAACAAATTGAACGCAAGCAGGACATGCTTCAGAGGGCCCGGGTATTTTCCGAATTCGGCATACCCATTGTCATCAAACCCAATCCCCTGTCGATTTTTGCCAAAGGCTATGAGGAAAAGCTGGGCAATGAGATCACGATTTCCTGGAGGAACCTGCCGGAATTTTCCCGCTTCGATTTCATGAGAAAATCGAAAGACACGGTTGGCTCCAATGAGAAAAACCCCTATCTCAACATCTTCACCGAGTTTGATGTGACCCGGATCGTCATCATCATATTGAGCATCCTTACCGTCTTTGTGGCTGCTCCCGCCATTTCCGGTGAACGCGAAAACAAAACCCTACAGCTTTTATACACCAATCCGGTGGGTCGGGTTGAGTTTTTCCTGGCCAAATACCTGGGTAACCTGATCACCCTTTCCATCCCATTGGTGTTTGTATTTGTATCGGCTGCGGCAATGGTCGCTTTGCAGCCTTTTATTCAGGTTGAACCGGATTTCTTCCTGCGGGTGTTGCTGATGATGATCGGTTGTTTGTTGTTTATATCCGTGTTCACCTTGCTGGCACTTATCATTTCAACTGCCACTTCCTCCAGCTCCCGATCATTAACATATGGCCTGTTGGTATGGATGCTCCTTGTGTTTGTTTACCCAAATGCCCTGCAATATACCGTCGAGAAAAACATGGAAATACCTTCATTATCCAGATTGGAGAAAAAGAAGTCGGAGCTTTATGATGCATTTGCCCAGGCAAAAGATAAATTTTACCAAAACCATCCACTTAATAAAGACAGAAGCTATACCATACACAAGGGCGGTCAATTCTTCACCACATTCATTGGTGTTACTCAAAAGTATGTGTTTAAACACAAACGAAAAGAGTTAAAAGCCTTGCTGCCTGAATTGTTCGAAATGCAAAACAAACTGATGCGCGCTGTGGATCGTTACCGAAGTAAATTAACACAGCGACAAAAGCTTGTCGATCAGTTGTCCTTGCCCCTACCCAACCACCTGTTGGAACAAACCGGTACCAAACTGGCCAATACCAACCGTTATGCCAGGGATATCGATATCCGAAACCAGGCCAGGCGTTTTCGCGGACAGGTACTTGACTATATCCGGTCAAAAGATGGATTCGGCTATAAATTCTTTACTCAGACAGAGCCCATCCATATGACCAATGATATGGAAGATTATCCCGATAAATATTTTCAGCTGTCTTATTACAGGAAGGATTACCCGAGACTCGATCTTCAGGACCGTCCAAAATTCACCTATAAAGAACCCTTTCAGTTTCCCGTTGAAATATTTTTTCTCATCGGACTGAACCTGCTATTGATTGTATTGGGAAGCCACCTTTTCAGCGGCTCAAAAGTGATATAAAATTGCTGGCATATGTTTATAAAAGAGATAATCATCAAAGAAATAAAGGAAAACATCACTACTTCTAAGTTTTTATTCCTTGCAGGCGGGGTTATCGTGCTGTTTATGCTTAATGCCATGGTTTCCCTGTCCGATTACCAGGAACGGCTTGAAAATTATCAAAGCATCCGCAGGGCTGAACAAAAAGCACAAAAAGAACAATGTGAGCAATTCTCCAATGTTGTTTTTCACAAGTTACGGGTTGTAAAGAGGCCTTCCGCAGAATCCTTCATCACCCATGCCAAAGCCGATAAACTGCCCAATGGGGTCAAGATGGACTTTTTTGAGATCAGCAATCCCCAATATTTTAAACCGCTTGACATTTACAGCAAATCATTCATCTCCCTGGACTGGACAAACATCCTTTTTTACCTGATCAGCTTCCTGTGCCTGAGTTTGTCCTACAACGCACTGTCAGGAGAAAAGATCAACCGCACCCTGCAATTGGTCCTTTCCAATCAGGTACCCCGTGCCTCGGTCATAACAGGTAAATTTACCGGTCTCTTTACATTGATCATGATTCCCATCCTCATTGGTATGATCATCCATATCATCATATATCAGCTTTCTCCGGAAATAGCGATCGAAAAAACACGCCCGTTTATAGCTCTCTTTTTTACCGGGATGCTCCTTTTTGTGGCCCTAAACCTGCTGACAGGCCTCCTTATAAGTTCTTTAACCAAACAACCCATGGTTAGCTTGAGCCTGTGTTTAATTGTTTGGCTTGTCTTTGCGGTGGTGATTCCGGGAACCGGCTGGCTGTGGTCCAAACAAATGGTGGAAATTCAATCGGTGCATTCAATTAAAGTCCGGATAGCAAGAAAATCGCAGGAACTACTGAAAATGAATCAATACAGCCTGAAATCCAAAAGCAGCTGGAAAGGAAAAGCGCCTACCGAAGGATTATTGAAACGCATTCATTACAAACAAAAGGAGCAGGAAATAATGAACAGACTATGGCATCGACGCATCCAAAAACAATTTCAGCAAACCGATCATGCCATTGAGTTTGCCAAAATATCACCCTATGCGGTATTCCGATTTTTCGGAGAAACCATATCAGATAACGGTTATTCGGGGCATAAACATTTTTACCATCAGGTACAAAACTTCCACAGCACTTATAAGGATTTTTTAAGAAACAGAGACCAAAAATATGAAGACAGTTACCATAAATTTTGGAACGAAAGCTGGATGGCCCCGCATTGGATGTCCTCCAAACCGATAAATTATGAGGCCCTACCCAAATTCACTTACGAGCGGCCCAATTTTTCAGAAACATTACGGAAGGCGAAAGGAAATATTTTATATCTTTTGCTCTGGTGTATGGTGCTGTTTGCTGGCACGTTCATTGCATTTGTCCGCTATGATGTGAGGTAACCCACAAATTATAAGATTAAACATTTTCTTTCCATCAGCATCAAAGAATCATTGAAACCAAAACCATCACTGGAGGAAATCCCATGAGATACCTTTTCACCACTTTCCTGCTGATTTATGTTTTTTCACTGTTTTTCAGCGTCAATCTACAGGCCACAACAGAAAAAAACAATTTCGGGTCTTTTCCCATAGCTTCTTCGAGCCATGTGGTATACGACACCACCCTGTTCAACGACCTGGATTACCGCATGATCGGGCCCTACCGCGGTGGCCGGTCCACGGCTGTAACTGGTGTGGCAGGTAAGCCCACCACCTATTACATGGGAACCACCGGGGGTGGCGTCTGGAAGACCACCAACAACGGGGAAGACTGGGAAAACATCTCCGACGGTTATTTTGATGTGGCTTCCATCGGCGGCATCGATGTGGCCGATTCCGATCCAAGTGTGATCTACGTGGGTACCGGCTCGGCCTGTATCCGTGGCAACATCATGACCGGACGGGGTGTATACAAATCCACCGACGGGGGTCGCAGCTGGTCGTTTGTGGGTTTGAAGGAGGCTGGTGTCATCGGCAAGGTGGCGATTCATCCCGGTGATCCGGATGTGGCCTATGTGGCTGCTGTCGGTCACCCTTTCGGCCCCAACAAGCAGCGGGGCGTTTTCCGGACCACTGATGGCGGTAAGACCTGGGAAAAGGTGCTTTACATCTCCGAAAAAACCGGTGCGGTTGACCTGGCCCTCAACCCGGCGAATCCGCGGGAGATCTATGCGGGCATGTGGACGGCCGAGCGCAAGCCCTGGACCATGATCAGCGGCTCAGAGGAAGGTGGCATCTTCAAGTCGACCGATGGTGGCGACAGCTGGAAACGCCTTGAAGGTGGCTTGCCGCAAGGGATGGTAGGCAAAACCTCTGTGGCTGTCTCGCCGGCAAAGCCCAGCCGGATATGGGCCCTTGTTGAGGCCCCGGAACCCAAGGGCGGACTGTATCGCTCCGACAACCATGGCCAAACCTGGAAGCAGGTCAACGACAACCGCAAACACCTGAGCCGGGCCTGGTATTATACCCACATCTATGCCGATCCCAAAGATGAAAATACCGTTTACTCCCTGAATGTTGGTTTTTATAAATCTGTGGACGGGGGCAAGACATTTGAAGCGTATGGCGTGCCCCATGGCGATGTGCACGACCTGTGGCTGAACCCCGATGACCCCAAACGCATGGTGGTGGCCAACGACGGAGGTGCCCAGGTGAGTGTGGACGGCGGGGAAAGCTGGTCGACTTACCACAACCAGCCCACCGCAGAGATATACAGCGTGACCGTAGACAACGAGTTCCCCTACCGCGTTTACGGACCCCAGCAGGACAACTCCACCATCCGCCTGCCAGCCTGGAGTGAAGGCTCCATCCATCCCAAAAGCAACTGGACCGATGTGGGCGGCTGCGAGACAGGGCCGATAGCTCTTCACCCCGACCGCCCCTGGCTTGTCTTCAGCGGCTGCTATGGGGGGCTGGTCACACGCTGGAACGAGAAGACCGACCAATCCATGAACGTGATGGTCTACCCTCAACTGCAAATCGGCATGGCACCGCGTGATGTGCGGGAGCGGTTCCAGTGGAACGCTCCCATCGTCGTCTCCCCGCACAACCCGGATGTGGTATACAATGCATCACAGCACATATGGCGGTCGACCGACCGGGGCGTTAACTGGACGCGCATCAGCGGCGATTTGACGACCGACACCCCCGAGCACCAGGATTATGCCGGTGAACCCATCACCAAGGACAACACCGGGGTGGAGGTCTACAACACAGTATTCGCCCTGCGGGTCAGTCCGCACAACAAAGAAACCCTCTGGGCCGGTACCGACGATGGCCTGGTATGGATCACCCGCGACAACGGTTCCACCTGGAACCGGATCACCCCCGACAACCTGCCGCAATACGGCACGGTTCAAAACATTGAAGTATCGCCCCATCAGCCTGGCAAAGCTTACATTGCTGTTCACCGTTACCGGCTTGACGACTGGAAGCCTTATATCTTCAAGACCACCGATTACGGAAAATCCTGGATACGCATCGCCGACGGGAACAGGGGCATACCCAACGACCATCCCACCTGGGTGGTCCGCGAAGATCCCACCCGCCAGGGATTGCTTTATGCAGGCACCGAATTTGGACTGTTCGTATCATTCGATGATGGAAAGAACTGGCAGTCGCTTCAGAAAAACCTGCCCGTCACACGGGTGCCCGACATGAAGGTACACCACAATGACCTGGTGGTAGCCACCCATGGCCGATCTTTCTGGATCATGGACGATCTTTCTCCCCTGCGGCAGGTAAACCAGCAGGTTGCCGGCAAACAAATGCACCTCTATTCTCCCGAGCCGGCCTACCGGATTAACCCAACGAGGGGTGGCGATGCGGAAGACCGCGAACCCGAGGGAAGACCCGGTGGCGCAGCATTCGACTACTTCTTCAAAGAAAAACCCGACACCACCGTTACCCTCGACATACTCAACAGCAGCGGAGAGGTGATCCGCTCCTTTACCAGTGACTCCGCGCACGCCAAAAAAAACGACGAGCCCGTATTGCCGGTAAAGAAAGGCCACACGCGTTTTCACTGGGATCTTTTATTGCCGGGGGTCGATACCCTGGGCGAGGTGATCTTCTGGGAGACATCCACCACAGAAGGAGTAAGGGCCCTTCCCGGCACCTACCGGGCCAGGTTAAAGACGGCCACAGGATCCTCCCAAACCCAGCAGTTTGAAGTACGAATGGACCCGCGGGTTGAGGATGTCACCCTTGATGACCTCCGGCTCCGGCACAAGCTGGCCCTTGAAGTGCAGGATTCACTCAACAACATCTATGATGCCATTCGTAAGTTGCGATCGGTCAGAAAGCAGGTACAATCGCTGGCATCCAACGCCCAAAAGGCCGGCCACGACAATCCTGAAATAAAAACACTTGCAAATACCATCAAATCCGATCTGACAAACATTGAAGAAGAGCTCATCCAGGTGAAAAACGAAAGCCGCCAGGACCCGCTCAATTTCCCACCAAAACTCAAAAGCCAGTACGCTTTCTTATATGGCTATGTGAACGGCACCAGCGATATGTTCCGCGGACCGATACCCCCGACCGATGTTGTACGAGAGCGGTTAAGCGAACTGAACGGTCAGTGGGAAAAGCTCCTGAACCGGCTGCAAAAAGTCATGAACGAAGAGGTGGCCCAATTCAACCGTTTGATCGATGACCTGGGTGAACCGGTTTTTGTCCCGAAATGACACATCTGGCTAAAGACTAATCCAAAAAAGGGGTGAGCCATTATACCCCTTTTTTGGATTTTCTTAAGGAAATGCTTTCGCATTCAATCAACGCTCTGCCCCAGCCTACCTGCTTTCCACGTTTTACCTACTATGAATCACTCCTCATCCTCCTCATCCTCTTCATTCTCCAGGTAGTCATCCTCATCATCCACCTCATCCTTCCCAAGCTCATCTTTTATTTCCTCTTCCTCATCATCTTCATCTAATTCGTCTTCTTCCTCGTTTTTTTCCCCGGGAAGTGGCGGAGGCTCCTCTCCATAGGCATCCTCCCGCTGTTTTTCCGGTTCTCCTGGAAAAAGCGCCCCCTGTTGATCATCCAATACATCAGCCGGAATTTCCATGAATCCGGCCCGCGGTAAGCTGATGTCTACTTTAAACTCCTGGTTGATCAGATAAAACAAAGGAACTTCCACCGCCTTGAATTCTTCTTTCGCCTTCTTATAATCGGATACCTCCATATTGGCCAAGGCTGCAACTTTCCGGAAATTGTCCGTGAGGGTTTGCTCGTAAGCCCGCACGTCAAAAATCCTTAGCGAAGGTGATACCACATAACTATGGGTATCGGTTTGCTCATCATAGTAAGGGAAAATTTCCCGGTTGGCGATCTGATAAATGGTATTCTGCTGGGTCCCGTTGTATGCGATCAGATTCAGGCTGAACAACTTATGAGAAATCCGGGGTTGATGTTCCATCTGGGCAAAATTGCTGATCAGCCCCATATTGGCCGTTTGTTTAAAAAAGTTGGCATGCAGGGTTCCCACAATGGAGTTGGACGCTTCAAACTGGTGATCGCAGTATACCCCACCCAGGACAATTGAATTTTCAAGGATGATCTCCTTTCCAAACAAGTTGCCATAAACAATGGCGTTTTTCAGGTTGATCTTATCGGCCTGTACCGAATTGCTGAAGCGTATCTTCCCATCGGGGCCGGGATTGCCCAGGATCGAATTTTTGGCCGACACGATCGAATTCAACCAAACTTCGCCCGATTTGTTTTCCGGACCGATGCTGATGCTGTCAGAAGCATAAACCGCCTTGCGCACAAAAATATCATTGGCTGTCATCTCGATTTGATGGGCAAAAATACCTCCTTTCAGATCCACATCGCTGAATATCTTCACGACCCGCTGAAGTTCGTTGGCTCTTTGCGGGATAACGGAAGCTTCGTAGACTTCACTTTCCAGAGTGAAGACCGATTCGTTTTGTATCTTGGATCGTTTCATAAACGCGGTTTTAAGAATTTAAGGTTCGGAGATTGGAATGCTGCAAAATCTGTTTGACTGCCCTTTTCACATGGGCATCGTCAGAGGGAAATTGACTGCTGGCAAAATCAAACAGGCGTTGCTCCAATTGTTCCTTACTTTGAGGGGTTGATTTCCAGGCCATGGCATCCAGGATATAATCGACACGGTCCTGCTTGTCTTTGCCTGAAATTTCCTGGTAATAAGTCTCAAGGGCCTGATCGGGCTTATATTTAAAATTGGATTCAAAAGCCGTTGATTCATCTTCCATCTTCCCGGGGACAAAAAGGTTTTTGCCCTGGTCCGATTCGATCACCCAAAGGGGCAGGTGATAGGTAGCAGGTTCGTCAAGTTTCTCATCGAGCTGATAATCGTCGATTTTCTCAAAGAAGGCATTGCGGGCATCAAGAAATGCATCGATTTGGCGAATCACCTGCCTAAGGGCCTTGCCGATCAGCTCTCCCCTTTGTTGGTTGGATAAGTCATTGTCATGTTTGAGCTTTTGCATCAGCGGGGTGATGCGTTTGCGGTATCCATCAATAAATTCACGGGGAAAGTGATCGGGCAGATTCAGCAGATGGGCATCGAGCTCCCGGACGCGTTTTTTAGCCTCCTGATCCAGCTCATCATTGATCTGGGAATAGCGTTGTTTGATGTAATCGATGTCTTCTTGTAGCTGATGTTTAAAATCTTCAATGGCTTCATTTTCAGCTGCTATATGATGTCTTTTGGCGGCCAGACTGGCGGTTTGCTTGATGATTTCCATCTCCCCGGAAGCCTGAATCTGGTCGTTGGCGCTCTTTTGAATGGTCTTCATCACCTTCTCCATCAGATCAGGAAGCTTCTTAAGATGGTTCAGGGCTTCCATAATCTGGCTCTGAAATTTTTTCAGCACATCGAGGATCTCCTCAGCGATTCGGCCTAAGTGGTTGATTTGATTTTCCATAGCCATAATGTCTTATTTTTTCATGCGTTTGTTTCTGGTTTTTTGTCTTTCACTTCTCAATATGCCGAAAGGCCCCCGGCGCTTATTCATGCCATCACGCTCGGCCCGAACTTCCTCAACTTCCCTCATTTTCCTGGTATCCTCGGCCATCTGACGCTGAACAGCATCGCGTTTGGCCTGATCTTCCCGCTCCAGGGCAGCATATTTTTTGGTGGTCTCACTGATATCTTTCTTCGCACTTTCCACGGTCTCATTGATTTCACGCTTGGCCTTCTCATTTTCTTTTTTGACATCTTTCTTGATGTTGTTGATATCGGCCTCAATCTCCCGGGACCGCTGGCGATTGATTTGCTCGTATTTGACCAGCATATCGTTCAATTGTGCTACAGAACTCTGTTCAGCACTTATTTCGGCACTGATGCTGCGGATCTGCGACTTAATTTGATCCTCTTTACTGCGGCTTTCCCTGAGCACCTGATGAAACTGGGTGGAAGCCTTTTCCGCATACTGCCGCTTCTGGTCGTTGATGTCATTATAAATCTTCAGGCGTTCCTTGAAATTTTCCTCATACAGCTTATCGTATACCGGGGTAAATAATTCATCATCAAGTTTATTGCGAGCGATGGGCTCATTGGTTTCCTTCCCGCAAAGGGGGCATTTCCACCTGAGGCTCTCTATATCGATCAGTTGCATCCTGGTATTCCCGTTAAACTCCACTTTCCCACTCTGGTTGTTGTCATTGTGCAAATAATCGCCCGATTCAATCTGATGAAGGGCCTCTTCATTGCAATGCGGACAATAATAGTTGTTGGAAATGTGATGAAAATGATAGTTGTTCAGCAGGTGACTCTTATTCATTACCCGCTCGAGTGAATTATCCAGGGTGTATTGATACCGCGGAAGAACCTGTTTATATAATTCACGAAGATGAAAGCAGAGCTTGTCAATATCGGGACCCTGATCGCCGGGGACAGAACTATCCACAATGCCATCTATACGCTGAATGCGCTCTCTGGCCTCAGACTGGGCCAAATGTTCCACCCTGGGATGATCCCCGTTGATATGATGCTTCTTCAAATAATTCAACATCGGCGGATCATTCTCCATTGCCGGAAGGGAAACGGATTGCGTCCTGGGGTTATCCACTAGATCCTGGATGGTAGCAGACCGATTCAACAGATCAATCTCCTCGGTATAAATCTTCAGGTGTTCCTTATCGAGATCCTGGTTCCGGCTGATCTGTCGCTCTTCATCGGGCGAAATCACAATGGGATAATCATATACCAGCTGTTTGACAGATTGATTCTCCTGGTTTAAGGATTGAATCTGTTCATTATCCAGGCTGGGAAATTCAAAAGTGGTTTCTTCCACCAAACCCGATAAATCAACCAACACCGATTTATCCCTCAAATTGCTCTGCAGAAAGGGAACCTCTACCAATCCGATTTTTTTTACCCTGGAACTGATCTTCAGATTACGGTACTGTATGGCAGAAAAAATGGCCACGATAACCCCGGCAATCACCATAAATATAGCAAAACCAAACATCTCCGGGATGAAAAGCAAAAGGGCACCCAGGACAGCAAGAACCGAAAAGAAAATAATGGAACGTTTCCGGTTCTTGGATTTTTTTATGAAATCTTTCATGGCATCATAATACACATGAAAAAAGAGTTTTTCCAGGTCTGAATCCCGTTCATTCAAACCGGTTACAAAATTTGTTTTCTTCATATAATATCGCTTTTAAATATACATGGCATATCGCTGTCAAAACCAATAAATTCAGGAGGGTGATGGGTTAGGTGAAGTTGGGAGTGCACAAAAAACCTGCAGATGATGACCGTCATAAAATATATTTACGTTAACCAATCAGGAACCAGCGGGCAGCTTGTTTTTGACCCGGACCAACCGCTTCATTTCAGCAGGTCTTCATTATAGGAAAACATCAATATAATTAATTCCCTATGAAGATGCAAATGGTTCAGGTCAGGATCTAAAATAAAAAAGAACGGCAGAGAGGTCTGCCGTTCTTTTTCAATCATATAATATCGAAAATACGATCTGTTTTTGATTTATTCCCTTTACAAATTCAGTGGTGGCAATACACCGGGAAGAATTAATCGAACGAATATCAATATAGGGATACCGTTCAAAAAAATGATTCAGTTTATTTTCCAGCTCTGCCAGCTCCCTGGCGTGAATCTTGTATTTTTTGATCATAGGCTAAAAAAAATACATATGAATGACATTTCCACTTTACGGATCACCCGGACAAAGGTTATAGAGAATATGACAGAAGGAATCAAAATCTTGATGAACATTTTCCGCAGCTTCCACACAAAGGTGGAAATGAAACCCGCATGCACGGAATTACGCAGCACGGCAATACATAAAAGCATGCAGGTTCTATGGCCAGGTAATCAATAAAAGTTAAAATGGTTGGGGTAATATACTGTTCTACAGTTATTAACCAGCCTTTTCCCGAATAAATCATTGAAGCTCTCCAATCAAAAAAAGTAGGGTTGTGTTTCACAATAGACCATGAGAGAAACATCGAGGTATTAGGACTGGCTATTATCCATAAAGGCACCTGGATCGATGAAGGAGACCAATCGCTCTATCCAATCGTCTTTATTGTTGAACGTTCAGGTTCGAAAGACCTTTCTGCCGGGCAGCCTGAATGGCCTGGTTCAGTTCGCCATAGGTAATGCGCCTTGAAAGTTTGGGATATTCACGCGCATGATAGGAAGGGGAATACTGGGACATCAAATGTAAATAAGTATCCCTGGGAAGATGGCGGGCGATCCATGCAATAATCCTGTCGGTACCGCTAATGTTATGAGGCAGGATCAAATGCCGGATCATTAACCCCTTGTACATAAGGCCATCATCAGCAGGATGAGCTGTGCCAACCTGTCGGTGCATCTCTAAAAGGGCTGCTTTTGCACGATCGGGATAATCTCTGGCATCGGAAGAATATTTAGCAGCCATATCCCCTTCAAAATATTTAAAGTCGGGCAGGTATATATCGACGACCCCATCCAGAAGCTTGAGGATTTGGGTTTTCTCATAACCACTGGTATTGTACACCAGGGGCAGGCGCAAGCCCTGCCCGGCAGCTTTATCCAGGGCAAGCACGATATGAGGGACATAATGGGTGGGGGTAACCACATTGATGTTCTTACAGCCAATCGATTGAAGGCGCAGCATCATCCGGGCCAGTTCATCAATGCTTCTGGGCCTGCCCTCACCGCCCATGCTGATCTGCCAGTTGATGCAATATACACAACGTAAACTGCAATGGGTCATAAAAATGGTGCCTGATCCGCCATCTCCAACCAAAGGTTCCTCCTCCCCAAAATGGGGATGAAATGAAGCCACTTCCAACTGAGAAGTGGAGCCACAATCCCCTTTTTGATCCTCTAAACGTTTGGTTTCGCATTCGCGGGGACATAAACGGCAAATATCCATCATTTGCCAAAGTATCTGGCCACGCCGCTTCAACTCGCCCGAGCGGTGTAGCTTAAGATAGCCAGGTTCATAAGATGGGCCTTTCATCGATCGGGCGTCGGATTTGGAGTGCATATCCAGGGGATTTAAAAAGTCAGAAACAGGTGTTTCGTCAGGAAACAACCATCTAACCAGGGATCCCAAAGGTAAAAAAAGAATAAAACTACCGGCGGTCAACTTATTCAAAAAACTTCGCCGCGAATTTTGCCGGTTGGTATGCTGGAAACTTTTCATCGCTCAAAAATTGATCCGCATATACATCAACGCTGCGAAGGGGTCAAAAATTTTTTATCCCATACCACTTTATCCACCGCTAAGCGGGGTCAGGATACAACACCGCTAAGCGGGGTCAGGGTAAAACCCCGCTAAGCGGGGTCAGGTTAGCGGAGTCAGGTTAGCGGGGTTAGTGTGAACGGGGTTACATGATAAAGGGGCGATTTAATTTTCCGGACGCCTCACGCAGCGCACGCGCCCCAAATCGTATTTCAAGCGATTTTTCTGGCGGCCGTCATCCAAGTACTGCCCCCAGGCCCGCTGGGGGTCTTCTTCAGTGCTGCTCCAGTAAAACTTATCATGCAGGGTGCCAATTTCATCCTTGTTTTGATAAATAACATCCAGTTCTTCACGCGAGGGCAAGTACCAATCATCGAACCCATAGGCCGAGAGGGTATCACAAACATAAGCCGCATAATCGCCAGCGCCCAAAGTATCTACAATGCGGCGGGTGTTGCGCTGGCCGTTTGATGAAGCGCGGGCATTGGCATCCTGATAAAGTTCCCCCCATTCGGTATATCCGGCATTATCTACCGGAGATACATAAAGAATGGAGCCTTCCTGATCAATTTTTACCGGTTGATCTGCTATGTAATGCCCCATGGCATTCTTCCGCTCAAGGTCATCCCCTTCACAACCTGCAAAAAAAACGAACCCAAGCATTAACAGAGCAATAAACCACTTCATCATCATTCATTTTTTATTTCACGAAACATAAAACCCAACGAAAAGTTAAAGGTAGGACCCACTTCAGTGTTAAACCAGTAATCGGCGCCCATAACCAGGCTGTCGAAGATGGGAACATCTACCCCCACGATAGGCGAGTTGTATACATCGGCGTGGTAATCGGGTGTGGAAAAATAATCCCCTTTTTCCAGGATGGGTGAATAGTCATCGGTAGCAATATAATCGTGGGTGGCCCGGTAAATTTCTTTGTAATAATGGGTATACCTTACTCCATAGCCAGCATGAATAAAGAAAGGGAACGGCCAGGTGAGCTGGTACCCGATTTTTGCAGCAAAATAAGTGTTTTTGTTCTCATCCTCCGAGGCTTTATCTGGAAATGCCTTATAGCCGGCCGGTTCATACTGGTCAATGTCGTTAACCCGTACATCCTGCACATCCACCTCTTTGTCAAACTTAAATTTGGAGAGGGTTCCGACCGAACCCGACAGAAAGAAGCGCCCGCCAAAAAAGCCCAGCTCAAAACCCCAGGCTGGGCCCCATTCAGCTTCCAGGTTATAACCGCTGTAAATCTTCAACCTTTCCATTTCGAAACGGAAGGATTCCTTGCCTTTGTCAAGGCGCAGGGTATGATGGGCATTGCGGTAGCCTTCTTTCCGCAGGGTTATATCCACCCTCCTGTTGGACAAGTCAACCCTCAGGGGTGTCCTGCCCTGCTCCACCCCCTCTATGTAAAGACGGGCCCCTTCGGGATCGGATGAAAGGCGAACCTGGCGCTTATCGTCGAGGGCAACCTCCCGGGCAGTGGTTTCGCCTTCGTCAATGGTGACCACCAGCTGTCGGGAAAAATAACCTGGCTTGTCCACCTTCACCCTATACTCTCCAACCAATAAATCATGGATCATACGGGGGGTGCGTCCATAATCTTTTCCGCCAACAGATATCCTGGCACCGGGGGGTTCGCTCTTAACATCCAGGTGCCCATATTTAGGCTCCAAATTCAGGTTTAAAGTATAGTCGTGGCCTGTAACAATTTTGCGTTCGGTGGAGGCACTGGCGTACTTTGCCTTTCTTGCGGAAAAACTATGAATGCCCTCCCTCAGACGTCCCTTATAGGTACCATGGCCCACTTCTTTTTGGTCAATATAAATAGCCGCCGCTGGTGAACTGCGGACAAATACTTCGCCATAGACCGGCTTTAAAGAAAGGTTGACCCTGGAAGTCTTCCGGTCCCGCACCTGAACATGTGTGCTTTTAGGCTGGTACCATTGATCTCTCAGTGTTACCCGGTGTTGCCCGCTTTCTATCCGGTGAAGGGTGGCCGGGGTTCGCCGGCCTGTATAACTGCCATCCAGATAGATGCGCATGCCCGACTCAGGGGTATTATTCACCTGAAGCCTCCCAAAATGAGGCTCCAGGGAAAAGCTGAGTTCTTTTCTGCCGGATTCAGCAGAAAGTTCAAATTTTCCCGCCTTCGAATGATACAAATGCTTTTCCAGCCGGTAGGTATGACTCCCTTGTTCCAATTTACCCCTAAAGGGCGATCTGCCCCGATAGGTGTTGTCAATGTAAACATCTACGCTGTCCGGGTCGGTTTGAAGCACCAGATAAGCCGAACGAACCTCAGGCGATTCAACCACCGTATGTACTTTACCGGTGGTCAAAACCATTTCATAGACCCGGGCCTTCTCGATCTCCACGGGATACCGATAATCGCGCAATACGCCCAGTTGATCATGCTTGATGGTGATCTTTTCCGCCCCGTGGGGAACATAAACCCAATATTCACCGGTTTTCTTTTGGATCTTGCTGATCCCCAACATGCCACCTTCCCAGACAAAACCCCGCTGATGCGTAACCACCTTGATCAAAGCACATTTCTCGCCATTCTGATCCATCACGGGCTGCGTAATGCGCGCTGTCTGATCATGGGGCAGTGATTCGAAGGACTTCACAGATATTTGCTGGGCAGCCGCTGAAACCAAAAGCAAAACAAAAAAACATGTAAAACCCAATCTTCTGATTATCATACAAGCACAAGTCTAACCATCTATCGTTCGATGTGGTAACGGCCGGGCAAAAGTAACATTTCAGCGGGCTCCATCAAAACAGGAGGCTGGCAGAATTTTTTGAAATATTGGCGTATATTTTGAATGATTTAGTATATTGGCGCCCGCAAGGCTCTGCAACATAAAAGTTGTTTATTCACGGTTTTACAGTGACCAGTCATCATCAAAACCCATTTCCATGAGGTCCATCTATCCTTTTTTGCCTTTTTTGATCCTGCTCATCCAAACTGCAGTTGTGCATCCCGTTGACCAAAACACATCGCCGAAAGAGCTTGTTCATTGGGAAAGGGCTAGCGCTGCCGGCCCATCCGAATCTCAGGGAATATCCTCTAAAAACCTTGTTCGTTTGGAAAGCACTTATGCCGGGGAACACAAGGAGTCCGGCCACATCCATAACGCTCATTACCAAAAGATTAACCCCTCATTTGTTAGGCCATCCAATGGCTTTGAACCGATGGCAATAAGGGATGGACACCGGCACAGTAATCCTAACTCCCGGCCGGACAGTTCGCGGGAACCTTCACCGATTCAAAAACTGATCAAACCGCAAATCCTCCCGCACTGGTTCCATTTTCCCCCAGCCTCCTCAAAGGATACCCTTTACTCGATCGGCATCTCCAATCCGGGGATGAAAAAAAACAAAGCGATGAAGTTAAGCAGGATGCGAGCCAAGGGCATCATTGCCATCCTCCATGGAACCCAAATCCAAAACGTGCGCGATGTGTATTCCTTTAAAAAGCAAGGCTCCACCAGCTTTTCTTACAAATCGACCTATCAGGGCATGACCCGGTTTCAGAGCCAGCTGGCCTGCGACAGCAATTTCCGGGTCCTGGACAGTTGCTTCACAAAATATGATGAGGCCCTGGTTCTGATGCGCTATAGCAAACCAAAGGCAGGTTTGAAGAGCATCAAGAAGAGCGATACCCTCCATGTTACGGGCGAACTGTTTAATTATTCCATGACTGCCACCCGCGATAACCTCCATCACCTGATGTTAGAGATGGATCTGCGTTACCACCATGACAGCACCACCGACCACCTTTCCTATCAATACCGCAACTATCATGGTAAGTATGGCATAAAAGGCCAGTACAATGACTCTTCCCTGTCAGTTTCAAAAGATTATTATTACTATAAAGCCGGCGGGAACCTAAAGGACACCATCGTCAACGATGCCATTCGCTTCCCCTATGGGCTGTGGAATCAATACTATGAACGCCTGATCAGAACAATCACAGGCATATCCCTTGAGAAATCCGTTACCCTGGAAGATCTCACCCAGATTTATTCCAACATCTCCAAAGAAGAGCTGATCCGCACAATCTCCGATAATACCCTGCGATTCCGAATCAACTCCAACAGCATCTTAAAAAACAGGATGGCCATCGACATGCATCATACCACCCTCCATGCCCATAAGAAACATCAGCTGCTCAAAAGAAAAAAAGCCCAAGACCGGGATTCTGTGAAAATGGATGGTGATGACCTAAAAACCGATGAAATGCCAGGCGATACCACAAAAAACAATCCCTTGCCAACCGATACCTTAAAGAGAGGCGATTTGCCAGGCGATACCCTTGAAGGAGCAGATTTGCCTGGCCATACGGAAAAAGATGCCCCTTTTAGCAATGGCATGAAAAACAACAATATGCCCACCGACACCATAAAAAGCCAGGATCTCTGAACAGAGCCCCCTGAAGATAAACCCTTATATAAAAATCCAGAAAATTTAACCAATGCGATGCCAAAAGCCGGGTGGCAACAAAAAAACCACGAAGCATCCCTGTTCCTTCAGTTTTTAGGGATGCTTCGTGGTTAAGGGAAACCTTTTAAATGAGGCTTCAGGCTGGCAATATGAGGCTAAATCCAGCCGTTAGCCTTGAATTAATTGTAGCCCCTTTTCTGCTCTTTTTTATACTCTTTAAGTTCGCTGTTGAAGGTTTCCTCGAACTTTTCCTTCTCAAAATCCTGGCGCAGCTTTTGATCCCTGGAAATCCGGTCTTCAAGGTTGCGCTTGAGCGGGTCAACCGGCATGCGAATGGCAATATAATGGGTATATTCACCATCGCTCTCCTGGAAGGTCTTGCGGTCAAAAACCTTGGCACTGTTGAGGGTCTCATCCACAACCGTACGCGTGAGCTGCTCCATTTTCTGGTTAAATTCCGAATTTTTCGAAATGTTACGCTGCTGGCGGTACCTTTCAGCCACAGACTTAACCTTGGCCTGTATTTCTGAAGCCAGGTTCTCCTGGGCATCCGTTTCGGCAATCTCTTTGGACATACTCAGATTGGGAGAAGTTCCCTGGCCTACAGCCTTAAAATATTCGGTGCCCGAGTAATATTCGGCCGATTGAAAAGGTTCAGTAATTTCTTTTCTGCCGGAAACGCCTTTTTTGCTGGAGCCGCATCCGTTGAGGGCCATTAAAAAGGCAATTGCTGTAATAATCGATAGTACACTTCTAAATTTCATAATACTGGATCATTTTAGGTTGAACAAATCATTCTTATTTAAATATAACTAAAATTTAAAAAATGCTAAAACCTGACTTACCTGAGCTCATACGATTTGTAATGAACAATGTTCGGATTTTCATGAAAAACTGTTCCGGTGAAATCAATGCAAACACCTTGCCGAAAAATAATCTTCCTTAAAAAACAATCTGTAGCCTTGTGTATATAACGTTTAAATGAAAAAGGTCATCATTCTATAGCACTTTTAAAGGCAGAACCCAAATCCCCTATTCTATCACCCCATTTTTCATGAGCAGCTGGTTATCCGTATATGACTCCTGAGGCAAATTTTTATTGTTTTCCGGATTTAAATTATAAACAAAAAGATAATCAAAATAAGCCCGGGTATCTTCTTTCAGCAGAAATCCAAATTCATCCAATGAAAAGGATTCATATTCATATGTATCTGCCAGTCTATTATTAATAATAAAATGATAGCGGTTATTATATTTCATTATTGTTAATTCGTTCCATTGACCATCCGAATGAATGTGGGGAAATGTTTCAAACCCGATCTGATCTTTCCAGTTCTGGTTTTCATATCTGGCATATTTGTAATCCTGGTACTGATTTATCGAAAACAAATAAAAATCATCCTCAGAACAGCCGCCCCAAATAAGACCTGCCTGGGAATCGTTGTCATGGGCATAATTAAACTTTACCCTGGTTTTGATTTTAAAAAAATCGTCTTGATTCAATGAATCGATCCTATGCCAGACCCACTTGTAGTAGTTATGATTCGATCTAACGATGTAATATCCGCTATCGATACTGGTCTCACCATATCTATCCAATCCTATGTACCAATTATTATTGTCAAAGTCCGAAAAATTTTCCTCATAAACAGCATTTGGAGTAAAGGGCAGCTCATCCCCATAGGCCGTTCCAAAAGAACTGGTAGCATAAGCCCGCAGATAATACAACTGATTTTTGGCCAACCCACTGACATGATATAAGAAGGAGCCCATCCCTGAGCCTAAGCTAACCGCATTGTCATTTACCGTAGGGGAAGGGGAAGGGCTCCAGCAAATGCCTTTATCAGTGATCCGCTCACCCCCGTCAGATAAGATCTGCCCGCCAAAATAACGGGTAAAGGCCGTATCATTGAGCTTTTCTTTGGTAATCACTGTTGGTTTGCCATAAGCCAGGGTTTTAACCATAATCTGGGGGCCATATAGGATGGTTTCCTCTATTTGGGCAAATAATCTAAAAAAATATTCGGAATCGGGAGATAACCCATCGATGGATTGGTACCCTACCGTGTCAATATCTGAACAGACCGTATCGTCTTTGGTAGTGGGCGAAGTGGTCGTATCATAACAGACTCCAAGGCGTTGAATATCAACATCTTTTACATTTTCCAGCCGGTAATTTAAAATCACCCCCTCATAACTTGCCGTATCGGCAGAAAAGTGTTTGAATCGGAACTTATTCGTTGCCCCTGTCGGGGGCTGATCCCGTTCTTCACACGAAGCGATAATGAAAACAATCACTGCAGCCAGGGGTAGAAAAGATAAAAAGGTAGCTCTCATAACAAATGTCTTTGGAAATCTTCTGTATTTATATCATAGACTGATTCATACGGATATCGCTTAATTAACAGCTTGTAAATCAACATGATCTGAATCTTAAAACAGACATTATGTGGTCAATCATTATGGAACCCGCATGTATATCCATGTCCTTGTTGTGT
>CAJXLK010000054.1 GCA_913055635.1 uncultured Bacteroidota bacterium
ACCCCCGCTAAGCGGGGTCGGTTTTCACCCCCGCTAAGCGGGGTCCTGATTTCAACCCCCGCTAAGCGGGGTCGGTTTTCACCCCCGCTAAGCGGGGTCCTGATTTCAACCCCCGCTAAGCGGGGTCGGTTTTCACCCCCGCTAAGCGGGGTCCTGATTTCAACCCCCGCTAAGCGGGGTCGGTTAACAAAAAAAATTGCTATGAAGACCCTGGCGTATCATCTACTGGATATAGTACAAAATGCCTTGCGGGCGGGTGCCTCCGAGGTTGAGATCAGCCTTGTCGAGGACAACCCCGATAACCTGTTGCGCCTTCAGGTCAGCGACAATGGCTGTGGAATGGACGAAAAGACGAGCCAAAAGGCCATCGACCCTTATTATACTTCCCGGCATACCCGCCATGTTGGCCTTGGCCTTTCACTGCTCAAACAAAATGCCGAGCGCACCGGTGGGACTTTTGCTTTGATATCCCGTCCCAATCAGGGAACCCTGGTGAAAGCCGATTTTGTGAAAGACCACATTGATCTGCCCGCTATTGGTGATTTGCCGGGTACCCTCCACCAGATCATCACCGCTCATCCCCGTAAGGACTTTATCTACCGCCACCAGTTGGATGAGACCCGCTTCAGTCTCGATACCCGGGAAGTGAAAGAAGCTGTTGATCACTGGCCCCTGGACCATCCCGATATCAGGGGGATGGTCAGGGAACTGATCGATTCCTGTTTTCAGCAACTCAGCCAAGCCCAACACCCCTCGGTGACTGGTCTTAATTAAACCTCCATTTCTGAAACGATCCTCCTGAACAAGGGAGCTCAACTGTTGAAATATGCATTCGGCCTTGTTTTATCCGCAAACGACTCCAACCTCTGGCACAAAACGGAAGGGATGCCGTTCGCCTTGCAATGGAGCCGGCGGGTAGCGGGGCAACTATTTAGAATTTTTTTAAATAAACTGTTATGTAAATAACAGTGTTAAAATATTAACAATTATTTTTATATTTGTACCGTTCATTAACCAAAGGGCTCACCACAAAGGGGCCCGCAGTAAAACAACAACAAGTTAAACCGGACAATACAACTGATTAAATGAACAATTGCTATGGGAAAAATTAAATCACTGGAAGACCTCAAGAAAAGAAAACAGGATCTGCAAAAGAAAGTAGACCTGCGCGAGCGCGCTGATCATCCGGAAGCTTATGTCCAGATCAAGGTGGGAATGGCCACCAGCGGCATTGCTTCAGGGGCCAAGGAAATATATGACTTTTTGGTCGAAGCCCTCGAAAAGCGCAATGTGGAAGCCGTGGTAACCCAGGCCGGAGATATGGGCTACAGCTATGCCGAACCGACCATCGAGGTGACCAAACCCGGGGAAGAGCCCGTTGTCTTTGGCTATGTTACCCGCGAGCGGGCCGATGAGGTCATTGAAAAATACATCAAGCGCGGGGAGCTGGTCGATGGCATTCTGCCCCAGAATTACCGAACCATTGATGATGAATAATCAAAAAACAGGAGGATCAAGGTCATGACAAAATATAAAATGCATTTGCTCGTTTGTGGCGGGACCGGTTGCCGGGCGTCAGCGAGTGATTCCATTGCTGAGAGTTTAAAGGAGCAACTTCACCACCACAACATGGACCATGAGGTACAGGTGATATTGACCGGTTGCTTCGGATTCTGCGAGAAAGGTCCCATAGTGAAGGTATTGCCGGATAACACCTTTTATACAGAAGTCAAACCCGAGGATGCCAGCGATATTGTTGCCGAGCATCTGGTCAAAGGCCGGCAGGTGGAGCGTTTATTGTATAAGGCTCCAAGCGGCGAGCAGGTAACCGATTCGCGGCACATGGATTTCTACAAGAAACAGATTCGCATTGCCTTGCGCAATTGCGGGTTCATTGACCCCGAAAACATTGATGAATATATTGCCCGCGATGGTTATCTGGCCCTGGGCACTGTGTTGAATGAAATGACCCCCCAGCAGGTGATCGATCAGGTCAAGGAATCGGGCCTGCGAGGCCGGGGCGGAGGTGGTTTCCCGGCCGGTAAGAAATGGGAATTTGCCTATAAGAATGAATCCGATCAGAAGTATGTGGTATGCAATGCCGATGAAGGCGATCCAGGGGCATTTATGGACCGTTCCATCCTGGAGGGCGACCCGCATGCTGTATTGGAAGCCATGGCCATTTGTGGTTATGCCACCGGCGCTGATCAGGGTTTGATTTATATCCGGGCCGAGTATCCATTGGCCATCAAGCGCTTGAAGATTGCCATTGAGCAGGCCCGTGAGTATGGGCTGCTGGGCCAGCAAATTTTTGACAGCCATTTCAATTTTGATATACAGTTGCGTTATGGCGCCGGTGCTTTTGTTTGTGGGGAAGAAACGGCCCTGATCCATTCGATGGAGGGCGAACGTGGAGAACCCACTTTTAAACCACCCTATCCGGCTCAATCCGGGTACCTTGAAAAACCCACCAATGTCAATAACGTCGAGACTTATGCCAATGTACCGGTGATCATCAACAAGGGGCCGGGATGGTTCAGCAAGATCGGCACCCAGAAGGCGACCGGCACCAAGGTTTTTGCCCTGGCCGGGAAGGTCAACAATGTGGGGTTGATTGAAGTCCCCATGGGTACGACCCTGCGGGAGGTGATCTTTGAGATTGGCGGGGGCATCAAAGGCGGCAAAAAATTCAAGGCCGTTCAGACCGGAGGCCCCTCCGGGGGATGTTTGACCGAAGAACACCTGGATACCCCCATTGATTTTGACAATTTGCTGGCCGTCGGTTCGATGATGGGCTCGGGCGGCATGATCGTCATGGATGAAGACGATTGTATGGTGTCGGTGGCCAAGTTCTTTTTGGAATTCACCGTGGAGGAGTCGTGTGGCAAATGTGCGCCCTGCCGGGTGGGCAATAAGCGGATGCATGAGTTGTTGGAGCGCATCACCCAGGGCAAAGCAGAAAAGAAGGATTTACAGCGGCTAAAGAATATGTGCCATGTCATTGCCGACACCTCCCTGTGTGGATTGGGCCAGACCGCACCCAGCCCGGTACTCAGTACCATGGAGAACTTCTGGGATGAGTATGTGGCCCATGTTGAAGACCAGCGTTGTCCGGCCGGCTCTTGCAAGGAACTGATGCGCTATGAGATCATACCCGAAAACTGTGTGGGTTGTACAGCTTGTGCCCGCAAATGTCCGGTCGGGGCCATTACCGGCGAACGCAAACAGGTCCATGAGATTGATCAGGACAAATGTATTAAATGCGGGGCCTGCCTGGATGCTTGTAAATTTGATGCTGTAACCATAAAATAACCGATTGACGATGGAAAACGTAAAGGTAACAATAGATAACCAAACGGTAGAAGTTCCCAAGGGAACCACCATATATAAGGCTGCCAAGCAGATTGGCATTGATATTCCCGTGTTGTGTTATATGGAACTCGAGGATATCGGCATTGAGAACAAACCGGGGGGATGCCGGGTTTGCAGTGTAGAAGTGGAGGGCCGCCATAATCTGGCCCCGGCTTGTGCCACCGAAGTTTTTGACGGGATGGCCGTCAAAACCCATACGATGCGGGTGATCAATGCCCGGCGTACGATCGTTGAATTTTTGCTCTCGGATCACCCCAAGGATTGTTTGACCTGCAAGAAGTCGGGCAACTGTGAGCTGCAGGACCTGGCCATCAAGCTGGGCATTCGTGAGATTCCCGGTCAGGAATACGCGGAGATGTCGACTTACAAAACCGACTATTCTCCTTCGATTGTTCGGGAACTGGACAAATGCATCATGTGCCGTCGGTGTGAGAGCATGTGCAATGATTTCCAGACGGTTGGTGCTTTAAATGCCATCAACCGTGGCTTTGATGCAGCGGTGGCTCCGGCCTTTGAGATGGACCTGCAGTATTCGCCCTGCACCTATTGCGGACAGTGTGTGGCTGTTTGTCCCACCGGTGCCCTGACTGAAGTAGACCATTCACGCGATTTGATTGACGCCATCTCGGATCCCAACACCACAGTGGTGGCCCAGACCGCCCCCGCTGTCAGAGCTGCCCTGGGTGAAGAATTTGGCATGGAACCCGGTACCCTCGTCACCGGTAAGATGGTTTCGGCCCTGCGGGAACTGGGCTTCGACTATGTCTTTGATACCGACTTTGCCGCTGATTTGACCATCATGGAGGAAGGCCACGAACTGCTCGACAGGCTCAACCGCCACCTCCAGGGCGATAGTGATGTGAAGCTGCCCATGCTTACCTCCTGCTGCCCCGCCTGGGTCAGGTTCATCGAGCATCACTTCCCCGATATGAAGGATATCCCTTCTTCGGCCCGCTCTCCGCAGCAAATGTTCGGCTCCATTGCTAAAACCTATTTTGCCGATCAGATTGAAACCCCCAGGGAAAAGATGGTGGTGGTATCAGTTATGCCCTGTTTGGCCAAGAAATATGAAAGCCAGCGCGAAGAATTTGCCGAGGATGGCAATCCGGATGTCGATTTTTCCGTCACCACCCGGGAATTGGCCCATTTGATCAAGGAAGCCAACCTGGATCTGAAGAACCTCTCTGATGATGATTTTGACCGGCCCATGGGGGAATCCACCGGTGCCGGCGTTATATTCGGTACCACCGGCGGTGTGATTGAAGCCGCTACGCGAACGGCCTATGAACTGCAAACCGGCCAGCAACTGAATGATCAGATCGTTTTTGAGCAGTTGCGCGGATTTGAAGGCATCCGCAAAGCCAACGTCGATTTCAACGGCACCCCCATTAACATTGGTATAGCCCATGGCCTGGGCAATGCCAGAAAACTCCTGGAACAGATCAAACGGGGCGAGAGTGATTTTCATGCCATTGAAATCATGGCCTGCCCCGGTGGTTGTATCGGCGGTGGCGGACAGCCCCTCCATCACAATGATACCAAAATACTGAAGGCACGTCAGCAGGCCATCTATCAGGAGGACCAGAACAAACCCATCCGCAAATCACATGAAAATCCACAGATACAAAAACTTTACAAGGATTTTCTCGGGGAACCTCTGGGACAAAAGGCCCATGAATTGCTGCACACCAAATACTTTGATTTGAGCCGCAAAATTGAAATTTCTTAAGGCAACCATCAAAAAATCAGGAGGAATCACCCATGTCCAGTATAAAAGTAAAAATTAAACAACAGGATCTCAATAAGATACGTGAAATCTGTCAGGCCCATGGCAATGAACCCGGCGAGTTGATCAATGTGCTTCAGCAGACCCAGGAGCATTTCGGATATCTGCCTGCTGAAATTCAGGAAGCGGTGGCCAACGAGTTGGGTTTACCGGTAGCCAAGGTTTACGGGGTCGTTACGTTTTATTCATTCTTTACGATGATCCCTCAGGGGCGCTACCCCATTTCAATTTGCACAGGAACAGCCTGTTATGTTCGCGGTGCCGATAATGTGCTGCAGGAATTTAAACGTCAGCTTGGAATTGCTGTCGGAGAAACATCCGAGGATGGTAAATTCTCATTGAATTGCCTGCGCTGTGTTGGAGCCTGTGGGCTTGCACCGGTGGTGCTGGTAGGCGATAAGACTTACGGGCGGGTATCGCCCGATGGGGTTAAAGATATCATTGCCGAATATCAGGACAAAGAATAATGTGTTTATAAATTTTAGGTTTAGGGTATTAAATAGATAGATTCATTTTTAGCTGTCTTGATGGGGCAATGTAAAAGAGGCCGTGGTCAGATTTGACCACGGCCTTCTTATTATATGGCGGGCATTGATTTGCCGGGGGGATGATTTTTTCTCTCAGCGGATCAGGATTTTTTGGGTAATTTGTCTGGACTGCCCGGTGATTTTCAGCAGGTAAAGTCCGGGTTGTTGTTCGGACAAATTGATGGGATACTGGTTGGTGCTCGGGGAGGTTTTCAGTTGCTTTGACCACAGTTTTTGTCCGGCTGGGGAGAGGATTTCCATCAGCAAGGGTCCTTTGATTAGGTCGGGCATTTTCACGGTGAAGTGGCCCCGGGAGGGATTGGGGAAGACTTCCACCGATGGGTGGTTGAGGGAGGGCTCGTCCACCCCGAGGGCTGTTCCGTCGAGGCGGATAGAGAATGTGCCGGTGGCTCCTCCGGCGCTTCCGTCGAGTTGCAGCCAGTAGGTCTGGTCGGTATTGAGTCCTTCCAGGTCCATTATGGCGGCGGCAAAGTTTTGATCGGAGCCAAAATAGTCGTCATTGGCTGCCAAAAGGGTATGCTTGCCATCCTCCAGGATATCGCTGCACTGGGCGGCTTCATAGATGGCGATTTGGGTGTCCATGCCCTGGGTTACCACTGAGAGTTGGCCCTCTTTGGGTACGGAGAAGGAGAACCAGACGCTGTGTTGCAGGCCGCCTTCGGCGCACCAGCTCATGGGGGCGGTACAGGCATTGGGATCGGTGGTATCGGGCATGGGTTCGTTGGGCTGGACCGTGGCATGCTTGTTGGTGAGCCCTTCGGTGGTACCGGCCGACAGTTCCATGGCATCGCAGACATCGTCGTTGGAGGGGCCCGGCTCAAAATACAGGGCAATTGAGTCACTGTCGGCGCAGCTGCCGGTGGTACCGGTTACCCTGATGGTGGTTCTGACGGCCTGATCGCCTTCAGCGCTCACCCTGGCCAGGGGACCGGATGAGCTGACCAGGCCCTGGCCCGACCATTCGTAGTTTTGAGCCCGGCCATTGACGCGCAGGGTGATGGTATCGCCCAGACTGCTTGCTTTGCTGGAATCGCTGAAGAAGATGTGCAGGTCTTCGGCGATGGCCACATAATCTTGCTTAATGATTGAATCCCTACCTGCCGGGCCTTCTACTTTAAGCTGGATGGTTTTGGTCCCTCCGCTGGCGTATTGCACCTTATGGGGGCCCTCACCCGAAGCCTGGGCTGGCTCGGCATCGCTGCCAAAACTCCATTGGTAGGATGAGATGTCTCCGGTGGAGGTGCTGGTGAATTCCACCGAATCCTGCAGGCAGAAATGGGTGCCATTGGTCTCGAAGGCAGCCACCGGTTGGGTTTTGCGGGTATAAGCCCTGATGCACAGGTCATACTTGCGGTTGTCGATATCACTGCCCATCGGATTCCATTGTTTGCCGTTGCCGCTGTACCAGTTGACCCCGGAAGGTTCAATCCGGGGATCGGCGTACCCGGTAACGGCCGTTTCAACCGGCAGGGGATATCCGTAGCCCGGGGTTTGGTAGCGGATCTCTACGTATAGATCGCCGCTGGCCTCATCTGTGGCCAGATCAAACGTGTGGTAACCCGGATACAACACTTGCTGCCCCTTAAGGGAATCGACCGGATTGAGAGGTTTACCGGCTTGTTGGTCAAATTCGTCGTAAAGGATGATGTCCACCTGGCTGTCGTAAGTATTGATGTGGGTTCCGATCTTTTCAACCACTTCCCCTTCCTGCAGATCGAAGCGGGTCAGTCCGTACATCACTTCGCTCTGGTTGCCAAACGAGGAGATCATCCCCAGCTTGTCATAATGGTGCAGGCTGTCAATCTCTGTGGTCTCCCATTTATGGGGATAGGCACTGCTGCTGTTCAAAACCCGGGTGTCTTTATAAGCCAGGTAAAAATAGCCGTTGTCGTGGGAGTTGGGTCCCCAACTGTTCTTGATAATCCAGGCCCCTTTTGTTTCGGGAACCTCCGGTCCGCCGGTAACGACCTTGTTGTCATCCCAGCCGACAATTAATACCCCGTGGTCAGAGGGTTTGTCGCCATTATAATACCAGGTGTAATCGGACGGATTATAATAATCGCTTTGATTTTCTCCAACGTGCATTGAAGTGGCCACTGCCCCGTAATTCATGATGTGCCGCTTGACCTCTTCCCGATTGTCGGGCAAAAAACGCACCTCGGGCACATAAGCTTCTGGCGAGCCTTTGTCCCTGCATCGCGAGGTGTCGGTGAGCTCATAATAGGGATCAGCCTGTTCGGGCAGGGGACCATCCAGGCGGGTCAGATAGGCCGAAGCCATGTACATGTTGCCCCCCTGATTGATGCCGTTCATGTATCCGTTGCAGGTGGCCATGTTCTTTTCCGATAAATCCTGGGCAATGCCCTCCAGCATCATCCATCGGCTTTCCACTGCTCCAATGGCTGAAAAAGCCCAGCAGGTGCCAAAATTGCCCTGATTTCTGACTCCGCTGACGTAGCCCTGCTCCCTCAAATCATACTTTTCGGGCAGCTCCTGAAGGGCCTTTTTTCGGGGTGGCCCGGTAAAATTTTCAAAATGAACCTGGTAAGGGTGGGGAACATAGCCCCGGTAAGCCTCGCCAGCCGATATCCCCTTCTTTTGCTGCTGCTGATAGGTTTTGAATTCGGGATTTAATGGGGCTTGTCGGGCACCTTCCTGGGCCTGAGCCGATAGAGCCCCCAACGCAATCAATAATACAAGTAAATGTTGTTTCATGGGTTCTTGGGTTTAGCTTTTCATGTAAATTTTCATAAATTGGTTGTATCCTAATGATAGGGTTGATGCCTATCCAGTGATTTATTCTCCTAATATTGATGAGAACACGGATGATCAGTATGAGGGCAAATCTTTGCCCCTTTGCCATCAAATCAAACACAGGGGTAGAATTTTTCCAATAAATTTAATGATTCCAATAAAATATGGCTCAAGTTATGAAAAAATCATTGCTTTTTTTGATTTCCCTTTCAATTTTGATGGGAACCCATTTATTTGCCTTAAATTCCAATCAAAAGCAAATGGCTATGCAGAACCACACAGATCCTGACAAAAACGGTGGTATCGTGTTTTTTAAGACCACAAAGCTGGATTCACTGCATGATTTTTACCTGGATCAGGTAGGATGTGAGCTCTGGCTGGACCAGGGCGCTTGCCAGATCTTCAAACATGGCAACATGTTGTTTGGATTTTGCCGCTCCGGGGAAAAAGATCAGCAGGGGGTGATCACCTTTTTCTATCCCACCAGGGCTCAGGTGGACAGCATGTATCAAAAATTTGAGTCCATTGCCCAGGCTCCGCCCAAGATGAATGAAAAGTTCAACATCTATCATTTTTATGCAAAAGATCCGGAGGGGCGGTTGATTGAATTTCAGTACTTTGACCATGAGTTGAAGCCTTACTGAAAATGGGGCATCTCCATTGGTTCCCCCTTAAGTCAAAAACCTTTGAAAGGCCATGATCGGATTGGCGGGACCGATAACCGGCTTTTTTGCCTGCGAATCATGGACAGAGGGATTATGGAGTGGGCGAATCATAACCGTGAGATGATGGGAGTAAAAAATGGTTGGCACTTATTGTTCATTTGTGCACTGCTTTTCAGGAATAAACATGCACCATGAACCTCATCCTAAAGAGAAAGAATAGGGGAGGCTATTAAACGTAAAACGATCAAGGGCATCTAATTCCATGATGAAGATCCGGCATGCAGGAGTCGGCAAAACAAGGCAAAGAATCTCTATGCGAAGCCATGGGGATGCACCGGTGATCTTTCGCCCGATGTTTAACACCATATTGTTTTACAGCTTTAACCCGCTATCCCGTAAAAGAGGATAGCTGATCAATACAAGGGCTCACCATGAATCATTCATCTATACGTCAAACCCCATAAACCTTTGAAAAGTGAAACGAATAGGCATTTTTTTAATTTCCATTGCCGTGATGATGGCATCATGTAATCAAAAACAGCAAGAAGGTTCTGCCTCGCAGGAGAACCCGTTTTTCGCAGCGTATCAAACGCCTTTTAAGACGCCCCCTTTCGATCAGATTGACCCGGGTGATTATATGCCGGCTTTCGAAAAGGGCATGCAAAAACATAAGGATCAAATCCAGGAGATCGTCAACAACGAAGCCAAACCTACTTTTGAGAATACCATTGAACCGATGGTATACAGTGGTCAGCTGTTGAATAAGGTGGCTTATGTTTTTTACGGCCTGAACAGTGCCAATACCAGTGATACCTTGCAAAAGATAGCACAGAAGGTCTCGCCAAAGCTTTCTTCCCACCGCGACGAAATTGCTTTGAATGCGAAGCTGTTTGAGCGGATTCAATCCGTCTATAACAACCGCAAGCAGTTTGATCTGGACCAGGAAGAGTCCTATTTGCTGGAAAACATTTATAAAGATTTTGTCCGCAATGGCGCCAATCTTTCGGATGAAGACAAGCAAAAGCTGAAAGAGATCAATAAGAAACTTTCCTCACTCACCCTTCAGTTTGGCCAGAATGAGCTGAAGGCCACCAATGATTATAAGATGGTCATTGAGGACAAGGAGAATCTGGCCGGTTTGCCGGAGTCGGTGATTCAGACGGCTGCTGAGACGGCCAAAGAAAAGGGTTTGGAAGGAAAATGGGTTTTCACCACCCATAAGCCCAGTATGCTTCCCTTTTTGACCCATGCCGAGAACCGGGATTTAAGGGAAGAGCTTTACAAGGCCTATCTGAACCGCTGTAATCAGGGCACCGAATACGACAATAAGGACATCCTTTCTCAGATTGTTGATTTGCGGGTCAAAAAAGCCCATTTGCTGGGCTATGAGACTTATGCCGATTATCAGCTGGAGACGCGCATGGCCAAAGAACCCAAGCGGGTAATGAATTTACTCAACCGGCTTTGGGATGCTGCCCTGCCGGTGGCCAAGGAAGAGCGCGAGCAGATGCAGGCCATCATTGATAAGGAAGGCAAAGATTTTGACCTGAAGAGTTGGGACTGGTGGTATTATGCAGAGAAACTCCGCAAGCAGAAGTACAACCTGCGCGACAGTGAACTTCGTCCGTATTTTAAACTCGACTATGTGCGTGAGGGTGCATTTGATGTGGCCAATAAATTATACGGCATCACCTTCGAGGAGGTGAAAGATATTCCCAAGCCCCATCCGGATGCTCGGGCCTGGGAGGTTAAGGAATCAGATGGCTCTCATGTTGGGCTGCTCTACATGGATTTCCATCCGCGGGCCAGCAAAAACGGTGGGGCATGGTGCGGCAGCTACCGCCGGCATTACCAGAGCCCCGAGGGCAAAGAGGTTCATCCGATCAAAACCGTGGTCTGTAATTTTACCACCCCGACTCAAAATAAACCGGCCCTTTTGAGCCTGGATGAAGTGGAAACCCTTTTCCATGAGTTCGGCCACGCCCTGGACGGATTATTCGCTGAAAATACCTACCCCAGAACTTTTGTGGCACAGGATTTCGTGGAGCTGCCCTCCCAGATCATGGAACATTGGGCCACCCATCCCAAAGTGCTGCGCAATTATGCCAAACACTATAAAACCGGCAAAACCATCCCCGATGAACTGGTCGACAAAATCGAAAAGAGCAGCTATTTCAACCAGGGCTTTGATAATGTAGAATACCTGGCCGCCGCCATGCTCGATATGGCTTATCATAACCTCTCTGAACCCAAAGATCTTCAGGTGATGCAGTTCGAAAAAGATTACCTCAATAAGATTGGCCTGATTCCGGAGATTGAACCCCGGTACCATAGCACTTATTTCGGCCATATTACCGGAGGTTATAGCGCCGGTTATTATAGTTACATCTGGTCGGCTGTCCTCGACAACGATGCCTTTGAGGCTTTTGAGAACAAGGGCATTTACGATCAGCAGACCGCTGAAGCGTTCCGCACCTTGCTGGCCAAAAACGGCATCAAGGATCCAATGAAACTCTATAAGAACTTCCGCGGAAGGGAACCCAAAATTGATGCCCTCTTGCGCAACCGGGGCCTGAAATAATCACCCTGCCAACTTGAAAAAAAGGCTGATCCACGTGGGTCAGCCTTTTTATACGAAATAGATGTCACTTTTTATACGCTGAAGTTTTTCCTTGCTCAAATAAAAGATGAAGATCAGGGCACCCTCACGGTTGGGTATCCTGATTTCATTTTCTGTTGGTGGGGTGATGCCGAAGATCCTCAGAAAGGTAGATTTGGGAAGGCCCGGACGGATGCAACGTGTCAGCGATAGGCGGGGATTGGTAATATTCAGGTAGATCAACAGATCCTTTTGATGGCTGCGGTAAAACTTTACCGTGTCTTTTGTACCGGTGAAGCGGTAGATGGTATCGAGGCGTGTTGTATCGTGAATGTTTTGAAAAGGTTCCCTGGAAAGGGCTAGCAGATCGCCATGGTTTTGCTGCAGCGAACGGATGGAGGTTATACGTTTTTTCAAAGATAGAGAACATTTAAAACAAAACGACGGAAAATGTTGAGGCAACGCTTTTAAATGGCCCCATTTTAATGCAACTTTGGGGATTGAAGTAGGAAGGATATCCGGTAGCGTTTTGGCGGCTTCCGGTTATTTGATCACCAAATAAAAGGAGGACAAAGAATGGAAAAAAATACTTTCAGGGCCTACCGTGTTTTTGAGGAGCCGGAGGGTCGTTTCAGCCGCCGGGTTGTAAACCGGTCGTTGGATGAATTGCCCGATCACGAAGCACTGGTTCGGGTGGCGTATTCGGCATTGAATTATAAAGATGGGTTGTCGGCATTGGGGCATAAGGGCATCACCCGTCATTATCCGCACACTCCGGGGATTGATTCGGCCGGGGTGGTGGAAGAGGATCGCAGCGGGCGTTTCCAGGCGGGTGATCCGGTTATTGTAGCCGGTTTTGACCTGGGGATGAACACCGATGGAGGTTTCGGCGAGTACATAAGGGTACCCTCCGAATGGATCATGCCTTTGCCCGAGGGCTTGACCCTGCGTCAGAGTATGGTATATGGAGCCACTGGTTTCACAGCAGGCTTGTCGGTTCATCGTTTGCTGGCTGCCGGACAAAAGCCCGAACAAGGGCCTGTGTTGGTAACTGGCGCCGCAGGGGGTGTGGGCAGTGTGGCCGTACTGATTTTGAAAAAACTGGGCTTTAAGGTGATTGCCGCCACCTCCAGCATTGATGATTCAAAGGACTTTGTCAGTAAGCTGGGAGCCGATGAACACATCGATAAAACCGTTACCGACGATACCTCGACCAAACCCTTGCGGCGACCCCGATGGGCAGGTGCCGTGGATGTGGTGGGCGGCAATGTTTTGGCCACCATATTGAAAGCCTGCGATTACGGAGGCAACGTAACGGCCTGTGGCAACATCTTTTCCGATGAGTTGCATACCACTGTGTATCCTTTCATCCTCAATGCCGTGAGCCTGCTGGGGGTCGATGCCCAGAAATGTCCCTGGCAACTGCGCAAAACCATATGGAATCAACTCGCCGGCCAGTGGCAGGTGGATCTCTCGGGGCTGGTTCAGGAAATGACCCTCGATGAACTGGACCCTGCCATAGAGCGGTTAATGAACAAGAAGAACCGCGGCCAGGTGATTCTGCGCCATACCCATGGTCAGTGATCACCTGGGTCTGTGGCCGGGAAAATAGGAGGCGGGGGTATGATGGAAAGCGAAATAAATTTTATCTTTTTGTCCCTCAAAACGGTAACTATGAACTTGTTTGCTTCTCCTCCGGGATTGGGTCTCCAGTTTGATCTGATTGCTGCCGGCTTCCAGGGGAATCCGTGTATAATGGATGGCATAGGGTAAGGTTTGCCAGTTGCGGGTGTCGGCTTGTTCGGTCAGGGTATTGACGATGTTAACCAACGTGCCCAGTTTTTCATTCTCCTGATCGACAGCTGCTTCAATGGCTTTTTTTGTGGCAATCCGCAGAATGGCGTTGCCCAATTCCCTTAACATGCGGTCGTGTAAAGTTTTGAAGGCAATTTCATTGATGTTTTGGGCCCGCTCAAACGTAAAGCGGTTTTGGTGGGCATAAATGGTGGCCTGATCATACAGGGGCTTGCGTTCAACATATTTGGGAAAGGCTACCTTGAAGAAGCGCAACTGGGAAAAAGCATCCTTTTCTTCTTTGCTTTTGTCGCCGATGTAAACCGGGAAAGACACGTCCAATTGGTTGCTTCTCATGATGACATAACCTTCCTTGGGCGAGGGCACTTTGGTAAAGCGGATGCTCCATTCATCTTTGACCGGTCCCAGGCCGTTGAGCCAGAAAAAGATGACCTCCCCGTGGGGGTGGGGTTGGTATTGATAGTCTACGTTGAATTGTTTTTCGTAGTGGCGCACTTCCTCGGTGAACCCGGTCAGGTAGGCTGTGCGCAGAACATCTTGCTTTAACTGTTCGGGGGCTTCCATCGAGAAATACTCCTGATAATCTTCCTGATAGACCTCCAGGGCATTGCGGTAGGCAATAAAAGCATTGTTA
This sequence comes from uncultured Bacteroidota bacterium, assembly GCA_913055635.1. GTDB lineage: Bacteria > Bacteroidota > Bacteroidia > Bacteroidales > UBA12077 > JAGXLC01. The sequence continues at coordinate 14,174 of CAJXLK010000054.1, forward strand.
TAGTCATTGGTGGCCTCATAGATCATTCCCATCAGGTTGTGGGCGAAAGCATCCCGCTGGTAGCGGTTTTTATGATCGCTGTATTTGTCGTTGAGGGCCTGTAGCCGCAAGTTGATCCTTCTGCATTCGACCAGGGCGTCTTCATAATCCTGAAGGTGGATGTAGTTCAGGGCAGTGTAGTAATGCAGCATTACCGCCTCAAAATCTTCGGGCCGGTAAGGTTTGACATTGGGGTTGGTCACCAGGGCCAGGGCTTCCAGCCCGTAATTTTTCAGATAATCTTCAATGATGCGGTCTGCTTCTAAAAAATGCCGGTTGCTCTGCCGATGGTTTTCCAGCATCCAATCCACATAGCCATGATTCAGGTAATACAGCAATTTGTTCCGGCCCTCGCGGGCCTGGTCGTTTTGGTCGAGCAGCTTATCGGCCTTTTTATAACGCCCATGCACAATATGCTCCTGCAATTGCTGGGTTTGTTGATAATAAGTGGCACACCCGGCAAAGATCAGGAAAAGAAGTATGATCAGCAGAAGCGAATTGGGATGCAAGATTTGCCTCATGAATGCCGGGGATCGAAGTGGTCTTTAGTTTTCGATGTATTTTTTTATTTTTTTATCGCCCATCCAGACAATTTCATTGGTTTCGAGGTGGGATAATTCAAGGCTCACCTGGTAGTAGACCACCTTTTCATCGCGGTATTGGTCGACAATGGAATTGATGTTGCCCTGAAGCATGAAGTCGGCTCCCAGTTCCTGGCCCCATCTTTTTGTGGTTTGGGGGGAGGCAAAGTCTTGCTGGTCGGCGCGTTCCTGTCTCAGGGCTTTTCTTTGAGGCCCGGCCTGCACCAGGCGGGCGGAGGTATCTTTGATGATGGCCTGCTCAATGTCCTTAATGAAGGTTTCAGCATTGATGTGTTCGTGGGTTTTGTTGCGCACCAGCCCCACAATGATGGTGGGGCGGTTGCCCTGGTGGTTGGCCTTGTAATGTTCCAGCCATTGGGCCCTTAGCACCTGGCTGGCCAGGGTTTCGGCCACCATCCTCGAATCGGTGTCGTTCCAGCGTCCACTGAGGTCTATCTGCTGGCTGGTCTCCAGCCTTCTGACTTCCCGCTGCGGGCTGCAAGCCAGTCCCAGCAGGATCAGCCCCATCAGCAATAAGCCTTTGCTTGTTCGGTTCATGATCGGTATTGGATTTGTCAAAAGGTTTATTTATGCCTGGTTCATTTGCTTCATCAGCTCACGAAGCTCTTTTTCAAGGCCTTCGCTGACCGGGGTCAGAGGAAGCCGCAAGCGGTTTGCAATGATCCCTTTAATGCCCAATGCACATTTTATGCCAGCCGGGTTGCCTTCGGCAAATAATTTTTCCACGATCTCCTTCATCTGGTAATGAATCTGTGCCCCGGCCCGAAAATCGTTTTTTAGGGCATAGTTCACCATGTAAGACCATTCATGCGGGAAGGCGTTGGCCACGACCGATATCACCCCGGCTACCCCGATCGACATCAGTGGCAGGGTGATGTTGTCTTCACCCGAGATCACCAGAAAATCCCCGGGCTTTTGATCAATGATGTTCATGGCCTGGGTGAAACTGCCGGAGGCTTCCTTTACGCCAATGATACGATCAACATCCCTGGCCAGCTGAACGATCGTGTCGGCCCCGATGTTGACCCCCGTTCTCCCCGGGACATTGTAAAGAATCACCGGAACAGGACTGTTTTCGGCTATGGTCTTAAAATGTTGATAAAGACCCTTCTGAGAAGGCTTGTTGTAATAGGGAGCGACCGACAATATGGCGTCAATGCCCTGAAAATCGGTGTTTTTTAGCTTTTCGAGCACACCGGCCGTGTTGTTGCCGCCAAGGCCCAATACAACCGGTAATTGACCGTTGTTGGCCTTGTTTACCGTCTCGACCACCGCCACTTGTTCCTGGTGGCTCAGGGTAACCGATTCGCCGGTGGTACCCAATACCACCAGGTAATTTATCCCATTTTCGATCAGAAAGTGAATGTGATCGCCCAGGGCACTGTGATCAACCGACATGTCTTTTTTGAACGGCGTGGTTACAGCCACACCGGTTCCACTGAATTTCTGGACTGCCATATCATTGTTTTTTATTGATTCGACTCAGGTAATATTTAATCTGTTCGATGAAATACTGCAGATCCTGATCTTCACCAATCTTCAGCATCATGTCATAATTTTTCCCATCATTGGCCTCTTTGCCCACTTTAAACCTGGCCCGTGAGAGGTTGTTGACGAATTTCAGGGGCCACAGGGTATAGTCGCTCAAATCGATCAATATGTCAAATTCTTGTTCTGTGAATTGATTGACAATGGGATGGGTGGGCATGTAGTACCAATTCAAATCTTTACGGGTGAAAAGGTTGATTTTGCTGTTGGGAGCCAGTTTGGGTGGAATTTCTTTCTGGGGAACATATCCCAGGGCATAGACTTTGATCTTTTTACCGGCCAAAAAGTTGAGGAATTGGTTGGTTACATCGAAGGATTCCTCTTTTTCCAGAGAGAAAATAACACCTATATTCCGGGCGGTATCAAAATTATGCACTTCTTTGGCCCGGTGCAGATTACGTTGCTTCTTGGTTAACAGCCAATGGGCTATTTTTTCTTTGGGTTTCCTGAAAATATCCACTTTACAAGTTTAATAAAATTAGCCAAGATGTCCAATAATTCGTTTCGAATAATATCTCACCGATCAATCATCTTTAAGAATTCGGTTTCAGAAATGATGGGGATATTATGTTGCCGGGCCTGGTTGAGTTTTTTAGAGCCGGCATTTTCTCCGGCCAGCAGGTAATCGGTATTGGATGAGACCGACGATGTGTTTTTGCCCCCGTGCTGCTGGATAAGCTCCTGAAGCTGTTTTCGTGAGTGTTGCGCGAAAGTTCCGCTGATCACAATGCTCATGTTGGTCAGGTTCTGGCTGGCAGTTTCTTCCCTTGAGGGTTCCATTTGCAGGTTCACCCCTGATTTTTTGAGTTTTTCGATGATTTCGAGGTTTTTCTTTTTTTGGAAGAAATCCAGGATGCTTTGGGCGATGCGGTTGCCGATTTCGTTGATGGCCACCAGGTCCTGGTGGGAAGCCCGGGCGAGTTGATCAATGGAGCGGAAATGGCGGGCAATTTTCCGTGCCACGGATGCCCCCACAAAACGGATTCCCAGGGCGTAAAGCACCCGTGGAAAGGGGACCTGTTTAGAGGCTTCAATGCTATCGATCAAATTCCGGGCGGATTTGTCGGCAAAACCTTCCAGGTGAAGCAGGTCTTGTTTGGTCAGGCTGTAGAGGTCGCCCACATCTTCGACCAGGTTGTGTTGGTAAAGGGCATCGACGGTGGCTTCGGCAGCCTCGATGTCCATGGCCCCGCGTGAGACAAAGTGCTCGAGTTTTCCCTTGATCTGAGGCGGGCATCCGTTTTCATTGGGGCAGTAATGGCGGGCTTCCCCCTCGGGCTTGATCAATTCGGTTCCACACTCGGGACAAAAACGAATGAATTCAATGGCCCGGCTGTCTGTGGGGCGTTTGTCTTTGTTGACCCCGACAATTTTAGGGATGATTTCGCCCCCTTTTTCGATGTAGACCGTATCATTGATGCGTACATCCAGCAGGCGGATCTGATCTTCATTGTGCAGGGAAGCCCTTTTGACGGTGGTCCCTGCCAGGTATACCGGCTCTAGGTTGGCTACCGGGGTGACCGCCCCGGTTCGCCCCACCTGGTATTGAATGCTTTTTAAACGGGTCTCGACCTGCTCGGCCTTGAATTTGTAGGCAATGGCCCATCGGGGTGATTTGGCCGTATAGCCCAGGGCCTGTTGCTGTTGGTAATCGTTGACCTTGATCACCACCCCGTCGATGTCGTAGGACAGGTTGGCCCGCTGGTGGTCCCAGTATTCAATGTAGTTGAATATTTGTTCGATGTCGTGGCACTTTTCCAATTGGGCCGATATTTTAAAGCCCCATTCTTCGGCTTTTTTCAGGTTTTCGAAGTGGCTCCCAAAAGGCAGGTTTTCGCCCACCACCGAATATAAGAAACAGTCAAGGGGCCGTTGGGCTACCATGGCCGATTTTTGAAGCTTAAGGGTGCCGGCCGCGGCATTCCTCGGATTGGCAAAGGGAGCTTCCCCCCTTTGCTGTTTCTCGCGGTTCAACCGTTCAAAACTTTCGTGAGAAAAGAGAATCTCCCCGCGGATCACAAAATCCCGGGGATAATCTTCTCCCCGCAGGGTTAAGGGGATGCTTCGGATGGTCTTGACATTTTCGGTGACCTCATCCCCCTGCATGCCATCGCCCCGGGTAACAGCCCGCTGTAAAGCCCCGTTGATGTAAGTTAAGGCAATGGCCACCCCGTCGTATTTCAACTCGCACACATATTCAATCGGGGTTTGCAGGCTCTTTTTGATGCGCCGTTCAAATTCCCTGACTTCCTCAGGCGAGTAAGTGTTGCCCAGGGAATACATCGGGTAGCGATGCTGAACCTGGTCAAACTCTTTGTTGATGTCGCTGCCTACCCGCTGGGTGGGCGAATTGGGATCTTTTAAATCCGGATGCGCCTGCTCCAACTGAATCAGTTCATCCATCAGGGTGTCGTACTCGAAATCACTGATGGTGGGCTGTGCCAGAACATAATACCTGTAATTATGCTCGTGCAACTGCTTTTTTAGTTGTTCAATCCTCTGCCGGGCTTCCTGCTTGTTCATTCCGCTCACATTGTTTGCAGCAAATGTAGCAATGGTTGGTCAAAGAAAAAAATCGCTCCCCGTGGGAACGATTTTTTTTCTTTGACCTGGGCCATGCTATTTCTCAAACTTGCCCATTAATTCGGCTTTGGCTATGGTGTGCTGGTCTATCTTTTGGTCAAACTCCTCCATCGATTTGATTTTGCCCAGCGATTCAATATCCAGGGCATGAAGCCGGAAGTAATACCGATGTACTCCTGAAGGCGGACAGGGTCCCCCATAATCCTCCTTCCCGAAATTGTTTTTGACCTGTTTGCCCGGTATACTGTTTTCTTCTATCTTACGCGCATCCTTATCGATGTCATACACCAGCCAGTGCACAAAAGTACCGATTGGGGCATCGGGGTCCTTTACACTTAAGGCAAAGCTTTGGGTTCCTTCCGGGACATTTTCCCAGGTCAGTTCCGGATTGATGTCTGCCCCCCGGCAGGAGTATTTATCAGGGATGAATTCTTTCTGCTTGAATGCATTGCTGTGTAGTTCCATATGCGCACCTCCTTTGATCTGTTTTTGATGTTCGGTGAATGATTGCAAAGCTGCAATAGCCACCAGCAAGATGATCCCCAGGCTGGCGATAAAGTAGCGTTGAACTTTTCTTTTTTCCATGGATTCAATCCGATTGATATGATCAAATTTAAGGAATTTACCCCAAATTGTCAACGGCTGGGATTGCTTTGCAAATATTTGATTTTTAGAGGTTAAATTACTCTGGCACTGCTTTAAGCTCTAAGCTGGCCACGAAAAAAACACCATGGAAACTGCATGCTTCTATGCATCGCTTTGTTCTGTGAGTTGGCTGCGAATACCTCCCCATGGAACCCTATGCATTTTTTTATTTTGGAGGTCAGTGGGTGTGGTTTCATGCAATGCATCTAACGAAAACTTTTAATTCCGGGTGTTTTCTCATTGTCCGGGACGATTTTGTAAATACTGTCTGTAAACAGGCAAAAATGGCGGGATTTTATTAACTTTTGCCGTTCAACACAAAAAGATCGGATATGGATAAAAAGGAAGAATTTCTTCAGAAGGCACAGAAGGCTATTGACTGGATCGCGAGGTATTATGAAAATATAGAGCGTTATCCGGTAAAATCGCAGGTTTCCCCCGGTGATATTTACCAGCGTTTGCCGGATCGGATGCCGGAGCAAGGCGAGGAGATTGACCAGATGATTCGTGATTTAGATGCAGATTTGTTGGAGGGGATCACCCATTGGCAGAGCCCGCGGTTTTTTGCTTATTTTCCGGCCAATACAAGTGTTCCCTCGATGATAGCGGAGATGATTACGGCTGCGATCGGGGCACAGTGTATGAAGTGGGAGACTTCGCCGGCGGCTGCGGAGTTGGAGGAAAAAGTAATGAACTGGTTGCGCCTGGCAATTGGGTTGCCTGCTGATTTTGAGGGGGTTATACAGGATTCTGCTTCTACTGCCTCATTGGTTGCCCTTTTAACGGCCCGGGAGAAGTTTACGGGCTATCAGGTTAATGAATGGGGGCTTTACCAGCAGAAGCCTTTCCGGATTTATGCCTCTTCAGAGGCCCATTCTTCCATTGAGCGGGCGGTTAAGGCAGCCGGCCTGGGCCGTGTCAATCTGGTTAAAATTGAGGTAGATGGCGATTACCGAATGAAGACCGATCACCTGGAGCAAGCCATTGATCAGGACCAAAAGGAAGGCTACCGTCCGATGGCGGTGGTGGCCACCCTGGGAACAACCGGCTCTACGGCCGTTGATCCCCTCTCGGCCATTGGCAGGGTTACCCGTCAATATGGGCTCTGGCTTCATGTGGATGCCGCTTATGCCGGTTCAGCCCTTATATTGCCTCAGTACCGGTGGATGATCGATGGCATTGAATATGTCGATAGTTTTGTTTTTAATCCACATAAATGGCTGTTCACCAATTTCGATGCATCGGCCTATTATGTCAGGGATGCCCGGGCCTTGCGGGCGACCTTCCAATTGATCCCCGAATATTTAAAAACCCGGACTGATGAGCACGTCAACAATTATTCGGACTGGACCATCCCGCTGGGCAGGCGTTTTCGCGCCCTGAAGCTTTGGTTTGTGCTGCGGTATTATGGCCTGGAAGGCCTTCAGCAGAAGATCCGTTTCCATCTGGATCTGGCCGGGCAGTTTAAGCATTGGGTGGCGGACCATCAACACTTTGAGCTTCTGGCTCCGGTGACCCTGGCGGTGGTGGCTTTTCGCTATCATCCCGGAGGATCCCTCTCTGAGGAGCATCTCAACAGGCTGAATGAACAGCTGATGCACCGCATCAATCAGGCCGGGCGCATTTATTTGACCCATACCAAGCTGAACGGGAAATATACCCTTCGGATGGTGATCGGGCAGACCCACGTGGAAAAACGCCACATTGAAGAAGCCTGGCAGGAGATCACCAATCAGGCCGGCCAGCTCAATAACTGATCACCCGTTAAAAAGAGATTGAGCCGAATCAATAGACTTTTGCAGGGGCCTTCACATGCCCCCTTGCTATAGGGCTATCGATTGAAGCAGGCTATTGGTTGAGAATGAGTTATTTACCGGTTGCTCCTTACCTTTTGCTGCGGGAATCTGCCCGATGGTAAACCTCTTCTCCCTGGATGAAGGTGCGCAGCACCTGAGTCTCTGGTATACGGCTCAGATCGGCTTTCATGATGTCCCGGTCGGTCACCACAAAATCGGCCTGCTTGCCTGCTTCAAGGCTGCCCTTGAGGTTTTCCTCAAACATGGAGCGGGCCGCCCACAGGGTCATGGCTTTGAGTGCCTGCCGGCGGGTCAGGGCATTTTCCGGCTGGAAGCCTCCTTCGGGGTAGCCTTCCAGGTCTTTGCGCGCCACGGCGGCATAGAATCCGTA
>CAJXLK010000055.1 GCA_913055635.1 uncultured Bacteroidota bacterium
CCGGAGCCCGGTCTTCCGCCTGGTTCAGAAAATAATTGTTTTCCGTTTTATCGTTGTGGGTGTTTTCTTTTTGTTTTTTCCGGTAATTGTTGATGAAGGTATTCTTCATAATGGTGAAGGTCCAGGCTTTCAGATTGGAATAGCCGATGAATTTATCCCGGTTGGCCAGGGCTTTGTAGTAAGTCTCCTGGAGGAGATCTTTGGCTTCTTCGTGATCGGAGGTTAAACTCATGGCAAATCTTTCCAGTTTATCCTCCAGTTTTATGAGTTGCTGATTGAATTCTACTGATGTCATGGCTCGTGAATTTTTATTGTTTAATGTTTAAACAAATATAAAAAAACATTAAACACCAAGCAAATTTTTTTAGAAAAAAATACATGCAAGTCTGATTATTCTAAACAGCATGTGGTGCTTTGTTTCCCTATAAATAGGATTTTTGGATCTTTTTTTATGATTGTATCTAAATAACAATTCATGCTGATTTTGTTAAGAAAAACCGCCAAATGTTTGTTTTAGGTTTAAACAATATAAAATAGTTTGAATGCCAGAAGGTTATGCGACTTTAAAATCCTACTGGATTAATAGGATTGTATGGCAAAAAATATTTTTACCGGGTATATCCCTGCTTTCTTATTTCGGGAGGCAAAAAAACAGGTGATTTTATTGGAAAGATATCTGATTAAAGTTCTTTAAGCCGATCATTAAAGGAAGTGGGAGAGGAGATCCGTTCCACATTAGTGGGCAGGTCCATATCTGTCTCAAAAGCCTTCATGCCCGAAAGGAAGATTTCCTGTTTGGGGAAGGTCCCCGAGAGGTCCCGGATATATTGCTCAAGTTTCTCACCGGTCAGGGAGGCGGTGATGGAAGTGAACAGGTAGTCGGCCTGGACGATATGATTGGTCTCAACAATATCTTTAAATGGGACCGAACTGCCAAGGTATATAACACTTTGTCCGGCTTTTTTGATCAGATAATTGTAGAACAACAGGCCCAGTTCATGAAACTCATTCTCGGGGAGAAATAAAATGAACTTACGCGCATTCTTTTTGTCAGGGATCATCAGGTTGTCAATGGCCACCATTAGTTTCTGCCGGAAAAGGTTGGAGATGAAATGTTCCTGGGCGGGATGGATCGAACCGGTCTGCCAGAGCAAACCAATCTTTTCGAAAAAAGGGAAAATCAGCTTGATGATGGTCTGTTCAAACCCATCGTGCATAATGGCGTTGGAGAGGATCTGGTCGAATTTGGCCTCATCCAGATCCACCATGGCAATGACCAACTTTTCGATCTGGCTTTCCACATCTTTGGAATTGTAAGTGAATTTCATCACTTTGTCCGAAAGATTATGGTTGTCCAGCCTGGCGATTTCCGATATTTTCCATCCCTGCCGGTTAAGGATGGCGATATTGAGCAGCTTTTTCAGATCCGTTTCGGAATAGTACCTTATATTGGTGTTGGTCCTTTTGGGCTGAATGATGTTGTACCGTTTTTCCCAAATCCTTATGGTGTGGGCCTTAATCCCGGATAGTCTTTCTAATTCTCTGATTGAATAACGCGCCATGCCCCTTTATTTTATGAAATTGAATATATATGGTCTTTTTTGCGCACTACGGCAAATATAGATTGATTGTCATAACTTTTAACAATTCATACATTGTTTTGTTTAAAACAGTCTGTTATTGATTAGACACGCCTGGTGTTGCCGCAATATGGCTCTATGTAAGGAGTGGATTCGGAGGCGAAGCATTTTTCTGAAAGATATGGAAATTTTTGTGTGGATTTGAATTTTAAGGCTTTTGTGAACAAATTGCGGTTTTAAGATTGTTCAATGGGGGCAGGGGTTTAAATAAAAGGTTGAATGAATTCAACAATTTTTTACCTTTAACAATGTTGGTTGAACTCTAAATGTTGGTTGATTTTGATGAAGCTTCTCTTATGAATCAGCGATGGTGAAGGGGGATCACTATTCAAATTGTTCATTGATAATGGGCCTACAAATTTAATGGTCAGCCATTTTTTAGAATACTGTGACAATGTTTAGCATTTGGCAAAAACAACCATTTCTGGAACAGGATGAACCGGAGGCATTTTGATCGGTTTTGAAGAAGAATAGGGTGTACACCCTGTCTTAATGGGGAAATCATTTACCTCTGGCATCTTTTCACCGAAAAAAGTTATTATGGACCCAATAACGCTGGTTTGGCTGAGAAGGGATTTGCGGCTTGAGGATCATTGTGCATTGCATCATGCCTTGAAGCATAGGCCGTATGTTCTGCCCCTGTTCATTTTTGACCGGGACCTTTTGGAGGCCCTTGAGGATCCAACGGATGCGCGGGTAACCTTTATTTATCAGACCCTTCAACAGTTGAAACAGCAGTTGGAGGCCCGCGGTTCTTCCTTGCTTGTCGAATATGGCAGCCCCCTGGAGGTTTTTTCAAGGCTTTTACAGGTCTATTCGGTCAAGGCGGTATATTATAACCGCGATTATGAACCCCGGGCCATTGAGCGCGACCGCAAAGTTGAACAATGGCTTGGGGCGCGTGATGTCGAGGTACAGGCCTTCAAGGATCAGGTGATTTTTGAGGGGAATGACATCCTGAAAAAGGACGGCCGGCCCTATACGGTGTATACGCCTTATTCCAAAAAATGGAAACAACAGTTGGCTGCTATACCTGTGTCTGTATGGCCGGTTGAGGATTATGCCGGTTCATACCACCGGATTACCCCTTTGCCCATGCCCACCCTGGCGTCGATGGGTTTTCAATCTTCCACCCGGCCTTTCCCTCCCTGTAATTTAGATGATGAAGTGATCGCCACCTATGACCGCCACCGCGATTATCCGGCCGCTGATGGAACCACCCGCCTGGGGATGCATTTAAGGTTTGGAACCCTCAGCATCCGCCGGGCCGTTTTGAAAGGTCGCCAGCTCAATGAAACCTGGCTCAATGAATTGATATGGCGGGAGTTTTTTATGATGATTCTCTGGCATTTTCCAGGTGTGGTGGATCGGGCTTTTAAGCCTGCATATGACCAGATTCAGTGGCGGGACGATCCCGGCGCCTTTGAAGCCTGGTGCCGGGGACAAACAGGTTATCCGTTGGTGGATGCCGGGATGCGCCAACTCAATGAAACCGGTTATATGCACAATCGCCTTCGAATGGTGACCGCTTCGTTTCTTACCAAACATTTGTTGTTGGATTGGCGTTGGGGAGAAGCCTATTTTGCCGGCAAACTCCTGGATTATGAGCTGGCCTCCAATAACGGCGGCTGGCAATGGGCGGCCGGTTCGGGATGCGACGCCGCCCCCTATTTTAGAATTTTTAATCCCACCCGGCAAATGGAAAGATTTGACTCCGAAGGCGCATTTGTGCGCCATTGGGTGCCTGAATATTTCACGGGCGGATATCCCCATCCCATTGTAGAACATAAATTTGCCCGGGAAAGAGCCCTTCAAACCTACCGTCATGCTTTAAAATCGTAGCTTATGAAAGTACTTATAATAGGAGCAACAGGATTTATCGGCCAACATTTGTTTTATCGGCTTCAACAGAGGGGCCATCAGGTTTATGTGTTTACCCGCAATGAACGCCGTGCGCGTCAAATATTGCAAGGGGCAGAAAAGGTGGTGCAGTGGCAGAGCAATGAATATGTTGTCATGCAGGAATATGCCCATAAGGTCGATGCGGTAATTAACCTGGGCGGGGAAAACCTGACTTCCTCCCGTTGGAAGCCCGAGCAAAAACGCAGGATATTGTCGAGCCGGGTGAGCATCGGTAAGGCCATCAGTTTTGCCCTGGAGCGCAGCCATGATAAACCCCATCTTCTTATTCAGGGTTCAGCCATAGGATTTTATGGTTTCAGCCAGGATTATACCTTTTGGGAAGGCATGCATTCGGGCAAAGGTTTCCTGCCCATGGTCACCAAGCAATGGGAAGATTCGGTCCGAAATGTAGATGACCGCTATACCCGCAAAATTTTTATCCGCACCGGCCTGGTTTTAGGCCGGGAAGGGGGGATTCTGCCCCGGATGATGCTCCCTTTCCGCTTTTTTATGGGCGGCCCCCTGGGAAGTGGCCAGCAGTGGCTTTCCTGGATTCACATCGAAGACCACATCAGGGCCGTGGTCAGCCTGCTCGAATCTGACACGGCCGCTGGGGTTTATAATTTAACCGCCCCCAATCCCGTGAAGATGAGTGAGTTTGCCAAAACCCTGGGTCAGGTGATGGGGAGGCCCAGCTGGCTGAGGGTCCCGGGCTTCGTCCTGAAGGCCCTGTTTGGCCATATGGCCCGTGAAACCATGTTGCAGGGTCAACGCGTCTCTCCTGAACGGCTTAAGGAAATGAAATTTGAATTTTCTTATCCCCGGCTTCATGAAGCCCTGGAAGAACTGATTCATCAGGGAAAATGACTGTTGAATACCAAATAAATACCTGATGGCCTGGCAGCTTTGAAGGAACTTCCGTTTTTTCATGAACGATCAGGCCGCTAACTTGTTCATGGCTACGTTCCAAAAAAGTACATCAAACATCAGGTTAATATATCCGGACGATTAAAAATCCAGTTCGAGTTGCACCGCCTCCTGGCCTTCATTGGTCTCCAAATGAGATACCGTGAGCCCGAGCAACCGAATCTTTCTGCTGCCCAGATCGATTTGATACAGGATTTCCTTGGCATGACGGTGAAGCAGGTCAAATTGGTCAATGACCACCGGCAGGGTTTTGCTGCGGGTGATTTGTTGAAAATCACTGAATTTGATTTTTAGGGTCAGGGTGCGTCCATAGGAACCGGAGCGATTCATCCGCCGCATCAGTTCTTTTTCAATGTGGTAAAGGCCCGTAATGATCTCAAAATTTTCCTGCAAATCTTTTTCAAAGGTGCGTTCAGTGCCTACCGATTTGCGAATGCGCTCAGGGTTAACCGGCCTTTGATCCATGGCCCGGGATATGTTGTAATAATGAAGGCCTACTTTCCCGAAATGACGTGTTAGCCAAGGCAGGGATTGGCGCTTGAGGTCTGCACCAGTTTGAATCCCCAGGCGGTGCATTTTCTGGGCCGTTACCTGACCTACCCCGTGGAATTTTTTAATGGGCAACTGTTCCACAAATTTTTCGGCATCTGCCGGCTTTATGACATATAACCCATCGGGTTTGTCATAGTCCGATGCGGTCTTGGCCAGAAACTTGTTGATGGAAACCCCGGCTGAAGCCGTTAAACCGGTCAGCTCATAGATGCGTTCTTTAATTTCCCGGGCAATTAATGTGGCACTGCGCATCCCCATTTTGTTCTCGGTCACATCCAAAAAAGCTTCGTCGATCGACAGGGGCTCGACCAGGTCGGTATAATCCAGGAAAATATCCATGATCCTGGCCGATTCCTGTTTATAGACCTCCATGCGGCCGGTGATGAAAATCAGGTGGGGACATCTTTTTTTTGCGATTTTTGACGAGAGGGCCGAATGCACTCCATAGCGGCGGGCCTCATAGCTGGCCGCTGCCACTACCCCGCGCTCGCTCCCTTTGCCCACTGCTATTGCTTTACCTTTTAACTCGGGATGATCCCGTTGCTCGATCGAGGCATAAAAGGCATCCATGTCAATATGTATGATCTTCCTTACCATGTCCCTTTTTGCCTGTCCTAGCTCTCTTCCTGAAGGTGATGTTCCCGAATGGCTTAGGTTGACCCCGGGCATTTGATCATCGAAGGCAGTCCCGGAGTGCTTTTCTCTGGCTTTTGGCTCCAGCTTCCTTTTTCCAGCTTTTTTTGGCCTTTTAGCAGCAGATTAGGTTCCTGCAACCTGTTTTTTCCATTGCCCGCAGCAGGCCGCTCATGCTTTTTCAAATCCAACGCCCAACTCCTGGGCAACCTGGCTCAGATCATTCTGGACAGCCTCAATCAGCTCAATGCCGGTTTGCCGGGTGTGGTATTCCATTTCCCGCTCGGGATCGCCGGGAATTTTTACCGGGGGCTGGCCTTCTATGCTTTCGCTTTGGCGGAAGGTTTCAATCCACTGGTCCATTCGCTCCTTAAAGGTTTGTTTGTCCTGAAAAGCATCGATGCGCATGGCTCCGAAAAAGTGGCCCAGTCCCTTACCCGTTTGCTGCTGCGGGGGATCCAGGTAAGGTACCTGGGGGGGAATGAAAGGCCCAAAGTTAGCCCCGGAAAAGACCCCGGAAAAAATGTCCACGATGGCGTTCAAACAATAACCTTTATGGCTTGCATGTTCGCTATCCCCGCCCAATGGCAGGATGGCACCGCCCTGTTTAATGATGTCGGGATCCCTTGAGGGATGGCCCTCTTTATTTTGAACCAAACCTTCGGCCACCTTTAACCCCTGCTTGCCTTTGATGCCCAGTTTGCCTCTGGCTATGGGGGTTGTTGCAAAATCGGCCACAAAGGGGGGATGCTCACCAGCGGGAATGGCCACCGCAATGGGATTGGTCCCCAGCATCCGGCTTTTGGAGTAGGTGGGGGCTACCAGGGCATTGGCATTGGTCATGGCCACCCCAACCATGTCGTGCTCCAGGGCCATCATGGCATAATAACCGGCAATGCCAAAATGATTGGAGTTTTGGGTGGTCACCCAACCGGTTCCTACTGTTGTGGCCTTCTCTATGGCCACTTCCATTGATTTGCGGGCGGCAACCATTCCAAAACCACCATCTCCATCTACCACGGCTGTCCCCGGTGTCTGCCGCACCGTACTGACCGAGGGCTCAATATTGATGCGCCCTTTCTTCCACATCTGATAGTAATCCTTCACCCGAAGCAGACCATGGGAGGAGATGCCCCTTTTTTCAGCGGCCATCAGGATCTGGGCAATGGTGCCGGCATCCTCCGCTGAGCAACCGATGGTTCTGAATATTTGATAGGTGAACTCTTCCAGGTAACTGATTGAATGCATATCCTTTATTGGTTGATGTTCTTGTAGAATGAATTGGCCTGGGCCCGCGGGGTGATCTCCACATTGTTCAGGTTCACGTGGGGGGGAAGGTTCACGGTATAAACAATCACATCGGCCACGTCATCCCCCGTCAGAGGCGTATATCCCTGATAGGTCTGGTCGGCTTTTTGTTGATCGCCTTTAAAGCGGACCATTGAAAATTCTGTCTCCACCAGCCCCGGCGAAATGCTGGTCACTTTGACGTTGTCCCTGAGCATGTCGATGCGCATGGCTTTGGTCAGGGCCTCTACGGCATGCTTGCTGGCACAGTAGACGTTGCCCATCTCATAAACCTCTTTGCCGGCGATGGATCCAATGTTTACAATATGTCCGTCCCCTTTACCGGTCATGATGGGGGCCACTTTGCGGGTTACATACAGCAGGCCTTTGATATTGGTGTCAATCATCCGTTCCCAGTCATCGATCTCACCATCCTGAAGATGGTTCAGCCCAACGGCCAGGCCGGCATTGTTGATCAGTACCCGGATATCTTTCCATTTGTCGGGCATCCCGTCGATGGCACGGGTCACTTCTTCCTGGTTGCGCACATCAAAAGTTAAAATATGTACGTTGGCAGAGAAGCTGTATTGGATGGCATTTTTTAGTTCTACCAGCCGTTCTTCCCTTCTTCCGGTGATGATCACATCATAGTTGTACTCGGCCAGCTTCAGGGCCGTAGCTCGTCCTATGCCTGAAGTGGCTCCCGTTATTAATGCGATTGGATTCATAAAATAAAGGTTTGGAATCGGTTTGTGTTTAATCAAGTGCTAAAATAAAAAAACTTTTCCAGACCTGCTTATACAACCCCGCTAAGCGGGGTCGGGCTATTATGAACCCCGCTTAGCGGGGTCGGGCTATTATGAACCCCGCTTAGCGGGGTCGGATTCGGTCTCGGATTCGGAATAATATCCTTCGAAGACTTTTTGGGCCGGGCCGGTAAGCCAAATGTCGGAAAAGACTTTTTGATCCGGGGTTTTGAAATCAACCTTCAAATCTCCGCCCTGGGCATGAAGGATGAATGAGGTTCCTTCAGCGGGCGATCTCAGGTAGGCACTGATGGCAGCAGCTACCGCACCGGTTCCGCAGGCCAGGGTTTCCGCCTCAACTCCCCGTTCATACGTTCGGATGTCAATGTGCTGGCCACCACGGGAGAAGATGAAGTCGACATTCATCCCGTTGGCAGAGATCTGTGGATCATTTCGGATTTTCCGGCCCCGGTCCACCACGTCAATCTCCCGGAGGTCTTCTACATGAACCACATAATGCGGTGAACCTGTGTCAATCAGGTCATTGCCCTGGTGCCGGCTGATATCGCCAACATCCTGCATTTTTAATGATATGCGGCCATCCGGCAAGATTTTGGCCTCGTGAATCCCGTCAACAGCCTCGAAAACGGTCTTTTTGTCAATGATCTCCATTAAACGGGCAAAATCAACCATGCACCTGCCTCCGTTTCCGCACATACTGCTTTCTCTGCCGTCAGCATTGTAATACCGCATGGAAAAATCATAGCCCGTAGATGACTCCAGCAGCATCATTCCGTCTGCCCCTATGCCAAACCTGCGGTGACACATTCGGGCAATCCTGGTGGGGTCCGGCTGAAAATTCCCTCCCCGATTGTCAATTACAATGAAATCGTTGCCAGCTCCGTGATATTTGTTGAATTTTACCGCCATGAGCGCCGTTAATTTATGTTAAATATAAAAATATCATTGAATCCGGGCATATAATTTGCTATCTTACCTTTCAAAACAATCCATAAAAAGTAAAATTATGAATTTTAAAAAGAATTTAAGCACCATTGCTGTGGCCATCGTCACGGCGTTGCTCACGGTGGTGATCTACTCCAGCATTTCCGGTGAAGGTGAACGGTCGGAGGGGGTCAAAATCAGCAGAGCCTATGTGGAAAATGATACCAACGGGCTTCATTTTGCCAATTTACCCGCGGATTTTAAAGCAGAGGAGTTTAATTTTACTCTGGCGGCCGAAAATACCGTTCATGCCGTGGTGCATGTCAAGACCAAATTTACCCGGGAGGCTCAATATACCAATCCTTTTTATGAATTTTTTTTTGGCGACCGCTATCAAAGACCTGAGCAGGAGGTGAAAGGTTTTGGTTCAGGGGTGATCATTTCCCGGGATGGGTATATTGTCACCAACAACCATGTGGTGGAGAAGTCCGACGAGCTTCGGGTAACCCTTAACGATGACCGTACCTTTGATGCCACCCTGGTAGGGACGGATCCGGCCACTGATTTGGCTCTGCTGAAGATCGATGCCCAAGGTTTGCCTCATTTGAAGTTTGGGAGTTCACAGGATATTAAGCTGGGCGAGTGGGTTTTAGCTGTAGGAAATCCCTTTAACATTGGCACAACTGTTACAGCGGGCATTGTAAGTGCTAAAGGCCGAAATATAGGAATTTTGAACCGTCAGGAAAACCAGCTGGCCATTGAGTCGTTCATTCAAACCGATGCAGCGGTGAATAAGGGCAACAGTGGCGGAGCACTGGTCAATATAGAAGGCGATCTGATCGGTATCAACGCTGCCATTGCCTCGCCTACCGGATCCTATTCGGGCTATTCCTTTGCCATCCCGGCTTCCATAGCCAGCAAGGTGGTGGAAGATCTGATCAAGTATGGCGAGGTGCAAAGGGCCGTATTGGGGGTGCAGATCCGTGATATAGATGAGCAGTTGGCCGGCGAATATGACCTGGAATCTTATGAAGGCGCATTTGTTGCCGGTGTCCAAAGAGACGGGGCGGCTGAACGTGCCGGTATGCAGCCGGGCGATATAATCATTCGGGTGGAAGGAGAAAAAATTAAAGATGTGGCCCAGCTGCAAACCACCATCAACAGCTTCAGACCGGGCGATGAAGTTACCGTTACCGTGAAAAGAGACGGTAAACAGAAACAATTCGACGTCACTTTACGTAACAAGCAGGGAAGTACTGAAATCATCACCGGTGAACAGACCCTTAATAAACTGGGTGCGCAGTTTCAAGCCATTGGAGAACAGGAGAAACAACGAACCGGGATCACCCATGGGGTACAGGTGGTGAGTATCGAAGCGGGCGCCCTCAAAAGCGCCGGTATACGAGAAGGCTTTATCATCACCTATATTGCTGGTGAGAAAATCAGATCTGTGAATGATATTAAACGAATCTTTGGAGATGTTCCTTCGGGACAAAAAGTGGAAATTGAAGGGTTGTATCCCGCAGGTGATTATGTATATGTCTATCAGGTCCAGGTCAGGGATTGACTGTTTGAATGATCTGATTTGCGGATGGCTGAAGGTTAGATTGAGTGATCGAACAATCAAAACCCGCCGTATGGTTTCCAGTGGGATGCCTGCGGCGGGTTTTGATTGTTTGATGAACCCCGCTTAGCGGGGTCGGTTTGCCCCGGCATGGGCATTTTTTAATAGTGAACCCCGCTAAGCGGGGTCTGCTTATGGGAGTTGTTAATAACCCCGCTAAGCGGGGTCGGTTCTTTCTTTAACCCCGCTAAGCGGGGTCCAAAAACATCGAATTTCAGGGGCTGATCTATAATAAGATCCGCTTTCCTTGAGTTAATCTGGATGAAAGGGTTGTTAGTAACTAGGGGATATTGTATGGGGGAAGCCCTTGTAGAATTCAATACTCCTGTTTAAATTCGGGAGGAGAATAAAACCAGTGAATACCCATATTGTTTCTGATCCTAAAATTTAAGGCCCATGAGACAGCTAAAAATAACCAAATCCATCACCAACAGAGAAAGCCCATCGGTTGATAAGTATTTACAGGAAATTGGCAAAGAAGACTTATTGACCGTTGAAGAAGAAGTACAACTGGCACAACGCATCAGGAAGGGAGATCAGGCCGCCCTGGAAAAGCTGACCCGGGCCAATTTACGTTTTGTGGTTTCCGTTGCCAAACAATATCAGAATCAGGGGTTGAGTCTGCCCGATTTGATCAATGAAGGCAATTTGGGATTGATCAAGGCAGCCAAAAAATTTGATGAGACCAAAGGATTTAAATTCATATCCTATGCTGTGTGGTGGATTCGTCAATCCATCCTTCAGGCCCTTGCCGAGCAGTCGAGAATTGTGCGTTTGCCCCTGAACCAGGTAGGTTCGCTCAATAAGATCAACAAGATACAGACCCGTTTTGAGCAGGAAAATGAGCGCACCCCTTCCCAGGAGGAATTGGCATCGACCATGGAGATGTCTACAGAAAAGGTACTGGAAACCATGAAGGTCAGTGGCAAGCAGATGTCGGTGGAAGCGCCCTTCTCTGACGGGGATGAGAATTGCCTGCTGGATGTGATGCCCAATGAAAATTCTCCCAATGCCGACAAAACCCTGATCAATGAATCGCTGACCAATGAGGTGGAGCGGGCGCTCTCGACACTGACCGAGCGAGAGCGAGAGATCATCCGCCATTTTTTTGGCATCGGGGTACAGGATATGACCCTGGAAGAGATCGGCAACAAGTTCGGTCTCACCCGCGAGCGCGTGCGACAGATCAAAGAGAAAGCCATTCGGCGTTTGCGCCACCGTTCCAGGAGCAAGCTTTTGAAGATGTATTTGGGTTAGGTTCTTTTTTCCCTGCCTTAAATGACATCTTATTTTTCACCTCCTGACCTTCGGATCAGGGGGTGTTTTTATTTTCACTCCGACAGGGGTGGGGGTTATTTTGAGTCCTGTTTTTTGCGTTTTTTAAGCAGATCCTGCAACTCGTACATTTCATCGCGCAAGCGGGCAGCTTCTTTGAAATTGAGTTCTGAGGCGGCTTTTTCCATGGCTTTTTTATTTTTCTCGATGGCCTTTTCCAGGGCATCCTGGCTCATGTATTGGACCACCGGGTCGGCGGCGGTGTCCACCTGCTGGGGTTCGGTATAGGCTGTAGACTGGGGTTGGCCTATTTTTTCCCGGTAATCGGCCATGACCGAGCGGGAAGCTTTTTCAATCTGGCGGGGGGTGATGTTGTGTTTTTCGTTGTAAGCCAGCTGTTTTTCTCTTCTCCTGTTGGTTTCGTCAATGGTTTGCTGCATGGATCGGGTGATGCGGTCGGCATACATGATCACCTTTCCCTGGAGGTTACGTGCTGCCCGGCCTGCCGTTTGGGTCAGGGAGACGGTTGAACGCAGGAAACCCTCCTTGTCGGCATCAAGGATGGCCACCAGCGATACTTCCGGCAGATCGAGGCCCTCGCGCAGCAGGTTCACCCCAACCAGCACGTCAAATTGTCCGCTCCTCAAACCATCCATGATCTCCACCCGCTCCAGGGTGTCGATGTCGGAGTGGATGTAGCGGCATTTGATGTTGAACCGGGTCAGGTATTTGGTTAACTCCTCGGCCATGCGCTTGGTCAGGGTGGTCACCAGCACCCGTTGGTCCTTTTGGGCCCGTTGCCGTGTCTCTTCCATCAAATCATCAATCTGGTTGAGCGTGGGGCGTACCTCGATTTCCGGGTCCAGCAGACCGGTGGGGCGGATGACCTGCTCGACAAATACCCCGCCCGACTGCTTCATCTCATAATTGCTTGGGGTGGCGCTGACAAATACCACCTGATTGATCAGGTTTTCAAATTCCTCAAATTTTAAAGGCCGGTTGTCTACAGCGGCTGGCAGGCGAAAACCATATTCCACCAGGGTTTTCTTCCTCGAATAGTCCCCCCCGTACATGGCATGGATCTGAGGAATGGTCACGTGGCTCTCATCCACCACGGTGATGAAATCACTGGGAAAATAGTCCAGCAGGCAGAAAGGCCGTGAACCCGGCGCCCTACCGTCAAAGTAGCGGCTGTAATTTTCAATGCCGGGGCAGTAACCCAGCTCTTTGATCATCTCCAGGTCATATTCCACCCTTTGTTTGATTCGCCTGGCTTCCTGTTCTTTCCCTTCGTCCTTGAAATACTGGATCTGATCGTTTAAATCCTGCTGGATCTGACCGATGGCATGTTGCATCCGCTCTTTGGTGGTGACAAAGATGTTGGCCGGATAGATCACCGCCTGGTCATGGCGGTCGATGGTGCTGTTGTTATAGGGATCAAACGATTCGATTTCATCAATCTCGTCGCCCCAGAAAATGACCCGGTAGGCATGATCCCCATAAGCCAGGAAAACATCCACTGTGTCGCCATTGACCCTGAACTGCCCCTGCTTAAATTCCAGCTCACTGCGGGCATAAAGGCTGTCGACCAAACGCCGGAGAAATTCGTTGCGCCCGATGTGCTGGCCCGTCTTTACCGTAATGGTATTTTGGTGGAAGTCCTCCGGATTGCCGATGCCATACAGACAGGAAACTGAAGATACCACGATTACATCGCGCCGTCCTGATAAAAGCGAAGAAGTGGCGCTTAACCGCAACTTTTCAATTTCTTCGTTGATCGACAGGTCTTTTTCAATATAGGTGTCGGTTACCGGGATGTAAGCCTCGGGTTGATAGTAATCGTAGTAAGAAACAAAATATTCCACGGCGTTTTCAGGGAAAAACTCCTTGAATTCCCCGTACAGTTGAGCCGCCAGCGTTTTGTTGTGGCTGAGCACCAAAGTGGGTCGGTTTACATTTTGTATCATGTTGGCAATGGAGAAGGTTTTGCCGGAACCGGTCACCCCAAGAAGGGTCTGAAATTTGTCGCCCCGATTGATGCCTTCGGTCAGTTCCCGGATGGCCTGCGGCTGATCGCCCGTTGGTGTATATTGAGAAGTGATTTTGTATTCCATGACTATTCCTGCTTTATCCCTGCTGTGCCACTTATATTTACCGCTTTATCCTTGCTATTGTTTTTGGCATTGGATTTAAAATCTCAAAATTAAAAAATGTGGGTCAATTCTAAATGATGCATCAGATGGCTGCACTTTCCGGCCTTTTTCTCGCTTTTACCAATCGCCCGTTAACATTGCTTTTTTCCATCGGCGGATCTGGATTTACGAGTTGTTCCGCAGATGCCCAGGTGGCCCTTCCTTTTAAGGTCTTCTTTTCCCATCATTTTCACCTTTTCCGATTTAATCGGTTCAACCTGTTGGAATTGTTGTTTTCTCACTATCTTTGCATGTGTTAAGTGGAATGATATCAAACGGGTATTATGAGCAGGCAAAACAGACCTTACCGGCAGGGAAAAGGCAGAGCTGAGAAGCGAAAGACAAGGCAAAGTAAGCCGGAAACCGTGCGTTTGAATAAATACATAGCCGACAGCGGACTGTGTTCCCGCCGGCAGGCGGATGAACTGATCGGTTCCGGCAAGATTACAGTCAACGGCAAGAAGGTAACCCAGATGGGTTTGCATGTTTCTCCCGGCGATGAGGTGCGCTATAAGGGTAAAGTACTGAAAAATGAAAGACCGGTCTACATTTTGCTGAATAAGCCCAAAGATGTGGTTACCACGTTGAAGGATGAGCAAGCCAGGCGTTCGGTAATTGACCTGGTCAAAAATGCGGGCCCTGAGCGGGTTTATCCGGTGGGTCGGCTCGACCGTAATACCACCGGGGTGCTGCTGCTGACCAATGACGGGGATTTGACCAAGCGTCTAACCCATCCCCGCTACCATAAAAAGAAGGTCTACCATGTGGTTTTGGACCGTCCGGTTACCAAATCCCATCTGGAAGAAATTGCCGGGGGCATTCAACTCGATGATGAAACGGTTTATGCCGATGCCGTCAGTTATGTGGATCCCTCTGATAAAACCCAGGTGGGCATTGAAATACATACCGGGCAGAATCGGGTGGTGAGAAGAATTTTTGAAAGTCTGGGTTACCGAATAAAGAAACTGGATCGGGTCTATTTTGCCGGTCTCACCAAAAAAAATCTTCCGCGGGGCAAATGGCGTTTTTTAACCCAGAAGGAAATTAATATGCTGAAGATGAATGCTTTTGATTGATTTTTCAACCCTCCTCGACAACCTCCTTGTCCAGTTGCGGGGCTACGAGCTCTAGAAGGAGGGTAGGTCGAATGGTTTAACCCTTCCCATTGGAAGTTAAGATCGATCATTCTGATTTTCATTGAAACAATACGATATGAGAACTCGTCTGTATTTGCTTTTTTTGGGCATGTTATTGATAGGGTTTCAGGGTGTCCGGGCACAGGATGGAAGATATGTAGAGGGGGTTGTGGTGGATAGCCTCAACGGCGAACCCCTGGCCTTTGTCAATGTCACTTATGGTGAACCTGCCCGGGGGACCACCACCGACATTGACGGATATTTTAAGTTGGAAGTACCTGCAGGGGTTGACCGGTTACACTTGAGCTATGTAGGTTATGGCGACAAGGATATGGCCCTTCGTCGTTTTGGCCGGGGCGATACGCTTCGCATATCTATGAGCCAGGAATCCTACAACCTGGAAGGGGTAGTGGTCAAACCCGGTAAGAATCCTGCCAACCGGATCATTCAAAAAGCCTATCGCAACCGGGATTCCAACGACCCTGAAAACCTGGAGGCTTACAGTTACCGCAGTTACAATAAGTTCATCTTTACGGCCGATTCTGTGCCCCGAGAGCAGCCGGCAACGGCTTCCCGGCCAAATGATTCCTCTGTCATCCGGCTCAAAAAGCTCACCCGCCGGCAGCATTTGATGCTGATGGAATCGGTCACCAAAAGGCAGTATATGAAACCGGATCGTACCAGTGAAAAAGTACTGGCCTCAAGGCTTTCCGGTTTTAAAGACCCTTCCCTTGCTTTTCTGGCCACCCAGTTCCAGAGTTTTTCCTTTTACGATGATTTTATCAAATTGGGAGATGACCGCTATTTGAATCCCATTTCGAAGAACAGTTGGCGCAAATATTTTTTTCATCTCGAGGATACCCTTTATTCTTCCCTGCAGGATACGGTTTTTGTCTTGTCATACCGCCCACGCCGGGGCAAGCTTTTCCCCGGCCTCCATGGTGTTTTGCAGATCAACACCAATGGCTATGCCCTGCAAAATGTGATTGCTGAACCCTGGGACCCGCCCTCCGATCTGTCGGTAAAGATTCAACAGAAATATGAATTGATCGATGGGCGGCAATGGTTCCCCTATCAATTGAACACGCGGTTGAAGTTCAAAAATGTGCTGTTGGCCAGTGGGCAAGACGATTATTATTTAATGGGGGAAGGACGCACCTATATATATGACCGCCAGCTTAATCCGAAGCTTGATCCCGATGATTTTGGTCACGTGGAGTTGTCGGTCCCTCGCCGGGCCTACCAGCGCAGTCCCGAATTCTGGCAGCGATACCGGCGCAGCGGGTTAACCGGCAAAGACCGCCGTACTTACCGGATCATTGACAGTTTGGGCCGGGCCCATCACTTTGACCGCATGCTATACACCTTTCAGTCTCTGAGCACGGGTTACCTGCCACTTGGCCCGCTCGATATCAGCCTGACCCAAATGCTCGACTATAATCAATATGAGGGTTTCAGGGTTGGCCTTGGCCTCAAGACCAATGAACAGGTTTCCGAAGTGTTTGCCCTGGGTGGTTATATGGGCTATGGCTTTGATGACCAGCAAATCAAATATGGTGCCCATCTGGATTTGAACCTGCATCGCAGCTCTGAAATGAAACTTTCTTTAAGTTATCGGGACGATGTGGTTGAAACCGGGGGATACCGGTTTTTAAGGGAGATATCGCTCTTTTCCAGTGAGATGTACCGCGATTTTATGATTAAAAGCATGGACCGGGTGCAAAGATGGCAGTTGGGGCTATCCTTCCGAACCCTGGAGTATTTGAAGGCCAAACCTTTTCTACGGATTTCCCGGGTTACTCCCTTTGGAGACTATACCCTGCAATTGCCCGATGAAAACCATTCCGGGACATTTCACGTAACCGAGGCCGGCCTTCGCCTGAGGTATGCCTATGGTGAAGATTTTGTCCAAACTCACCGCGGGAAATACTCCCTGGGAACCGATGCCCCTGTATTTTACGCCAACATTACCCGCGGGATTGAACAATTGGGGGGGCAGCACCCGTATACGCGGTTTGAGGGGGCCGTGTCTAAAAAGCTGGAAACCAGAAGCCTTGGAACCACCCATATACGCCTGGAAGGAGGCTACAGCCACGGAGAGGTGCCTCTTTTTAATTTATACCGCGGGCAGGGATCCTTCAGCAGCCGTTTTTCCCTATACTCCCGCAACAGCTTTGCTACCATGGGGCTGGATGAATTTGTATCCGACCGCTTCATCTCTGTGTTCTGGACCCATAACTTTCATTCCCTGCTGTGGCGCAATGATTTTTCCAATCCCCAGGTTCAATGGGTGAACCATTTGGGATGGGGTTGGCTCGATCATCCCCAGCGGCACCAGGGATTGAGCCCGAAGGCCTATGAGCAGGGCTATTTTGAAACCGGCATTGTCCTTGACCGGCTGTTATCCACCGGTTTGTTTCACTATGGTTTGGGCGTCTTTTACCGCTACGGCCCTTATGCTTATGAGCAGTTTTCAGACAACCTGGCCTATAAATTTTCGCTTCGTTTTGCCTTTGAATGAGGAACCTTTATCGGGGGATGAGCAGTCTGAATCCTAAGAAATTGCCTGCATTATCGGGGGGTAATTGGAAGCTTCTGACCACGGGGAGATTTTCAAGGGTTGATTTCCAGTGGCCTCCGCGATAGGCTTTTTTATCCTGCTCCCGTCCGTTCAGGCACCATTCGCCAGCGTTGCCGCTCATATCATACATTCCGTCGCTATTGGGATCCTTTTGGCCCACCGGATGGATCCTTCCATCGGCATTGGCCTGGTACCAAGCGACCTCTCCGGCATTGTCGCTGCCGCTGTAAGTATAGGAAGTGCCGGCCGCCATCAGCCATTCCCACTGTGTGGGCAATCGTCCGCCCATCCACCGACAGAAAGCCTGAGCCCCATGCCAGGTCACATTGATCACCGGCAGGTTACCCATCCCTTCCCGGATGGCAAAGGTGCTGTCGCGGTGGATGATGCCGGTGGATTGGGAAAGAAAGATGTACTTCTGTTGAGCGTATCTGCCCAAAGAATCAGCCTTAATGGCGTTGAGAAACCCTGCGTATTGTTGGTTGGTGACTTCATACGGACTCATTGCAAACGAATCGATGTGAACGGTATCATCCGAAAAATATAGGGTGCCGGGCGGAAATTCAACCACATCTATCGCTGGTTGTGACCCGTCGGGAGACCCAAAGGAAAAAGCTACACTGCTTTTGACCTGAAGGGTGTCTGCTTTCTCCGAATCACCGCCCATATAGTCCCTGAGCGAGAAAAAATTCCAGTTCTGGTCCTCAAGCTGGCCTTTGGTATAGTCCACTTCAACGGTTATTTGATGAGACTGACCTGCCAGTCGGCCCGTTTGAAGGGTGAGGCCCACCTGCTCCTGATATTTCTTGCCATCCAACAGCAACGAATCATCGACCCGCATGGTGGTGCGGTGCACATTAAAATCTTCGGTGAAACCTTTCAGCCAGGCCGAAACTTCGATGGGGGTGCCTCTGATAAAGCTCTCCCCAGCCTGCGGCGAGTTGATCACAACTTCCGGTGTCGGCTGAACCTCATCTTCCATTTCGCAACCCGCCAGAAAAGAAAGGACGAGCAAGGGTAACCCCCCTATGAACCAAAAACGCTTTAGGTAAATCATGCTGTTGGGTTTAGAGTAAATGTGCAATAAAAATAAAAAAAATCAAAGAATATGCCTACCATTGGTCAAGGGCTCCTTGTTTAACCTTTGTTGAACAGGCATAGGGGTTTTACAGGGCAAACTGAAGGGACACAAAACCGGGCGGACCAACCGCAAGCAATATATCAGAAAGAAGTATGCCCTGTAAGAGGCCAGCACTGGTCGTCCGAAACAAAATTTTCCAGGCCGACCACCAAAGATACCGAAAGCCTGTTCGCATGGTGTATTATCCGATGGTTATGAAAAAGGGACAAAAGAAAACAACTCACATGTGCAACAAATAAAGGGACCACCGTTGTGATGGTCCCTGGATGTTATATGTTGGGAAGATATAGGTTAGATAGGGATCCCTTGAGGGATTATTCAAAGAAAGCCTTCATTTTTTCAAAGAAGGTTTTGTCGGACTCGTTGGGATTGGGTTTAAAATTTTCCGAGGCTTCCATCTGTTCGAGCATTTTGCGTTCTTCTTTGCTGAGGTTTTTGGGCACCCAGACGTTGATGTTAACCAACAAATCGCCTTTGCCGTAGCCGTTCACCTCGGGCAGGCCTTTACCTCTGAGGCGCAGTATTTTTCCGGGTTGGGTACCGGGTTCGACTTTGATTTTGACTTTTCCGTCGAGGGTTGGGACCTCAACGGGGCCGCCCATGGCTGCTTTAGGGAAGCTGACATAGAGTCCGTAGATCAGGTCATTTCCGTCGCGGGTGAGTTCAGGATGTTTTTCCTCCTGAATCAGCACGATCAGGTCGCCATTGATGCCTCCGCGGCGGGCGGCATTGCCTTTGCCGCTGACCGTCATCTGCATACCTTCGGCCACTCCGGCGGGTATATCCAGGGGGATAACCTCACTGCCTTTGACAATGCCTTCGCCGTGGCATTTGGTGCATTTGTTTTCGATGATTCTCCCTTCCCCGCCACAAGTCGGGCAGGTTGAGGTGGTCTGCATCTGTCCGAGGAATGTGCTGGTAACCTTGGTTACCTGGCCCGATCCTTTACAAGTGGGACAATTCGAGTAAGCCGATGAATCACCTTTTTCAGCACCCGTTCCGTTGCAGGCATCGCAGGGAACGTACTTGTTGACTCGGATCTTTTTGTGGGCGCCTTTGGCGATTTCTTCAAGGGTGAGGCTCACTTTAACCCGGATGTTCGACCCCTTGCTGGTTCTTCGCGTCCGGCCGCGGCGGCCTCCCCCTCCAAAATCACTGAAGCCACCGAATCCGCCGAAGGCGCTTCCAAAGCCCCCGCCAAAAATGTCGCCGAATTGCTCGAAGATGTCTTCGATGGTCATGCCACCCCCACCGAAGCCACCATAGCCCCCGCCTGAGGCACTGCCCTTCACACCGGCGTGGCCAAACTGATCATATTTTTTGCGCTTGTCCGCATTCCCCAGCACCTCATAAGCCTCGGCCGCTTCTTTGAATTTCTTTTCCGCTTCCTTATCCCCCGGATTCTTGTCGGGATGATATTTGATGGCCAGTTTGCGGTAGGCTTTCTTAATATCTTCCTGAGAAGCATCCTTTGATACACCCAATATTTCGTAATAATCTCTTTGCGATGCCATATAAAAATTCCCTTTTTCAGATTGTTTCCAGTCCTTTTTGCTTGGTGTTGGTTTTATTCGCCGACAACGACTTTGGCGTACCTGAGTACTTTATCATTCAGATAATAGCCGGTCTGTACCACGTCGACTACTTTGCCTTTCATTTCTTCGCTGGGGGCAGGCACTTTGGATACCGCTTCATGCTCGTCGGTATTGAATTCTTTGTCCTGCGATTCCATCTCTTGCACGCCTTGCTGGCGTAGGAAATCTTTAAACTTGTTGTAGATCAGGTAAACCCCGTCTTTTAGTGCCTGATCCGAGTTTTCCGCTTCATCTACCGATTTTAAGGCCCGCTCAAAATCGTCCATTACCGGCAGCAAACCTTTGAGCAAATCTTCCCCGGCCGAACGGGTCAGTTCCATCTTTTCCTTTAAAGTACGTTTGCGGTAATTATCATATTCCGCCTGTAGCCTTAAATAGCGGTCCTGTAATTCTGCCAGTTTTTCCCGGTCTGATTTCTCTTCCTTCTCTTTCTTCTTTTCCTCCTTTTGATCTTTTTTCTTTTGCTTCTTGTCCTTTTTCTTTTCGCTCTCTTCCGCCTGTTTTTCCTGTTGCTGCCCTTGCTGATCGGTCCCTTCGGCTTTGGGGTGCTGATCCTGCTGTTGGTCAGCTTCCTGCTGTTCTGTGCTGGCTTCAGCTTGCTCCTGATGGTTGTCCTGGGAAGCCTCAGATTCGGAAGATGGTGCTTTCTGGGCGGTATCTTGTTGGTTTTCTTCTTGCTGTTGCTGTTGATTTTGTTGGTTTACCCGGTTCTCCTGCTGTTGTTCCTGCTCCTGTTGTTTATCCATAGACGTCTGCTTTTTTTCTTCTTTATTCATGTTTTTTTCTTCTTTATTCATATCCAACTGATTTATTTCGATAGCATGATCCTCCCAGCGGGTTCAAATAATTTGCCAAAATGGATCTTTGCGACAAATTGACACCTGGCAGGCGCAATTGTCTGGAAAGGGTGACAAGCAGGCTGATTATTCGATGCGTTGGATATCGGCTCCGATGCTGGCCAGGCGCTGGTCGATCTGTTCGTAACCCCGGTCGATTTGTTCGATGTTATGGATGGTACTGGTTCCATCGGCATATAGGGCGGCAATCAACAGGGCAACACCGGCGCGGATGTCAGGGGATGTCATTTTGGTTGGGCGCAGGCGGATCTGGTGGTCATGGCCGATGACCGTGGCGCGATGGGGGTCGCAAAGGATAATCTGGGCGCCCATGTCAATTAGTTTGTCGACGAAAAAGAGCCTGCTTTCAAACATTTTCTGGTGGATCAAAACACTGCC
>CAJXLK010000056.1 GCA_913055635.1 uncultured Bacteroidota bacterium
GTGGTCCCGCGCGACCTGTTGCCTGAAATCCGCCAGGGCAAAATGATTTATTTCGCTCACAGCGGCTCCCGCCTGGCACGGGGCTATTACCGCGATTACCTGGTGGGGGGCTTCTCCCAACGCCAGCTCAACGACAGCAAGGGCCCTTCCATTGACCTTTATATGAATGATAAACAATTCGTATCCGGGGGTATTACCCACCAGAACCCAACCCTGATTGCTACATTGACCGACTCCAGCGGAATAAATACCACCCGATCCGGGGCTGGCCACGACATCACCATGACCCTCGATAACGACCCCCAAAAGCAATATGTGCTCAATAGTTATTATCAGGCCAGCGAAAATGCCTATCAACGCGGGAAGCTTACCTACCAGTTAAGTGACCTGGATAAAGGCCGCCACGAATTGCAATTGAAGGCCTGGGATATCAACAACAACCCTTCTTCGACATCCATTAGCTTTACGGTTTCAGCTTCCGATGAACTTAAAATCAACAAGGTGCTCAATTATCCCAATCCCTTTACTGAACAAACGGCCTTTTATTTTGAACACAATCGACCCGGAACACTGCTGGATGTGCGCATTCAGATATTGAGCGTTTCCGGACAACTGGTCAAAACCATTCACCGCCAAATACAAACTTCAGGGTTTCGTGCTGGGCCCATCCAATGGAATGGCCGCGATGATTTTGGCGATCGCATCGGCCGCGGGGTTTACCTGTATAAACTCAAAGCCAGAAGCCCCTCAGGCCAAACCGCCGAAAAGATACAGAAATTGGTGATATTAAAATAATGCATATACCAATGGCTTGAAACTTGCGTTAAAATAATATATTTGCCCATCTGAAAAAATACTACCCCGCTTAGCGGGGTAAGAGAAGAATTACCCCCCGCTTAGCGGGGTCAAAAAATTACCCCCGCTTAGCGGGGTCAAAGAAAAAATTACCCCGCTTAGCGGGGTCAAATCGAAATGAAACCCGCATGCGCGAATTTACGCAACAAAGCGATGTATCAAACATGCGGGATCCATGGTGAAAGTCCCGATAAAACAATGGATAAGGGTACAATATGATACCGATTTATAAACTTTAATAAGTCTTTATAGCAATGGATTTTATGAACAAGCGCACTGGCTTGATGGTTGTTTTTTTGTTTGCTGCCATTACAAGTATTTACTCACAGGAAGAAGAAACTGCCAATAATTTAAAATATTCCGTTCCCTTTTTAACCATAGCCCCGGAATCCCGGGGTGGAGCACTGGGGGATGCCGGGGTGGCCACCTCTCCCGATGTCAACTCCCTGCACTGGAATCCCGCCAAATACGCCTTTATTGAAAAAGATATGGGCGTGGCCGTCTCCTATACCCCCTGGCTTAAAAACCTGGCCGACGACATTCAGCTGGCCTATCTTTCGGGTTACAAAAGGTTGGATAAAGAACAGGTGATCAGTGGCTCATTGCTCTATTTCTCACTGGGCCAGATTACCTTCCGCAATAAATTTGGTGATTTTTACGGGCAACACCTTCCCAATGAATTTGCCATAGATCTGGCCTATTCCAGAAAATTTGGCCCCAATTTTTCCGGTGGTGTGGCCTTTCGTTATATCCGCAGTGATATTACGGGCGGAGGCAGTTATGGAGGCACCGAATATAAAGCGGGCAATTCTGTGGCAGGGGATGTTTCCATTTATTACCGCAAGCCGGGCATTGATATCCAGGAAAAGGAGATGGACCTGGCCCTGGGGCTGAACATCCGCAACATTGGTTCAAAGATTTCCTATACCACCGTCAAGGAGAATTTCATCCCGACAATGATGAAGCTGGGGGGCTCGGTTGATTTTCATTTAGATCAATACAATTCGCTGATGTTTACCACAGACCTTTCCAAACTGCTGGTGCCAACCCCGCCTGAATATGAGCTGGACGAAGACGGCAACCGGGTTACTGACGAGAACGGCAATCCGGTCATTGAAGACGGAATGGACCCCAACGTTTCCGTGCCCCAGGGTATGATGCAGTCCTTTTATGATGCTCCCGGCGGTCTGGAGGAAGAGCTTCATGAGATCAAGTATTCCTTTGGTATGGAATACTGGTATCAGAATGTATTTGCCGTGCGCGCCGGCTATTTTCATGAACATCAGAATAAAGGCAACCGCCAGTATTTTACAATGGGGGTTGGCCTTAAACTGAACATTTTCCAGGCGGATTTATCTTACTTGGTTCCCCGTTATCAGAATCATCCCCTGGCCAATACAGTCCGGTTTACCCTGGGGTTGGATTTCGCAGCCCTTGAAAAGGAGAACGACAAATAGATCTTGCACCATGCGCATTGGATTTGGATACGACGTTCACCGCCTGGAAGCCGGCCGGGATTTGATCCTGGGAGGGGTTCCCATCCCATTTGAGAAGGGCATTGTGGCCCATTCCGACGGCGATGTTTTGATTCATGCCCTATGTGATGCCCTTCTTGGAGCTGCCGACCTGGGCGATATCGGCCATCATTACCCCGACACCGATCCCGAAAACCGGAATATCGACAGCAAACGAATTCTTTCCCATACCATTAGATTAGTTCAGGATCAAGGATATCAGGTGGCCAATGTCGATGCCACCCTTTGTCTGGAAAAGCCAAAAATCGGCCCTTATATCAGCCGAATGAAACAAGTCCTTGGAGGCATCATACCGGCAGAAGCCATTTCCATCAAAGCCACCACCAACGAAAAGATGGGTTTTGTGGGCCGGGGTGAAGGGGTGGCTGCTTATGCGGCTGTTCTTCTGACTAAACAGTGAAGGAACTCAACAAATCTTGGTAAGAGGACCCTCTGAATGTTTTCATCGCTGTTGAATCAAGATACTTGCATGACAACAATATTTGTAATACCTTGTTTAACAGAGAGCTTAAGCGTAATAATAAGAGGATTGCTTATCATTTGTCTTTGTATGAATTTGCAAATTAGACAATGATTCCTGATATTACAGGAAAAGTCAAAATGATAAAAAAACAGGCCTATGCAAAAGGTAATGGTACTAGGGGCCAGCCCCAACAAGCACCGTTTTTCAAATTCCTGCGTAAAAAGCCTGATGCGTTATGGCTATGAAGTTGTACCGGTGGGCATCCGGGAGGGTGAGATCGCCGGTAAGCCGATTCAGCTGAACCGGCCCCAGATCAAAGATGTGGACACCATCACCATCTATTTGAATGCCAAGCATCAGGAAGACTATTATGATTATATCTTCAACCTGCGTCCGCGCCGCATCATTTTTAACCCGGGGGCTGAAAATCCTGAATTGATGGAAAAAGCCAGGAAAAAAGACATTGAGGCAGTGGAAAACTGTACCCTGATTATGTTGAATTCCGGAGACTTCTGAAGGAAGCGGATTTTTAACTTGATTCCGCCAATGCTGTTTATGCTATGGATAAAGGCTGCAGGGTATCCTTTTTTATAGATTGTCAATGAATTGATTGGGTATGGATTATATTGATTTGACTTCACAGGACGAACTGGACCGGTCCGTTTCCGAACATTCCCCCAGGATGGTCTATTTTTCTCATCATAAGTGCAATGTATGCAAAACCCTTAAGCCTAAGATTAAGGAGTTGGTCGAAAACAATTTTCCGGAGATGACGTTGTACTATGTCAATACGATGGAGCATCCCGATATGGCTGGTCAGTATTCGGTATTTACGGTCCCCACCATCCTGGTTTTCTTTGAAGGCCGAGAGTTTATACGCGAAAGCCGGCATATCAGCCTGCCTTCTTTTGAAGAACGGGTGGGGAAATTATACCGCATCTATTATGCATGAAGGGTTTGCCAGTTGAATTTAACTTTTTGATTTGAAAGATTTGTCTACCTTTTTTCCGGCTGGTGCACAAGGTTTCCAGTGCTAGGGAGTGGCCAAAGCTTTTTGATTTGAAAAATCTTTTTGTCTTTTTAGACTTCCCAATCTGGGAGTGTTGTAATATTTGTTTAGGTTTTTTTTAGGAAATGTTCGAAAAGCTTGCCCCTTAACAGCCTTTTTTAGTAATATTTTTGTTGGCCTATTAAATCGTGTAATTTTATGGCATTAATTAAACCGGTTAAAGGAATATACCCTTCATTCGGGAAAGAGTGTTATCTTGCTGACAACGCCACTGTGGTGGGTGATGTGAAAATGGGGGATTATTGCAGTGTTTGGTTTAACGCTGTGGTGCGGGGCGATGTCAACAGCATCCGCATGGGCAACAAGGTGAACATTCAGGATGGGGCAGTTTTACATTGCCTTTATCAAAAATCGGTGGTTGAAATCGGGGACAATGTCTCTGTCGGCCACAACGTAATCATTCATGGTGCCCATATCCATGACAATGTTTTGGTCGGTATGGGGGCTACGGTTATGGACCATGTAGATATCGGGGAAAATTCGATCATTGCTGCCGGGGCTTTGGTATTAAAAGATACCCAAATTGAGCCCGGCAGCATCTATGCCGGGGTGCCCGCCAAAAGAGTCAAGTCAGTTGATCCCGAGCAAACCCGTGATATGATCCACAAAATCGCCGACAACTACATCATGTATGCCGGCTGGTTTGATTAGTCTGATACCCCGCTTAGCGGGGTGGCAACAACAGCCATGCTCGGCCATAGCTGAGGGTTACCTTTCAAAAGTTTTGTTATTTGCAACATTTGGACCCCGCTAAGCGGGGTATAAATAAACCCACCCCGCTAAGCGGGGTGGGTTATGGGCGGGTTTGTTTACCCCCGCTAAGCGGGGTAGTGAATTAGGGCAGTTTAATGTTTTCGTCCAGGGGCAAACCGAACTGTTCTTCCAGTTTGATGCCGTTCTTTTCCAGTTCATCGAGAACGGGTTCATATATTTCTGGGATCACCGGGCGGTATACTCCCTGCAGGTTGATTTTCCCTTCCAGGATAAGCCTTACGGCAATGGCCGCTGGGATAGCCACTGTCCGTGCTACTGAAGTATCGGAATCAGGGCTGCCAAAGACCAACATGCTGGATTTAATCACTTCCTTTTCTTTTTCCGGATAATCCACCAGGAAGGTGTGCTGCATGGCCACTATATCGCGCTCATTGCGCCCGAGGGTCATCTTCTCCATCATCAGGTCGGAGGTTACCTCAAAGGGGGAATCCTTTTCGCGGTTGATGGGTTCTTTGCTGAACAGCCCCAGCCATTCCAGGGCATCAAGGGCATGGGCATCCTCTGAGAGGTTGAACTTGTCGGCCACTTTTTTGCGGATGTTCGATGCATCATCGGCCCCAATCTGGTGGGCTATCATATCGGCATAGGTTTTGCCTTTCAGATCAATGGGCTCTTCGGATATCAGGTTGATTTGTTTCATCAGGTCAATCGTCTCACACCAGCCCTTGTAGCGGAAGGTTCCCCTGAACATGGTTTTGGCTTCCGGGGTGTTGTAGATGTTGATGTAATTGATCGAATCGCGGTTGGGATAGACCTCGAGTTCCCCTATATTCGGAAAGTTTTCAATGAAGGTGTTTTTGAACAGATTTTGGGAAGGGATGTTCACTTCCTTGCCATCTTTCAGATATCGGGCCGGATTACTCCCGGCTTTGACCACTCCTTTCGGGCTCCAGGAAAACTTATACCTCAGCGGGTTGTTAGCCGCTTCCGGAGCCGCCAGCGCACCGGTGATGGAATAGAACTCTTCAATGTTGCCGTTTTGATCATGCACCTGGTCAATGATTTTTTTGGCCGACATGTGGTCGATCCCCGGATCTACACCTATTTCGTTGAGGATCAGTACCCCGGCATCTCTGGCGGGTTTGTCCAGTTCCACCATCTCGGGCTGCACATAAGAGGTGGTGACCATGTTTTTTCCATGTTTCAGACACATCTTGGCGACCATGGCATGATAGGCATAAGGCAGAAAACTGACCGTCAGGTCATGGCTCCGGACCATCTCGTCGAGACCGGCTTCATCATCCACCGTCCATTGTTTGGAAGTTCCGTTAGGACGGTTGTTCAAAATCTTATCTGCCTTTGATTGAGTCCGTGAGGCAATGGTTACCGAAATGCCATTGTTCAATAAATAATCGACCATGGGTTTGACGACCATTCCGGCGCCAAGTATCAAAACTTTTTTCATAGGGCTGGGATTTTGGTTTGTGGATTTGATCGGGGAAGTTAATGAATTTTCTTTGAGATAAAAAATGAACAGGGGCCGGCCCCTGCTTCCAGGGGCTTTACTGCATGGGCCGTGTTGAAGGATTGTTGATAAGATAGCCTGCCGGGGGAAAAAATCTTTTTCCTGGTTGACATTATTGTTATAAATTTGTTTAGATGGATTGTCCAACCAAACCGATAAGAATTGGCACGCAAGCAGAAGGATAAAGAGGTGGAAACGCCCCTGATGAAGCAGTATTTCCGCATCAAAAGTCAACATCCCGATGCCATATTGCTTTTCCGGGTCGGGGATTTTTATGAGACTTTCGGGGAAGATGCAGTTAAAGCCTCTGAAATTCTTGGCATTACTTTAACCAAGCGTGCCAATGGTTCGGCTTCCTATGTGGATCTGGCCGGGATACCCTATCATGCCATTGATACCTATTTGCCCAAACTGGTGCGGGCGGGCCAGCGTGTGGCTATCTGTGAGCAACTGGAAGACCCAAGCAAGGCGAAAAAAATCGTCAAAAGGGGGGTAACCGAGATGGTCACCCCCGGGGTCTCTTTCAATGACAATGTATTGAACAATAAGGAAAACAACTTTCTGGCATCGGTTCATATAGAGAAAAACATTGTAGGGGTGGCTTTTCTGGACATATCTACCGGTGAGTTTTTGACCTCGGAAGGGAATTTTGTTTATGTCGATAAGCTTTTGAACAGTTTTCAGCCCAGGGAAGTGCTGTATGAGCGGGGCAAAGGTCAGCTTTTCAGGGATCATTTCGGGGAACGTTTTTATACTTATAAGCTGGACGACTGGGTTTACACCGAGGACAACGCCCGCGACAAGTTGCTCAAACATTTCAATACCACATCCCTGAAAGGTTTTGGGGTAGAGAACCTGTCTTACGGCATCGTGGCAGCAGGTTCGATCCTTCAATATCTGGACATAACCCAGCATGAGCATGTCAGGCATATATCCACCCTATCGCGGATTGAGGAGGAGCATTATGTATGGTTGGATAAGTTTACCATCCGCAATCTGGAGCTTTTCCACACGGTCAATGAGGGGGGGCAAACCCTGATCGATGTGATCGACCAGACGGTTTCCCCGATGGGGGCCCGTCTGCTGAAACGCTGGATTACCTTGCCCCTGAAGGAAAAACAGCCCATCGAGCAGCGCCTGGATATCGTTGACCACATCCTGAGAGATGGGGAATTCATGGAGTTGTTGGAAGCCCAACTTCAAAAGATGGGCGACATCGAACGCATTGTCTCCAAAGTGGCTGTTGGCCGGATCACCCCGCGGGAAGTGCTGCAGCTCAAACAAGCCCTTTATGCCCTGGAACCTTTGAAAAAAGCGTGTCAGCAGACTTCTTCTGAGGCCCTGAACCCAATCGCCCATCAACTCGATACCTGTGAATCTGTCAGCAGCCGTATAGAACGTGAAATCAACCCGGAAGCCCCCACAACCGTAAGCAAGGGAAATGTAATCAATGACGGGGTTTCCCGGGAACTGGATGAACTCCGCGAAATTGCCCACTCCAGCCGCGATTACCTCAAACAACTTCAGCAAAGAGAAATAGAGCGAACGGGCATTCCCTCCCTTAAAATCGGATACAATAGCGTCTTTGGTTATTATATCGAAGTGCGCAACACCCATAAGGATAAGGTCCCGGCCGAATGGACCCGCAAACAAACCCTGGTCAATGCCGAAAGGTACATCACCGAAGAGCTTAAAGAATACGAAGCCAAGATTCTCGGATCCGAAGAAAAATCCCTAGAACTGGAGAACCAGCTTTTTAACGACCTGGTCGCCGGCATCGCCGATTATATCTCCGTTATCCAGCAAAATGCTTCCCTGGTGGCACGTTTGGACTGTCTTTTATCATTTGCCCGAATAGCCAGGGAATACAATTACCATCGTCCTGAGATCAATGAATCGCAAACCATTGAAATTACCCAGGGGCGTCATCCGGTGATTGAACAGCAACTGCCGGTTGATGAAGAATACATCGCCAACGATGTCTACCTCGATAATCAAGACCAGCAGATCATGATCATTACCGGCCCCAATATGGCCGGGAAGTCTGCCTTGCTTCGCCAGACTGCCCTCATTGTCTTGCTGGCCCAAAGTGGTAGCTATGTGCCCGCCCAATCTGCACGGGTTGGCCTGGTGGATAAGATTTTTACCCGAGTCGGGGCCTCAGACAACATCTCCCAAGGGGAATCGACCTTTATGGTCGAGATGCATGAAGCTGCAAGCATATTGAACAACCTTTCCCCGAGAAGCCTCATCTTACTGGATGAGATTGGCCGGGGAACCAGTACCTACGACGGGATCTCCATTGCCTGGGCCATGGTCGAATACATCCACGAAAATCCCCGCGCCAGCGCCAAGACACTATTTGCCACCCATTACCACGAACTCAATGAGATGGAGAAATCTTTCAGCCGCATCCGGAACTTCAACATTTCGGTTAAAGAGATGGATGATAAGGTGATTTTTATCCGCAAATTACAACCCGGTGGCAGCGAACACAGCTTTGGCATTCACGTGGCCCGGATGGCTGGTATGCCTAAAAGTGTTGTGCGCAGGGCCAATGAAATTCTCAAGGATATGGAATCCTCTGAGGATAAAGGTTCCGTGTCCAAACCTGTCGGCGATATCGCCAGCCACCGGGGCGGGATGCAAACCACCATCTTTCAATTGGATGACCCCGTGCTCAAACAAATCCGCGATCAAATCAAGAACATCGACCTGGATAACCTTACCCCCGTAGAAGCCCTTAACAAACTGAATGAGATAAAAAGACACATCGGCATGAAATAACCCCCTTTCGAAAGGCGTTAATACTATTGTATTGCTCGTTTTGAACCACCTGAGGGCTTCGTTTGTTCAAAGATAAAAAGGCGATGAAAACTGTTGCTTTAATTCCTGTTTTGCTGTTGGTTTTAATGGTGCAACTGACTTATTCACAACAAGACACTATGAAA
Source organism: uncultured Bacteroidota bacterium (assembly GCA_913055635.1). Taxonomy (GTDB): domain Bacteria; phylum Bacteroidota; class Bacteroidia; order Bacteroidales; family UBA12077; genus JAGXLC01. The sequence continues at coordinate 9,113 of CAJXLK010000056.1, forward strand.
TACAGAGATCTTACTGAACCTGAGAAGCGTGTGATCATCCATAAGGGTACAGAAAGGCCTTATTCAGGAAAATACTATGATCATGACAAGGAAGGGATATACACGTGTAAAAGGTGCGGGGCCAGGTTGTTTCAGTCAGACGATAAGTTTGATGCCCATTGTGGCTGGCCGAGTTTCGATGATGCCATTCAGGGGGCAGTAAAGCGCGTGGCTGATGCCGACGGCATCCGGACCGAAATCCTATGTGCCAATTGCGGTGCCCATCTTGGCCATGTTTTTCAAGGGGAGGGTTTTACTCCTAAAGATACCCGCCATTGTGTGAATTCCATCTCCCTGAATTTTCTACCCACCCATGAAAAGGGCAGGGAGGAGAAAGATCAGTAAGGCAAAGCGGTGCTATCTCAATTGTTGTTTTTGCGGATAACCTGAAAGATGCTTTTGCGCTCCCAGTCCGCCCAGAATTGCAGGGCTTTTTTTCGCTGCTCCTGCTGGTAATTTTGGGATGAGGGGCGAAAAGGTGTGGGGGTACGTTCAATGGATCCGGTAGCCTTTTTCAGGTAATTTGTTTTCAGGCTTATTTCGATGGCCTGGTTCTCATGTTTTGCCACCACATGGTTGGAAGGGCTCTGTTGGATGGTGAGCTTTCCATTGCCGGTTGTTGCCTGGGTGGCCATTTGAAGGCCGTCGACCATATTGCTTAAAGGATCGTCCTGAGTGATATGACAGGTCAGGGTTACTTCACCGGGTGAAGTATGGAAGTATTCAAGGATGCGAATGCCCATTTTAGCCCCCAACACATTGCCAATGTTCAGTTGGCCCTGCATTTCCGATGTAAGTATCACAGCATGCCATTCCTTTATGCCATGGTTTCTGATGAGCCGGCGAACCAGAGGCTTGATGTCAGTGCGGTAGAGGCTTGAATCGGTGGGAAAATCCTTAAATGTTACGTGATGAAGGCTGGCAGGTTTTTTTAGGTACCTGTAGATCCAGGTTAGCACACTGTCGGGGGCACGCGTTTTCATAACATGACCCATGCTGTCGGCATAAGAAGTATCCCTTTCGAAATAGCCGGGATGATAAAGATATAAGGGAGCAAGTTCGTTGCGAACCCTGATTTCTCCGGCCTCCATTCGGTTTTGCAAGCTGTCATGCTGATGGGTCTGATAAATGTTTCGGGCATAGGGAGAAGGCAGTGTAAGCAGTTTACTGAAAAAATTACCCTCCAGCTTTACTCCTGGCTGATTGGATTTGATCCGGTAAACCGGAATCTTTGTGCCCAGGATATAGTCAGCTGATAGGCGATCCATCCCGTAATTGCTGCAGGGAAGCTCTCGTTGACAGTCATCAAACCAGAGAATCCGGCTGATCTCCTGCTTAATGGAGGGTTTCATCAGGATGGCATTGGCAATGTTGGTGAGCGGACCCAGACAAATAATTTCTACCGGATCAGGTTCCTGCTCGATTTTTTTTACCAAAAATTCTTTAACATCCCCGGAGGGCTCATAGCTTAAAGGTTCCTTTCCCCATTGTATCGCCCGGGCCAGCGCTTGCTTCTGAGAAGCCTTGTTTTGGGTGATGATGCCCTGGCTGGTGCTAATTCCTTGATGCCCATGGTAGTTAAGCAGCGACCGAACTTTCATTAATCCCTCTTCCGGGTCCAAAATCCCATCGGAAGAGGTGATGGCCAGAATCTCTGTCTCGCCCGAAGAAAGCATTAGATTAAGCGCCCTTAAATCATCCGGGCCACCATCCGTGTCAATGATTACATGATGGGTGGGCTCCTGGGCGGATGCCATCAGCGGAAGCATACTACCAATCACCAATAAAATGGAAAAAAATCTTTTCATGCCCTAATCCCCTTTATTCAATATAAATCCGTTAAAAACTCCATGGCAAAAAACCATCTGCATCTCAACGGCCTCTATTTTAGTGGATATATGTTATACCCTGTGAAGTCCGTCCCGATCGGTTTAAAAGGTTTATTTGCGGGGAAATATAATAAAAAAATTGCGAAACCACAATTGAAGCCTGGTTTTAATGTATCCCGGCACCTTAAGAACCAACAAACCTCCAATAAAGATGATCAGGCTAAATTGGAACTCATCGGAAAATTTTATTTTATAAGACATCTATGATTTTCGTCATTGGTAGGCTCCCCGATTAATTGTTTACATTTGGAGGTTACCTTACTGAGAAACGGGTCAAGGAGACGAGGCTGGATGCTTAAATCGGTTTAAATGATAAAATCATCATTCATCCCCCCAAAGAAAATACCATCAAAAGAAAAATAAATATATGAAGGACAGCAAAAATGTATTGGTTTTAGGAGCAGGCATGTCTTCATCGAGCCTGATCAAATATTTACTGGATCATGCCGGGGAAAAGGGATGGCGCATTATCCTGGGAGATATTTCCAGGGAGATGGCAGAACGTAAGATAGCCGGTCATTCGAGGGGTGAGGCTGTGGCTTTTGATGTGCATGATGCGGCTCAAAGGAAGGAATTGATACAGCGGGCTGATGTGGTGATATCCATGTTGCCCTCACGCATGCATTATCTGGTAGCTAATGATTGTGTGGATTACAGCACGCATATGGTGACGGCATCGTATGTATCGGATCAGATCCGCCGACTGGATGAAAAAGCCCGTCGCAATGGGGTCCTTTTACTTAACGAATTAGGTGTGGATCCGGGCATCGACCATATGTCGGCCATGCAGGTCATAGACCGAATTCAGGAGGAGGGGGGCACCTTAACCGGATTCGAGTCGTCAACCGGGGGGTTGGTGGCGCCCGATTCTGATGACAACCCATGGGGTTACAAATTTACCTGGAATCCCCGCAATGTGGTGATGGCCGGTCAAGGGGGCGCTCGTTTTCTGGATCACGGTTGGGTGAAATACATCCCCTATCATCAGCTCTTCAGCCGTGTTGAACCTGTTGAAATCCCCGAGGTAGGTTCTTTTGAGATATATCCCAATCGCGATTCCCTTAAATATATGGAGATTTATGGGTTGAATCATGTGCAGACCATGTTTAGGGGAACCATGCGCCGGCCCGGTTATGCCCGCGCATGGGATGTATTCGTACAGCTGGGAATGACAGCCGACAATCACCCGGTAATCGGGGCCGATAAGCTAACTTTCCGTGAGTTTGTAGATGCCTTTCTGCCTCATGAAAATGGCATGAGGGTGGAAGATAAACTTTGCCACTTTTTGAACCTGGAGCGGGAAGGCGATGTGATGAATAAATTGAACTGGCTGGGCATCTTTAATGACACCCCCATTGGAATGCCCAATGCTACGCCGGCACAAATACTCCAAAGCCTCATTGAACCACGGTGGAAGATGAACCAACAGGACCGAGACATGATCGTCATGCAGCATACCTTTGATTATGAGATCTCCTCACAATCCAAACGCCTCCAATCAACACTGGTTTATAAAGGCAGTGATCCGCTCCATACAGCCATGTCCATCACGGTAGGGGTGCCCGTGGCCATTGCCACCCGCCTGTTGCTGGAGGATCAGTTTGATCTGACCGGTGTTCAGCGCCCCCTGAGCAAACAGGTTTATGAGCCGGTTATGGGTGAACTGGCCGATTACGGCATTCGTTTCCGGGAAGAGGAGGTGGCTTTTGCCTGAACCCGGTATTTGGGTGGGGGCTATCGTGTGGCTGAGGACTGTAAGCTGGCTGAATGCCATAATTTGCTCAAGGGTAAGTCCACTAAAAAATATAATTTGGCTGAGAAATTTAACCCGCCTTAGGCATGACAATTGGCTAAGGATTGTAGGGGGCTTGAGAAAGGTATGGTGGCTCAGAAATATAAATAGAAATCGCGGGTGAGCTCCTGGTATTCCTTTGTAAAATGGTGGCGCCGGTTGGTTTCAATGGTCAGGGTATCTTCCTGAAGGGGCGTTTGATGGAAACTGAATTCCAGGAGCATCCGTTTGGGCCTTTTCCTTAAATTGGGATAGACAAGGGTGCGCCGGTTGCAGAATAGGTCTTTTTTTTCGGCTATGGATATAAAACCTTCAGCTTCATCGACGGGCAGGATAAGGCTTAGGATTCCTTTTGGTGTAAGCAGCCGGATGCTGCCTTCCAGCAGTTCTTCAGGAGGCAGGGTGAAGTTGTGTCTGGCCGTGCTCCTTTGCTTATCCGGCGGTTGTAATGCTTGTTGAAAGTAGGGCGGATTGCTCAGAATCAGATCAAAAAGGCGGCTGCGGGTTGGATGGAAATTTTGAAAAGACTGATGAACAGGGTGAATGCGGTGGCTCCATTTGCAGTTCCTGATGTTTTCACTGGCTTGAATGTAGGCCTGGCGATCCATCTCTAATGCTGTAACTTCCCCGGAAAACCGCTGGGCCATCATGATGGCAATTAGTCCGGTGCCTGTGCCAATATCCAGGATGCGCCTGGCATCTTCACCGCTGGTCCATGCCCCGAGGAGAACCCCGTCCGTACCCACCTTCATGGCTGTGCTCTCCTGTTGGATCGTGAATTGTTTGAAGATGAAATAGTCGTTGGCCAAAACTTCTGTTTTACTGCAAAGATAGTGGATTAAACTTTTAATGGTTCTTTTTGTCCTATGATATTGTTTCAAAACCACATGCCTTATGTTTAAGAATATTCTGTTCATCCTGCTTACCGGTTTTGTTGTAATGGGTACGGCAAATCTCCGGGCTCAACAGAAAGATAAATTGTTCATGCCCGGGGAATTGCAAAAAGCCTACCAGCAAGGAACGCGTTCTTTTTCGGGCCAACCCGGAAGTGATTATTTCCAGAACAAATCCGATTATACGATTAAAGCCCGTTTCAATCCGGAAACGGGTGTTTTGGATGGCCACGAAACCATTGTTTACCATAACAACAGCCCGGACAGCCTGCAAAGGATTGTGATGCGGGTTTATATGAATATTTTTCAAAAGGGGGTAGCCCGGGATTTTGGTTTAGGCCCCCAGGATTTGCATGGTGGGGTGGAGATCAGCAACCTCACCATCAATGGCCACAAAGTGGGTGATTCGGGCAATCCCAGGCTTATGCGTGATTACGGAACCATTTATGTGGTGGCCCTCCAGCAGGGCATTCACCCCGGCGATTCGGCCCGGATCGCCCTGGACTGGAAAGTTCAACTGCCACAGCATGTGGCCATCCGAATGGGGCAGTATGGGAAAGGCCACAATTGGTTTGTCGCTTACTGGTACCCCCAGATATCGGTCTATGACGATGTTTACGGATGGGATACCCATCCTTTCACCGGTTCGGCCGAGTTCTACAATGATTTCAATGATTATGATGTAAGCCTTACCCTGCCTGGTGATTATATGGTTTGGGCCACCGGCCGTTTACAAAACCCCCAGAAGCACTATCAAAGTCCTATCCTTTCCAGGATAGAGGAGGCTCGTCAAAGTGACCAGGTGGTGCCCGTGGTCAAGCCAGCTGATCTACGGAAAGATCGGGTTCTGAAAGATCGCCCCCAGCATACCTGGCATTTTGAGGCCAGTGATGTGCCTGATTTTGCTTTTGCCACCAGCAAAAACTATATATGGGACGCGACCAGTGTGGAAGTGGATCATCAGACCGGCCGCCGTACCTTTATGAGCGCCGTTTATGATACCCTGTCCGATGATTTTGATCGGGTCGCCGAAATTGGCCGCAAAACCATCCGTATGCTTTCTGATGATATCATGGGCGTGCCTTTTGCTTATCCCAAACTGACCGCCTTTAACGGCAGCGGGGGCATGGAGTTCCCCATGATGATCAATGACGGCGATGTGCCAGACTTTCAGGGTACCGTGCACCTGACCGCCCATGAAATTGGCCACAATTATTTCCCCTTTTATGTAATGACCAATGAATCCTATTATGCCTTCATGGATGAAGGGTTGGTTTCGTTTCTGCCCCGGATGGTGGAAAAGCAGATGATCAAGGATTTTAACCCCTTTGAGGATCTGATTCGGGGTTATGCCAGCAATGCGGGTACAGGCAAAGAGGTGCCCCTGATGGTGAAAAGTTACATGATCAGCGATTATGAGGCCTACCGCCTGCACGCCTATCAGCGGCCCGCTACTGCTTTTTATCTGTTGAGGGATCTGGTGGGGCCGGATCATTTTCACAAAGCCCTGAAGGCTTATATCCAAAGGTGGGCCCGTAAGCATCCCACGCCCTATGACTTCTTCTATACGTTTGAAGATGTGCTTGATCGTGATTTAAGCTGGTTCTGGGAACCCTGGTTTTTTGATTTTGGCTATCCCGACCTGGCGGTTAAAGGCATAGAAAATGGTGCAGAGGGTCAAGTCTTAACCATCAAAAAGAAAGGCAACCTGCCGGTGCCCCTGTATCTGAAAATCACCTTTCAGGATGGCACCACCCGGGTTGTTGAGCGGTCTGCCGAAATTTGGAAGGATAAACAGGAACATGCAGTTCAATTGTCGGGTCAGAAGAAGGTCGAAAAGATTGAGTTGGGTCGGCCGACCATCCCCGATGCTTATCCTGAAAACAACCAACTGGATTTGTAATCTTGTCCGCAGGACCCCGCTAAGCGGGGTAAAAAAAATTTACCCCCGCTAAGCGGGGTCGGTAAGTTTATACTACCCCGCTAAGCGGGGTCCCAAAAAAAAGGGCGCCATTGATTGGCGCCCTTTTTTATGATCGGTTAGGTTTTGTTATTCAACGTCCCAGAAGAGGTTGACCGTCGGGCTATCTTCACCGCCCATGGCTTCAACAGCGCTGTTGTAATTGGAGGTGTTGAGCCTGGATTCGGAGAAGGGGTAGGGGTAGCGCACGGGAACCTGCTGATAAAGGGTGCCCATGTCTTCGGTAAAGTCAAACTGGGGATGTTCCAGTACCCTCCAGGAGGCCCAGCTTTCGGTTGGGCGGTTGTAGAGGGCGATCCACTTCTGAATGCCAATGGATTTTTTCCAGTTGTTGGCATCATACTGGACGGCATCCTGGGCCAGGTAATCATTCACTTTGGTTTGCAGGTCAGACTCGGATATGGTCTCACCGGTGAATTTTTCATAGTTGTGGGCCCAGTAGCGGATGCTGGCCTCGATGGCGTTTTCATAGTGGGCTTCAGCTGTTCCGCTGACGTTGTATCCCCCGCGGGCAGCAGCTTCAGCCTTGAGGAATTCCATTTCTGCATAGTCGGTAAAGACATTTTCGAAATTAGGCTCGAAGAACTGCTTCTGGAAGTGGGCCACTTCAGCATATTTGTTAACCTGGATGGCATAGGGCTGCGGCGGACCGAAGCTGGTATCAACCAGGTATTTCATCCGCGGGTCGTTGAGCGAAGCCAGTGAGTCGACAAAAGGCTTGGTCGGGACCACGTCGGTACGCCCGTCGATTTCAAACCACTGATAGATGCTGTGCACATGCGGCGGGGTACTGGTGAACTGGAAGATGGCACCTTCGCCTTCTTCAAAAACCCCTGTACTGAGGGCGGCATTGGCCTGCTCGACCGAATAGGTCTTGTCATAATCGGCCAGGCGCATGGCCATGCGGAACTTCAGTGAGGCGGCGAATTTTCTCCACTTGTCAGGATCACCGTTAAAGATCAGGTCATTGTCGCCGAAGGAAGGTTCACCGGATGTCAACCGGTTAATGTCCGTAGTCAGGCGACTGAGCAGATCCCGGTAGATGGTCTCGGCATCATCGTATTTCGGGGTGGAATTATCGGGATCCAAGGCTTCACTGTAAGGGATGTTGCCGAAAGTCTCCACCAGCACATGCCAGGCATACACCTGGGAAATATCGATCATCGCCAGCTGATTCTTCTTCTTGGCCTCATTGGCAAAGGTGGTGTTGTTGACCTGCTTTTTGGCCTCTTCAAAATCGGTCAGCACATTGCGGTACATCACATCCCACCATGTGTCGGGGATGCTGCGGTCGGCAAAGTCATAGCGGACTTCCGTCAGATAAGTTACCTCCGTCCAGTAGCGTACCAAAAAGTGGTTGACCTGGATGTTATAGTTCATGGTACCGATATAATCGCCCAAATACCGCTGAGCATTGGTGAATAATGCTTCCGTCGGCACTTGCCGGGGGCTCTTTGGGTCTACATTGTCCGGCAGTTCACAGGAGAACATCCCGACAATGATCAGAAATATGATTGATATTTTGCTAATTGTTTTCATCATGGTGTGCATTTTTCAAAGTTAAAATCCGATTATAATCCGATGGTCAGGTTAACACCCATTGTTCTGGTCGTCGGATAGGCACCCTGTTCAATACCCTGATACCGGCCTGAACTGATGATGGCTTCCGGATCGAAATGCGGGGTATTCTTACTGAGGATGGCCAGGTTATTGCCAATGATGGAAACCTCCAGGCGGGTAAACGGTGTGCGGTCGACCAGTTCCTGCGGCAGGCGGTAGCTCAGAGAAGCCTCGCGCAGTTTGACGTAAGAAGCGTCATAGGTGTTGTAAGCCTCGGGAATGTAGCCGTAATACCAGGCGCTGCCATAATTGGCTGAAGGAATGTAGGTTTCATTCTTGGTGCCATCGGGATATACGGTATTGGGGAACCGGTAACCGCCGCCTTCAGAGACAGGAGCACGGATCTTACCGCCCCGGTCATTGGTGCCTGCTGTTTGGGCATAGACGCCGGTGGCCATTCCATATTTGTTATTGACCGAGTAAATGTCGCCGCCTTCCTGGATGTCGAACAGGATATTAAAGGTCCAGTTCTTATAGGAAAGGGTGGTTCCGATACCGGCTTTCCAGTCGGGCTGGACGTTTCCGATGACCTGGTCTTTTTGGGTTTCCTTGAAACGCCCGGCAGCAAAACCTGCATCGTCGGGATAAACCACGCGCTTACCATTTTTGTAGACAAAGTCTTTGCCGCGAATGGCCCCGTAAGGCTCTCCTTCGGTGGCGTTGACCGACAGGCCCCATGCACCAAACAGGTAATAGTTCTCAATGCCCTGGGCCAGATCAACCACCTGGTTGTTGTTTTGGGCCCAGTTGACATTCAGACGCCACGAGAAATCATTGGTTTTAATGGGGGTCCCGTGCAGGTTCAGCTCGACACCTCGGTTGCGCAGCTCACCGCCGTTGACGTATTTCTCGTCTACGCCGCTGGCGTCGGTCACATCAACCGGCATGATCTGGTTGAAGGTGCTGCTTTGATACAGTGAAAGGTTGAAACCAACACGGCGTTCGAAGAAGTTCATCTCCAGGCCGGCCTCATAGCTTTTGGTGTTCTCCGGCTTGAGCTCGGGGTTCTGGAACTGGCTATTAACCGAGAACAGCGGGTGATCGCCAAAGTTGGCGGGCTGGCTGAAGGTCGACTGCAGGCTGTAGGCCGGAGCGTCACTACCTACCTCTGCATAGTTCAGGCGCAGCTTACCGAAGGAAAGGAAATCGGCGTTGATCAGCTCAGAAAAGACCATACTGGTCGATACCGAAGGATAGAAATAGGAATTGTTATCATCCGGAAGGGTGGACGACCAGTCGTTGCGGCCGGTAACTTCCAGGTAGAGGAAATCGTTGTAGCCAATGGAAACGTTAGCGAACACACTGTTCTTACCCCGCTCTACCAGTGATTCACTGGCATTGACCGGAGATTTGGAATTGGATACGGTATACAGCCCGGGTACGATCAAGCCTCCTACCGTACTGGCGTTTAAACTCTCATTCCTTCTTCTCAGCATGTTGCCGCCAAGGAGTCCGCTCACGGAGAAATTGCCAAAGTTCTGGTCAAACCGCAGCAACAGTTTGGTGTTGACCTCGGTATAGGTGTTGGTGCGTTTGGTGAAATCGGATTGCTCCAGGCTTCCTACGGCAACCCGCTCATTGCGGTACCAGTTGTAGTGGTCCATGCCTACTCGGCCGGTTATGCTAAACCAGTCGGTCATGTCATAATTCAGCTCTACCTTACCATAAATGCGGTCGCGGCCGTCGTCTTCCCACATCTCATTGCGCACCCAGTAAGGGTTGTTGAAATACATGGGACCCAGATCGCCGGAAGTAGGCCCGGCAAGGTTCCAGGTCTTCTGAAGCCCGGCGTTACTCTGGTAATTCTCCAGGCGCTTGAAATCGACGTTGGTCTGGAACCACTGGCCAAACGACTGCATGATGTTGCGCCCGTCATAACCGGTGCCGTAACGGCCGATGGTGCGGTTGCTGACGTAATTGGCATTGGCTTTCAGATTCAGATTTTCGGTGAATTTATAGGTTCCGTTGAAGCTGACGTTGTGCTTGGTGATGTTGCTCTTGGGAATGATCCCTTTCTGGGCCACATTGGTATAGGATAATCTGAATGAACCTTCCTTATTGGCCCCGCTGAATGAGATGTTGTTTTCAGCCCGGGTCGAAGGACGGAAGAAATAATCAATGCCATGCTCGGGGGCTTCCCACGGGCGGGTTTCCAGATAGTTGGGATCGGACGGATAAAGCGCGTCCCAGTGGATCACCTCCATGCTCGGGTCAAAAGCCGACCCCAGGGAAGCATCGTCCATGGTCTTGACTACTTTTTCCATTTCTCCATCACCGTCCATGTCGCTTTCAAAGAAACTACCGCCGGTGTAACCGGCTCCATATTGATACTGGTGATCCGGATAAGTTTTCTCATTGGCAGTGCTTACCGTATAGCTGGAATTGACCGTTACCCCGATCTCACCTTTTTCTGCACTTTCACCGCTCTTGGTGGTGATCAGTACAACGCCATTGGCAGCACGCGAGCCGTAAAGGGCGGTTGCTGCTGCACCTTTCAGGATGGAGATGTCCTTAATGTCTTCCGGGTTGATGTCGGCTGCAGCATTGCCATAGTCATAACCGGCACCTCCGGTCTTCTGACTGCTGGTATTGACATTGCTGTTGTCAATGGGCACCCCGTCAACAACAAACAATGGCTGGTTGTTGCCGGTCATTGATGTGTATCCGCGTAC
>CAJXLK010000057.1 GCA_913055635.1 uncultured Bacteroidota bacterium
TGGCAGCGGAATGGTATCCGGTAATGAACTACGAAACGACATCGATGTCGTTTCACCACAACCTGTCGATGACCGTGGCCGGCTTGAGGACAACAACGGACAGTTGTTCCGAGCAGCATCGTTGTTCGTCAAACACGAGTTCATCGAAGCGGTCGCGACACTGTTCGAAACACTGGAAGCGAACGGGTTTGATCACTTCTTCGAACTCGACGATGCAGCTGTCCGGACGATCATGATGGCGTTCAACAAATACGTCAGCTACGTTGGTGACGACATCACCGATCAAGTCGTTCGAAAACAAATCGACGAAACGTTCGATGTAACGATCAGCAACGAGCTGGCGAATCAACTGACGATCCTCTCGAACAAGGTTGGACACGCACCACGCGATAGTGGTCGGCCTGAACAAAAACACAATCGAACGACAAAGAGTGTCGCAACGGTGATGAAAGAGGTTGGATCGGCCGGAACGGTCTACATGGCAGCCTCGATCCACGCCGACAAAGCACAGTTAGCGTGGGCACTCGGCGAGCACAATCACGTAGTCGCCGTCGACAATGCGTCCCACTACGATATCTACGACGACACACTCGGATGGGTGCCACTGAAAGAGCTCGATCTTCGAGGTATCAGCGAGAAATACGATGTCGACGATGAGCTCGCTGCGGATCTTGAACGTGATTCACCAGATCGGGACTTAAGCCATGGTGGATTCAGTATGGATGAACTCGATGCTGCATCCAGAGAGATCAAACTCCGACAGAAGAAAGAACGGAGTTTCATCTCGTCGACACCGAAGGACGTCAAATCGACCTTTGAGAACGGAAACACGTTGGATGGTGAATACGACCGTCCGATCCGATATCTCCTCATCTTCAAGGAAAATGAGGTCTCTGGGATCCAGACCGCACACAAGGTCTGTCAGGGATCAGTCTACCGAGCGATCGTCCCTGAGTACGTGGCTGAGTATCTCGAAGATGTCCCGCGGTGCTATGTCTGTGAGGGCAACGACTACACGGACGAACTCTTCGATATCGTCGAGCAAATGCAGCGTCATGTTGTCGAGAAGGTCGATGTGTCCGGTGCACTAAGCCGTGTACAGGCCGACGATGAAACCCTCGAAACGGAAACTGTCGTTGACTTCGATCAGACCGATGAAATCACGGTCTCGTCCGAACAGATCGGTGATATCGGGCCCGAAACAGGAGGACCCAGATCAGAATCCTTGAAGCGCAAAACAGGGGCGGTTCCCCATAATAGCTGCAGACACCATCCATTAAACCCCTCGCAAGCGGAACTTCCGGAAACCGAAAGCCATGTGCCGATGGGAAAATAAAGGCGAGCAGCGATTCAATCTAAAACCTGCAATTAGAGGCTTCGGGTACCTGAGACGTTTTCTTCCTCATTGATCAGGGCACGAAGCCGTTCGATCTGCTTTTGTTTGTTGACCTCTCTGAGATTGAGGGCCGTTTGGGTGAAATACTGATGATGGGAGATAAATTTGAGCTGCATCTTGTTCCATTCATTCAGGTCGCCAATTTTCTCCTGTTCTTTGAGCTCTTCATACAGGGTGTTGGAAACGGGAATGAAATCGCTCCGGCCCAAATAATCCAGATCGGCATCACACATGATTTTTTCCAGCAAATTCTGCGGATCGGGCGGTATCTGGGTGGCCATGATCAGCTCGCAGATTTGGTCGATTTGCTGTTGATTGTATTGAAATTGGGGAAGGTATTCCTTGGCCAACTGGGTTCCGTAAAATTCATGGTTGTCATAACCGATGATGTGGCCGGCATCGTGAAAAAGGGCGGCGGTCTTTAACAGCAGGATGGCTTCATCATCCACCCCTTCGCCATATCCGATCAACTCAACCTGGTTGATGACATCAATGGTATGTTTGACATTGTGGTAGTAGAGATAGGCAGGCAACTCCTTTTCCAGGCGGTCCAGGATAATTTCCTGCAAATCGGTGAATTGGCGCAGCAGGTATTTGATCATGAAAATCTGATTGGGTTCTCGTCCTGAGCGCCGATTGACGGCAAAAGCAGGCTTGATCTTTTTGACCCGCAACATCTCCATGTTGCCTTTGTATTTGACCGGAATTTTGCCGTTGTAATCACAATTGAAGTATTGCTTGATCAGCTCATAGGTCATGATCGAGACATTGACCTCGCAAAAGTCACTGGCAGAAGCAATCCGGGTGGCAATGTGAACGGTGTCGCCCTTTAAATCATAAGACAATTTCTTCCTCCCATAAAAATTGGCCGTTACCGGACCGGTGTGAATGCCTATGCGGAAATCCCAAAATTCACGATCTTTTGCCTCATACTCCTGCTTAAGGCGGTTCATGTAATCCTGCATCTCCATGGCCGCCAATACCACATCAATCGGATTGGTGATGTTTTTTTCAGGGACACCTCCCGCACACATGTATGCATCCCCAATGGTTTTTATCTTTTCGATCTTATATTTCTTGACGATCTTGTTGAATTCCAAAAAGATGTTGTCGAGTTCATCCATCAAGTCGTAGGAAGCACTCTCCCTGGCAATGCGTTTGATGCCCTGAACATCGGCATAAAGTACTGTGGCCATTTCAAACTTCAGGGCCCGGCTTTTACCGGGATATTTCACCTCCTCGGGCAGATGTTCCGGAGCCACACGGGCAATAATGCTTTCCAGATTTTCCCGTTCTTTCTCCAACTGATGCTTTTGATTGGAAACTTCTTTGAGTTGTTTGGTCAACTCCTTGTTCTCCTTGATCAGTTCACTGATACGGTAAAGTAACTGTTCCTCCTTGTGTTGATCCATCTGCCTGCGGGTTTCACATCTTTATCCTATGCTAACGAAAATTGAAGGGATAGGTTGTAAAATCACCGGAAAATTTTTTAACACTGGTCAATCTTGTATTTTTGTGAATAGTTTGTATATTGTCATAAAATTGTGCTCCATCAATGGGGGCGTTTCATGCACAAATGGTTAGTGTTTATTGCTCTGTAAATTAATGAATTATGCATCCCGGGTCCGTTTTTGGGGGTCCATCGTTAATGATGGGCAGGGTTTGTCCATGTCATTGTTAGGGAATTCGGAGCTGGCGGGGTATGAACGTTTCTGGTGCATTGATTTATGTTAAGACAATTGATGTTCAGTTTTTAATAATTGATTGATTAATATATAAATCAATAAAATACCCATGCCTATGAAGACAAGATATTTAAGTGTAGTGATGATCCTGATTGCTTTATTTTTGGTTTCAGGCTGTTCTTCCCCGAAGAAAAAGGAAAAGAAAGGGGAGGAACGAGAAAATAGGGCCACCATGTCACTGGGACAAATGCAGGAGAAAGTGGACGAATTTGTGAAGGTGAAGTTGGAAGCCGACCTCAGTCATCTTTCAGAGGATCAGCGGGAGATGATCAGTCACCTTATTGATGCCTCCCGGTTAATGGATCAGATTTTCTGGGAACAGGCTTATGGACCGAAGTCGGATTTGCTCAACCAACTCTACCACGATCCGGTGGTTGAATTTGCACAGATCAATTATGGGCCCTGGGATCGGCTCAATGATAATAAACCTTTCATCAAGGGTTATGGAGAAAAGCCAGCCGGGGCCAATTTTTATCCGGCCGATATGACCAAAGAGGAATTTCGTCAATTTGAAGCGGAGGATAAAAAAAGCCTTTATACCCTTATTCGCCGGGATAAAGGCGGAAACCTCAAAACGATTCCCTATAACGAGGCTTATGAAGTCAAGACCAGCCATGCGGCAGCTTTGCTGAGGGAAGCAGCCAAGCTGGCTGAAAATGAAAGCTTCAGGCATTATCTCAATGAGCGGGCCAAAGCCTTGCTCACCGACGAATATCTGGCTTCGGATATGGCCTGGATGGAGGTAAAAGACAATGACGTGGATTTTGTGGTAGGGCCCATCGAGAACTACGAGGACAATTTATTTGGTTACAAAGCCGCCCATGAGGCCTTTGTGCTGCTCAAAGACCGGGACTGGTCTGAGAAACTCGATAAATTCAATCAGCTGATGCCTCAGCTTCAAAAAAGTTTGCCGGTGGCCGATCCCTACAAGCAGCAGATGCCGGGTACTGATTCGGATTTAGGGGTTTACCAGGCCATTTATTATGCCGGTGATTGCAATGCGGGCAGCAAGACCATTGCCATCAACCTGCCCAATGACGAGCGGGTTCAAACCCAGAAAGGTACACGCAAATTGCAGCTTAAAAATGCCATGCGCTATAAATTTGAAAAAATCCTCAAACCCATCAGTGATGTGCTGATCACCCCCGAGCAGCGCGAATACATTAAATTTGATGCCTTTTTTGAAAACACCATGTTCCATGAGGTGGCACACGGGTTGGGGATAAAGCAAACCATCAACGGAAAAGGCACCGTGCGCGAGGCACTCAAGGCCTACTACAGCCCCGTTGAAGAAGGCAAAGCGGATATCATCGGCCTTTACCTGGTCAAGCAGCTTGCAGAAATGGATGAATTGGAAGATCAGGAACTCAAAGATAATTATGTGACCTTTATGGCCAGCATTTTCCGTTCCATCCGGTTTGGTGCTGCCAGCAGCCATGGAAAGGCCAATATGATTCGCTTCAATTATTTTAAAGACAAGGGGGCTTTTACCCGTGATGAGGAATCCGGTACCTATACGGTCAATTTTGACAAAATGACCCAGGCCATGAACGAGCTGGGCGAAAAAATCCTGGTTATCCAGGGCGACGGCGATTATGAAGCAGCCCGCGAAATGGTTGAAAAAAGAGGTGTGATTCAGGATACCCTGAAGAAAGATCTGGAACGCCTCTCCGAGGAAGGAATTCCGCGGGACATCAGATTTGACCAGGGAAAACACGTGCTGGGCCTCTCCCGCTAAATCATTCACCGGAGGTCGCCGAAATTGCCATTTATCCTTTTTTGATAAACCCTATTATCAATAAAAAAATCCTGCCAGCACAAGTATGGCAGGATTTTTTTATATTTGAAGAATCCTGACTGTCTGAAGTTCTGTTGTTGGCCCGGTCTTGTCTGTATTGATTGAGTCTGTGTGATGCAATGACCCTGATCAAGGCAAGGGTAAAATCTCAATTGGAACGATTGGTTCATGGTAAGGGATATTGACCACTGAAACAGAATCCATCATCCTATGAATCCTCCATGGAAAAGCAATCATCCTGTCTGAAACGTTCAGGACAGCGGATTAAGCAATAGAAGGGTGGTGTCATAGACCGGGCAAAAGGGATAGATTCAGGATGGATACACCTTTTAGGGGGCTGATATGATTGTGAGAAAAGATTATTTGAGGGGTTTAACGCTTGTGTTGCTTTTTATCCTCTTTTATATGGAAGGGACCGCCCAGAAGGAGGCCATCAGGGATGAAAAAGGGGACCAAGAGCTCCGTGAATCGGTATTATATTCTGATTCCCTTTTTGGGGGAGATTCCATCCGTTTTACCATCGACCGCGAGGCTTATATTGATACACGCGCATTTTATGACAGCCTTAAACATAAAGCCAACCGCAATTCCCTCACTTCATGGCTGTATGATATTCTGATGGTGGGGAAGCAGGACAATTCGTTTTCTTCAGAAGATGATATTGATGATTATTCCAATCCGTATGAATTCTTCAAAGGCCAACCCATCCGGAAAATTCATTTTAGCCAGCTCCAGGTCTTTGAGCGGTATTTTGCCGATACATCCCAGCAGTGGTACAAAGATGTTGGAAACTGGATCCATGTGCCCACCCATCCCTCCATCATAAAGGAAAACCTGCTTTTTGAGGAGGGCGACACCCTTGATCCCAGTCTTTTACGCGATAATGGCCGGATATTGCGGAATTTGCAATACCTTAAAGATGCCCGTTTTATTGTTCAGCCCGTTCAAGGCGCAGAAGATTCAGTGGATGTAATTGTTTTGACCCAGGATGTGTGGTCGAAAGGGTTTGATGTCAATCTTTCCAGCATCAACGCAGGGGAAATCGAGCTTTTTGATAACAATTTCCTTGGTTTGGGCCACAAGCTGCAGGCCAACTTTATGTTTGATTACTTTAAACCTTCGAATCCCGGTATTGAAACCTTTTATCAGGTCAACAACATCCAGGGCAGTTTTATTGACGGGCGCCTCTATTATTTTGATGCCTTTGAAACGAGGCGTTACGGACTGGAATTAAGCCGGGGGTTTTATTCCTACAAGACCCGCATGGCAGGAGGGATAAAGGTTTTGCGAACCGATACCCGCAAAAATATTGTCCAGGAGGATACCACCTTTAACCAGGCCCGGCTCGATTTCATCAACCATGACTTTTGGTTGGGGTATGCCATACCCCTGAACTCCAACAGTTCACTTTTTAAGGGCCGCAACCGCCTCATCTTCTCGGGACGGTACCGGAACGATCGCTATTTTGAAAATCCCCGGGTCACAGAACGGTACAATTACTGTTTCCATGATAACCAGATTTTCCTGGCCAATATCAGCTTTTCCAGGGAGAACTTTTATAAAAGTGCCCTGGTATATGGGTTTGGACGCACCGAAGACATCCCCGTGGGCGATCTGGTCGGTTATACCTTTGGCTGGGAAAACGACCAGTTTTTTAGAAGGTTCTATTCGGGGGTTCATTTTCGCCACGGTGAGTTTATTTCAGACTGGGGGTATTTATCTTTGGGCCTGGAAGCCGGGGGATTTCTGTATAATCAGCAAATTGAGCAGGGGGTGGTTGATGTGGAAGCCCGTTACATCAGCAAACTTTTTAACGTAGACGGGGTGAAAATGCGGCAGTTTTTCAATGTGGATTATACCCTGGGCTTCCGGCGATTTCCTGAAGAAAGCCTGGATTTTCACCAGCGGGACGACATCAGGGGCATGCTTGATGGCAGGGCCTTTGGCAATAAAAAACTGGTGATCAAATCTGAAACCGTTGGTTTCACCGATGTTTATTATTATGGTTTTCGACTGGCTTTATTTGCTTTTTGTGATATTGGTTTTTTAGGCCCGGAAAAGGATTTTATATTGAACAATCCGGTGCAAAGTGGATTTGGAATCGGAATGCGTCTGAAGAATGAAAATTTTGTGTTCAACACCTTTCAGATTCGTTTGGGGTTTTATCCAGGTCTTAGCCGGGGCAACCGGTTGCTGATGAACATATCGGGCGAGAAAAACCTCAGCCCGCGTGAATATACCCCCGACCCGCCACGGGTAATTGGCTTTTAATGTCTACCGCTAGGCCGTTACGGGTTGGAAAAGGGAGCAACGATCAGATATGATAGGACGTTTTAAAGATTACATCGCTAAAAATCAGCTTGTAGGTTCTTCGTCACCGCCTGTCTTGGCAGCGATAAGCGGAGGGATCGATTCGGTGGTGATGTTGCATTTGTTTGTGGAGGCGGGTTTTCGTCCGGGCATTGTCCATTGCAATTATGGGCTGAGGGGCGGCGAGTCGGACGGGGATGAAGCCTTTGTACGGGAACTGGCCGAGGGTTACCGGCTGGCTTTTTATGTCAAAAGATTTGATACGGAGGGCTATGCCCGTGATAACAAGCTGTCTGTCCAGATGGCAGCCCGTAGGTTACGCTATCAGTGGTTTGAAGCGGTGCGCAGGGATCATGGGTATGGGTCGGTGGCCATTGGCCACAACAAGGATGACACGGTCGAGACATTTTTAATCAATCTTGCCCGGGGCACCGGATTGAAGGGGCTCACCGGCATGAAGCCTAAGGCCGGGCATGTGATCCGCCCCCTGTTGTTTGCCACCCGCCAGGAAATAGCAACCTATTGTCATCAGCAGGGGATCACTTACCGGGAAGACTCCACCAATCAGACCATCAAATACAGCCGCAATAAGATACGCCATCACATCATTCCTGCTTTTGAACAGCTGAATCCCGGCTTCCTGGAGACCATGGCCGGCAATATGGAACGCCTGCAGGCTGCCTATGCCCTCTACAACAGCCAGGCTCAGGCTCATCTTCAGGGGCTGGTCCGCCGCCAGGGATCTGATCTGTGGATTGACAAAAGGATCGGTGCCCTTAAGGGGGATGAAGCTTTGCTTTATGAATTGTTGAAAGGTTACGGATTTACCGGTGAACGCATACGGGAGGTGGCTGCCGGTATCCAGGGGCCCCCGGGAAAGCAATACTGGTCAGATACCCACCGATTGATCCGCGACCGCCGTTGGTTGATCCTTACCCCACGCAGGCCATATTCCCCCCTGCGATATTACATTGAATCGGCAGATGAAGACTTGCATGACCCCATTCACCTGTCTTTTCGACTTGTAGAGGATGTTGGCCACTATAAAATGCCCTTAAGCCGGGAAGTAGCCTGTGTGGATTACGATAAACTCCATTTTCCCCTGATCCTTAGAAAATGGCAGCAGGGTGATTATTTCCAGCCCCTGGGGATGAAAGGACTAAAGAAAATCAGCGATTTGTTTGTGGACCGCAAATATTCGATATTGGATAAAGAGCGTAGCTGGTTGTTAACCCAGGGTGAACAGATCATATGGGTTGTTGGCGAGCGGCTGGATGAACGTTTTAAAGTGGAGGCACATACCCGCCGTATTCTGGAAATCACCTGTCATAGTGGCACTTCCACGGGGTTTACCGATTGATTCGGCCAACCCGTTGTTCCTGAAGCATGAAATCGGCCAGGGCAAAAGCGGTGACCGCCTCTACGATCACAGGCATCCGCAGGGCAATACAGACATCATGGCGACCTTTGACCTTTAATTCTTCCATGGTCTGGGTTTGAAGGTTCAGGGTGGTTTGTTTCTGCGGGGTGCTGCTCGGGGGTTTAACTGCAGTGCGAAAAACCAGGTTGTTGCCGTTGGTGATCCCGCCATTGATGCCGCCGGCATGATTGGTTTGGGTTTTGCCCTCACTGTTGATGATCGGATCATTGTGACGGCTTCCCCTCATGCGGGCAGCTTCAAAGCCGGAGCCGAACTCAATGCCTTTAATGGCCGGAATGGCAAATACCAGATGGCTAATCATCGACTCTACCGGGTTGAAGAAGGGCTCGCCCAGGCCAATGGGGATATTCTCTGCCTGACATTCAATCAGCCCGCCTATGGTATCTTCAGCCTTAAGAGCCTGTTCAATGGCCTGATCAATGTCTGTGTTTCCGCCTGCTTCAATGAGACGGGCGTTCACGAAAAGCGGAAAGATGATCTTTTTGGCAATCACCCCGGCTGCTACCAGCCCGAGGGTGAGCCGTCCCGAAAAATGGCCGCTTCCGCGGAAGTCATTGTATCCCCCGAATTTGCTATAAGCGGTAAAATCGGCGTGGCCCGGACGGGGCACCGAGATAAATTCCCGGTAATCGTCTGACTGGGTGTCTTCGTTGCGGAAGACAATGGTAATGGGTGCCCCGGTGGTGTGGTTGCGGTAAAACCCACTGACAATTTCAGGTTGGTCCAGCTCCTGTCGTGGCGTGGTCCCGATTTTACCGCTCTTTCTGCGGGCCAGATCCGTGTTGAGCTCCTTTAGCTCCATCTTGATCCCCGCTGGAACCCCGTCAAGGGTTACCCCAACAACCTTTCCGTGCGATTCACCAAATATGGACATGCGAAGTAGGGTTCCAAAAGTGTTCATCGGTGTAAGAATTTATTATCGGTTGTAAATCAGTACATGGCCCCTCTATCCATTGTTTTCAGTTCTACCCCATAGACCCTATGTGCTCTATAGATGTCCTTGTGGTGCCCTTTCGTGCATGCGGGCTTCGCAGGCAGGGATTTTGGCACACAGCCCCAATCCTACATCCCTTAATCATGCAGGGGACCGGTATACACAAAAATAAAAAAAAGTGCAGCCCTGCATAGAAGGCTGCACTTTTTTGGCATGGCCATTTCTTTAAGCTTGCGTGGTGCTCTGCTTTTTCTTTTTCTTATATTCCTCCTGCCAGATGTCTTCGGTGAGCTCGGCCAGCTCATGGTCGTATTCCACCAGTTTGCGGTAGTACTCATCATCCTGTCGCGATTCTTCGGCTTCCTCCGATTCCCCTTTGGCATGGGCGGGGAGGATGTTTTTCCTGAAGTTGGCATAATGGTCGCGAATGGAACATGGCATCAGCCAGTTTTTGGGATCTTTCGGATAAGCCTGTCCATAATTGCGGATCCATTGCCTGCCGTTCTTCATGAAATCGGAGAACAAGGCGTCAACCAACGATTTACCTTTGTTATAGAGGTCATACACATTGTCCACATAATAGGGCACAAACACACAGGGCATGATGTTGCCATTCCAGTCAATGTAAAAGTAACCCCCGTGGCGTCCGTAAGCAATGCATCCGTTGACCAAAACCCCGCTGTTCCAGAAATCAGCCACACAATATTCCTTTTCAGATATCAGGTATTCCCACTTGCGGTATAGCTCAACCCGCTTTTGGGGCGGAACCATCAGGTTGAAATCGTGGTTGCTTCTGCCCATGGGCATCAACTGGAACTGCCACATGTAGGTTACCCCCTGCTGGTCGAAGTAGTAATCATAGAATTCATCGCTCAGCAGGATATCCTCATTCTTGCTGGTGGCCGTTACCGAAATGCCGATGGGGACCCCCGCATTGCGAAGGTTCTCAAAGGCCTTGAGGATCTTGTGGTGAACGCCTTTGCCCCTTCGCTCATCGGTTTCTTTCTCAAAACCCTCGACCGATATGGCCGGGGTGACATTGCCCATGCGGCCCAACCTCTCAGCCACTTCCCTGGTGATCAGTGTCCCGTTGGTATAAACCAGGAAGAAGACGTCATCGTATTTTTCAAACAAGTCAAGCAGGCTCTTGCCTTCACTTTTATACATGAAGGGCTCCCCTCCACTGATCGTAACAAAACGGCTGTGGAACTTGTTGCGCACATCATGCACAATCTGATCCACCATGTGATAGGGCAGGGTGGCACTGGTACGGGCATTGGAGGATGCATAACAACCCGTACAATTCAGATTGCAACGCTGGGTTGGCGATAAAACAATGAAATTGGGGGGATATTCCCCGTATTGTTCCTTGAATTCTTCTAACCGGTCACTGTATTTCTGTTTATTTAAGAAGGAATTTTCAACCAGAACGTGGATGATCCGCTTGAAAACAGTCCTGGAAAAATAGCCCTTCTCCACGTTCCGAACGGCGGATTGAAGCATGGATTTCATGAATTTATATTTTTTCTCCTGCACTTCCTGTAGATTCTTTTGGTCATTCTCTACAATGGAAGAATACAAATAAGAATCCAGCTTCCTGAGTAAAAAATTGCGCGATACCTTATTGTTTACAAGTTCTCGGAGTACATTTGAAAAGATAAAATCTTTCATAGCTATATCTCCTTTCTTTTTTGTCAAACATTAGATATTGTTAACCAATTTAATAAAAAAATCAGTAAAATGTCAAGAAAAATTATGTTAAATAAGAAGTGGGCTTGGATTCGGCCGCAAAATATTTGGGTTATATTATTAACTCCTTCATTTAAAGCACGTTTAAAGGCCGGTCTTATTGTTTAAAACCATTTTAAATAATAAGACCGGGATCTCCAGGTTTTCTATTATTTTTGCCTCAACACTAAAAACGGGCACTATGATCATAGGGATAGCATTATTGGTGGTAGGTATCTTTACAGGTTATCTGCTGAGAAACAGGAAAAAACTTATAGCCCTCGGATCCAGGTTTACCGACGGGGCCATTTTTATGTTGCTTTTTTTCCTGGGGCTTTCTGTCGGTTCCAATCAGGCGGTGGTTTCCAACTTTAACCAGTTAGGTCTGCAGGCCTTTCTTTTAACTGTGTTAGCCACCCTGGGCAGCATTTTAGTCACCCAATGGTTTTACCGAATGTTTTTCAAGGACCAATGAAAAACACCCTGATCATCCTGGTTTTTTTTGTGGCCGGGCTTTTTGCCGGCCTGTTTTCTCTGTTTCCCGAGTCTTTTACGGGTGAACAGATGACCATCTATGTGCTTTATTTGTTGTTGTTTTTGGTGGGCCTCGGGGTTGGAGCCAACCAACACACCCTCAAGCTTTTGCGTTCGGTGAACCTGCGGATTTTTTTGGTTCCTTTGTCGGTGGTGATCGGTACATTTCTGGGTACCCTGGTTTATTCGTTTTTTGATGATGGACTGACCCTTCGTGAATGCTGGGCGGTTGGCTCCGGTTTTGGTTATTACAGCCTTTCGAGTGTAATCATCAAGGAGATGGCGGGGGAAAGCCTGGGGGTGATTGCCCTGTTGTCCAACATCATCCGGGAGATTCTCACATTGTTGCTGGCACCGGTGCTCTCGCGGGTTTTTGGCCGTTATGCCCCCATCTCGGCCGGAGGGGCAACTTCTATGGATACCACTCTGCCCATGATCACCCGGAGTGTTGGAACCGAATATGCCGCGATATCTGTATTCAGTGGCTTGATCCTGACCCTGCTGGTTCCTTTCATCATCCCGTTGATCCTCTGAACCTGGCCCCCTGCTGTTTTTCTGCTGGTCCTCTGTTGTTGCCCCGCTGGGTTTCTGCTTTCTACCCTGCTGGTCTCTTGCTTTTCTTCTTCCTGCTCTCCTGCCTTCCGGCATGGAGCGGTAACTTTTGCCTCAAGTTCAGGGGTGGGATCGGAAAATCTTTTTAATTTTGCTGTCATCCAGCCCCATTCCTTCCTTTTTGAGATTTCTCCCCAGAACAAGGGGGTAGGAGGAATGCGGGGTTTCTTTCAGGACCAAAAGCTTACTTGATAAAATTTACCCCTATGGATCAGAGCATGAATGTGAATGTCCGCTCGGAGATCGGCAAACTGGAAGGTGTTATCCTTCATCCCCCGGGCTATGAGGTTGAGAACATGACGCCTAAAAACGCCGAGCGTTCGCTTTACAGCGACATATTGAACCTTTCGGTAGCCAGCCGCGAATACAGCCAGTTTTGGGGGGTGTTGCAGCGGATAACCCGGACCTTCCAGGTGCAGGATTTGTTGGCCGACATCCTGGCCAATGAAAAAATCAAACAAAACCTGCTGGATAAGATATGCCGTTTTGAACAGCGCCCCGAAGTGCTGGAACATTTGTTGGGCCTCTCGCCCGAAGAAGGTGCCCGGCAGCTGATTCAGGGGGTGGTCGAGAAAAAAGACACCCTTACCAAATACCTCAACAAGGAGCGCTATGCCCTGAGGCCCCTGCATAATTTTTTCTTCACCCGGGATGCTTCCATGTCGGTACTGGATGATGTGCTGATTGGACGCATGGCCAATGATGTGAGGGAGCGGGAGTCTTTTATCATGGAAGCCATCTTCGATTATCATGACCTGTTCAAGACCCGGACGGTGAACCCCCTGAATCGCAAAAAGCTTGACCCGGCTACTTCCATTGAAGGGGGTGATGTGCTGGTGGCCCGCGACGATATTTTGCTCATCGGCAATGGCTCACGGACCACTTCACAGGGCATCGACTTCATCCTCGAAGAGCTGATCCAGCAAAAAGAAGAACAACGCCATATCATCGTCCAGGAACTGCCCCATCATCCTGAATCATTCATTCACCTGGACATGGTTTTTACCCTGCTCGGGGAAAACGAGTGCATGGTTTATGAGCCCCTGATTCTGAAGACCAATAAATACCAAACGGTTCATATTCATATAGCAAATGGTCGGGTGGCTGAAATTAAGGAAGAGGAAAACATACGCTCCGCCCTCAGCAAGCTGGGGATGGATTTGAAACCTTTATACTGCGGGGGGCGAAAAGATTCGTGGATACAGGAACGCGAACAGTGGCACAGCGGGGCCAATTTTTTTGCGGTTGCTCCGGGCCGGGTTATCGGGTACGAGCGCAATGTTTATACACTGGAAGAGATGAACCAGCATGGCTACGAGGTTATCCGGGCCAAGGATGTGCTCAAAGACCGGGTTGAACCGGAACAGTATGAAAAATACGTCATCGCCCTGGACGGCTCGGAATTGCCCCGGGGCGGCGGGGGTGCACGATGCATGAGCATGCCGGTTAACCGTAGGCCGGTAAAGGATTGATGAACAAAAGGTTTTTGTGGCTGTTTTACTCAAAAAACAAGCTATGAAACGAAATGTAGGAAAAACAGATCAGGTTGTACGCATCGTTCTGGGGGTAATCATCGCAGGAGTGGGCATTATTTATCAAAGCTGGTGGGGACTTGTTGGCCTGGTTCCCCTGTTAACCGCAATTACGGGAACCTGTGGCCTGTATTCGGCTTTTGGCATCAATACCTGCAAAGTCAAGGCCGAGAATAGCCAGCAGGGATAAGCAAGAATGCCCCTTTATTAAAGGCATTGGGCACATGTATCCGGCAAACGCAAAGTTCGGGTGCATGTGCCCAATGTCTTTGGCAAGGCCCCTTTATGGGGTTTCGGGTTCAATTTCGATTTTATTATTCCATCGTCGATTGTACCATTTGGGCGGCTTCCTGAAGGGATATGGCCGATTGCACTTTGAGGCCGGACTGGTCGATGAGCTTTTTGCCTTCTTCGGCATTGGTGCCCTGCAGGCGCACAATCACCGGCACATCGATCTGTCCCACCGCTTTATACGCGTCGACCACGCCCTGGGCAACCCGGTCGCACCGGACAATGCCGCCAAAAATGTTGATCAGGATAGCCTTTACGTTGGTGTCTTTCAAGATGATCCGGAAACCGGCTTCTACCGTCTCGGGATTGGCTGATCCGCCTACATCCAGAAAGTTTGCCGGATGACCCCCCGAAAGTTTGATGATGTCCATGGTGGCCATAGCCAGTCCCGCCCCGTTGACCATGCAGCCCACATTGCCATCCAGTTTGATGAAATTCAGGTGGTGGGCGTTGGCTTCCTGTTCAAAAGGATCTTCCTCGGAAGTGTCGCGAAGCGCTGCATAGTCTTTGTGGCGGTAAAGGGCATTGTCATCGAGGTTGATCTTGGCATCGGCCGCCAGAATCTGGTTGTCTGATGTTTTGAACAGCGGGTTGATCTCCATCAGCGAGGCATCGGTTGCCAGGTATGCATTGTAGAGTTTGATGACAAACTTCACCATTTGTTTGAAAGCCTCTCCGTGCAAGCCCAAATTGAATGCGATGCGGCGGGCCTGATAAGCCTGGATGCCCAAACCTGCCTCTACTTCCTCGCGGAAAATCAGATGCGGGGTTTGTTCGGCTACGCTTTCAATATCCACGCCCCCTTCGGTTGAATACATGATTACATTCCTGCCGGTATCCCGGTTCAGCAAAATCCCCATGTAAAACTCGGCCGGCTCACTCTCTCCCGGGTAATAGATGCCCTGTTCAATCAATAGTCGGTTGACCTGTTTCCCGGCCTCACTGGTTTGGTGGGTTACCAGGTTCATACCCAAAATATGGCCGGCGTGCTCTTTGACCTGCTGCAGGTTCCGGGCGATTTTGACCCCGCCACCCTTGCCGCGTCCGCCGGCATGGATCTGTGCTTTGACCGCCCAGGCCGATGTCTGGGTCTTTTTTTGAATGGTGCGGGCCGCTTCCTCCGCCTGCCCGGCTTGATCGATCATGATGCCCTCGGGTACCGCCACCCCATTGGCACGAAGTAGTTCTTTGGCTTGATATTCATGGATGTTCATACAGGGGGTATTTTGGTTTGATCTTTTCAAATTTATGGATTTTTTCTTTTTTTGCCAATGTTGATACCGGTTGAACCTTTGAATGAGTAGTCCGTTGATATGAATAGACCGTTGATTGAACCTGTTTTTAGCTAACCGGGGGGGGCAGGTTTTCGGAATCCGATGACTGGCTGTCCCTTTGATTGTTCAGCTAAGGAGGTGACCCGCGTGATGGTTCAGGCCTTTCCTCTGGTATGTTGCAGCTCCGCTCGGGGGGTGGCGCCTCAGGTATCTTTGCTCGCCCGGATATTTTTGATGGGTCTGCTTTTTCGGATATGGGGTAAAGGGGCTTTGGCGTTCCGGGCCAGCGGGCAGGTTTGTTTTATTTAGAGGCAGTATAAATAGTCTTGTTATTAGAATAACACTGTTATTATATTAACAATTATTTTTACATTTGCCCCCATGCAACATCAACCGATTCCATCCATGACCCAGCCGATGAGCATACAGGAAATAGCCCGGGTGGCGGGTGCCCAGATGCTTTGTGGAGCCCACCTGAACCCGGCCATCGTTCGGGCCTTCGCCTCCGACCTGATGAGCGATGTGCTGACCCTGGAAACCGACCAGACCCTTTTGATTACCGGCCTGGCCAATGTCCAGGCGGTCAGAACAGCAGAGATGAGCGATATCTCCTGTATCCTGTTTGCCCGCAACAAGAAGGTCACCGAGGATATGGTCCATGTGGCCCTGGAAAATGATATGGTGCTGATGCAAACCCCGCATTCGGTGTTTTATACTTCCGGATTGCTCTATCAGGCCGGTATTCAACCAATTTTTTAACCCATGGAGTTTGATTATCAAATAACCGGCGGCGATTTTTCCAGTGCTGGCTTTGCTTCCAGCCACTTGAAGAAAATCCTCAAACAACTTGGCATTCAGCCGCGGCTGATCAAGAAAATTGTCATCGCCATGTATGAGGCGGAAGTCAATATTGTGGCTCATGCCTGGCAGGGTTGGATCCATGTCCGCATCGAGCCCCAAGCCATTCGACTGGAAATTCAGGACCAGGGCCCGGGCATTGAAGACATTGAAAGGGCCATGGAAGACGGCTATTCAACCGCTTCCGAAGAGGTCCGGGAAATGGGCTTTGGCGCCGGCATGGGCCTGTCCAACATCAAAAACAATTCCGATGACCTGGAGATCACTTCTACGGTGAATGAAGGCACGGAATTGACCATCATTAAAAAATTCCAGTAATTATGAGCGCACAAACCTTTCATCATGCCCTTAAAATACAGGAAGACATCTGCATTGGCTGTGCCCATTGCATGAATGTTTGTCCTACCGGGGCATTGCGTGTGGTTCAGGGAAAGGCCAAGTTGCTGGCCGAACGTTGTGTTGACTGTGGCGAGTGTTACCGGGCCTGCCCGGTCAATGCCATTACGGTGGAACAGGACGATTTTAGCAGGGTCTTTGATTTCAGCCATTCCGTATTGCTGGTACCGGAACTTTTATTTGGCCAGTTCCCTGAAGATGTCGATAAGTCTCTGATTAAAGAGGCCCTGCACCAGTTGGGCTTCAATGAGGTGGTCGAGGTCGAGCATGCCGCCGGCATCCTGCAGCAATCGACCCATGAATATATGCAGGGCAGCGACCAGGAGCGACCCCTGATCTCTGCTTTCTGCCCGGCCGTGGTACGCCTGATTCAGGTGAAATTCCCCGCCCTGGTCGATCACATCCTCCTGCAAAAACCCCCGCTCGATATCACCGCCCTGTATTACCGCAAAAAGCTCGAGGATTCAGGCCTCGACCCGGATCAGATCGGGATCTTTTATGTTACCCAGTGTGCAGCAAAAATCGCTGCCATCAAATCGCCGGTCGGCGAAACCCATTCCTATATGGACGGGGTCGTCAATATGGATTACATCTACAATAAGGTCTATGCCACCCTCAAAGCCCAGAAGAAAAATGGTGCCCAGCCACCTGCTTCCCCGGAGCAACAACCCCTCTCACCCGAGGGCATCCTGTGGAGTCTGACCCATGGCGAGGCCGACCGGGTCGAAGGACGTTGCCTGGCCATTGATGGAATTCATAATGTGATGGAATTTTTGGAAAAAGTGGAAAACGAAGAGATGAGTGGCGTGGATTTTCTGGAACTGCGGGCCTGCGACGAAAGTTGTGCCGGGGGCATTCTCAACCCGGCCAACCGTTTTCTGACTGTCGAGCGCCTGCGCAACAAAGCCCGCCAGCAGGAACAAACCCCTGTGAAACCTGCCCGTGGCATTGACCATTACCGCGACTACCTGCACCGCAACCTGGCCCTTAAGCCGGTTGCCCCACGTTCAATCATGAAACTTGATGAAGACATGACCCGGGCGCTGAACAAAATGCGGCGGGTCAAAGATTTAATGAATACCTTGCCCGGGGTGGATTGTGGCGTCTGTGGAGCCCCTTCCTGCTCGGCACTGGCTGAAGACATTGTTAATAACAAGGCCACCCTGCGGGATTGCATTTTCATACAGCGCAAATACGAACAAAAGAACCTTCAACGCCCCGATGAATCCTTTGATATCATGCGTCGGATCTGGGGCGATGATAAATTGATTGGAAACCGATAAAATAGAAGAAAATGGTAGTTTCAGATTTGGTAGAACAATTCGGACTGGTCACCTATAGTGGTGGCGAGGGCATGGACCGCCAGGTGAGCGGGGGATATGCTTCCGATCTGCTCAGCGATGTGATGGGCAATGCCCTGGAGGGTCAGGTTTGGATCACCCTGCAAACCCATAAGAATGTGATGGCCATTGCTTCGCTGAAGGATCTGGCTGCGGTGATCCTGGTCAAGGATCATGCCCCGGATGAGGATGCAGCGGCGCAAAGCGATGCCGAAGGCGTGCCCATCCTGGGCACCTCCCGCCAGACTTTTGAGATGGTCGGCGAACTCTATGAACTCTTCCGCGCCCATGAAATCGTTTAAGGCCGATCTGCACCTGCATACTGTGCTGAGCCCCTGTGGCAGCCTCGAGATGAGCCCCCGTCATATCGTGGATAAGGCGGTGGAAAAAGGGTTGGATATGATTGCAGTGACCGACCACAACACCACCCGCCAGTTCCCCGTGGTCCAGAATGCCGCTGCCGAACATGGCCTGCGCGTGCTCGGGGGAGTGGAGGTCAATACCCGGGAAGAAGTCCACTGCCTGGCTTATTTCGAAACCCTCCGGCAATTGGAGGTCTTTGACAGCCTCCTGTATGACCGCCTGGCCGATATACCCAACGAACCCGATCGCTTTGGCCATCAGGTGCTGGTCGATGAACAGGAGCTGATCGTTGACCAGCCCCGGAAATTGCTCATTTCTGCCGTGGATATGAGCATCGGGGAAGTCGAACAGGAGGTCCATCAAATGGGGGGATTGTTTGTGCCGGCTCACATCGATCGCATGCACAATGGCATCATTGCCCAGTTGGGTTTTATTCCCGGCGATCTGAATTGTGATGCCATGGAAATTTCGATCCACAGCAACATCCCACAGATGATCGATCAGTATCCCTACCTGAACCAACATGCTATCATCCGGGGCTCAGATGCCCATCATCCCGAAGATATTGGCCACGGCATGACCCGGCTCGAAGTGGAGGAGTTGTCCTTTGAAGAGATCCGCAAAGCCTTCAACGGCCTGCAACAAAGAAAAGCCCATGCCCTGGTTTAACCCTGCTGGCTCAGCCCTGCTTAGCTCGACCCCGCTAAGCGGGGTCCCGATTTAACCCCGCTAAGCGGGGTCCCGATTTCACCCCCGCTAAGCGGGGTCCTGATTTCAACCCCCGCTAAGCGGGGTCCTGATTTCAACCCCCGCTAAGCGGGGTCCTGATTTCACCCCCGCTAAGCGGGGTCGGTTTTCACCCCCGCTAAGCGGGGTCGGTTTTCACCCCCGCTAAGCGGGGTCGGTTTTCACCCCCGCTAAGCGGGGTCGG
>CAJXLK010000058.1 GCA_913055635.1 uncultured Bacteroidota bacterium
ATCTGTCTGTCAAACAAAAAACGCCCACCAAAATTCAATTTGTCCCATATTTTACGTATCTTTAGAAAATAGATCTCCTGTTACCCGAACATTTCTTGAACAACAGCAGGCGGGCCCCGTAAAAGCAGTCCGTTTACAAGGCTCATCCTGCTTGTGAATAGAGAGCATCTTCATGCCTTCAGAGCATCTTTATACCTTCAGTCATATTTGACTTCATAACTGACCATATATCCGATAAAACCCTGTGCCATGGAAAACAAAAATTCGCTTGAAAGAAGAAATTTTTTAAAGTTGTCCTTAACGGCTGCCATAGGTGGAATGGCCGGCAAAATGTTTGGGAGCAACTGGTCTGCCAACCCCACCATAGCTGATGCGGTGGCCCGGGAAGTAGGAAAATTTCCCCGCAGAAAACTCGGCTACAGCCAGAGAGAAGTCTCAATCATGATTGGAGCAGGTGATATGCCCACACCCCTGGTTGAAGCAGGTGTCAGGAGCGGAATGAATTACTGGCACAAAGCCAACCGGTGGATGAGAGGCGGGGCGCCCGGGGTGATCAAAAACAACAGGGAAGCCCACTACTGCCAGGTCACCGTCGACCGGGTTGGGGGCGATCATTATTCCGGCCGGTTTGATGAAGAGGAGCACTACAGGTATGTCAAAGAAGCTGTCAGGAGAACCGGTCTGGGATATTTTGACGACATGCAGCTGCACTATGGTTACCACAATGCAGCAGAGGTTAAGAATGAAAGGGGGTTTGTCCGGGCTTTTGAACGCCTTAAGAAAGAGGGGCTGGTCAAACACCTGTGTCTCTCCCAGCATGGCTATGCAGGCAGTTCAAGGGTGGAAAACGGTGAAAGCGCCACCAGTGTGCTACGGGCTGTGGCGGAAGACGGCCTTTACGAACATGCCCAATTTATGTATTCTTATCCTGGCGATCCCGAAATGGATGATTTTCTGAAGTTTGCCCGGAAAAGAAATTTTGGCACCATCGCCATGAAAACGGCAAGGGGCATCGGACGTATGAGGCAGGATGAAGAATTCATGAACAGGTTGCCGGAAGGGGTTGCCCCGCATAATGCCATGGTGCGTTGGCTAACTACAGAGACGTTGTTTGATGCTGCGGTGATTCGCGTGCGCAATATGGATGAGTTCACCGAAACCTATTCCGGGGCCGGGAAAAAACTGCGGGAAAAGGATCTGCAGGCATTGCGGATGATGACCCGCGAGGCCAACCGAACGGCCTGCCGCATGTGCGGCAAATGTCAGCTCCAGTGCCCCCGGCAGATACCCATCTCCGACATCCTGCGCTTCGAGAGGTATGCCATCGACGACAACGACTGGAACAAGGCACGAAGGCTATATGCTTCACTTCCCACCAAAGGCAACTCGTGCATTGGATGCGAAAGCTGCATGCAGACCTGCCCCTTGGAGATGCGCATACCCGAGAAAATCGCAAGGGCCCATGCCATGCTGGGTTGAGATGGGTTCCCTACAACCTTGGATTGTAGGCTTTAGAAAGTTCTGAACCAAAGGTGTAGGTGAAGCCAATGTGGCCATCGAACTTGTAATCCGTTGAACGCCTGCGCTTTTCCAGCAGTATCTCTTCGGTGCTCATGTCTTCCATGGGTATGGCCACCAGGTCATTGATGAAATCAAGATCGCCACGAAGGGTTAACGACAGCCCTTTGAAGATCCTGACATCCATCCTGGTAAACAGTTCAGCACGGTTGGAGCTCAGGTCATGGAAATGCTGGGAACCCGTTATCCCTGCCCTGATCGTACCCCATGTCTGACGAAAATCTGCTGCCAAAACCAGTGAATGGCCCCACAAAACCTCGTTCCTTTGCCCATATATGGTTTTCTGCTCATAGTCGTTATAGGAATAGTCCAGTTTGTAGGCAACTGTGATGGCTCTCCTGGTAGCCTCTTCATAGGGAAAAAGGCTGTATTCAATGGCCGGTGACACTTCCACCTGAAAATCCATGTTGTGATAGGTACTGGACAACATCTCAGTAAAGACACCGGTCGACCAGTGGTCGGTCAGGCTTTTAATCAGGTATCCGTGAAACCCGTCGCGATGCCTGATGTTGGTAATCGTACTATCATCTACCACGTAATTGTCCTCATTGTAGTTAAAATAAGGCCGGGCCCGTATTTTCCAGTCTTTGGTGACCTTGTCGGCATAAAAGCCATAGCGGATATGGGTTGAATTGCGGGTTTGCTCCGAATCAAAATAGCCCCCTCCGTAAATCTCAAACACCCAACTCTTCCAGGGATCCTGCTCCCGTGTTATGGTCTGTTCAGTTCCCGAGGCGCTATCCACATTATATTCCAAAGAGATCTTACCGGACATGTTTTCAATACTGGCGATATAGGGAGCCAGACCAATCTTTATCATCTTGGTATACCCCTGCCTGGTTTCATGATCGGTTTGTGAAGCCGGCGACCAGTACCTCAGGGTGTTGTCCATCTTTCTGAAGCCGCCCCTTCCAATGAGCGATATATCATAGTTGGTACCCGCCTGTCCCGCACGGTGCCTGGATATGATAATATGTACATCGGCCAGCTCCTTGTCCCTTACATAATCGACCACCGGGATCTGCTGACGGATATAATCGCGGTCCATACCCCACTGAAGATCCAGGAACACAGCCAAACGGCCGTTGGAGACATTATTGATGCTGGAATCGCGTCTGGTATTTCCTTCACCCGCCATAGCAACAGAAACAGAAACAAACACCATCAGGAGGGATGTTATGGATGTTTTTACAAATAAACCTTTTGAATTGAGCATACGATAGATCATTTTCTACACACAAGTAACTGCGAACACTTTTCCAACCTTTTGATGCTGGAGGCAAAGACAGGTTTAACTCCGCCCTGATTGAATCTTTCTCATCATCCGCCTCAAGATCCAAAAGAGGAAGTTTGTCAGGGAGATGAAAAATGTAAATGATACCTTACAGGTACAAACACTCAAGCCCTGTTGTTCAATGAATAGGTCACCTGCCAGATGATCAAATCGGGCCGGAGGGGAAAATGTCCAATCGGGCATTCGGAAAATCTGTCAGACGTTCCGGGCAGGGAAAATCAACTGTTCAATAAGAGGCTTTCTTCAAGCGGTTCATAATGGCTAGCCCTTATACCTTCTTCAGAGAGGGGGTCGGCCACGATGTAATCAATGCCGGAAGGGTTCACGACCGCACCCAGGCTGGCTTCGGCGATCATACCCGGTCATAAGACTTCGAACCCGTCGTCATGAAGGGTGATGACGGCAGATTCTATACCAACCTTTGTTTTTCCGCCATCGATGGTGTAAACATCCGGGAACTGTTTTTTACATGCCGGGCTTCCGTTGGACTTATCCTGCCAAACTTATTGGCACTGGGGTCAGCAATGGGTGTTTGGGCCTGGCGGATAAGTTCACGGGCCAGTGGATTGGCTGGTATCCGCACGGCCACCGGATCAAAAGCATTGGCAACCAACCCATAAACCGTTTCAGTGGGAAAGGCCATGAGCTCTCCCGCAGCAATCATCCGGCGGCCTGTTGTAATTCATTTGAATTCTTCATCCCTTCCATCCATCACACGGTGCTAGACTTTCTCCAGGCCCATGGCGATGCCCTGTCCAACGCCAATACACATAGCGCACAGGGCCTGGTTCATATTTCCGCGTTGAAGCTGATGAACGGCTGTTGTCACAATACGGGCCCCGCTCATGCCCAGGGGATGGCCCAGGGCAATGGCTCCTCCCTGGGGATTGACCCGAGGATCATCATCCTCCATACCCAGCTCGCGCATACAAGCCAGAGATTGAGAAGCGAAAGCCTCGTTCAGCTCAATAAGATCCACTTGATCCAAACCCATATCCAGCAATTTCATCAGTTTTTGGGTTGCCGGAACCGGTCCCATCCCCATAATTCTTGGCGGAACACCTGCGGTGGACATCCCCTGTATTTTAACCAGGGGGGTCAGTCCGTGTTTTTTGACCGCTTCTTCCGAGGCTACAATCAATGCGGCCGCCCCATCATTGACTCCGGAGGCATTGCCTGCTGTTACAGTCCCTTCAGGGTGGGTTACCGGTTTGAGGGCAGCCAGTTTTTCAAGCGAAGTGTTCCTTCTCGGATGCTCATCCTGCTCGACTACGATCGGATCGCCTTTGCGCTGGGGAATCGTAACAGGCATGATTTCCTCTCCCATAAGTCCGGAATCCTGAGCTTTTCGAACCTTTTCCTGGCTGGCCAGGGCAAATTTGTCCTGGTCTTCCCGACTAACGTGATATTCGGCAGCTATGTTCTCGGCTGTCTCAATCATCGATTCCGTACCAAATTGCTTGTGAATCTTTGGATTGACAAACCGCCAGCCAATGGTCGTATCCTCCAGGGCATGCTTGCGGTCAAACCCCTTTGTGGCTTTGCCCATAACAAATGGAGCCCGCGACATGCTCTCCACACCGCCTGCAATGATCAGGTCAGCTTCCCCTGTCTTGATGGCCCGGGCAGCCGTTCCAACTGAATCCATCCCCGATCCGCAAAGCCTGTTGATCGTCATTCCCGGAATATGCTCACCATAGCCGGCCAGCAACAAAGACATACGGGCTACGTTCCGGTTGTCTTCACCGGCCTGGTTCGAACAGCCCATGAATACATCATCTATCTTATCCCGGTCCAAATCAGGATTCCGGTCCAAAATATTTTCCAGAACCAATGCGGCCAGATCATCGGTTCTGACAGGTGATAAGGCCCGGCCATATTTGCCTACCGGGGTTCTGATGGCATCACATATAAATACATCTTTCATATGAATCGCATTAAAAGTTTTTGATTTGTGCTCAATGAGCGATTTTCGCTCACAGAATGACCCTTTTTCAGCGGG
Organism: uncultured Bacteroidota bacterium; assembly: GCA_913055635.1. GTDB lineage: Bacteria > Bacteroidota > Bacteroidia > Bacteroidales > UBA12077 > JAGXLC01. The sequence goes on from CAJXLK010000058.1 coordinate 4,875, forward strand.
AATAAATATTGTAAAGTTTACATCTTATAACATGGACTCAAGATCAACCCTGACGGCAATAATTCCAGCCCCTGGCTGATGAATTCACTTTTTCATCACTTACTTGTAGGTTGAACCAAAGGCCGGGCTATTTGATACGACCGACCCGGCTGACTTTTTCATCACTTACTTGTAGGTTGAACCCGTTCGATCTCCGGTTTGAATTGCCTGAACATATTCAGCATGGCACTGGATAAGACATCCACTTCTTTTTGCGCCATCACCGTTGAAAACATACAGGCCATGGTATTGATCATGATCAGGTTTTCTTCATAAAACAGGTAATCGAGCATCCTTTTGATCAACTCTCCGGTTTCCTTGTCCTGATAGGCCTCTCTGAAGGTTGTGGGTGGGGTTTCCCTCAGGTGGAGGCGGAACATGGAACCCGCACCGGTTATAGAAACCGGTACGTCAGCGGTTTGAATGGCTTCGTTGATTTGATCAATGGCTGTTTGGGTTAAAGCATTGATTTGCTTGACCGAATCCCGGTCAAAATGTTCCAGGGCGATCCGTCCGGCCACCATGGATACGGGATTAGCTGAAAAGGTACCTGAATGGGGAAACAACCAGTTCTTCTCTGCGGGATCCAGTATTTTCATTACATCCGATCGCCCGGTAAAGGCGCCTACGGGGAACCCGCCGCCAATTATTTTTCCCAAAGCAGTCAGATCAGGTTTTACAGAATACCTTTCCTGGGCCCCGGAATAGTTTATACGGAAGGTCACCACCTCATCGAAAGCAAGAAGGGCACCATTCTCACGGGTCCATTTGTAGAGGGCCTCAATAAATTCATCGTTACCCTGGACCAGGCCTACCCGGTGGGGAACAGGATCGATCAGGACACAGGCAATTTCATCGGCATGCTGGTTGAGCAAGGCCAGGGTTCTTTCGATGTCGTTATAAGGGAAGACAATGACATCGTCCAACACATGTTGGGGGGTACCGGCTGCAACGGGCACACTGCGGGGCTGATCGATATCGCCCCAGTTTTCCGGTTTGGCCTTTTGGCTGACTTCGGCAAAATCATAGGTGCCGTGATAGGCCCCTTCGGCCTTGGCAATCTTGGGCCGGCCCGTAAAGGCCCGGGAAGCCTTAATCATAGCCATCACCGCCTCGGTGCCCGAATTGACAAAGCGGATTTTTTCAAATCCCGGAGCCCTGTTGCAAAGCAACCGGGCAAAATCCAACTCCGCCTCCGTGGCAATGGTGAAAGCCGTTCCTTTTTTGATTTGATCGGTCACACCCTCGACGATTGGCGGAAAGGCATGCCCATGGATCAGGGAAGCCATGTTGTTGGCAAAATCAATTCGCTCTGTTCCCTCTATATCCGTCACATAAGCCCCATTGGCATGCTTCACATAATGGGGATAAGGCCTGTGAAACACGGTGTTTCGGCTTACACCCCCGGGTATCAGCTGGCGGGCTTCTTCATACAATGCTTCACTTTTGTGTTGGGAATGATATCGCTCACTCATAATCAAAGGGAAATTTTTGGGATGGGATAAGGTTAAAGCATTAAGGCATTTTCAACTGGGCATCGGTCTTGTTCTGTAAGGCTTCAAAACTGATCCCCGGGGCCATCTCTTTGACCATCAGACCCTGCTGTGTAACATCCAGGATGGCCAGGTCGGTATAAATACGTTTGACCACCCCCTTGCCGGTAAGCGGCAGCTGACAGTCCCTCACAATTTTGGGTTTGCCTTGCTTGGTGGTGTGCCTGGTGATGACAAAAATATTTTTCACCCCGGCCACCAAATCCATGGCGCCTCCAACAGCCGGTACAGCTCCAGGTTTGCCCAGGGTCCAGTTGGCCAGATCCCCTTGCTCAGAAACCTGGTAAGCCCCCAAGACACAAAAATCGATGTGCTTCCCACGGATCATCGTAAAGCTGTCAGCATGATGAAAGTAACAGGCCCCTGTGATGGCCGTTACATATTTTTTCCCGGCATTGATCAGTTCCGGGTCTTCTTTGCCTTGTTCAGGTTCAGGCCCCATGCCCAATAACCCGTTCTCGGTATGGTAAATCACTTCCCGTCCTTCGGGTACATAATCGGCTACCATTTCGGGCATGCCAATACCCAGATTGACATAGGAACCATCAGGAATGTCCAGGGCCACATTTTGGGCCATTTCACCTTTCGTCCATTCTTGTTTATTATTTTCTAGTGCCATGGATACCTCCAATTTTCAGCAATAAGTTGGGATTCATCAAGGGGTTGGTTGATCTCGACGATTCGATTCACAAAAATACCCGGGGTAACAACCGCTTCGGGATCCAGATCGCCCAGGTCGACCATCTTTTTGGTTTGAACAACGGTGTTTTCTGCTGCCGTGCACATGATGGGTCCAAAGTTGCGGGCGGTTTTGTTATACACCAGGTTCCCGTAACGATCCGCCCCCTCACATTTGACAAAAGAGAAGTCAGCTTCGATGCCATATTCCAGCACGTAGGACCGGCCATTGAATGTGCGTCTCTCTTTGCCTTCCTCCAGGGGCGTATCCACAGAGGCAGGGGTATAAAAAGCCGGGATGCCTGCCCCGCCTGCCCTTATTCGCTCGGCCAGGGTACCCTGGGGAACCAGCTCCAGCTCGATTTCACCATTGGAATAGAGCTCGGGGAAAACCGTTGAATGGGTGGTCCGGGGAAACGAACAGATCATCTTCTTTACCCGTCGATGTTCAATCAGGGAAGCTAACCCCACATGCCCGCTGCCCGTGTTGTTGCTAACTACTGTAAGATCGCTGGCGCCCTGATCTATCAATGCATGAATGAGCTCAATCGGACTGCCCGCCTGACCAAAGCCACTGAGCATGACAACCGATCCGTCCTTGACATCTTTAACAGCCTCAGAAAGGGATGGTACCAGTTTATTGATCATGGTTATCGATTTATATGATTTTCCTTCATTTTACGGGAAAGGGTATCTTCTTTCTCCTGCTCAATTTCCTTCAACTCATCCTCGAAGAAATGCTTTTCGCCCTCAAAGGGCTCCAGGTTTTCAACCGTATTCTCCGTCTCATCATATTTGGCCAGGAAAACCCGGTCCATCCACTCCATATTCCTTGCTTCATTGAATTTAAGGACAAATGCCTTTTCGCCCTTGACTTCCGTCGTTCCAAGTATGGATATTTTTCCCGCCGAAGAAGTTTGGGTAATATAACGGGAGGGCCGATTGATGGAGGCCAAAGAGCGATAAATCTTGCTGAATACCTTGTCAATTTCGGCCACGGGAACTGTAAAGTAGTGGTGTTCGCCGGTGGGACGCGCCAGATACATCGAGTGAAAGCCAATGCCCAGCATGGCAAATATATTGGCCAGATCTATCCAGTTTTGTGCCGAGCGGTCTACATCAACATTTCCCTGGTCATCTTTAAACAAGCTGATGTGGTTCATGATGGGGCTCTGACTTTTGAGCGTTACCCCGTAAGCCTTCAATCTTCTTGTCGCAGCTATGGCCGGGAGGTTTAAGATTTCCCGCGGTGTTGAAAAATGGGCCATCCAGGCCACCTGAACGCCATTATCAATTAAGTGCTGAAACAGTTCCAGGTATTTATTGTAATCTTCACTCAAGATCATATGCGGGTAATAGGTTAAAGCCCTGGAACCAATCCGGATGGTCCTGATATGGGAAAGCTCCTCATCCGCTACAATGGGCATGAGGTATTCATGCAATCTTTTGTAGGGCATAAGACCACCATCACCGCCTGTAATCAGGATATCTGTAACCTCTTTGTGTTGCTTTAAATATTCAAGCACAGGGGTGATCTCCGACTGGGAAAACATATCCTCATCACCTCTTACCTGGGCATGCCGGAAACAATAGGTGCAAAAAGCAAAGCAACTCTGGGTGGACCGGTCAAATAACAGCTGACACTGGGGATATTTGTGCTGGCTGCCTTCTAGAATGTTCAGATCCCCGTTTTCATCTTCGTACCAGGGTTTGTTCAGCTGTTGCTTCCCATCGTGGGGATTGGTGTTGGCCCGAATGTAATCGTTTACCAGTTGCTGTCTGTCTTCCTCGGTTTTAGCATTCTTATAAGCTGCTACCGTTTCTTCCCTGATCATACCCGGTTGTGGAAAAACCAATTGAAAAAGTGAATCATTTTCATAATCATCCCAGTCAATGGAATTCAATACGTGGCGGGTGGCCATGAAACGATAGATCTTGATGAAGAGTTCCCTTTCCTCAAGATAGCCAATATCAATTCCATGATCCTTGAGTATGGAAACAATTTCCCGGAAACCCTTTAAACCCGAATACTGCCTTTTGGCTTCAAAAATGAGGTCCTTATTCCTGGTAATGCCTGAATAACGGGTATAATTCCGATGCAATCGATAAAGCAACCCCTTTGGCAAAAGATTTTCATCTTTAATGATGGAAAGGGTTGAATCCGAATACTTTAAGCGATTCAGTGTTGCATTGACCGAATCCTTAAAATCCTCATATTTATCTGGCTTTGTTGCCTGGTCTTTTTCATTCATAGGTATCATATTTTAGGTTCTACAAAAATGAACAATACAAGCCTCCTTATTTTTGCTTTGAATTAAGGATGATTCATTTACGAGCTGTTATGATTCACTACCCACAAAAGTTGAGCGTCTTCCCCGCCGGCACTAGTAAAAAAATGATAATAAGACGAGTGAAAATAGAAACCATCCCCTTGTTCTAACGTATATTCTTTGGTATTCAATATAACAGAAAAAGTACCTTTCAATACATAACAAAATTCCTGTCTGGGATGAATGCTGGTCATGATATGGGTTGAATCAGAATTTTCAGTAAAATGAATGAGGAATGTTTCCATTCCTTTTTTGGGATCATGGTGAGATAATAAATATAAACGGGTGCCCTGCTCGTTCTTTCTCACAAATTTGCGTTCGTGCGCTTTCAATAAGGGATTGGCAAACAAGGTTTCGTATTCACCAATCAATTCACCTACAGTAGTTTGTAAAACATCGGCAATTTTTTTTAGGGTCAGGATGGAAGGTGATGCTTTGTCCCGCTCTATTTGAGAAATAAAACTGGAGGAAACGCCAATGGAAGTGGCCAGATCACTGGTGTAAATATCAAGGTATTCACGTCTTTTTCTGATTCTTTCCCCCATTCTAAGCATGAGCAGCAGGATTGCCGTAGTGAATAAATAAGTATTACTTTCCAAATTAAATAATATTTAACTGAATTTACAAATTGAAAATCAAATATCTTGAATATTCTACAACATGGTTGACCATTAAACTTGTAGGCCAATTATCAAAGAACAATTAAGCAATGCCCCCCTTCACCCTGGAGGCCACATGCTTTATACATAGCCTTTTCACGCCGGTTTATACAGGTCTTTGTTTTGCAGGTCTTTGTTTATAAGACCCTGCCTGTGGATGTCTTATAACCATCAAGCAAAAAGGTCGTTGTAGGGATGGAAAATAAAGGATATTTTCCCTATCTTTAAAAATAAAATTCCATTGCTGGCATATCCTAGTGCAACAAAAGCTGTCGGTCAAACCCTGGAGCTTTCACCTTGTTTGAAAAGACCCAACCAATCATACCTTTAAAGCCCATTGCCATGGAAAAAAATTCGCTGGAGAGAAGAAATTTTTTAAAGTTATCCTTCACTGCTGCAATAGGAGGCATAGCAGGCAGGTTAATGGGGAATAACTGGAATTCGGAAGCGACCCTAAAGGATCATTTTATCCGGGAGATAGGAAGATTTCCCCGCAGGAAGCTTGGTTACAGTCAGCGGGAAGTCTCGATCATGATCGGAGCCGGGGATATGTCGACGCCCCTGGTGGAAGCCGGTGCTGAGCTAGGGATGAATTACTGGCACAAGGCCAACCGTTGGATGAGGGGCGGGGCCCCTGATATCATTAAGAAGAACAGGGAAGCCCATTACTGTCAGGTTACAGTGGACCGGGTTTCAGGGGATCATTATACCGGCCATTTTGACGAACAGGAACATTACCGCTACGTCAAAGAAGCGGTAAAAAGAAGCGGTCTGGGCTATTTTGATGACATGCAGCTGCACTATGGTTATCACAATGCCGAGGAGGTCAAAAAAGAGCGCGGCTTTATCCGGGCTTTTGAGCGGCTGAAAAGGGAGGGGCTGGTCAGGCATCTGTGTCTTTCCCAGCACAGTTACCGGGGCAGTTCAAGGGTAGAAAACGGGGAGAGTGACGCCAGGGTGCTCAAGGCGGTGATGGAAGACGGGCTATACGAACATGCCCAGTTTATGTATTCCTACCCGGGCGATCCTGAAATGGATGAATTCATCGAGATGGCCCGGAAAAAGAATTTTGGCACCATTGCCATGAAAACGGCCAGGGGCATTGGCCGGATGAGCCGGGATGAAGAGTTCATGGATAAGTTACCCGACGGCGTCTCCCCCTATCATGCCATGGCCCGGTGGCTAACCACCGAGACTTTGCTCGATGCGGCTGTTATTCGGGTCAGAAATATGGAGGAATTTACAGACACCTATTCGGGCGCCGGAAAAAAGCTGCGCGACAAAGATTGGCAAGCCCTGCGGAAGATGACCCGCGAGGCCAACCGAACGGCGTGCCGCATGTGCGGAAAATGCCAGATCCAGTGCCCCCGGCAGATCCCCATCTCTGACATCCTGCGCTTCGAAAGATATGCCATGGACGACAACGATTGGAATAAAGCAAGGAAACTCTACGCGGGGCTTCCCACCAAAGGCAACTCATGCATAGGCTGTGAAAGCTGCATGCAGGTTTGCCCCCAGAATATGCGTATACCCGATAAAATAGCCCGGGCTCATGCCATGCTGGGCTAAATAGTCAGGATTGGAGCAAATTGAAGCCATTACAGGGAGCCGACATTTTCAGGAAACCTCATTGCCCGGTATGGCGCTCGGGAAAAGGCATTTCTTCGTGAAACGAATGTTCTAAAATATTCTATTATAAGGAGAATAGGATGATGCTCCCCCAAAGCTGCCGGTGGAAGGAAAAAACATATTAAGCATTATTAAGCCCTCAATATACGTAAGTTACTGGTTCTGCCAAAACTGCTGGCGGTAGCAAAGGGCATGTTGACATCATTCAGCCCTCAACATACAGGAGTTACTGGCTCTGCCGAGGCTAATGGCTGTTGCAACCGGCATGCTGATTGCATGAAGACCGCATTTCCAGGAAATGCTAAGCACCCCTCAAAAGGTCTACTCCTCGCGCAATACCTCCACCGGGTTGCGCGTGGCCGCTTTCCAGGAGTTGACTGAAACGGTCAATAGAGACACAAAAACCGCTATACCACCGGCCAAAACATAAATCCACCAATCCAGGCTGATGTGGTAAGCAAAATTTTCAAGCCAGCCCCTCATGATCCAGGAGGCCAGCGGAATGGCCAGGACCAAAGAAATCACAATCCATTTGATCAAATACCAGTTAAGCATGGCCAGAATTTGCCGGCTTCGTCCACCATTAACCTTGCGGATGCCGATTTCTTTTGCCCTTCGCCGGGTTATTAACAGAGACATACCCAAAAGCCCCATCGAACAAATAAAAAGAGCCATAAAGGTAAACACTGAAAGCAAACGCCCCTGGACAATCTCATTCTGATAAACATTCCTGTACATGCCACTCACGTATTGATATTGCAAGGGGTATGAGGGATATATTTCATTCCAGACCTGTTCAACTGCCGCCAAAGCCTGCTGTCTGCTGTGGGGCCGAAAAGCAATGATATAATTCATCAGCCACAACGCCTCACGCTTGAACAGGACCATAGGCTGAACCTTCTTTTTCAAACTGGAAAAATGAAAGTCCTCTACCACCCCGATGATCTTACCCCGGGGGATTTTTATGTTGCCATGAGGAAATTTCAGGTTAAACCTTTTCCCAATCACATCAGAAGGCTCGGTATAATTCAACTTGTGCATGGCCGATGTATTGATGATATACTCCCCTGAACCCTCACGATCGTTGTTGTGGTTGGAAAAATTGCTGCCGGCCAAAAAATCCAAATCAAAAGCCTTTGCAAAGGAATAATCGCAGGGCAGCACAGTAATCCATTGCGATAGCTTATCCTCAGGATCCTTTTGATAGCCTTCCATCTCAAAGGGCATTTTATCGTTGATCTCACCCCCGGGATCTTCCATCATGGCAGAAACGGATTCAACAGAGGGGTGTTCCAGCAACTCTTGCTTAAATACTTCGAATCGCTTCTGAGCATGAAGGTGTATATTCTCCATGCATATCATATGAGGGGCCTGCTTCCCCATGCTCTTCTCCAGGGCATAGCTGGTTTGTTTGTGAATGACAAAAACAGCAATGATCAGGCCGATGGAAATGGTATATTGAACCACCATCAAAGGCTTACTTAATCCTTTGGTTATCGGGGCGCTATAGTGTGCCCCGGCATACGACCTTCTGTAGCGGAAAACATATTTAATCACCGGCAATACACCGGCCAATGTTACTAAAATGCAGAATGTTGCCACAATGGCCACAACCCATGTGATATTCCCCTGAAAAAGCTCCAAACCGAAATATCCGGCAATGGCATGATGGGCAAGTGCTATGATAAGCACCCCCATGATCAGGGAAGCTAAAAGGATCAGAAGGCCTTCTGTGAAAAAGTATTTCAGATTCATCCTCACGGAAGCCCCAAAGGTCTTGCTTATAAAAAGATACCGTTCGCTAAAGCCGGCCATTCCCATATTGAGATTGGCATAGTTGATCAGGGCAATCAGCAATAGCACCAGACCAGCCAGAAAAAAAGCATAAATGAGCGAGACATTGCTGTTTTGTTCGATCTCCCTCAATTTATGAGAATGCAGATGGATCGCTAAAATATTTTGTAAACAGACCCCCATCTTTTCAATGGCTTCTTCGTTGGCGGCAGATGCAAAAAATCTTTTAAAATCTGCTTTTACATCTGTCGGTGCGGCCTGGTCTGCCAGCAAAAGGTAAGTCCAGGCCCAGTGGTTGAAGGCATGGTTATGAACCGGGGAAACAATAAATTCGGGGTGGAAATGGCTGTTTTGAGGGAAATCGTTCATCACAGCCTTTACCGTAAAATGCGCCTCTTTATGATAGTGTTGGCCCTGGGGCAATATGAAAGTCTGGCCGATGGGGTTTTCTTCCCCAAAAACCCTTTCGGCAAAACTTCTGCTAACAACCATTGACCCGGGTTCATCCAATATAGTGGAAGAGGTGCCTGTTGGCAATTCCGCATCAAAGACCTCAAAAAAAGTGCTGTCACATTGAAAGCCCTGCTCAATGTCTATGAACTTGTCCTGATGCTTCAATACCCCACCCCGCACCGGTACCAACCGCACATAATTGCTGACGGCTGAAGCATCCTGGGCGAATGCAGGAATATAGGCAGGCCGATACAGACGGGCAAAATGTTGACCCGAAATCCGATTGGAAAGGGTGAGACGATAAATGCGGTCTGACTTCTCATGAAACCGGTCATAGCTGAGCTCATTGTCCAAATACAGGCCAATGAGCAGCACACCGCTCAAAGACAGACTTAATCCAACGATCTTAATCAAATTGAGAAAAGGTCGCTTTTTGAGATTGCGTAAGGCAAAAAGAAAATGCATAAATACCTGATGTTAAGTTGACTATAGATTAAAATGAATGCCATTGCTATGTCTATATAAAGCTAGGTATTTTTTAGTCAGAATAATCCATAATCATTATAAATTATTACAGGTCAGAGGAAATTGCATCCATAAAAGGTGTAGGGGTTCATCCATCCTGCAAAACAACAAAAGGGCAAATGATGTAATGCCATAGGAAGATTTGTCAGTTACCCTTCCAGTAAGGTCTGACCGATGCTTACAACCCTTATTTTAACCTGTCATTCAATAAATAAAAGGGAACCAGGCCTGTTAATTTATGTTAAAGTCCGCCTTAAAAAAATTGTAGGCATAAGATTTGAATATATTTGTGACAAACAGATGTTTAGGATTAAATCAAAAAACGATTCATTATGAAAATGAAAAGATATGTAAGCACAGCGGTTATAGCAATCGTGGCAGCATTACTGACCGTAATGGTTTATTCAGGAATCAGCGATCACAATAAGGCCGAGACCCACCGCTTTAGTTCGGCAGAGCGAATCAGTGAGACCGATACCAACGGGTTGCACTATGCCAATCTGCCGGCTGATTTTAAGGCAGAAAACTTCAATTTCACCCTGGCAGCGGAGAACAGTGTTCCGGCCGTGGTACACGTTAAAACGCAATTCACCCGGGAGAGGCAGTATCAGAATCCTTTATACCGGTTTTTCTTTGACGAGCGCATGCCCCGTCAACGCAAGCGCAAAGTTGAAGGTTTCGGTTCGGGGGTGATCATCTCGGCCGACGGGTATATCGTAACCAACAACCACGTCGTGGAAAATTCGGACGATGTATCGGTCACCCTGCACAGTGACAAAAGCTATGAGGCCAAAGTCGTAGGCACTGATCCTCCCACTGATCTGGCATTGCTTAAGATTGACGGCGAGGAGTTGCCCCACCTCAAATTTGGCAATTCGCAGGACATGAAACTTGGGGAATGGGTTTTGGCCGTAGGCAATCCATTCAACATTGGCACGACGGTAACCGCCGGCATTGTCAGTGCCAAAGGCCGCAATATTGGAATTCTCCGCCAGCGTTCCGGTGAAAATAAGCTGGCCATTGAATCGTTCATTCAAACCGATGCCGCCGTCAATAAAGGCAACAGTGGCGGTGCCCTGGTAAACACCGAAGGGGAGCTCGTGGGCATCAATGCCGCCATTGCTTCCCCAACTGGTTCTTATTCCGGCTATTCATTCGCCATTCCTTCTGAAATTGCCCAAAAAGTAGTCAAAGACCTGATCAAGTATGGTGAAGTGCAACGGGCCGTTTTAGGAGTACAAATCCGCAACATCAACGAAGAATTGGCCAAAGAACGGGATCTGGAAACCCTGGATGGGGCCTTTATTGCCGGGGTCAAACGAGAGGGTGCTGCCGATCGCGCCGGCATCCAACCCGGTGATGTGGTGATCAGCGTCGATGGAACCCGGATCAATGATGTGGCCCAATTGCAAACCACCATCAACAGCTACAGTCCCGGCGATGAAGTAACCGTCACGATCATCCGCGATGGAGAAAAGCAGGAACTTGACGTGACCCTGCGCAACCGCCAGGGCAGCACCAAAATAATAACAGGCCAGCAAGCCCTCGAGGAACTGGGCGCCAAGTTTAAGCCCATCGATCAGGAGACCAAAGAACGCACCGGCATCTCTCATGGCGTACAGGTGGTGAACCTGAATGAAGGCAAACTTAGTAAATCAGGTATCAGGGAAGGTTTCATTGTCATTTCCATCAATGGCCGGAAAATAACCGATGTCAATGACATCAAAACCCTGTACAATGAGGTGGCTAAAGGTGAAAAACTCGAATTCCAGGGTTTATACCCCGGCGGCGATTACGTCTATGTTTATCAGGTCAAAAAGTAAGTAAAGGATAGAAAGATATCTTCTTAACGCCCCTATTCAGCCGGATCCTGACAGTTTAACAGGATCCGGCTTTTTTTGGAGAAGCCCCAGGCTCATTTTTTTTCACAATCAAGCGGACCAAGACCGATCCACTCAAATCAAATTTGTTTCATATCTACTTTGTATTTGATGAATCCCAATTCTCAGCAGCTTCCTGACCGTGGTGCTGAGCCTTGATAGGTCTGAATCCATTGGCGGTGGCCAAAGTGGTGGCGATTAAAACCCCGGTAAAAATCAGGCCATAGGCCACCTCCAAATCCAGCAGGATACCAAAGACCACCGGTCCAAGGGCGGTACTGATGACCATAACTGTGGTGAAAATGCTGCGAATCTGCCCGATGATATCGCTTCCGTATATTTCAGCCAACATGGCATCTTTAATGGTTCGCCCCGCACCATGGCCCAGGCCAATCAGGGTTAGGGCAACGGGATAAACCAACCGGTGATCAAACAAAACCAAGGCCAGCACTCCTAGCAGGTAGGGGAACATATGAAACGGGAAAAGCCTTCTGGCCGTGAAGCGGTCGACCAATGAGCCGACACCGGTCATCCCTGTGGCACCGGCAATGGCGAATGCAGACAGGGAAGCGGCCACCCACTCCGGGCTCCACCCTTTGGCCTCTCCAAGCTTAAGCTGAAAAAAGAAAATGGCCGTATTGGTAAAACCTACCATAAAGATCACCGGGGTGATGACCCAAAATTTTCGCTGGCCGATCACCTTCAGAATCGCGATGGTTCCTCCTTGATCCGATTCCTCGTTATTACGGATCCGGTAGGCCCGTATCCGTGTCGTTGACCGCCTCAGCAGGATAAGGGCCAGCGGGGCCACCAAAACCACACAGGTCAGGGCCGAAACCTGCAAGGTGCTTCGCCAGCCAACAGCCCCTATTAAAAGAGTAATCAAAATGGGCAGTACCGCCTCGCCGGTAGGATGCCCCAGACTTGCCGCACCAATGGCTTTACCCCGATCCCTGCCAAAATACCGGGCCATGCTCGAAACAGATGTGTGGGTCATCAACCCCTGCCCAAACAGCCGCAAACCATAAAATCCAATGACCACCAACACTACATGATAGGAAAAGGAAAGCACCAGCAAGGCCGTGAACAACCCTACTATAACCATCAAACTGTAGCGTTGGGTCTTCATCTTATCAAAATACCCCCCGATCCAGGGCAAGGTAAAAGCACTCCCTACAGTGGCTATGGCATAAACACTGCCAAACTCTGCATTGCTGATGCCCAACAGTTGCTCAATAGAAGGTACATAAAGCGACAACAAAAAAGTCTGGCCAAAACCGGAAAAAAAGGTTAAAATAAACCCAAAGGCCACTAAACTCAAGTTATATTTGAAAAAGGTATGAATCTGCTGTTTCATACGATTATCTTTTATTTAACATGTTGGCCGTATGGAACCTGCATGAATAATCATGTCCTTGTTGTGTAGG
>CAJXLK010000059.1 GCA_913055635.1 uncultured Bacteroidota bacterium
GGGTGCCGGTGGAAAACCTGCTGCGCTACGACATGACCGAAGCCGACCATCCCATCCGCGACGCCCTGGTGCAGATGTTTCTGAATCTGGAATGACTCTTCAAACTTACCACATACTTTAATACAGAAACCCAAACAGCCAAAGGGGAATTTTTCTGCCTGCAGAGATTTCTATGTCGTCTGCTGCAATCCAGGCATTATCTGTATGGACGATCTGATCCCCGGTCTTGCTTTTACCACCAACCTCAAAGAGATATGTATTGTCTACCCAAAAATCCCCTTTTTCAGGATAAGAAACATGGTGGTTTACAAAAAGCTGGTTGATGAAGAAGGTTTCCCGCAAATTGCCAATATTGGGATGGGTTGGATGTAAGGCAAAAATGATATTGGTATTGTTTAAATAGATTTTTTCCGGTTTGTTCAGGCGGCTAACGCCTTTTCTTGAACTGAAAAGCAATTCAATCAGGTCAGCTTTTTTCAAATAATGCAAATATTTGATGAGGCTTTCACGTGACAGGCCTATTTGCTGGCTTAGCTTTGTAATATTGGGTTTGAAGGGGACCATTTCAGTGATCAGGCCCAGCAACTTTCTCATGTTGAAGATGGCACGATAATCCAGTAAAAGAGAAGCCGGAATATCCGTATCAAGGGTTGTATTAATGATTTGATTAAGCCGTTTGTGAAAACCTTCCGGATCTTCTTTGTAAAAAGGGTAATAACCCGTCTTTAAATAGTCATTAAAAAGGGGAAGGGGGTGAATCTTTTCAGTAATATCCAGGGTCATTTCTATTGAATGATGGATCAGGTCATCCAGGGTTACCGGATTATGTTTTAATATGTTTTCAAATTCCATGTATTCCCTGAATGATAATCCCGGCAGATGATAAAACAGTGCCCTGCGGCTCAGATCTCCTTCTCCTTTTGATATTTCAGTCGTTGAAGAGCCTGTCAAAACCAATTTTAATTCAGGAAACTGATCATAAATGATCTTTACTTCCCTGGACCATCCCGGATACTTGTGAATTTCATCAAGAAACAGATACTTCCCGTTATAAGAGGCAAACTCTTCAGCAAATTCAACCAATGAGTATCGGTTAAAATAAAGATCATCCATTCTCACGTATAAGGTTTGTTCATTAATGGGTAGTTGTTCCTTGATATATTGCAAAATCATGGTCGTTTTACCAACCCCCCTTGCTCCGGTAATGATTATAAAACGGCTTTCCCAGTTGATTTGATCCCACAGGTATCTTTTAAATTCCCTAGGGACAGCTAGGATTGTCTTATAAAACCATTGTTGTAACCTGTCGTAAGTCATGGATTGTTAAATGTAATTTACAAATTTAAATAAAAATGTTTATTAGAATAAACAAAATATGTAAAAATTGTAAATTACAATCAACAATTATATTAAAAACTTCTTACCTTTATTTCATAATCCGCCTCACCGCCTTCTGGGCCGAATACACCGACGGCATGCTCAAACTCGAGGACCACGACCGCATTGCCTGGGTGCCCGTGGAAAACCTCCTGCGCTACGACATGACCGAAGCCGACCATCCCATCCGCGACGCCCTCGTGCAGATGTTTCTGAATCTGGAGTGACCTTTTAAGGTTTCTTCATTGATGGGTAGTTGTTCCTTGAACATCCCCTGCACAACGACATGACTGCTTAAAAGATGTCCGTTTATGTCCCCTTTTGTCCGAAAGCATACAACAGACTGGATGTTTATGATTGGATACAGGGTTAAGGCACCCACAATTTTTTGGGACGGATGTGGCAGGGGACTCCTTTTTTAAAAATTAATTGTACAAACCATCCCGTTTTACCTGTTGATTATAAGTCATTTAATCGAATATAGCATGTGCATGCCCCCATTATCAGATATTATTTGAACCGATGACAGCCGGATCAAAAAGATTTTTTTGTATTTTTAAAAACCAAACCAAAATGGGTTCAATTTTCATTTTTCTATGTTGTTATCTGTTAACCCATCGCTCTACTTTGATCTCCGACTGATCCCACCTTCGAATGGTTCAGCCATCCATAAGCCGGCTTTTTTGTTTCAAAGCTTTTTTGCTGGCCTTCACCAACATTACAAGAAGGTAATAGCATGGCTTCTCCCCGTTAAATCCTCATTGCTCTACTTGATCCATCCCCTGGCATGCGCCACCACAGCAGTAAGTAAAGACGCTCATAATAAATACCTGCCCCATCCTTTGGAAAAAGCCTGTTTTTCAACTGGCCGGATTTTCAAAGTGCCATCTATTGATCGGCCTTTTATTAAAAAACAATTGCAAGGTCGTCAGGATAATTTAAGAGGTTCACTTAACGTGGCCCTATAAATGATGACATCAACTATTGTCTTTTCCTGAAAGAGTGGAACATCCTTTTCTGCTGATTCAAATGATTCATGATTCTAATCCATGCCTCCAATTAAACCCGGTGTACCCATGAAAAAATTCATCCTCCTATTGTTGATGCTCAGTGGAACCAGCCTTTTCCATGCAGAAGCACAAAATGGTTTTAATGATCACTATGATCGCATTGGGTTGACCTCCAGTTTTATAACTTATGGTGGCCGGCACGCTGATCTGATAAAACAAGCCTTAGAAGAGGTTCCCTTACAGGAGAAATTTTATGACAATCCGGTAGGAAAAAGGATTATCCGGTTAAGAAAGCGACAGGAGAAAAAAGAAAAATTTCTGAACACCCAGGATGAGAATAAAAGGATAGAGGCCATCCGCGATTTTTTGAACAAGAACCACCTGGGCCGGGTCATGGTAGCCCATTGGTACAATTACGACCCCCGTGAAGGATTTGACCTGTCCAGGGTCTTTGAGCGGGCCGAATACAATGCCACCGATGAAGAGATTTTTGTCTCCCGCAACAGCAAAAGGGGAAAAGCCCGAATCAGGGATTATGGCCACACCCTGGTCAGCAACTCTTACCTGGCGGTAATTGATCTACGGGGAATTGAAAAGGACGTCAGCCGGGAAGGGGATTATGCCAACATCTCCTATCAGTCTGAGATGGGGGTATACCTTTTTAAACTCCAATTTGGGGAAAAACAGATCGATCAGCTTTTTAATGTCTGGTTCTATAAGGATGATCCGCCTGAGATTAAGGAAAAAAAGGCAGCTGCCTTCCAGAGGATGGACTTTCCCCTGCAATATGTCATGGCCGAACCCGAGGCTCACCATATTACAGGCAAAGCCCGATATAGCATGATCGATGAGATGAAAGGCGAGGAGCTGAACATAAAAGAGCTGAACAGCAAAGCTTTCAATCAAATGATTGAGGAAAGCTATGAAAAAATGCAGTTTCAGGCTTCAAAGAAAGTAGAAGCTTTCAAGGTAAAGAAAAAGGTTATGGGGGTTCATCCCATCCAGGCAAAGATTGGGAAAAAGGAGAGTCTAAAGACCGATGATAAATATTTTGTATACGAGTACCAGTGGGATGAGGAGCTTGATAAGGCAGTGGCCCAACGCAAAGCGGTTATCAGGGCCAAAAAAGTAGCAGACAACCGGGGCAATCAAAGGTCGAAGCGGTCCAGGTTTTACCAGATATACGGAGGCACCATCGATGAGGGGATGGTGCTGCGGGAGCATCCCGACTGGGGTATCTCCCTGACTGCCGGTTATGAGCAAAACGGACTGGGAGGTATGAGTTTTCAGGGTAGATGGAGGATGGGCCGTGTCATCGGCATTCCGGCCCTTTACCTGGTGGGCGGATTGGGTTTCACCTCGTCCGATTATGGGGGATTGGATCGCAGCCAGTACACTTATCTGGAAAATTTCGAACAAGATAAGGTCTCTTTTTACCGATTTGATGTGGGCCTTGGGAAAGGTTTCCAAATTGTACGCTTCATAGAACTAACTCCTTTCATTGCCGCCGGTATGAACAATACGGAAGACGACCAACAGGAATACGATTACTCTGCCTTTTACTATAAAACCGGCCTTGCAGCAGGAATCAACCTGCTCCATAACCTGCAGGCCTTTGGTCAGTTCAATTATTACGGCATGGGTGAAGTGACCGTATCTGATAAAGACGGAAATGTGATGGAGGAAATGGGAGGCGAATCCTGGTCTGATGAGTTTCCCGACCAGGAAGGCGGTACCGGCATTGAGCTCGGCCTGCGTTACGAATTCTAAAACTTAAATCCATACGATCTATGAAAAAAATGATTCTTCTGGGTATCTTCTTCACCCTACTCTTATCTCATTGCAGCACCCGAAAAAACATGAAAGCATTGTGGCAAAGCCCCTACAATATTGAGATTGAAACACTGGGTGTTGGCCACGACGGCACCAAGCTGGTCAAAGCATGGGCCAATGCCCGCAATCCGGAGTTGGCGGTTATACAGGCAGAAAAGAATGCCGTGGCCGCAGCCATCTTCAAAGGCCTGCCCGGGGGCAACGGCTCGGCTGCCACACCTGCCATCTGCCCTGAGCAAAACAAGCTCGAAAAAAATGCCTCCTTTTTTGAAGGATTTTTTGAGACCGGGGGCAAGTACCTGCAATTCATAACCCTCACCAACGATGGCATGCCGGGTGGTAAAGACCGCATCCGGATGAGCAGTGGTTATAAAGTTGGGGTGAAAGCCACCCTGGCTTACGACAACTTGCGGGAATACCTGGAAAAAGAAGGGTTGGCAAACCCCATGGATCAGGGATTCTAGTAGTGGATCTGCTCATCCATCCGTCATTTCGGTCAAACCATTTAGTCAAAAAAAATACGCATGCATATCCTTTCACATACGCTAAAACTTCACCCCATGCAAAAAAGATTCCTGCTAACCTTCTTCTTATCCCTGATTGTCCTGCCAGCGGTCTGGGGACAGGCAAAGAAACCCACCCTGATGGTGGTGCCCAGTGATCGTTTTTGTTTGTCAGAGGGCTATATGTCGACTTTTCAGGTTCAGGGTACCGAAAAATCCTATCCCGACTACCGCCAGGCCCTGCAAAAAGACGATGAGTTGCGCCTGGTGATCACCAAGATGGGAAGCATAATGGCAAACCGTGGCTTTCCCCTCAAAGACCTGGAACAGGAACTGAAAAGCCTGGAGACTCAACAAGCCGAACAAATGGTGATCAGCTCACGGACTTCGGGGGCTGAGATTTATGAATCTCCCATCGACCGGCTCAGAAGAACAGCCAAGGCCGATATCATCCTGGACCTGGATTTTGAAATCAAACGCCAGGGGCCGGAAAAATACATCTCTTTTAATTTGAAAGCCCTGGACAGTTATACCAGTAAGCAAATAGCCGGGGCAGCGGGAGCCGGCAAGCCTTCCACCGCCGCATCAGCCGACCTGCTGCTGGAAGAAGCTGTACTCAGCTATATGGACGGCTTCAATGCCCAACTGATGGAGCACTTCAACAACATGTTCGACCAAGGCAGGGAAGTGGCCATCACCATCATGACCTGGGAGAATGCCCCGATAGATTTCTATTCGGAATATACGTATGATGGCATCACCGATGAGCTGGGCTTTTTGCTGGAAGACTGGCTGGCTGAAAATTCGGTGAAAGGGCGTTTCACTACAGCCACCGCCACCGAAAGCCGCATGAAATTCGAACAGGTGCGCATTCCCCTGTACTTTGAACGCCGGGGTAGACAGCGGGCCATGGATACGCGCCGTTTCGTGAACCAACTGCGCAAATTCCTCCGGCAGGCACCTTTTCACATCGAATCGAGCATCCATCAACGAGGGCTGGGAGAAGCCTGGCTCATTTTGGGAGAAAAGTAATGCCCCCCATGAGAGAACGATAGAATAAAATTTTGCTATTGGCAAACCAATAATATATATCCTTTAAACCCCATATCATGAAAAAATCTGTTTTACTGATCTGTTTCCTGCTGATCTTTGGCTATTCTCTGGAAGCACAAAACACCCTGGGCAAAGCCGACGACGAGGCCCGGATGGCCATTGGCGTCATACCTCCTGAGAACGCGGAAAATATACCGGCCAATGCCCTGAAACTGGTCTCGGCACGAATAAGCAAAGCCTTAAGCCTCAATGGCCTGTCGGCAAAAAAAGAAAGCAGTGTGCTCAACATTCAACCCGACATCAGCATCCTCCAGCAGGAGGCTACAGCCACTGCCCCTCCCATCGTCACCACCCGTCTGCAACTTTCCCTTAAACTGGTAGATCAATACCAGGGCCACAGCTACAATACAATACTCTATGAATTCACCGGAGCAGGTGCTTCTGAAGAAGAATCCTACACCCAGGCCTTCAGAAGGTTCAATGCCCGTGATGGCAGGCTGAAGCGGTTCATACAGGATGGCAAGGATTATGCCATTGAGTATTATAACAGCCATTGCGACCTGGTGCTCTCCAAAGCCAACGGCCTGGTCAGTGCACATAAATACCAGCAGGCATATGACCTGCTGATGGGGGTGCCCTCGGTGGCGCGGGAATGCTACGACCAGGCTATGATGAAAATTCGCGAATTCGGAGACGAGCTGGACCGGAATGTTCAGGTGCCCGAAGAGGAGATTACGGATGAAGCGGAAAAACAGGCCGTATCAAACAACAAGATCGACCTGCTCAACGGACTGGTAGTGGAATACCGGCAGGGCCGGTATTATGGCGAAGAGTTGGCCCTGATATTTGAAGTAAGCAATCCCGGCGACGTAGAGGAAAAAATCATACCCTGGGGAGGACAACGACACAACTACCTCATCAACAACCAGGGTGAGCAAATCCCCATGAAAAGGATCCAAATAGCCAACAAAAGCAACAGATACGGAATAAAATACGACATCCTCCCCGGCACGCCGGTGGAGATGACCTATTTCTTCCCAAAGGAAAAGGCGGTCCGTCAACTGGTCACCCAGATCAACGGAACGGTTTATAAGCTGAACCACCTGTCCCTGCAAAAAGACCAACCATGAAAGCAACACGTTACATACCCCTGCTCCTGCTAACCTGCATGATGACCCTCCCGCTTCAGGCCCAGGTGAGAAAACTGGACGACTCGGGGAAAAAACCGCAATGGGCTGAAAATGCCATGGAAAAAGGATTCATCATCGGTATGAGCCAGGGCGGCAACCTCAAAGAAGCCAAAGAGCAAGCCATGCTGGATGTGCGTGAACAAATTACCGAGGCGGTGGCCGTACACGTACAATCCGTATCCACGAATATGATCCGCGAGATGGTGCACAACCAGAAAAGTGACCTCTCCAGCGCCTTCACCCAGGAGACCACTACTCAAACGGCCAAAAGGGACTACCTGGCAGGTATCTCTCCCAGCAAAGCCGAGGCTTTTTACTGGGAACATCTGAAAAACAGACAAAGCGACCAACAATACTACGCCTACTGGCTTAAATATCCCTTTTCCGATTTGGAGCTGGACAGACTCGTCCGCTCGTTCAAAGCAAAAGACCGCCAGCTCACCGAAAGGCTCAACAACATCCTGGATCTGAGCCGTGCCTTTACCTCGATAGAGGACCTGGAGAAAGGCCTGGCCCAACTCCAAAAAATGGTCCCCCTGTTCATGGACGACAGGAAAAACAGGGCCGAGGTGGGTGTAGAAAAATTCAGGAGCCTGCTGCAATCGGTCTACATCCATGACCAGGGAAGCAAACCAGGTGTGGTCCAATACAGCCTGCAAGTGGGCGACAAAAAAGTCACCACCTCAAAAAAACCAGCCATTCAAAGCAATTGCGCGGAGATACAAAACCGCACACTGGGACGTCCCGTCAACCGTATCAGCTACGACGATTCCCCTTGCTACGAAGAACCCGGCAATTACATCGAAGTGCGCTACACCATTGCCCGCCGGCCGGTGACCAAGAAATTCCCTGTTGACCCGGCGGCAGAGAAAATCGAAATAACCCTGCTGGGAAAGATCACCCTGCATCCTGAAGAGGGGAAGATAAGGTTCAGGATCCGCTCCAAATACGACACACCCCTAACCATCATCTCTCTGGAACTGAACAACGAGGTGGCCGACCTGCAGATCTACCAAAAACTCGATCAGCAGATACCGGGAAAAGGAACGCACCAGGTAGCGGTGTCTACCGAACCTTTTAAAACCAGAGAAGGGTTTACTTCAGCCGAAGTGAATGGTTACATCCATTACAAAGCCATGAGTAAGGGAGAGACAAAAAGTCTTAGGATCTACAGACAGGAAGCCCGGATCACCAGGTAAATGAAAACCTTTCACCGAAATAACAACACATCGCATCAGGAAAACATGTTAAACAGCTGGTAACCATCATGTCGGTCAAACAAGGGTGACCTCCACAACCCCATGAAGAACACTGTGTCTATCATGAGATGCCCTGTAAATTTAAAACGAGGAATCCGAAAATCGTCAAGAGTAGGAATAATAGTAACCCTTACAAGATGAAAACACGAACCCTCATTTTTACACTATTGATGCCCCTGGTTTCCATGGCACAAGAAGGTGACTCTTCTGCTGTGAAGGACTCTGTCGCAGCAGCCAAAGAACTTACTGACAGTTATGACACCTCCAGCAGTGAATTTTGGAACATCGTCTTTGTCATACTGTTAGGTCTGGCCGTCCTGTTCATCATAGGGCACATGATTTACACCCTGATCACTACGAAACGCTTCAGGGAACACAACCACGATGTGGAATATTTTAAATCATTGCGTCAGGAACAGGGAAAATCCGCTGAATCCACGGAAGAAGAAAACGAAAGGTGTGGCGAATTGTTGGACCAGGTTTACAATTCGTGGACCTACATTGTGGAAGACGAAGATGGAAATGAATACCGGCGACCAAACAAGATGAAAGAAATCCTGAGAACAGAGAAGCTTCTCAAAGAGGTGGCCGAGATAGCCCCAACGGATGAAGACCTGGTAGCCGTCTTCAATGAATACAAGAAGGTCATTTCCAGTAACAAGCAGCGTTCGTTCGATGGCTCTAAAAAAATCATGATCCTGGGCCTTGCCGTAGGAGTGCTCATATCGATAATAGGTTCCAGCTCCATGCCCGACACAGGCTTTTTCGAAGCCTTGTTCACCGTTGGCCTGTTCTTCATTATTCCGGTGGCCATTTACTATATAGCCAGCTATACTCCGCAGTTCCTGATAGAAAAAAGAGCCAACCGCGGAGGTGGCAATGTTTCCTCTGGTTTGGTCGCTATTGCACTTGGAGTCCTGGGGAGTGGATTTACCGTAAGAACGCGTTACACCGATGGTACTTATGAAGACGATAATTCAGCTCATGGTACTGCCTGGATGTTAGGCATTTTTGTTATGATCGTTGTGGCCTTTACCATAAGCATCTGGGCGGTAATCAATTACCTTAGGAATTACGTTTTGTATTTTTAGGCATCCACCTGAAACGTCCCCGCCACAGCGGGATAAGTGACACAAAGCAAAACCTTAAATACAATCTTGTAAAAAACAACCCAGAGAATGCGCCTGGTCATAAGTCTTCTTCTCATTCCCCTGATCTATTTCTACGGCGTGCACCTGATTGACCTGGTGGGGGCTGTCTCACTTGCTCATCCCCATCAGTCGGCATTCATATACACACTGGCCGGATCCGCCCTGGTATTTTTTCTTGTACTCAGGGGCGGATCCTACTTTGCCATCTTTGAACATGAACTGACCCACAACCTTTTCGGGCTGCTTACCTTTCAGAAGCCCGTCGGCTTCCATGTGGAGAAGGGCAGAGGTGGGTATTTCCAGTACCAGGGCAAAGGCAATGTGCTGATGACCCTGGCCCCCTATTTTTTCCTGACGCTCTCTTTTATCGCGCTTGCGTTTTATGGACTGTTGAAAACCGAATACCACCGATATTTCTTCCTGGTGCTAGGCGTTTTCACGGGTTATCATACTTCCTCCACCCTGAAAGAAACACGGCTGAACCAGCCCGACATCCGGCAGTATGGTGTGCTGTTCTCCCTGATCGTCATCATCTTCGGGAACATCCTGTGTTACGGGCTCATTCTGGCTTTTACACTGGATCAGTGGCCAGGCTTCCTTGCTTTCTTAAAAAATGGCGCCCTGGATTTCTGGGTAGCCGGGAAATGGCTATGGCAAGAGGTAGCAACGCTAAGATGAAATATGTTTATGAAAGTCCGGGAACCATTTTCAATAACCAAAAAATAAGGCCGCTAAAAGCAGGGGAAAAAGTGACCGTTCTGAAACACAAACCGCCAAAGAATCCAAAAGAGAACAAAGAAAAGAATAACCACCATGAAGTATGAAGAACGTTTTGGTCGCTATGTGCCCAAGGATTCAAAAATTGAAACCACAACAACAGATAAATACATCGAAGATATGAAATGTAGTCACTGCGGTTACGAGTGGTCATACAACATCAAAACAAAAACCAGGCAATACCTTGTCGCCGATGACTCCAAAAAACACCCACTTCAACCAGTTCCCTCACAACATTCACCAAAATTCCCAGTCGATGACTCCAAAAAACACCCACTCCAACCCGTCTCCGGAATCCGTTAGGGAAACCCTCAATATTGCCGAGACCAGGTATGAAGAAGGGAAAGACGACAAAGCCCTTTCTCTGTACAATGCAGCGCTTGAAGCGTTAAAGGAGATTCGGGAAGGATCAGAAGAAACAATCGAACTGAAAAGCCAGGCTTTGTATGGCAAAATAATGGCATTCAGCAGCAAGGGACTGTACCGGGAAGCCTTCCATACCGCCGAACAGTTAATGGATTTGGCTGATGTGTATAATCTGCCTGAAGAGAAATACAAAGGTGCCATCAACGCGGTCTATAACCTTGTCAATGGCGGCGACCATGCCAAAATGTTCAATTATGCCCAAAAAGCTTATGAAACGGCAATCGATACCGGCCAGGCTAACCGCCAGCTTGAAGCGCTCACCTGGATGGGCGTTCATTACAGCCTGGACCGCTCCTACCGGGAAGCTTTGGTCTATTATAAAAAAGCTTGTCAACGGATCCCACAATGTACAAACAGCAAACTGATCTTTGATTTGTACCGTTGGCTGGGCGCTTTAAACAGCAGTACCGGCAGCTACGATCAAGCTGCTGAATATTACCGGATGGCGTTAAAACTTACCGAAAATGCAGTTGATAAGGAGTTGGAGGCCCTCATCTACAATGATCTGACTGAGCTCTACATCTATTGGGAAGACTATTCGGAAGCCATGACTTATGCTCAAAAATCCCTGGCGATGGCCGACAATTACCAGCTTGAACTCTGGAAAGGGCATATGTATGAGAATTATGCAAGAATTCTCAGAGGGCTGAACAGATATGAAGAGGCCATCCATTATCTACAAAAAGGAAAGGAGCGTGTTATCCATTTGTTGCCCTACCACACTGTTTCAACATTTGAAAATCAACTGGGGGTCACCCGTCGTATGATGGGGCATTATGACAAAGCGCTGGAGCACTTCAACAACTACTTATCCATATTAGGAGACAAGAAGCTGGAATCTGATGTGTCGCTCTATCAATACAACAGCGGGTATACCCATTATCTGAAGGGTGATTTTGAAACCGCCCAATCGATGTTGCAGGAAGCCCTGAGCATTGATCAGGAAAAAGGAGATGCGGTCAACCAGGCCCATGACCATAGCAAGATGGGATTAATTGATCAGGCATTGGGAAAATACGAGCAAGCCGGGGCTCATTTCGAAAAATCCATTGAAATTCATGAAACAGTGAATGAAAAAGCCCGCCTGGGGGATGATTACCAAAACATGGGTGTGTTGTTTTGGGATCGGCAACAATTTCATCAGGCAGAACAGCATTTGATCAAAGCCAGGGAACACATAAAATCCTCTCCTAATCCCACTGCACGTGCCAATTATTTTTTCACCACCGGCATGTTTTATGCAGAATGGCAGAAACCGTTAGATGCCTATGACCATATTAAACAGGCTGTTCAATATTATGGAGAATTAAGCCTCCTGGCGCAAAAGGCTTATTGTTATTTCTACCTGGGCTACATTGAATTGATGAAAGAGGATCAACAGGAAGCGCTTTATTATTTTGACCAGGCCCGAAAAACAATGGATTCCCCCAACGATAATTTTTTCAGTCATCGTATTGCCCTGCTTGAAAGCTTCACATTGCGCCAAAAAAATCTTCAGAAAATTAAGCAGGCCGCCTATTTCGCTGAAAATGCAAAACGCTTGTCAGCAGCTTCTTTTTTGTTTGATCTGGCGACCAGTCTTGCGGGGAATATCGGAGAAAACCAACAGGTTTGTGAGCTGCTCATGCGCCATGCCAGGATGCTATATAAGTACGGGGAACATGAAGCCGCACAGGAAAAACTGGATGAGGCCGAAGAGAGCCTGCAACCTGATTGCGATGAGGCCCTCCAGGAAGAGATCCATACCCTGCAAAAAGAAATTCTTGCGTATTTACAAAAGACAAGTTCTCCGGCCATTAAAAAGAAGCAGGACCAAATAAAAAGCCTGATCGATGCGGCCGAAAAATTCATGGATGAACACCATGATGCCAGAGCCCTGCGCTGTTATGAAAAAGCCCTCCGTATTGCCGGCAATGCAGGAGAAATTGAATCTCTTGCTTACGCCTGGTTGGGAGCAGGGGATGCTTTGTACTATCTTTCCGAGCGCCGGAAATCCATTCAAAATTACGAGATGGCGGTAAAGATATATGCAAGCCTCAGGGAATACAGCCGCGTGGCAGTCATATATGATACCATAGCCCACTCCTACAACGAAATGAATGAATCGGAAAAAGCTGTTGAAGCCTTTCAATCCGCGATTGAATATTACAAAAAAGTGGATGATGAAGAAGGCCTCATGCAGGAATACAACAATTTGGGTTTAGCCTGGAACAAGCTCAGCAAAGTGGAAGCCTCCCAAAAATGTTACCTTCAAGCCTTAGCGTATGCAGAAAAAAGAAGCGACCAGGAATATATTGCCTCCCTCAACCACAACCTGGGTATGCTGCTTGCTGAAAACGAAAACAAAGAAAAGGCTGTTCCCTATCTAAAAAAGGCCATTTCCATAGCAGAAGATCAAAAGATGGATGGTAAAGCGGCTTATTTCTATTACAGTTTGGGTTATATCTGTCATTATTATGATGACCCGTTAAACGCTGATAAATACTACCAGGAAGGGGCCTCGCGCTATAAGTCCTTATCCCGGCAAACAGATAATCTTTATGACGCTGTCTGTTACCTTGAAAAAGCCCTGGAAGGCTTCGGGCGAAAGGAGGATCCAACAGAACAGTTGAAATTGCTTCACCAATTGGCACAGCATTACATGGCTTTGGGGGATTATGAAAAATCACAGGAAATAGTGGAAAAGGGCATTTCTCTGGCCGATGAGAAAGGAAACAGTGAAAAGAAAGCCTGGTTTTACCGTTTGAAAGGAGATATCTATGTGCGACTTAATGAAGATGAAAAAAGTATAGAATTCTACAGAAAGGCGCTAAATATCAGTAAGAAATTGCAGGATACAAGAAATCTTGGCTGGGATCATTATTATATCGCAGAATCTTTATTTAGAACGGGACAAATCGAGGAAGGACTGAACCAGGGGCAACAGGCCATCCATTTTTCAGAAATGGCTGATGATAAAGAAGCATTGGCGCTCATCACCAACAATATTGCCCTGGCCTATAATGCTTTAGGCGAACCTGAAAAGGCTGCTGACTATTTCGTTCAATCCCTTCGCCTTCTTGAAAAAACAGGGGAAATAAATGAAATGATCCTTCGGTTACAAAATCTGGCATACATCTATGATAGACTTGAAGATGCTGAAAAACAACTCTCTTGCCTTCAGCAGGTGGTTGATAAAGCCAATGCACAGGACAACCCGGCTGTTAGAGCACAGGCGAATCTTGAAATGGGTAGGTTTTTCAGCAACAACGATCAATTTGAAAAAGCTATCGCCTGGTACAGGAAAGCAATAGAATGGTCGGATCAAGACCATCATCCTGAGACATTGGCAACCTGTTACAATGACCTGGCAGTTACTTTCAACAATATGGGAGAGACGCAAAAAGCTTTACAGACACTGGAAAAAGCTCTGCCCATCACAAAATACATCAGCACAGCGTTAATCAGCAGGATGTATATCAATCTGGGTTGTTTCTGTGAACAGTCAGGAAACCATTCCCGGGCCCTGGAATATTATGCTGCTGACCTGGAGATCCAACTGGAACAGGAAAACGAGGCCAATATTTGCGATGCTTACAATCGGCTGGGAATGGCAGAACTGAACTCCGGGAGCTATGATTCGGCTGAAAAAAGTTTTCTCAATGGAATTGACTGGGCAGAAAAAGGCCTTGACAAAAAAGGACTTATGCTAAGCTACAAAAATATGGGAATGGTAAAAGCTTCGCTTTTCCAGTTACATGAATCATTTGATTATTACAAAAAAGCAATGGAACTGGCCAGTGAACTGGATAATACCTATATGGTCATTTTATTGTTTTATCATACCGGCGCAGCTTACTATCAGTCGGGCAAATACAAAAAGGCTATGTATCACCTAAAAAATGCAGAAAGCCTGGCTTTGGGCAGCAATATGACAACATCCTTTCCCGCTATGTATGAGCTGATTGATGAGATCAACCTGATAACCGGTATGAACCTGGATATACTCAACACATTTTTTTACCAGGAATCCAGTATCGGTACAGCCCCGCCGGCTACTGATGACGATATGGATGCTTGTATGGCAGCCCTTTTCAATCATGATTTTTCCATACCGCCGGACGACTACATGGACTTTTTGGGTGAGACCGACGGGTTGAAGTGGAATGGGGTTACCTTTTTCGGTACCGGACAAATCGGACCAATCAGCTCTTTGCTGGAAGCGAACCAGTATTATAACGACAGGCCCAATTTGAATGGCCGGCCGGTGCTGGGGGCAATGGATGAAGATCTGATCATTTTTGACCCGCAGGAACAGGTATACCAAATAGTAGCCCGCATTGACTGTCTGGAATATGAACGGTTTAACAACTTAAGGGAAATGCTTGCCCGGCTTACCGGTAAGGGAACCAACGGAGATTCTTTGTAAATAAAAAATCATAAAGAAAGCTACAAGAAATGGAACGATCTCAGGTAAAGCATCCTGAATGGAGCATTAATGCAGTGATCTACGAAATAAATACGCGTCAGTTTTCTAAGGAAGGCACTTTTTCTGCTATCATTAACCGGTTACCCCATCTGAAAAAACTGGGTGTTACCATCCTTTGGATTATGCCTGTTCATCCGATTGGCAAGGTTAAGAGAAAAGGTACATTGGGCAGCTACTACTCCGTGAAAGACTATTATGCAGTTAACCCGGAATTTGGTACTTTGCGGGAATTCAAGCAGTTGGTCGATGAGGTACATCAACTGGATATGCATATTATTCTCGACTGGGTAGCCAATCATACTTCCCGGGATAGCCACTTAGCGAAAGAGCATCCGGAATGGTTCAAAAAGGACGCGCATGGCAATTTTATCCCGCCTGTAAAAGAATGGTCGGATGTGATCGCTCTCGACTTTCATAATCAGGAGGTTTGGCGTTACATGTTGAATGTAATGGAATACTGGGTAAAAGAAACCGATATTGATGGTTTTCGCTGTGATGTTGCCTATATGGTTCCCGTTGAGTTCTGGAACCAGGTCCGGGAAAAGCTGGAGCAGATCAAACCTGTTTTTTTACTTGCAGAATCTGCTTACCCAAAACTCCAGGTAAAAGCATTTGATATGACCTATTGTTGGACCCTTCATGAGATTATGAATAAGCTCGTTAAGAAAAAATCGAATGCCAGGCGTTTAAAAAAGTTTGTTGAGCAGGAAGAAAAAAAATACCCTTCAAACGCCTACCGAATGTTATTTACAAGCAACCATGATATAAACACCTGGGAAGGATCAGCTCAGGAAAGACTGGGCAATGCCCTGGAAGTTTGTACAGTATTAACTTACATGCTGCCGGGGATGCCGCTTATTTATGACGGTCAGGAAGCCGGTCTTAAAAAAAGAATCCGGTTTTTTGAAAAAGACCCGATTGAATGGGAGGATTCACCGATGAAAAGCATCTACAGATCTCTAAACCAGTTGAAACAACAGAATCAGGTGCTGTGGAACGGCGAAAAGGGGGGAATGATCAAAAGGATTAAAACCAGTCACAACAGATCCATTTTTGCCTTTATCCGTCAGATGGGGAACAATAGGATTTTTGTAATAACCAATCTTGGCAACAAAAGAAAAAACATCTCCTTTTCAG
The DNA here is from genome assembly GCA_913055635.1 of uncultured Bacteroidota bacterium. Classification (GTDB taxonomy): domain Bacteria; phylum Bacteroidota; class Bacteroidia; order Bacteroidales; family UBA12077; genus JAGXLC01. Next base: position 16,185 of record CAJXLK010000059.1, read on the forward strand.
GCAACAGCCATTGGGGTGATTATACAGACTGGAAGACAAAAGAAAGCGTTTCAGTTACAAAACGCTTTAAGGTTTCTTTAGATGAGTGGGATTATAGAATACTGATTACAGCGCACCCTGGCAATCTTCATCCCGAATGAAAAATACCCGTCAATGCAAATGCACGACTTCTTCCGGCTCCTTTTGGGTAAGAGGCATCAATTTTTCAGCCCGGTAACGCTTCTTGATCCATGCCTGTTGTTTTTTTCCGCGCTTCATCTTTAAAAGGAAACCGGAAAGTTCAGGTTCATTGGCAAATTCAGTCCAATTCTCCCGAAGGAATTTGGCTGCAGCGAATGTACCGGTATCATGAATGCCAAAAACCAGGAAAATATAACCTTGTGATTTGTATGGGTTCTTCACCCGAAACACCGCAGACAGCTCACTTTCTCCCTGATCAAAGTTATAGTATACATCGTCTTCCATATCGTAGTAAAAGCAATCATATTGTTTTTCCGGAGGGGTTCCCTCATACAATCGTGCTGGTATAAGCCTGGTGTCAAAATCGGTCATGATATCCCGCATAAACCAGTTCACAATGTGGGAACCAATGGCAATGCCGCAATATTTTTTATCATCTGGTTCCGATGCATCATTTATTAACTCGATCGGTCTTCTGAAAAAGCTTCCAAACATGGAACTGATCTCCATGGCAGCTTCTACATCTTTTTGTGCATAAACTTCCGAGGCACCATAGAAACCTTCTTTACGTTCACTGCCTGGTTCATGTTTCTCCATACGCGGGATGGCCCTGTCGTCTCCTTCAATCAGTTTATAATCAGGAAGCATGATGAAAAAATTATGCTCCTCTGTAGCACCAAAGACCTTGCTAAATGTTCTGAAACGGAAATAATACCTAACATATTTCCATGCGTAGCCTGCACCAAATGTAACAACCGGGATCAATATCTCAAGAAACATACCTTGAAAGAAGTCGGAGAATAGATTATCAAAAAAGGACTGCATAGATTTAATTCATTGAGGGGTGTAACTTTTTAATTCAGGACAATCAGTAATTTAATTATAAATATACTGAAAAGATCAAGACCATGCCAGTTTTTAAATGAATTTGCTGTGATTAATTTAAATGTTCCCCGCTTAATCTACTTCTCCAGTTGATTCCCTTCAATTAACCTTAAACTGTTTTCTTAAACTTAATATTCAATTGGTTCTTCATCCTTTTCGAGGGAACCATCATCTTATTTATAGATACCGGTAAATATTTACTGAATAGTCATAGGACCTAACAAGTTCATCCAGTTTGCTCGTTAAGCGAAGTA
>CAJXLK010000060.1 GCA_913055635.1 uncultured Bacteroidota bacterium
AGAGTAGGTCATCGCCGACTTTTTAAAATCCCGGTTGGGTCCGCCCCGGCCGGGATTTTTTATTGTTCTCCCGAAACGTTTGCAAGCCCCCCGAAACTTTTACAAGCCCCCCGAAACTTTTTCACGTCCCCCGAAACGCTTACAACCCCTCAAGGCGTTTACAATCCCCCGAGGCTTTTATACCCCACGAAGCTCTTACAACCCCCCCCGACTTTTTAACGCTCCCATAGCTTTTTCACGCCCCCGAAACTTCTCCAGATCTGCCCATCCCTTTGGCTTAGACAAAGCCAGGGAGGAACTGCTTACCCCTTGACATTCCGGGGGTGGACAACTTTCATTAATACCAACCCCCAGCACAACCCTGTGCTGACGCCCGATTGGTTAAGGCTTTCCGGCCTGCCAATGGAAACCACAATTATACCCCGCTTGCCGCCTATTTTTTATTAATTTTACAGGCTATGAAAAATGCCTTTTTTATTGTGGCTGTTTTGCTGATGCATCTGCCGTTTATGCTTGAAGCCCAGCAACCTGCCGATACCAGTCAGCCTTTTAAGATAAAAGTTTGGAAACTGGATGATTTGGGCGGGCGTGAACGGGTTGAAATGGATACCAGTTTGTTTGACAGCCATGATTTTAACCCGGCCAACGGCCAGATTAATCTTGGGCATCTGGGGGCTCCTATGAAATACCAGGTATTCGGCAAGAGACAACAAACAGCGTTCTTGTTTTTTACCCCCTTTGACCCCCTGCTAAGAACCCCGGATAATACAAGATATGTCAATACCCGTTACCCATTTACTTTCATAAAATATACCATCGGGGGCCAACAGGATACCGAGGCCATGCTTGAAGCCCGCCATTCCCAGAATGTAAACGAAAACCTGAATTTCGGCACCCATATCGACCTGAGGGCTTCCAAAAAATTTTACGAGAATGAACGGTCCCTTAAATCACGCTACCTTAACTTTTTTGGCAGTTATGTCACTGAACCATATACCGCTCATTTTAGCCTGAACATCAATAAGGTTGAAATGAATGAGCTGGGAGGTATTCAGAACAAAGCCAATTTTGAGGAACAAGCCCAGCGTTTTATCCCGGGGCGGCTGGAGAAAGCTAAAAATATTTTGAAGGACAAATCCTTTCACCTTTTTCAGACCCTTTCCTTAAAAAAAACGAGTTTGTCCAGGCTTAATTTCTTCGACCGGATCGACCGCCAAACCATTCCACCGGGCGAGCGCGACAGCCTGGAGCAGGGAAAACAAGCATCCCGGCCTGACAGCCTGGGCGGTGGGATACCTTCCAAAGTGCGTGACAGCCTGCAGCAGGATGATGTACCACGTGATTCAGCAGGTCTTCGTCAAAAGGCTGATACGGCTTTACCCAACAGCCCCTCTGGCCAGGCAACGGTCACCCCAAAGGACAGCCTCAATCCCGGGCAGGTAGACCGATTGCCTGACAGCACCGCCCCGGCAGTACCTTCCGCGGATACCATCGCCCCCACCCGGGAGGAAAAATCGAAATCCGCCGCTCCCACTGATTCCCTGGATCAAAAAAGTCAAACCCGTTTTTACCTGTACCATCACCTTGGTCTGGCCACCAACAGCAAGCGTTATTCGGATAAAAACCCACTTTCCGGATTTTACAGCCCGTACCCCATCTATATCGATTCCACCCGGACCAACGACCAGGCCGGGCAACAATCTGTGCGCAATGAACTCAAACTGATTTATTCTAATAAATTCGCCCGCCTAAGCGCCGGTATGGATTATGAACTGGTAAAATATTCTTATTTGTCACCGGATCAGCAAACCGAACCGGATTATGACCTCTACCGCGAACGCAACTACAATAACCTGGCCCTCAATTCATCCCTGTCCCTGCATGTGGACACCTCTTTTTCCTTTGATGCCAATGTACAATATTTTCTGGCCGGTTTTCAGGGGGGTGATCTCTATCTAAAGGGAACCCTCAAAAAATCGCTCTGGAACAGCACCCTTACGGTAAAAGGCCATTATAAACGCTATGAACCCGATTATTTTTATCAATATTATCATTCCAACCATTTTAGCTGGAATCAGCCTTTGGCTAAGATTCGCGACATTGGAGCCGAAGGGCGGCTGCACATCCCTTCATGGAAAACCACTTTTTCCCTGAAGCCCTACCTGATCCGCAACCATACCTATCTGGATACCAGTGCCCACCCCGTCCAATATCAGGGTGAACTCCAGGTCACGCAGGCTTCCGTGAAAAAAGAATTTCAATGGTGGAAACTCCATTCTACCAACAAAGCGGTGCTTCAATATACCAATAAACCTGAAATTTTAGGCCTGCCCTCGATGTACTTCTATCACGAACTGGCTTTCAGAAATACCTTCCATTTCCAGGTTACCGGCGGTAATCTTCATACCCAGCTGGGCTGGTCGCTCTATTACTACCCGGGCTACCATATGGACGATTATATGCCCGCGTTGAACCTGTTTCACCGCCAGGAAGAAGAGACCGTGGGCAACAGGCCTTTGCTGAATCTTTTCCTGGATATTCAAATCAAGCGAACCCGGATCTATGTAAAACTCTATCACCTGAGTAGCTACCTGCAACCCCGTGATTATTACACCGCCCCGCGCTATCCCATGTCGCCTATGATGGTGAAATTTGGATTTTCATGGAGCTTTTATGATTGATGATTTTTGACGATATTCCCTCAAGAGGGGGCCAAAAAATTTGTTTATTGATTATGAATAAACAATTTAAATAATGATCCCATACAACCTCGTTGTTTCGATAAGGCAGCTCTTCATGAAAATCGAATCATTAGCATTTTAATCATGATTTTCAATGGCCATATGTTAAATTGTGTTATTGGGGTGGACAATTCCAAATATTCTATTAAGTTTGTCAAGGATTTACCAAAATACTAGAGCATTTTGATCAATTTGTCGAGCGCATCAAAATTTGCCTTTCCCTTTGTTTTTTTAATGATTTTGTTGAGTTTGGTTTCCTGTCGTAAAGAGCAGGAGGAAGCGCCCGAAGCGGTGAACAGGCTGGAACAGATCAAGGAAAGGGGAAAACTGGTAGGAATAACCGATTACAATTCCACCAATTATTTCATATACCGGGGCAAGCCCATGGGTTTCCAGTATGATCTGTTAAAGCGATATGCCGATCATTTGGATGTGGAATTGGAGATTAAGGTTTACAAGGACATGGACAGGAGTTTTAAGGCCATAGAGGAGGGGGAGGCCGATGTGATGGCTTTTAATTTGGCCGTTACAGAAGCCCGCAAGAAGCGGGTTAACTTTACCGTTCCCTATGCCCAGACCCGTCAGGTATTGGTGCAGCGCAAGCCTGATGATTGGCGGTCCATGACCCGCCGGGAGCTTGAGCGGAACATGTTGCGCAATCAATTGGAGCTTAAAGGAAAGGTGGTATATGTCCGTGCCAACTCCTCCTACGAGCAGCGTTTGCGGAATCTCTCCGAGGAGATCGGGGGCGGTATCCGCGTCATCGAAAAGGACGACTACTCGGAAGAACAGCTTATATCTCTGGTGGCACGGGGGGAAATTGATTACACGATTTGCGACGAAAATGTGGCCAAAGTCAACAGCACCTACTACCCCAATATCGATGTAAAGACGGCCATTAGCTTTCCTCAGAACCTGGCCTGGGGCGTTCCCCGCCAGGCGGATTCGCTGTTAAATAATGTAAACAACTGGATTCGTTCCTTTAAAAAATCGCTGGATTATACCCTGGTGTATAATAAATATTTCCGAAACAGAAAATCAGCACGGATTTATAAAAGCGATTACTATACCATCAGCAGTGGCAAGATATCGCCTTACGATGATCTGATCAAGAAATACAGCGATGAGATTGACTGGGATTGGCGGCTTTTGGCTTCGCTTATTTTCCAGGAATCCCGGTTTAAACCAAATGCACAGTCATGGGCCGGGGCGTATGGATTGATGCAATTGATGCCTTCGGTGTTGAACCGGTTTGAGGTGGAAGATAAAAGTTCTCCCCGCCAAAACATCCGGGCTGGGGTGGCATTTCTCAAATGGCTGGATAAACAGGTTAAGAAGTTGGGTATTGACGACCGCAACCAACGCATCAAATTTGTGTTGGCCTCCTATAATGTAGGATTGGGTCATGTGCTGGATGCCCGCCGGCTGGCTGAAAAATACGGGGGCGATCCCAACAAGTGGGATGTAATCAAGGAGTACCTGCTTAAAAAATCCAATCCGGAATATTACAATGATGAGGTGGTTTATTATGGCTACTGCCGCGGCATCGAAACATACAATTATGTCGATCAGATCATGGACCGCTACCAGCACTATAAGAACATCATTCCCGCCGGGTAGAGTAATAACCTTTAAGTTCTTTGGGTATGTTGATTCCTCATAGCATTGATTTTACAGCTTTATGGTAATGATCAAGGTTCTTATCCTAAAACAGGCTTTTGCGGTATAGTTCCAGGAACTCCGAAAGGATCATAGCGGTGGCTCCCCAGATTTGGAGTCCATTGTATTTATAAAAAGGAGCCTTTATGTGTCGGTTGTTTTCGCGGATGCTTTCATTTTGGATCAGGGCTCCCGGCTGCAGCAATTCGTCGATGGAGATTTCGTATATGCGGTCTACTTCTTTGGGTTCGCGGATCAAATGGGGGCGATCAATGAGTGCCCCCAGTACGGGTTGGACCAGGTTGTTGCTGACGGGGATGTACAGGGGGGTAAGCAGGCCCATGATGCGGATGCTTTGAGCGGAGATGCCGATTTCTTCATGGGTCTCTCGCAGGGCGGTATCGCTGAGGTTGTCATCGTCTGTTTCCATTTTGCCCCCGGGAAAACTGATTTGTCCGCTGTGGACTCCATCATATACGGTTCTTCGAATCAAGATGGTTTGCAGGCGCTGTTGATGAGAATAGAGCAAAACCATCACCCCCGCCCGCCGGGTTTGCCTGTCGGTGGGCTGGCCATGGCGTTCCACCGGGGCCATCTTATATTGGGCCGGAGGCCCCGGTAAAGGCTCCTTTAAGAGCCGCTCAATTTTTTTATGCGATTCAGTGGTAAAACCCTCCATGGCCAACGAATTTATTCCGGCAAAATGTTCCAGTGATTTTATTTTTATGCCTGTTTCGGTATGATGCTTCTTATTTGTGGTGTTTGCGAATGAATGCTTCCACTTCCGGAACGCCCCCCTGGTAGATCAAATAACCATTATAAGGTTCTTTCTGTGTGATTTCATCGTTGATCGGGGTGAGCATGAGTTTTTTTACTTCTTCCCGGTCGGTGGTTTGTCCCAGGGCCCACCCCAATTTGATGTAGGCCACTTCCGGCAACATGTTTTCAGCCGGTATCACCCCCAGGTCCATTAAATCCCGGCCGGTGTCGTAAACAAACATATGGACAAAACCCCAAAGGGTCTGTACAGTCATATATACGTGTACACCTTTGTCCACAGCTCTTTTCAGGGCCGGATAAACCGGTTTGTTGACATGGCCAAGGCCGGTGCCCGCGATCACAATGCCTTTGTAGCCCAGATCAACCAATGCATCGATGATATCGGGCTGCATGTTGGGGTAGTAATAGAGGATGGTGACTTTTTCCTCGAAATAAGGCAGGATCCGTACCTGTCGGTCGTTCCTTCTTGGTTTATAATCATTTTTGATGGGGTTCACCTGATCTTTGGTGACCGTAGCCAGGGGGATATCGCCAATGGTTCTGAAAGTGGAACGGTAAGAAGAGTGCATTTTGCGCACGCGCGTGCCTCGGTGCAAAAAGCCATATTCATCAGAGGTGGGGCCAAACATGCAGACCATCACCTCGGCGATGTCGGAATGCCCGGCGGCATAGGCTGAATGGATCAGGTTCAGGGCCGCATCAGAGGAGGGCCGGTCGGACGAGCGTTGGGAGCCCACCAGGATGATGGGAACCGGCGAATTCTGAACCATGAACGTTAGCGCCGATGCTGTATGGTGCAGCGTATCGGTGCCGTGGCCAATAATGATCCCCTGAATGCCGTTTTCAATCTCTTTGCCAATGGCCTGGGCCAACTGAATATACTGGCTGGGCCCCATGTTCTCGCTGAAAACAGCAAATACCTTCTCGGTGGTTAAGTTGCACACATCAGCCAACTCGGGAACCGCTCCGTAAAGTTCACCCGGCGAAAAGGCCGGAATGACAGCTCCCGTACGGTAATCCAGACGCGAGGCAATGGTCCCCCCTGTACCGAAAAGCTTTACATTGGGCAATTCTTCGCTGTAGGGAAATTCCTGTTCCGGGATCTTGTATTCGGCTTTCTCAAAACCCGTCTCTTCCATATCTTTAATGGTGTCGGTGTCGATCCCGACATTGTAGCCGGTGGGGATCTTTAAAACCAGGTGCTTGTCGTCGTCATTTTCGGAGCGGGGCAGCACTTTGCCTTCAAAGTGCCCCCGCGTGGTTTGGATGTTCACCTCACTCCAAACCCGGATATTGAATCGTTTTAAAAGCTCCAGGGCTTCCCCACGGTAACCCTGATGGGTCTCTTTGTCACTTGCCATTATTTAAGAATTGTTGTAGTAGTTTTGGTAGAGATTGATAAAGCGATCGGCCATAGCTTCCCAGCTATATTCCTGTACAATCAGCCGGTTGGCTTCTTGCCCCAGTTGATCCCTGTATTTCTCGTCGCGGAGAATCTTCAGTATGCCCTCGGCAAATTCCTGGGGATCCTCCGGATTGACCAGCATCCCGTTCTTTTCGTGGGTAATGGTGTTGCGAATCCCACCGAACTTAGAGGCCACTACAGGTTTGCCACAAGCCATCGCTTCCTGAGAGGTCATTCCAAAAGGCTCGAACAGGGAAGGCAGTACAAACATTTCGGCCTGCTGATAATACTGTACCAGCTTTTCATCCGGCACATAACCAATGATATGCACCCGGTCGATGTCTTTGTCCGAGATGATTTGTTTCATCTTATCAAAAACCGATTTTTCACGGGCTTTGGGGTTGGGTGAGCCCCCACCAATGACCAGATGAATGTCGTCAATCTCTTTGCGCACCAGATCAAAGGCATGCAGCAGCAAGTCGTGGCCCTTGTTGGTGTCTATGCGGCTGAGGCAGAAGATATACTTGTCGGGCAGATCCGTCGCCTGCCGCTTTTCTTCCTCTGTCGGCATATGATAGGTATGAATGTTAACCCCCGGGGGTATGATTTCAATGTGATCGGCATCATAATCATAGAGCTCCTTGAGCTTTTCATGTTGTACCTGGCTGGTGAGGGTCAGGGCATTGACCGACTTGAAAATCCGCATCTCTTCATCAATCCGCTTTTTAAAATTGAATTTTTTTTCCATCTCCTCCGGATCACCCCCCATTTGATCTTTTTTCCATGCACCCAGGCTGTGCGGGGTGAAATAGGCCGGCTTGTCAAAAGCACGGGCCACATCCAGGGTCACAATGCCTGCATCCACATAATGCCCGTGAAAAAGATCGTAGTCAAGCCCCTGCTCGCGAATGAAGGAGATCATATTTTGAGAAAGCTCGGGCAACACATCGTAGATGTATTCCTTGGGAATGAATTCCCATTCCCCGGCTGGTATTCTGATTACCCTCACATCGGGCTGGTCCGGTACCGGATCAATTTGCCTGCGCGATTGATCAAACCAACGGGTATAGATGTCTACCTTGTACCCCTTGCTGGCCATCGCCTTGGCCAATTCCAGTACATACACCACCTGCCCGCCGGTATCGGTCTGCCCCAACTGGGGAACCGGATCAAAATAACCGTGGGTGCTTAACATTGCGATTCGCTGTATCGGCTTATTTTGCTGCATCATTTTTTCAGATTTTTGAGTTCGTAATCCTTGGTGATGATCAAATCGGCTTTTTCACTTTGTTTGGAAATGATCTCATGTTCGATGCGCAGGATCTTTTCCAGAAATTCGTCCTGTTTCTCGCGGCTCCGCTCAGCCCTGGTTGCTTTCGTGTCAAAATAGTTGCGGGCAATGAAAACCCGGGTATGGGGATTTTCCAGGGAAGTGGTGTAGGTGCCCTCGGCAATGACCACCTTGATGCCCGTTAAGTCAACGGTCTCAGTGTCTACCCGGTCCTCCTCGAAATAAACCAGGGGTTTTTCTATCTGATCCTTTCCTTCTATGGCATCTTGAATGTTTTGATCCAAAAGCTCAAGCTTAACCTCTGAGGTGCCCACATGGTTGATGTCCTTTTCCCTCATTTTGGCATTGGTCTTGGGCGGATAGACAAAATAATCATCCTGTTGAAAGATGAAGGCGGGCAGATCATATTTCTCGAGTTCCCGCCTGAGGGTTTCGGCTGTCTCCGATTTGCCGCTTCCTGATTCACCTGCAATGGTGATGGCATATCGTCCCCTGGTGTTTTTTATTTCAGGGATCACCACTTCAGCCACCATTTGGGCCGATTTAACGTGATGGTCTTTGATAACTAGTTTGTCGCCTCTCATAAGCTTCGTTTTTTAGGAATTTACTGGTATTTTTCTATTTCTGCCCGCAATTCATTCATGGGTATATTTCCAATGGCCTGGTTGTGAAGTTGCCCCATGATCCAGTCCACTTCGGCATGTGAATTTTGATGATGCCTTATACGGCTGAATTCTTGATGCAACCGGGGCAATTGCTCCAGAATTTTTTCTTTCCTTACAGGATTATAATGGATTTGCTCCAGTATTTGTTCAAAATTCATATGAGGTTGAGTATAGAGGAAGGGGAGCATTTTTTTCGCGATTTCCCTGTTCAACTGCTTTTCACGGATAAAGAAAAACAAGTCACGGATTTTGTTGGGGGCAAAATCGGGGTGGGGTGGGTAGTGGCCTTCCACAAACTTGAGGGTTTGGCCAATGAAGGTACCGACAAATTTGCCCTCAAAACCCATTTCGGTAATTTCTTTGATCAGGGGGAACCGGTCGCGGCTAAAGATGTAGTGATAAGTATCTTCCGGGACCTTCCATTGCTGCAGTTGGTGGTATCGTTCGATGATCTGGTCGGGCAGCTGGCGGCGGCGTTGTTCGATGTATTTTTTATCCAGGGGGATAGGGGCTGAATCGGTATCGGGATACATCCGGTCGGGCCCGGGCAGGACCCTCTCAAATACGGTGGTTCCGTCGGGGAAGGTTTTCCGGGTTTCCCGGGGCACTTCTGAAAAGGCCATTCGGCAGCGTTCATCAACGGTTTCCAGGGCGGTAGGGATGTCTTCTTCAGGGCCCCACAGCACCAGATGGGCATCGTTTGGGCCCCCGCCCAGGAGTTGTCGCAGCCCCTGATGGGTTTGTTGAGAAAGCCGGGGCTGAAGTTCTTCGCAATGACTCATGTTGGGGCGCTCCAGGCACGCAATGACCTTGAGGCGGTCTTCCAGCTCATCGCCAAAGACTTTGCCCGGCTGGGTAAAGTGGGAAAGGATGCCCCGGAAGCCGGGCAGAAGGATGGCAACAATTTTTTCATTGCCTTTGACGGCTTGCTCCAAAAGGCCATCATCAAATCCCTGTTGCCGGGGATCGATGGTTTGATGCTGCATCTGCCACTGATCCGGGTCGGAAACCTGGCTGTTGAGCTGATCCTTGATATAAAGCAGGGCCCATTGCCGGAAAGCTTCATTATGGGAGAGTTCCGGTATCCACTTATTGTGGGCCAGCCCTTTCAACTCCACCCGGGTTCCGCCCCGGCAGCTTACATTCACATCTTCCCGGCCACTGCCTATGCCCGTTCTGACTTTGCCGGTGCTGCGGTTCAAAAAACGGATGTAATCTGCCGCCTCCCGCAACTCATCCGGCGTGAACATGTCCGGGTAGGTCACCGTCTCGATCAGCGGCATGCCCAAACGATCGGTCTTGAAAATCCGGGTGTGCCGAATGTCGGATATCTCCCGGCAGGAATCTTCCTCCAGGCTGAGCTGGATCAGCCGCACCTTTTTGCTGGTTAACGGCAACTCCCCTTCTACACCAATGATGGCCGTGCGCTGAAACCCCGTGGGTATGCTCCCGTCCAGGTACTGCTTGCGGGTGATGTGGACCTCCCCGACAATGTTCAGGTTGCACTGCAGGGATATGTCCAGGGCAATCTCCAGGGCTTCCTGATCCATCTTGAATGGCGGAGTGTCATCAATTTCATAGGTGCAGGCCGTTTGATTGTTGATCCGGTAGATGATCTGCTTGCGGGTCTTATATTCCATCAAAGCCGTACCATCGTATTCTCCCAACTCACTTAATGTAGGCCTCATATGCCGTATGACCTCTGCATCGTAATCCTCATTGCTGTGATAAATACCGGCCGGACAATGACAAAATAATTTTTCCTGCGTTTTGAGTTGTTGGTGAACCTCCAATCCGGATTTAAAACCAATCCGCTGGTAATCTGCTTCAGTAGCCTGGCTGCGTTCTACATATCCAATCTTCTTTCTGGTGTTTTGGTAGTTCTCTAGGGGATCAATCGGATTATCGTATTCCATGTTGTAGTGTTGTATGCGTATTTTAGGGTCCGGTAATTTAGGAAAAAAAAAGCTATTTGCCAAATCAGACCGAGCCATACTGAACCCCGCCCTCAAGCAATTCGTCGGGTTTATAGGCTTTAATTAAACCGGATGGTTTTTACCGGGCTAATCCGCGCTACCACATAGGAAGGCACCACCAGCATCAGCACAGTGATCAGCAGGGAACCTACATTGAGCAGGAGGATGTGACTTATTTTCAAGTTAATGGGTACCGTATGCAACATATAATTGGTGGGGTCCAGGTGAACCAGGCCAAAATGTTGCTGAACCAGGCACAGGGCAATGCCGATGACATTGCCCCATAAAAGCCCCCTGCCAATTAAGAAGCTGGAGAGATACAGGAATATTTTGCGGATGTTCCAGTTGCGTGAGCCCATTGCCTTGAACAATCCAATCATATTGGTGCGCTCGAGGATCAATATCAGTAAACCCGATATCATATTGAAACCGGCTACCGCCACCATCAGGATGAGGATTACCCATACGTTGATGTCGGTGATGTTCAGCCAGTCAAAGATTTGGGGGTATTTTTCCGTGATGCTGATCACCCGCAGTTTGGATCCGTCCGAGAAGACCCGGTAGGTATAGTTGTTGCGGATGAGATCGGCCATTCGTGGAATCTGATCGAATTCCCGGATCAATACTTCAAATCCACTTACCTGGTTGCTTTCCCAGTTATTGAGGCTCTGAACGTGTTTGATATCGCCCAGGATAAACTGCTTGTCCAGTTCCTCTAGACCTGTATTGTATATGCCGGCTATTTTGAACCGGCGCATCCGCGGGGGGTCTTCCACAAAATACATCCCTACATAATCACTGGTATCGAGTTTTAACAGGTTGGCAATATGCTGAGATATCAGGATCTGGTCGGTGGTGGTTGAATCGTTCACCTGAAAAGCCTGGCCCCGGACAATGTTTTTTTTAAAAAAACTCCAGTCGAAATCAGGACCAACCCCTTTGAGTACCGCTCCCTGTATGTTTTCCCGGGTTTTGAGGATTCCCGCTTTGATGGCAAAAACCTGGATGTGTTTAACCCCTTCCACCGTATCGAGGGCAGGATAGAACTTTTGTTGCTTGTTCACCGGGGTAGTCTCGAACGAAGTGTTGGCGTCGTAGTTGACAATCTGGATATGAGAGCCGAAGCCGATGATTTTATCGCGGATTTGCGATTTGAATCCGGTTACAATGGCCACCGAAAGGATCATCACAGCCAGCCCCAAAGCAATGCCAATGATGGCGATGGATATGATGGGGCGGGAAATCTTTTTCTTGTCAGATCCCTTTGAATAGAGGCGTTTTGCTATGTATAGTTCGGTATTCACTCAGCCGACGCGTTTATGGCAAATGTATCAAAATTATTGTTTTCTGTTTGATGGAAAATGAAAATGGTGAATAATTTATTAATTTAGGCCGGCACAAAACACTTGATATGCGGCATGTACTAGGAATTGCACTGTTGGTGATGATTGGACTGACCTGCTGCCGGAGTCAGCAAGCTTCTCATTCAGAGATTCTCCCGGCGGCTGAGCGGACCGAAAAATACATTCCTCGTCTGCAGGACCAACGCGTCGCTGTAGTGGCCAACCACACTGCGCGCGTTGGGGGGGTCCACCTGATTGATACGCTATTGGCCCGGGGCATTGATATCCGAAAGATCTTCAGTCCCGAACATGGTTTTCGCGGTACTGGTGAGGCCGGGGAACCTATCGCCAGTTACCGGGATTCGGCCACGGGCCTGCCGGTGGTTTCTCTGTATGGGAGCCGGAAAAGGCCTAAACTTCGTCAACTGGAGGATGTGGATGTGGTGGTTTTTGACATTCAGGATGTGGGGGTTCGTTTTTATACCTATATCTCCACCATGCATTATGTCATGGAAGCCTGTGCACAGACCGCCACCCGTTTGTTGGTGCTGGACCGGCCCAACCCCAATGGTTTCTATGTCGATGGCCCGGTGTTGGATACCCAATATCAGTCTTTTGTTGGGATGCATCCCATTCCCCTGGTTCATGGTATGACCATTGCCGAGCTCGGCCGGATGATCAACGACCAGGGATGGCTGAAGGACGGGCTGCGCTGCGATTATGAATGGATAGCCTGTAAGAACTATACCCACGATTCACTCTACCATTTGCCTGTGGCCCCTTCTCCCAACCTGCCCAATATGAGAAGTGTTTACCTGTACCCTTCCCTGGGCCTGTTGGAAGGTACAGTGATCAATGTGGGAAGGGGTACCCACGCACCCTTCCAGGTTTTTGGCCATCCCCATATGAAAAGGGGCGATCTTACCTATACCCCCAGGGCCATTCAAGGGGCCAGCACCAACCCCAAATATAAAGGCGAAGTTTGTCAGGGCATCGATTTGCGCAATTATCCCCTCGATTCCCTTACCCGCCACCCCCGATTGAGACTTCAGTGGCTTCAGCAAGCTATGCAACAAATGCCTGAAGAAGGGGATTTTTTCCTGCCTTTCTTTAAAAATTTGTCCGGCAATGACCAGCTGTTGAAACAGCTTCGCAATGATGTTCCCATTAAGGAAATCCGGCAAAGCTGGCAGCCTCATATAAAAGATTTTATGCGGAAACGGAAAAAATACCTGATTTATGAGGATTTTACCCGGAACCTCCAATCGTTTACCCGCAGCCCCCAATAGATTTGTACTCCTACCCTAAAGAGAGGCTCTCCCGGCTCATCCATGATGGGGCAATGGCTACTTGTTTTTTACATAGATGTGCTTAATCTGGGTGTCTTTCACTGCCTCCTCATAGATGGTGAAGTGCTTGTTTAAGGATTTGAGCAGGGGAGTCAGCTTGGAGAAGCCATAGTTACGGGGGTCGAAGTCGGGTTTCTTTTTGATCAGCAAAGCCCCCACCTCAGCGAGAAACGCCCAGCCGTTATCCTCCGCCACATCCTCAATAGAATTTTTTATCAGTTGGATTAACTCATCATTGATGGTATCCACATCATTTTCGGGCTCAGAAACAATAGTTTGTTTAGCCGATGATTTGCGGGTTTTCTTTCCCTGTTTGGGCTTCTTCCCGCTGATCACCTCCACATAGATGAATTTATCGCAGGCTACAATGAAAGGCTGCGGGGTCTTCTTTTCACCCAAACCAATCACGAGCATGCCCGATTCCCTTAGACGCATGGCCAGCTTGGTGAAATCGCTGTCGCTCGAGACCAGGCAAAAGCCATCTACTTTACCGCTGTGCAGGATGTCCATGGCATCGATGATCATGGCTGAGTCGGTGGCATTCTTGCCTGTGGTATAACTATACTGCTGTATGGGCGTGATGGCGTGTTCAAGCAGCGCATTTTTCCATCCGGAAGCTTTCGTTTTGGTCCAGTCACCATAAATTCTCTTAATGGTGGGTATACCA
The DNA here is from genome assembly GCA_913055635.1 of uncultured Bacteroidota bacterium. GTDB lineage: Bacteria > Bacteroidota > Bacteroidia > Bacteroidales > UBA12077 > JAGXLC01. The sequence continues at coordinate 13,877 of CAJXLK010000060.1, forward strand.
AATTTGGCGATCTCTTCCAGCATGCCTTTTATGTTTGAGTGGGGCACATTGTCGGCATCTATGAGGACAGCTATCTTCAGATCGTCTTTTTCTTTCATGGCAATTGTTTTTTTCTGTGGCGCATTTTTGCTCTGTAGCGAAGAATTTTTAGCATTAGTCACGTTTTAAAAGCGGGTGGATAGCACCGCTTCACCCTGGAACCGACTGCTTCGAACAATGGCAGTTGATCAGCTTGCACTTGTCGGTATGTCAATGGCATCAAGATCAAAATCCGGTTCCCGGTCCTTTTTTTTTGCCTTTAAGTTCAGGGCGATGTGCCTGCAGCATAGCTTATTCACCACCCACCACTACCGTCCAGGGACGGATTTCCCACTGGCTGATCAGTCCGTTTTTCACATAAGGGTCTTTTTCGACAAATGATTCAGCGGCACTGGTATCTTCGCCTTTAAAGATCAGGACTGCCCCATCGGCAGGTTCAGCCAGCGCTCCGGCCATCACCATATCCCCCTTTTCATAGAAATCCTGCACCAGGGCCAAATGTTCCTCGCGGTAGGGTGCCCGCTTTTCAATGTAATTGTCAACGGTTTTGTAGAATAGGAGGTAGTACATGATCGGTTGATTTGTTCATACATCTAAAAATAGGTATCGGGAATATATCCCGGGCAACTGATTCAAGGATACGAAAATTTGTACAAATCCCCAAATTCAGCATCTATGAAAGGGGTATAGATGATGCTTTTTCAGGATCGATCTCTTGTACCTGGATGGTGCTGCTCATAATGGGATTGGGACGTGCCGGGGTGCGGGACCCAAAAACACCCATCCACCCGGGCCCTTTCCTGAGCAATTTTTCTGCCACAAGATGCTCCCTGAAGGCAGGTGCATCGGTGAGGTGCCCCCACCAAAGATAGGGATTTTTTCCATGATGGTTTAAGTCAACCCATTGAAAAGAATCAGCGGATGATAACAAAGGGTACCCGAATTCGCCCCATCCATCAGTGACTTTCTGAAGGGCTAACGGTTTGCAGGTATGGTGAAAGAGAATGTGCTTCCTTTTCCGGGGGTACTCTCGGCCCATATTCTGCCTCCATGCGTCTCGGTGAATTCCTTGCAAAGCAGCAATCCCAGTCCGGTGCCGCTTTCTTTTTGGGTACCCGGGGTGGATTGGGTAGTGTCTATGCGGAAGAGCTTATCCAGGTCTTCGGTCTCGATCCCTGTTCCATTGTCGGCTACAGACACCACCAGCTCATTGGACCCTTTTTCTGTGCTTATGATGATCTCCCCTCCGGGATGGGTGAATTTGATCCCATTGGAGAGTAGGTTTCTCAATATGGAATTGATCATGGCCTTGTCAGCGAAAACCGTCAGGTTGTGCGGCAAATCTTGAGTAAGGGTGATGGATTTTTGCGTGGCAGAATCTTGTGATAACCCGGTTGCCTCCTGGATGATGCTTACCAAATCAAAATATTCCGGATTAAATTCTATGTTGCCCGATTGCGAGCGCGACCATTCCAGCAGGGTGGTGAGCAAATCCATTGCTTTTTTCGAGGAATCCTGAATGATTCGGGCATATTCGTCCAGACCTTCGTAATCCTTTTCTTTTACCTGCTCGGCCAGGAGCTGACTGAATCCGATGATGCTGTTGAACGGGCTGCGCAGGTCATGGCCGATGATGGCAAATAACCGGTCCTTGGTGGCATTGAGCTCATGCAGACGCGCCTGACTCTCTTTCAACGCCTGTTCTGCCCTTTTGCGTTCGGTGATGTCCCTTACATTCAGTACCACCGATTGGATCTCCGGGTTGTTGAGTTGGTTGGTCCCAAAAGCCTCCAGGTAAACCCACCCTCCATCCTTATGCCGGTGGCGGTATTGTGTGCCCCCGTTGGTTTGATTTTCTATGATATTTTTTAACCCTGCCCGGGCCTTTTCCTGGTCATCCGGATGAATGAGTTGGTCAATCACGAAAATGTCCATCAGCTCTGCCGGCTTGTAACCCAAAATGTTTTCACAGGACTCACTCACGTAACGTTGAATACCACTGGAATCCAACAGAACGATCATGTCAAAGGAGTTGCGGATCAACTGTTCAAATGGTTGCCCCTTCCCCTGTAGTAAGTTTTCTATGGGGTTGAATACCTGGTTATTTGATGCGGTATCATAACGCATGAGGTTTTAAAAATACCATTTTTTTTTTAAAGAGGCAGGCTTCAATGAAAAATATGCAGATGGTCTGTAGGAGTCATAAAATCAACCTTTTTATTCAATCTTCACATAAGGGTTTTGCTCTTCAATCTCCGGTAGATGCCGGCAAGGATATTTACTGAAGGAACCTGTCTCATATAATTTCTGTAGGGTTCTCCGAATTTTTCAATCAGCATTCGGTCCTCTCTTTGGGTACCCAGATAAGTAAGCCAAATTCCTGGAATAGCCAGCAAGACAAATATCCAGTGTGGGTACAGCAGGGGAGTGGCAATGAATATGGAAAGAATGCCACCTGTATACTGTACATGCCGTACAATAGAGTAGAGTCCTTTTGTTACAACCCGGTTGGTGTGAACAAAAGACTTTCCCAGGGGCACATCGCCTTTTATTCTGAAGTAAAAAACCGGATATATTACGAAAAACATGCCGATGGCCCAAATAACAAACCCCAAAACAAGCAGCAGATCATTTTCATAAGGATCAATGACATTCAATAAAACAAGCGGATTGAGGGGAAAACAAATCACCATCAGCAAGTAGGCCAGTAAGTCCAGGGGATGATATCTGTATGATGTTTTCATGTGCAGGTAAATTTACTATTTTTATGACTGATTATTCTGGTCAACCCTAAAAATCCGTCTTGGGGGCAAGTTTTCTCCGGGCAGCTATTTCAGATCATTAACCCTGATTTTCTCGGTGCTGATCATCCTGCTTTTTCTGGGCCACCGTCCCGATATCGACAAGGCCCGCAGGGAGCTGGATGTATAAGTCCCGCAACCATTAGCCTATAAAACGGCTAATGGAACGGGCCTGATCCTTAGGCAGGCTGCCGTCGCGCGACTTAAGCTCGAGTTTCGGCTTACTGCCATGGCCATTCAGCTGGTGGCGCATCCTGCGAAACATGCTGCCTGTGGCCAGTTTATAGGTTGTGAACAGGGCGACCCTGGTTCCTTCGGCTATTTTTATACGCCGGGCCCATCTTTTCCA
>CAJXLK010000061.1 GCA_913055635.1 uncultured Bacteroidota bacterium
ATCTTCTATACGGTGATCATTGTCTTCATCTTCTACCTCGGCTACTTCGGGATCCGGCATCAGGACATGTTCACCCATAATCCGGAAACAGAAAAAAACAGCTTCGCAAAAGGTGCCAGAGAAAAAAAATACGGGGCCAATGAATCGGAAGTAAAAAACATAGAACCGGAAGAGCAGGCCAAAGAACAGAAGTACAAAAGATCCGGATTAAAGCCCGATCTGCTCACCGAAATGCATGAAAAACTGATCCGGTACATGGAACAAGAACGTCCTTTTCTGGATCCGAAACTGACCCTGACCGGGCTGGCCTCGCAAATGGAGATCTCTCCCAACCAGCTCTCCCAGGTCATCAACCAAAAAGAAGGGGTCAATTTCCACGATTTCGTCAACCAATACCGGATCAAGGAATTTGTGCACCTGGCCTCACAAAACTCAAGCTTCAGCCTGCTGGCCCATGCCCTGGATGCTGGCTTCAACTCCAAATCGTCCTTCAACGGAATCTTCAAAAAACACACCGGGATGACCCCCTCCCAATACCTGGCCCAAAGGAGAGCCAATCCTGCCGAGTAAATCCCTTCCCAAAAAACCATTCTTGAAAAAAATGGTGCTGTTGGACATCTTCCAAATCGCCGTTAAATTATTCATCTACAGCACATTGAAAGTTCAATCCTGCAGGATTGAACCCCTTGTGGGTCTAAGATCATAGGCCTGGACGATTGACCTTCCTTTTTAGCTTTCATTTGCTCAAAAGCTTTTAACCAAAAACAAAAAAACGATGAAAGCCATTGAGCAACAACAGGTGATCAAACAGTACAACAGCCCGCTGGCTTTTTATGTGCTGTCGATTGTCATACCCTGGACATTTTGGTTCCTGGCAGGGATCATAAGCCGGATGGAGCCTTACACCAACCAAATGGAATGGGCTACAGGCATCTTAAGCATATCCGGTCTGCTTGCCCCGGTCGTACTGGCCATATATTATATCCTTCCGAATCAAAAACTAAGGAAGGATTTACTGGGTCGGATCCTTAATTTCCGGTCCATGGAAGCCCAATACATCCTGGTGGCCCTCTTCCTGATGCTGGTGAGCATCCTCACGGCCCAGGCCATCTCGCTCCTGTTTGGCTATTCCACCGAACAGTTTCAGCTTAGGGGGACCTTCACCTTCACATCAGCCCTCTTCCCGGTATGGTTTATATTAATTGCCGCACCCACACTGGAAGAGCTGGCCTGGCATTCATACGGCACCGACTGCCTGCGCTCACGGTTCAGTCTGTTCAAAACCTCCATGATCTTTGCCGTATTCTGGGGGTTCTGGCACATGCCCCTTTCTACCATCCAGGGCTATTACCACAGCAACCTGTTGGAATCGGGACTGCTCTATTCGCTCAATTTCCTGGTGAGCCTGGTGCCTTTCGTGTTGATCATGAACTGGCTATACTACAAATCTAACCGGAACCTGCTGCTTCCTGTTGTCTTCCATATTACAGCAGGCTTCTTCAATGAAATATTTGCCACCCATCCCATGAGTAAGGTGATACAAACGGGACTGCTCCTGATTGTATCTGCCTTTCTGGTGATCCACGACAGAGAACTGTTTTTCAATCGCATATAAATCAAATTGTTTCATTCTATAAAAACCAATGTCATGAAAAAATTAACCATAACAATTCTGGCCATGCTGCTTTGCAGCGGATTATCCTTCTCGCAGGTCATCAAGCAGACCATAAGCGGAAAAGTGATCGACAGGCACACCCAAAAGCCCTTGCCTTTTGCCACGGTGGTGCTGATGAATTCAGATCCTCAAACCGGCACCTCCACCGGCATCGATGGAAATTTCCAGCTGGAAAGTGTGCCAGTGGGCCGTCAAAGCCTCCGCATCAGCATGGTAGGCTATGAGGCCTGTATCATGAATGAATTGCTGGTCAGCTCAGGCAAAGAGACAAATATCCGTGTGGAACTGGAGCCCAGGTCCACCGAACTGGATGAAGTAGTGGTAAAAGCGCGCAAGGACAAAGCGCTGAATACAATGAGCACCTTGAGCAGCCGGCAGTTTACCGTGGAAGAGACCCAGCGCTACGCAGGGGGAATGAACGATCCGGCCCGCCTGGCCTCTTCTTTTGCCGGGGTGGCCACCCCGTCGGTCAGCAGCAACGGCATCTCGGTGCGGGGCAACAGTCCCAACGGGCTGCTCTGGCAGATCGAGGGGGTGGAGGTACCCAACCCCAACCACTTTGCCAACCTGACGGTGACCGGTGGCGGACTGTTCACTGCCATCAGCAACCAAATGATGGGCAACAGCGACTTTCATACGGGGGCTTTCCCCGCCGAATTCGGGAATGCCACTTCCGGGGTCTTTGACATCCGCCTGCGAAAAGGCAACACTTCTAAACGCGAATACACCTTACAGGCCGGGGTGATCGGTGTGGATTTTGCCGCAGAGGGTCCTTTCGTAGATGGGGGCCAGTCCTCCTACCTGTTCAACTACCGCAATTCGACCATGGCCCTGCTGTCTCCCTTGTTGCCAGACAATACGGGGGTGCTGAAGTACCAGGACCTGGCCTTTAAAACCCATTTTCCTACCGACAAAGCAGGCACTTTCTCGCTTTGGGGTATCGGTGCACTGGACGGGCAGCAAATGGAAGCGGCCGACAGTACCAATTGGCAGATGCATGCCGACCGCGACAACTCGGCCACCTCGCTCTACATGTTCGCCAGCGGACTGGGCCACACCATCCGACTGGGCTCACAAACGTTTCTGAAAACCAGCCTGGCTGCCACCGGCAGCGGACTCTCCCACCAGGAGGACCGGTTGAGTTATGACCTGGTCGAACAAGCCTACTCGGATGTGGACAACGATACCTGGCGCTTCACCATTCAATCCAGTCTGCGCCATCATTTCGGCCAACAACACAGCAACCGCACCGGTTTCAAATACAGCCACATGGGCTATCAAATTGGTATTGACCAGGCCCAACAGCAGAGCCAGGGGCTGACCCCCATAGCCAGGCAAAAGGGTCGTTCCGGACTGCTGCAACTTTACACCCAATCCAAAATCAACCTGATGCCCCGGGTTACTCTAAATGCGGGAATTCATTCACAACTGTTCCTGCTCAATGACAACTTTTCCATTGAACCCCGACTGGGTATCGAATATCAAATCAACCCCAAGCAAAGACTGGCCATAGCCTATGGACGGCACAGCCGCGTCGAGCAGCTCCCCGTATACTTCGTGGAGCAAGACGGCCAGCATCCCAACAAAAACCTGGATCTGATGCAATCGGCCCACTATGTGCTGGCTTACAACATCAAGCTGCACGACCACCTGCGCCTGAAAGTTGAACCCTATTACCAGCATCTGACGCAGGTACCGGTATCGCCCGGGAGCTACCTTTCCACGGTCAACTTTGAAGAAGAGCTCTTTTTCAATGAAAACCTTATCTCTGAAGGCACAGGAAGAAACATCGGCATCGATCTAACCCTGGAGCGATTTCTCCATAAAGGTTTCTACTACCTGATCACCGCCTCACTGTTCGACTCCCGGTATACCGCGGCAGATGGCGTGGAACGCAGCACCCGCTTCAACAGGAATTACGTGATCAATGCCCTGGCCGGGAAAGAATGGGAGCTTGGAAATGACGGCAACAACCTGCTCAGCGCCAACGTAAGGCTGAACTACATGGGTGGCACACGCAAAGAGCCGATCGACCCGGCTGCTTCCCGCGCTGCCCGGGAGGTAGTTTATGGCGAGACACCGGGCAACCAGGCTTATGCAAAGCAATTCGATGACCAGCCGGTTGTTTCCTTTACCCTGTCCTATCGCATCAACAAACCCGGCCATTCCTCCACCTGGTCGCTGCAAGTGTTGAATGCCCTGGGCAGTGAAGAATTCGACACCGACTACTACAACCTGCAATCCGGCAGGATGGATACCCGGTACTCCGGCATCATGGTGCCCAACCTGAGTTATAAGATCCAGTTTTAAAGCCGCTGGATCAGGAAAAAACTCATCTTCCCGAAAGCCCTGCCTTGAGCGTCCTACAGACTCTTCGCGCAGGGCTTTCTCAGGAGCAAAAAATCATCTTATAATGGACACCAGGTAACCAGCTGATGACCGGTGCAAAATGATAACCGCTGTAGATCTTTAAAATAATTTTGATGGATTCATTCTTTATGGTACATTTGAATATCTTCAGGGAAGAACCGGAATCCGAAACCCAAATCACATGACCTTCAAACAAAAACAATTCCTCATCTTACTTGCTTTGGGACTGGTATTTTCCAGCATCCTGCGCATCACCTTCAACCTCAACGACGGATTCCTCTTTCATGACTTTTCCCTCACCCCGCCTCTGCCGTTGTTTGATTATGCAGCAGAAGGATCACAGCAATCCGAACTGACCTCCACCCTCATTGGCTATGTATTCTATTTGATTGCGGCAGTTCTTTTCATCAGCGAAATCAAAAAAAATCAACGGTGGCTGATGATCCTGCTGGGTTTGATAGCCATCACCCTGTATGCCACCTACTTTGAAATTTCTGCCATGGTTGCCGATATGCAAGGGGAATATGCCGGCCGCCATGCCTGGGTGGGACCAACCCTGTTTCTGCTGGGTCTGCTGATCTATTTCAAAAGCAAAAACCTGCCCGAAGATTAATTGTCTCCCCCCCTTCCTCAGCACTCCCCTTTCGATGACCCAGAATTAACGCCCTACAATCAGACTCATGCACGGATCCCCTAAGGGGTTGACCGGACTAAAGCGTGGACCGGATCCGCCAGGCCTTTCCAATTTAACGAAAAGCAGAAATCTTATAAACCCCATAAAATGAGCATGTAATAAAGTTTTTTCCATGATTTTTCAGAAAAATTTGCATGTTACCATAAAGTAACATATATTTGTAACCAAACAGTAACACAATAACATTATGGCAACAAAAAACCCAGGAAAAGATAAGGAAAAGACCAAGCATCGGCTGATCGAGGCTGTGGGAAGGGTGCTTCGCACCAAAGGTTTCCAAAAAATCAAGGTCAACGAAGTGGCCACAGAGGCCCGGGTATCAAAAATCCTTATATACCGGTATTTTGGTGATCTTGAAGGACTGATCGACGCCTACATCCGGCAGAAAGACTTCTGGATATCCTATCAATTTCCCAAAGCCAGCGAAGGAAAAATTCAGGAGGCCATCAAACAAATGTACCGGGAACAAATCCAATCTATGCGAGAGGATGATGCATTCAAGGAGCTGCATCTGAAAGAGCTCGCCGATAAAAAACCCCTGTCAGACGAAGTGGAAAAAATAAGGGAAAGCAATGGTATGGAGCTGATCGAAAAAGTCCAACACATCACGCAAAAACCCAAAAAGGAGGTGGCGGCCCTGGCTTCCATCCTGGGCGGGGCCATCACTTACCTGTCCCTGTATGAGGCCATGGGGGATGAGTTCAACGGCATCGACCTGAAAAGTGAAGAAGGCTGGGAACAGATCGCCCAGGGCTGCGACCTGCTCATCGACCTGTGGTTTCAATCCATTTAAATTAATAAATCCGTTGGTTTGTGAAACACCCTGCCCTGGTGGCATAATCAAAGCATACCAACAAGTCAAACCAAAAGCTATCTCATGAAACCTGCATCCAAGAACTTACACAACAAGGACATGATTGTTCATGCAGGTTCCATAAGGCCAACGAAAAAAAATAATCTTATGAAACCTGCATCCAGTAACCTACACAAAAAGGACATGATTATTCCATGCAGGTTCCATACGGCCAATATATCAATAAAAAAAATATCCTTATGAAAACCTTAAAATGGCTCATTATGGCAACTACAATGATCACCACAAACACGGACATAGCCGGTCAGCCCGACTATGACGGGATGATCCGGGCCGCCATCCAGGCACCCTCGGGTCATAATGCCCAACCCTGGAAGTTTCACGTAGATTCTTCTTCCATAGAAATCGTACCCGATTTCAGCAAATCCCTGCCAGTGGTCGATGAAAACCACCGCGAAATGTACATCAGCCTGGGCTGTGCTGTCGAAAACCTTTGCCTGGCTGCAAAAGAAAAGGGTTACCAACCTAGCCCGACCATCCAACAGAAAGATGACACCACCTTCAGCATCCTGGTCGGGCTTACCAAAGAGCAGGTGGAGCCCGACCCCCTCTTTCAGGCGATCGAGACCCGGCAAACCAACCGCGATGAATACAACAGCCGCATGATTGATCCCGACACCATCTCCATGGTCCGGGAGGTAGAGGAACAGGAAGGCACCCGGTTTTACATGTACCCCAGGGGGAGCAACATGTATCAGACACTTTCAGAATACATCTACCGGGGCAATGCCATACAAATGCAGGACAAGGCCTTCAAGAAAGAGCTGCTGAGTTGGATCCGTTTCAACCAGAAACAGATCAAAGAAACCCGGGACGGGCTAACCCATGAGGCAATGGGAACACCTGCCACACCAGGATTTTTGGGCAAAATGATTGTAGGTATGTTCCTCAAGCCCGATAAGCAGAATAAAACCGACCGCAAGAAGCTGGAATCCTCCTCTCACCTGGTGTTGTTCACCACAAAAAACAACACCCCCCGCGAATGGATCAACCTGGGAAGAACCCTGGAGCGCTTCCTGCTGAAAACCACCACCCTGGGCATTGCCAATGCCTACATGAATCCCCCCTGTGAGGTGAATGTGCTGGCCGAAGAACTTAGGGAGAGCATCACAGAGAATAAGGAGTATCCCACCCTGCTCCTGCGTATTGGGTATGCCGATCCGATGCCTTATTCACCAAGAAGGGCAGTGGACAGTGTGATTGTCGATTAAGAAGCAGAAAGTCCGGATGATCCAGATTCACCGGTTGGGAGGATACATCTAATCCACGTGATGAAATCATGAACTTCAGGCCGCTGAAAAGATGATCTGTACATAGGGAAAATGTGTGAGATGTCGCAAATTTCCAATTTTTTCAGGCCGGGCAGCGGTACTTTTGTCTGTAGATTTTTAACCAACAAAAAGATCAAACAATGGACAAACTCATCTCATGGATCGAGATCCCGGCAGAAGATTTGCACAGAGCCGTTGATTTCTACAATGCAGTGCTGCAGACAAAGCTGGAAATCTCCGATTACGGGCAGGAAAAAATGGCAGGCTTTCCTCACGGAGAGGGTGCCATCTCCCAGGCACCCGACTTTAAACCATCAAAAAACGGTGCCATCGTAAGCTTCAATGCAAAGAGCGACATCGACGGAACCATTGAAAGAATCAAGTCCGCAGGCGGGAAGGTCATCACCGGCAAGACAAAGATAGAGGCGGAAGGAATGGGTTATTTTGCCCTTTTCCTGGACACTGAGGGGAACCGGGTGGGCTTGTATGGCGAGGCCTAAAATCTTCAAAGAGTTGCGTCTCGCGACATGCCGGACGCAACCCTTTTTTTATTAACTTTACAAAATCAACCGAATACACCCTTCATGATCCTGACTGCTAAACCTTCGGCTTTCCTGTCATCCTACGTCAAATCCTACTGGATGATTGAAAACAACATGCCCGAAGGGCAGGAACATACCCAACGCATCGTTCCCACCGGTTTGACCGAACTTTCGTTTTACCTGGGTGACAAACCCCGCTCATCAGATCACAGCAAATCATTTTCTGAGCACTCCATCCTTACAGGTCAGATCAAAAGCCATTTTGATATCCGCATCGCCGGCAGGCTTTCCCTGTTTTCGGTCTGTTTTTATCCCCACGGCCTGGCACCGCTCCTGGATTACCCGGTAAAAGAGATAAAGAACCAATCGGTTCCCCTATCCTACCTTCTTGGCAGGGCCGGAAAAGAACTCGCAGAAAAGCTTTTTTACGGGGCTTCTTTTTATCAACGCATCTCCATCATGGAAAAATACCTTCACAGGCGCCTGTCCCGACAGAGGCACATCCCGGATGATCCACGGGTGAGATACAGCATTCGCCTCATCAACGAATCCAAAGGCCCTATCCCCATTGATCAGCTGGCATCATGGGTTTGCCTGGGCAGAAAGCAATTCGAAAGGGTCTTCCTGAACCAGGTCGGGATTTCCCCCTGGCAGTTCTACAGGATTGTCCGTTTCCAAAATGCCCTTCGAATGAAAGCCCGCAACCAGGCAGCCTCCCTAACACAAGTGGCTTATGATTGTGGGTATTACGACCAATCCCACATGATCAATGAATTCATCCACCTTTCGGGCAAATCTCCCGGGTCCTATTTCAACGAGGGTCAGCCTCATTCCGATTACTTTCAATAAAAAGAAACCGCATCCCGGGTTATAGGACTTCTCTAAGTCTAAATCCAAAAGCTCTCTATCATACAGCGGTGCTGGTCCGTTGCTCTTTTACAGAAAATCCAAATGAAACCTGCATCTAGTGTACTACGCAACAAGGACATGATTATTCATGCAGGTCCCATACGGTCAAATTATTATATAAAAGATAATCGTATGAAACCTGCATCCAGTAAGCTACACAACAAGGACATGATTATTCCATGCAGGTTCCATGCGACCAAATAATTATATCAAAGATAATCGTGTGAAACAACTGGCTTTAGTATGTGTTGTTCTGTTGAAAAAAACTAAATTTAGGCCATCAAACGGTCCAATCCGACAAGGCAAAGAGCATTGGATCAACGATAGATGAGCAAACAACCAACCAACAAGCAAAAGTTTAAAGTTGCCACATCCAAAAAATGACGCTCATGAAACCTGCATCCAGTGTACTACGCAACAAGGACATGATTATTCATGCAGGTTCCATAAGGCCAACGAAAAAAATAAAAGATAATCGTATGAAAAAAATATGGCTCATTCCGATATTGTCCGTCTTTTTGTTAAGCTGCCATCAAAATACGGAAAAAGAAATACTGATCACCACCACCGGTGAAGTCCCCATCAAAGAAACAGGCATTGCCTTGATCCATGAACACGTAATGGTAGACTGGATCGGTGCCGACAGCACAGGTTACCACCGGTGGGACAGGTCAGAGGTCGTTGAACGGGTGCTTCCCTTTTTAAAGGAGGCACAGCAACACGGTGTCAACACATTTTTTGATTGCACCCCCGCCTACCTGGGACGGGATCCCCATGTACTGAAAGAGCTTTCGCAAAGAACAGGAATGAAGATCGTCACCAACACCGGTTATTACGGTGCGGTAGACGATAAGTTTGTTCCCGAACACGCTTACGAAGACACCCCGGAAGAAATAGCAAAGATATGGATTGATGAACACAACAATGGAATTGACGGGAGTGGTGTACATCCGGGGTTTATAAAGATTGGAGTGGATCCTGAAGATACCCTCTCATCCATAGACACCAAGCTCATCCAGGCCGCCGCAATTGCCCACAAAGCAACCGGGTTGACAATCGTTTCCCATACAGGACCCAACGCACCGGCATTTGCACAAATAGAAGTGCTCAAAAAAAGGGGTGTTTCACCGCAAGCCTTTGTATGGACGCACGCTCAACAGGGAACCCTGGAGGGATATATCCGGGCCGCCCGACAGGGGGCATGGATCTCCCTGGACCATGTTCAGAAAACTTCTTCAGATAATTCGGATAAACCCGGAAGGATTGACTGGTTTGTTGATCGTTTGTCCGAACTGAAACAGGAAGGTCTGTTGCATAAGGTACTCCTCTCGCATGATTCTGGCTGGTACTCCGCAGGCGAGGACAATGGCGGGGATTTCCGCGGATATACCGATCTTTTTGTGCATCTGATCCCAGCCTTAAAAGAAAAAGGCTTTACCCGGGAAGAGATGGATCAGCTTCTTGTGAAAAACCCCCGGAAGGCTTATGGCGTTCGGGTCAGATCTGCTGATTAACAACCCCTTGCCGCAAGGGTATGTTGGCTTTCTGGTGTCGCAACCTCAAATTTCCCATAATTGAGCGGGCTCTTGTACGATTCCGACATCAAAGAGCTGGCACCAGGCAAGCAAACAGGGCCAATAACCTGAAGGGCTTTATATGGTTGCTGCCGTTGAAAATCCAACCAACAAAACATAACTCCATCCCATTCCTATGAGCAGTTAGGGGATTTACGAAAAATATAACAGTAAGGCATTCCTGTTTTTCATGTAAACCAACAAATTTATTCTAGATTTGCCAACTTCATCAAAGAATGCGGTCATGAGATTCACATCCATCATACAGGTAATGCTCATTTTCCTGATCATACAGGGATGTGCCACCCAACAGCTCACCAACGAGGGGCAGTCGGCCTATAAAGAGGGCAATTATGAGAAGGCACTCCAGGCCTATGATCAGGTCATTAAAAAATATAAAAAACAGGGAGAGATGGCAGAGGCAGCTGTCTTTTACAAGGCCGGCATGGCTGCCTGGAAGTTGGACCAACCCGAAAAAGCATTGAAATACCTGGAAAGGGCCGAATACCTGGAGTATCCTTCTCCCAAACTTTACCTCACCCTTGCAGAGATATCCGATTCCATAGACAACCTCTCCAAGAAGCTCGATGCACTGGAAAATTACCACAATAAATACCCCGGCGGAAAAAGAATCGATTCGATCAACCTTCGCTTGTTCGAGACCTATGTGGAAAGCGAGAACTGGAAAAACGCTGTGAACCTGTGGCCGGAAATCAAGGAGCAGGCCCAATCCGATGTGAACCTGCTGACGGGTTATTTGACCGTCAATAAAAACCTGGAGAATCAAAAGGTAGCCGACAGGATGGCTGAAAAAATCCTGGAGATAGAGCCCAACAACAAAAAAGCCCTGGAATGGCTGGGCAAAAAATATTTCTGGAAAGCCGAAGACACCTATGTCAAGGAAATGAGCGCCTACAAGAACAACCGCACCACCAGCCAGTACAACCGGCTGCTGGATAAGCTGGATGAGGTGTATCCCACCTTCGAGAAAGCCCGCGATTACTTCCTGAAACTATACAAGCTTGAACGAAAGCCCAAATACGCTGAATTTCTTGGTAAAATCTACAAGCGGCTACAGGAAGAAGACAAAGCCCAGTATTATTTCGATAAGGCGGAATAGCACAATTAATTAAGGATAAATAATACCAACAAACCAAAGGAGCGGATTATGGAACTCATTAAAATCATCGTTGCAATCATTCTTCCACCATTGGGTGTTTTCCTGCAGGTTGGCCTGCGCAAACATTTTTGGATTAATATTCTCTTGTCCATACTGGGCTATCTCCCCGGTATTGTGCATGGCGTTTGGGTGGTGGCAAAGGACAAATGATCCGATTTGCAAACCGGTTGCATAAACTTTTCCTTAGATTTGCGGTCTGATTATTACAATACAGGAAGCGGTTAATTTAAGCCCAAAAGATGAGCTTAGGCCACAAAATAAGACTTTTATTTGTCACAGCAACCATCCTGATGCTGGGCTCTCATGCTTTGGTGCCCCACCACCACCATTTCGATTCACACCACTCGCATGGCCACTCCCTGCCCTTTGAATCGGATCAGCCCACCAACGAATCCGGAAACTCCGAATACCATTGCCACTCTTTCAACCACCTGCTGGATGATGGTTATCATCACAAGCTGATCCAACTCATCAAATACCAACCCCTGGTTGCTCCCCCTGCCAATGAGTGCTTCCCTTCTACACCCCTTCACACCACCGTCAAACGGGAAACTCCCGAGACTAAACCTATAATAGCTCAAGGCTATGATCACCTCTACTCCCTAAGAGACCCCCCTGCCCTTTCTTAGAACCCTGCCCCATACATGCTGAATGACTCCGGCTCCCCTGCGGGGAAGCGTTGCCTTTTTTGGGGCTATACCCGTTGTAAGGCACCTGGATAGGACCGTCCGCGGCACCTGGTTAAGACCTTTCGCGGCACCGGGCCAGGATGGTTCGTGGCATCTTGCAATGATCGCGCCTGGCACCTTACCAGCATCGATCATAGGACCTTACAAAGCTTCTACCCATTGGTTTGCAGCCTGTTGGAATTCTACCGCTTGCGCCACGCCGGGTAAAGAACCTACCCCTTGCATGGCAGCTAGTTGAAATTAAAAGGCCTATATGGCTTGTATATCACTGAAGCAGCTATCTGCCAGGGGAACCAGGTACAAAAGGGACGCACCCCCGGCCAGCAACAGTTATACCGGAAGATGTTCACGACTGCATTCAGAAAAAATCGCAAAATCACATCGCATCACAGGATAAAGCAAAACAATACATGATCCATAAAATCATCTCATTTTCAGTCAAAAACAAGTTCATCATCGGCCTGTTCGTTTTTGCCTGGATGGGCTGGGGCATTTATTCTGCCTTCAATTTGCCACTGAATACCCTGCCCGACCTGACCAACAACCAGGTGAAGGTAACCACCTATACCCCCGACCTGGCCACCGAAGAAGTGGAACGGCTGATCACCTATCCCATTGAGCTGGAGATGGGCAACCTGCCGGGATTAAAGGAGATACGCTCGGTCTCTAAGTTCGGATTGTCCGACATCACCCTGGTCTTTGAAGAGGACATGGGCATGTACAAGCCCCGACAGATGGTGAAGGAAAAACTCAAAAGTGCTGAAAAAAAGCTGCCGGCGGGTGCCGGGGAGCCAACCATGGGGCCCATGACTTCAGGACTGGGCGAGATCTACCAGTATGTGCTCTCCACCAAACCGGGCTATGATACGGCATACAGCGCCATGGACCTGAGGGAGATCCAGGACTGGGTGGTAAAAAAAGAGTTGATCAATATTCCCGGGGTGGTGGGAGTAAACACCATGGGCGGTTACCTGAAGCAATACGAGGTGGCCGTAGACCCCGACCGCCTGAGGAGCTTCAACCTGACCATCACCGACATCTACGAAGCCCTGAAAAAGAACAATGCCAACACGGGCGGGAGTTATATCGAGAAAAACAGGCAGGCCTATTTTGTGCGCGGGCAGGGGCTGACCCGTTCCCTGGAGGATATCCGCCAAATCGTGCTGAGAAATGACGGGTCCGTTCCCCTGCAGGTTGGCGATGTGGCCACCGTGCAGTACGGACATGCACCCCGCTTTGGTGCTTTTACCTACAACGGCCAGGGGGAGGCTGTAGGCGGTAAGATCATGATGCTCCGCGGGGAAAACCCGGCCAGGGTCATTAACAACGTGAAAGAAAGGCTGCCCCGGGTGAAGGAAGCCCTGCCCGAAGGGGTGGAGATGAAACCCTTCCTCGACCGTTCCACGCTCATTGGCAAAACGACCAACACGGTCACGGAAAACCTTGCCCTGGGCGCCTTGATCGTCATATTCGTACTGATCCTGCTGATGGGCAGTTTGCGCTCAGGTGTGATCACCGCCTCGGTCATTCCCCTTTCCCTACTTTTTGCTCTGGGCATCATGTACACCTTTGGGTTATCGGCCAACCTGATCAGCCTGGGGGCCATCGACTTCGGGATCATCATCGACGGGGCAGTGATCATCATAGAGTTTACGGTATTTCAAATCAGCCGGCACGTCAACTCGCTCAGAAGCCTCAATGGGAAAGCCCTGCAGGGTAAAATCAACCAGATCACCATCTGGTCGTCGAGCCGCATGATGCGCACCGCTTTTTTCGGACAGATGATCATCCTGATCGTGTTCATCCCCATCCTCACCCTCACCGGCCAGGAGGGCGATATGTTCCGGCCCATGGCCATTGCCTTTGGCTCGGCCCTGATCGGGGCCATCATCCTGTGCCTGACCTATGTGCCCATGATGTCGGCCCTGTTCCTTCGTCCCGAAAAATCAGACAAGCCGGGTTTTGCAGATAAGATCATCAATCGGGTACGCAATGGATACCAGGGTTTGCTGAAGCGGGCCCTTCGTTTCAGGTATGCCGTCACCACGGTGATCATCCTGCTGCTGGTGGGTGCCATCCTTGTTTTCGGCCGGCTCGGTGCGGTGTTCATTCCCCAGCTCGACGAGGGCGATTTTGCCATCCACCCCATCCTGCAGCCAGGCACTTCGCTTTCCGAGACGGTGGAGATCAACACCAGGCTGGAAAATGTGCTGCTCGATGAATTTCCCGATGAGGTGAACCAGGTGGCCACCAAGATCGGTACCGGTGAGATACCCACCGACCCCATGTCGCTGGAGATGGCCAAGATGATCATCAACCTCAACCCCAAGGAACAGTGGCAACGCGCAGGGACCAAGGAGGAGCTTGCCGCACAGATGAAACAGGAGATGTCGGCCACCGTGCCGGGTGTGGGTTTCTTCTTTTCACAGCCTATTGAGATGCTCTTCAAACACCTGACCACCGGTTCCACGGCCGACATCCTGATGAACATCTACGGACCCGACCTGGACAGTTTGTATCATTACGGGCAGAAAGCCCGGGGCATCATCAGCGAGATACCGGGGGCCGGCGATCTGAACGTTCAAAAGGTCATCGGCCTGCCCCAGATCGTCATCGATTACGACCGCGACCAGCTGGCCCGGTACGGACTGACTATTGAAAAGGTGAACCGCACCATCCAGGCCGGCTATTCGGGTGCCCGGGCAGGCATCATCTATGAGGGCGAGCGACAGTTCTCCCAGGTGGTGCGCCTGGAAGAGGAACACCGCAACGACCCCGGGGCCATCGGTCAGCTGTACCTCGAACGCCCCAACGGGGAGCAGGTACAACTCAAGGAAGTGGCCAATATCCGCATGCAGGCAGGGCCGGCTTCCATATCCCGCGAATCCGTAAAAAGAAAAATCGAGGTGGATGTGAATGTGGGCGACCGCGATATGGAATCCTTCATCCAGGCGGTGCAGAAAGAGTTGGGAGCCAAGCTTGATCTGCCCCGGGGATACAACATCACCTACGAAGGGGAGTTCGAAAGCCTCCGGCGCGCCCAGAAACGCTTGTCGTGGGTGGTCCCGCTGGTTTTGGCCTTCATCTTTACCCTCTTGTATTTCACCTTCAACTCCTTCAAACAGGCCCTGCTGGTCTTCTCGGCCGTACCCCTGGCGGCCATCGGGGGCGTGTTCTCCCTGTGGATCCGGGGCATGCCCTTCAGCATCTCGGCAGGGGTGGGTTTTATCGCCCTTTTTGGCATTGCCGTGTTGAACGGGGTGGTGCTGATGAGCTTTTTCAATGAACTCAAGGCAGAAGGAATGACCAACGTGTTCAAACGCATCTACCACGGCACCGACATGCGGCTGAGGCCGGTGATCCTCACCGCCCTGACCGATGCCTTGGGTTTCCTGCCCATGGCCGTGTCCACCTCATCGGGGGCGGAAGTGCAGAGGCCCCTGGCCACGGTGGTGGTCGGTGGGCTGGTGACAGCCACCCTGCTTACCCTGATATTGCTGCCCATCATCTATTCCTTCTCAGAAAGGATGCACAAAATGCCCTCTTTAAGCCAAATCGCATCACGAACCAGAAAGCGTATGAATGGAAAATTTCTGACCACCGGGCTGGTTATCTTGCTGGGCCTGCTTCCTGGAAAGCTTCTCAGCCAGGAGCCAGACAAACAGCCCGTTCACATCGAAAACGTGCAACAGGCCATTGAGATGGCCCTGGAAAACCACCCTTCCGTAAAAGCGGGTGAGTTGCAGGTCAAACAACAGCAAATGCTGAAAGATGCCGCCTGGAACCTGCCCGATGCCAAAATCTCCTATGAAAAGGAAAACAATGAAGCGGCTATGGAAAGCTGGTCCGTGGAGCAGGAAATGAACAATCCCCTGGAATACCAGGCAAAAAGCAAAATGGCCCGCCAACGCGTGGCAGAAAGTAAAAGGAGGCTCGAGAAGAAGAAGGCTGCCTTGATCCGGGATGTTCGCTCGGCCTACATCAATGTGCTCTACGCCAAGGAGAAGGTGAAACTGCTGGACAGGCTCCAGGATATTTTCAGTAAGCTAAACAGGGCGGGTGAAATCCGCTATGAAGCAGGCGATGTCTCCTACCTGGAAAAGGTCTCGTCCCGGGCCAAATACAAGGAGATCCACGTGGCCCGGGAAGAGGCATTAAACCTGTTGTCCGGTAATAAAAACACCCTGAAAAAGACCCTGTATGTGCGCGATTCCATCTACGTGAATGACAGCACTCTCAATAAGCTGGAACCGGAAAAGGGCTATGCAGTGGCTGATACGCTGGCTTCCAATCCCGATGTGGCCCTCCACAAACAACGATGGAAAACACAGCAGGCCCAAAGCAAGGCCATACAATCCCAATCCTGGCCCGATCCTTTTTTTCGATACAGCCAAAGAAATTTCACCGGCAACAGCAGCTTTTCGGCAATCGAGCTGGGGATCCGCATACCGCTCGACCTCTGGGCTGAAAAAGGCCGGAACCAGGCGGCTAAGCTAGCTGCCCGGGAATCGTACCAGAATTACCAAGAGGTTGAGCATGACCGGATCACCGCTTACCGCAACATCCTGGAAAACCTGGAAACCTACAGCCGCCAGTTGATTTACTTTGAAGAAAGCCGGCTGAAGGAGGCAGAAATGATCATCAAAAGTGCCTCCAAACAGTACAAGGCCGGGAATATTGACTATGTGCAATACATCCAGTATTTCGACCAGGCCACGCGCATTCGGCTAAAATACCTGGAGGTACTGAAAACCTACAATGAAAACATCATCGAACTGGAATACCTGCTGGGA
>CAJXLK010000062.1 GCA_913055635.1 uncultured Bacteroidota bacterium
TCACAAAAGGAAATGATTATTTTGTCATGGTAAGTTCCATAAGGCCAAAAAATTAAATAAAAAATAATCTTATGAAACCTGCATCCAGTAACCTACACAACAAGGACATGATTATTCCATGCAGGTTCCATACGGCCAATTAATTAGATAAAAAAATAATCGTATGAATCCTTATACCAAAGCCCAAGATGAGAAGTTCAGAGAAAAGATACGCCGTTTCGCCGAACAGGTTGTTCAACCCAGGGCCAGGGAACTGGACCGGGAAGAACGGTTTTCACCGGAGTTGACCCGCCAGATGGCTGATCAGGGTCTTTTCGGCGTGGCCCTTCCCGCCACCTATGGTGGGCAGGGGCTGGACTATATGGCCCTGGTTATAGCCGTCGAGGAAATTGCCCGTATTGATGGATCTCAGGCAGCCACCGTGACGGCAGTAAATTCGCTGGGGCTCGGTCCCATATACAACCATGGTACGGAAGCACAAAAGCAAAAATACTTGTTGCCCGTCACCCGTGAAGGCAAGACCTGGGCATTTGGTTTAACAGAACGAGATGCCGGCTCCGACAGTGGTTCCACCCAAACCACCGCCGAACTGAAAAATGGCCAATGGCATATCAACGGCTCGAAAATGTTCATATCCAACTCCACCTCCGAACTATCGGCCGGCATCACCGTACAGGCAGTTACCGGCAAAAGGGGAGAACGCCCCGAGTTTTCCACCATATTGGTCGAATCCAACCGGTCGGGATATACCCGGCGCCCCATTCAGGATAAAATGGTTTGGCGGGCCGCCGATACGGGCGAGCTTCACTTTGACGATGTAACGGTCCCCGAGAAAAATCTGCTGGGCCAACGGGGCAAAGGGCACCGCATTATGCTCGAAACCCTTGATTCCGGCAGACTGACCGTTGGGGCCATGGGGCTCGGTCTCGCTCAGGGGGCTTATGAGCTGGCCCTTAATTATGCCCGTAAACGGGTCCAATTCGGACGACCCCTGAGTAAATTTCAGTCCATATCCTTCAAACTGGCCGATATGGCCACACGTATTGAAGCGGCCAGAGACATCCTCTATAAGGCCACCTGGCTTAAAGTCAACGGCCAACCCTTCAGCAAGGAAGCTGCCATGGCTAAATTGTATACCTCAGAAGCAGCTAAAGAAGTGGCCGATCAGGCGGTGCAAATACACGGGGGGTACGGGCTGATCCAGGAATACGACATCGAACGTTTCTACCGGGATCAACGTATCCTTCAAATCGGTGAAGGGACTTCTGAAGTTTTAAGACTGGTTATCAGCAGAAAAATTGGACTCTGACACATCCTGGTGTATGATCCTTACGTTTATTAAATATGTTGCTTTTTTGAACGCTCAATTGTATAATGAACCGACCGCGAAACAGAGGTAAAAAAATTTTCAACCCCGCTAAGCGGGGATAAAAAAGAACCGACCCCCGCTAAGCGGGGTTGAAAAAAACCTGACCCCGCTAAGCGGGGATAAAAAAGAACCGACCCCGCTAAGCGGGGATAAAAAAGAACCGACCCCGCTAAGCGGGGTTGAAAAAGAACCGACCCCGCTAAGCGGGGTTGAAAAAAAACCGACCCCGCTAAGCGGGGTTGAAAAAAAACCGACCCCGCTAAGCGGGGGGGGGTAAAAAGAAAAGACGTTATGGAACAAAGAAAAACGGACCATATCAACCTGGCATTGCAGACCCAGACCGGCCAGATCGAAAAGGACAACCGTTTTGCCTATGAACCGCTGCTGAATGGCCACCCCAAAGACGGCTTACCGGCAACGACCATTGGCGATAAGACCCTTCGGGCCCCCCTGTGGGTTTCAAGCATGACCGGCGGCACCAGGATGGCAGGGTTTATCAACCACAACCTGGCGCGCCTGGCCGGCGAATATGGTTTGGGTATGGGCCTGGGATCCTGTCATATTTTGCTGAAAAACGAAAAGCATTTGCCGGATTTTAATTTGCGGGGTGTTATTGGAGATGATCAGCCATTTTATGCCAACATGGGCATTGCCCAGGTGGAAGAATTCCTTAACAAAGGCGACCTGCAAACCATCAAGGATCTGGTAAGCCTTTTGAAAGCCGATGGGTTGATTGTCCATGTCAACCCGCTGCAGGAATGGCTTCAACCGGAAGGCGATGTGATATCCCGGCCACCGCTTGAGACCATCCGCGCATTGGTTCGGCAGATGCCCTTCCACATCATTGTCAAAGAAGTGGGCCAGGGAATGGGGCTGGAAAGCCTGCGGGCATTGCTCCAATTGCCTTTGGCTGCTGTTGAATATGGTGCATTTGGGGGAACCAATTTTGCCAAGCTTGAACTCCTGCGAGATGAAAGTGCCCGCAAAAGCCTGATGGAACCCCTCTCCTATATCGGCCAAACGGCCGAAGAAATGACCTTCAATGTCAACCAGCTCCTGGCCGATGACCAGGCCATTCAAACAAAAAGCCTGATCATCTCAGGCGGGATCAAAAACTTTCTCGATGGGTATTACCTGATTACCAAAAGTAAAATGCCCGCCGTTTACGGTATGGCTTCCACCTTCCTCAAATACGCCCGGGAAGATTATCAATCCCTGAAAAAATTTACCGGGGGCCAATTAGAGGGATTAAAGATTGCTTATGCTTATTTACGGGTTCTCTAAATACTTTACACTATGAAAAGGCATAACTATATTGAAGGTTTCAGCAAGCTGAGCAGGGAAGAAAAACTGAAGCGGCTTGCAGAATTGACAGATGATTCCGAATCATTTGTCAATGCATTGAAAAGTTACCGTTATAGAGACGAAGCGCTTCAAAAACGGTTTGAACAATTCAGTGAAAATACGGTTTCCAACTATCACCTGCCTTTCGGGATTGCCCCCAACTTTTTGATCGACAATCACCTCTACCACATCCCGATGGTCACTGAAGAAAGTTCTGTAATAGCAGCTGCTTCAAAAGCCGCTAAATTTTGGTATCAGCACGGGGGTTTTCAGACGGAAGATATTTCAACGCTCAAACGGGGGCATGTGCATTTTATGTGGTATGGCAGACCGGGAGATCTGGAGGCCCTTTACCGCAAGTTCAAGGAGACCCTGAAGGATCGCCTTTCTGATATAACCCGCAACATGGAACAGAGAGGAGGGGGCATTCGGGAAATATGGCTTTCTGACCGGACCGATGACCTGGAGAATTACTGGCAAATCGGCATTTCCTTTGAAACGGTGGATTCGATGGGGGCTAATTTTATCAATTCTGTTCTGGAAAAGACCGCCCGGGAGTTGAAAGAGGAAAGTGAGCGCCATGATCCCGGGAAGTTGGAGATCATCATGGCGATTCTTTCGAATTATACCCCGGAGTCGCAGGTGCAGATGAAAGCAACCTGTCCGGTGGATGCCCTTGAAGCACTCGACGATACCCTGAGCGGGGCCGAGGTGGCCAACAAATTCTGTAAAGCCATTGAGATTGCCAATAGCAGTGTATCCAGGGCGGTAACCAATAACAAAGGCATCATGAACGGGGTAGATGCTTTGGTTATTGCAACAGGCAATGATTTCAGGGCGGTTGAAGCCGGGGCCCATGCCTTTGCCGTTGAAAAAGGCCGCACCATATCCCTTTCCCAATGCGAAGTGCAGGAGGGCACCTTCATTTTCCGCTTGAAGATGCCCCTGGCCCTGGGCACGGTTGGAGGCTTAACCCAACTGCATCCCCTTGCTGCGCGATCGCTCGAAATACTTGGCCATCCCTCTGCCCGGGAATTGATGAAGATTGCTGCCGCCGTCGGGCTGGCCAGCAATTTTAGTGCCATTCACTCATTGATAACCAGCGGAATACAGAAAGGCCACATGAAACTTCACCTCGACAACATCCTGATGTCCCTGAATGTTGATGAACAAATGAAAAACAAAATCAAAAACCATTTTAAAAACCAGGAAGTGTCCTATTCCAAAGTCAAAGCATTCATTGACGGAGAATTATGATATATGATATTCACTCCAATGGCAAACTTTTACTGACCGGGGAATACCTTGTGCTACGAGGGGCAGAGGCTTTAGCCCTGCCCCTGAACCGCGGACAGTCCCTTCATATTGAGCCCCTGAAAGAGACCCGTCAAATCATCTGGCAAAGTCATTTTCAGAACCAGCTCTTTTTTGAAGCGCGTTTTCATCCCGATCGCTTCCGGATCATCCAAACCAGTGATCAAACCAAAGCCCTCTACCTGCAAAATCTGCTTCGCAAAGCCCGGGAGCAGGCCCCGGATACCTTTTCTAATTCTGGATACCGGGTGGAGGCGCATTTGGATTTCTCCCTGAACTGGGGCCTCGGAAGCAGTTCCACCTTGATTGCCAATGTGGCCCGTTGGCTCAACATCGATCCTTTTATCCTGAACCACCAGATCAACCAGGGATCGGGCTATGACATTGCTGCTGCTCAAAGTGACCAACCCATCTTATATCGCCACACCGACCACACGCCTTCCATCCATCCAGTGGACCTCGAGCTGCCTTTCACCACCAACCTCTTTTTTATTTATACCGGAAGGAAACAGCACTCCAATAAGGAGGTGACACGCTACATGGCGAATTCGCACGGCGACTCCCTGTTGGACAAATCCATTCAAAAAATCAGCGCCATCAACCATCGCATATTGAACAGCACGCGGATTGAAGAATTTGAGCAGGCCCTGGCTGAACATGAAGCTGTTATTGCCCGGGCCATTAACGCCACCCCCGTGCAAGAAAAACACTTCCGGGATTTTCCCGGTACGATTAAATCGCTGGGAGCATGGGGCGGCGATTTTATACTGGCCACCTGGTCGGGTCGCCGTACCGACCTGGAAGCCTACTTCAAACAACACCGCATGGAAACCCTCTTTGCCTGGAATGAACTGGTCAAAGGGAGCGTGGCAACAAACAAATCCAATAAGTCTGCAAATGAGACCCACATGCTGGGACCCTCACAACAAGGCCATGAATAAATTATGGTTTTTTTGGATCGAATTGCAAGAGGAATCTGCAAGAGGAATTGATAAAAGGCCTAATAGAATGAGGCTTTACAAGCGTTAATAAGTCACTATACCGATAAAAACATCAAAAGAAAGGTTAAATCAAACGAGCGCAAAAACTCAAACACAAAAAAGCCGCATCTATGGAGCAAGATAAATACCTGGATGAAGCCTTGCAAATTGAGCCCAGGAAGATATCCCCCTTACCCAAATCAGTAGGCTGGCAAGCGCCGTCCAACATAGCCCTGGTAAAATACTGGGGCAAAAAGGCAGAGCAAAAGCCTCTCAATCCCTCTCTGAGCATGACATTAAGCCACCTGAGCACCCACACCAAAATACATTATACCCGCGCCAGGCACAGCCAGGGGCAAATGTGGTTTCGTTTTGACGGGGAAGAAAACCAGGCTTTTGCCGAGCGCATTCGTAACTACATGGCAAACCTGCGTATTTATTTTCCTTTTCTGGATCAGCTGGACCTGCACATGGACAGTTACAACAATTTTCCCCATTCAGCAGGGATGGCATCCAGTGCCTCGTCGATGAGCGCCCTGGCCCTGTCGATATGTTCTATTGAGCAACGCCTCAAGGAAGAACACCTGTCGCCGGAAGCCTTTTTCCGGAAGGCCTCGTTTATGGCAAGGCTCGGATCGGGCAGTGCAAGCCGCTCGGTATATGGCAACTTTGTGAGATGGGGCCAGGACAACTCCGGCGTCGATGAAAAGGACAACTCCGGTTCCGATGAATATGCCCAACCCCTGCCCGCTCCTGTCGACGATAACCTTGCATTTCTCCATGACACCGTCCTGATCACTTCCAGCCAACCTAAAAAGATCAGCAGCTCCCAGGGCCATCAATTGATGCAGGACCATCCCTACCAGCAGGCGCGGATCCAGCAAGCAGCAGACCATATAGAAAAAATCACCCGGGCCCTGAAGGAAGGCCATTTCCAGGATTTCAGCCAGGTGGCTGAACAGGAAGCTTTGAGCCTGCATGCCCTGATGCTCTCTTCCAATCCCGGCTACCTGCTGCTTAATGAAAGCAGCCTCAGAATGATAGATGAATTAAGGGCTTTCAGGGCATCCTCGGGTACCAGCATCACCTTCACCCTTGATGCCGGTCCCAATGTCCACATCATTTACCCCATTCATGAAAAAGAACGCGTCAGGTCATGGCTTGACCAAAAAATAGATCCTATGTTTGAAAACGCCAGAATGATCCATGATTTCACAGGGAAAGGACCTGAGCGGCTGGACCTCTGACGGGCTCTACCATACCCCAGGGCAAACGGAGACTTCCAAGGCTATCAGGGCATTCCCGCAACTTTCGAGCTGTAAAACACGAAAACAATCCTATGAACATTCCCAGCAACCTATACCACGCTAAAATCCTTTTGTTCGGTGAATACTCGGTTATCCGCAACAGCATGGCCCTTACGGTTCCCTACAGCCATTTCAACGGGGCACTGAAATTTATTCACCGCGACAACTACACCAACTATGATTTTGCCAAACAATCCAACCTTAACCTATACAATCTGCTGGGCTATATTAAAGAGTTAAACCAACAGGGCCGGTTGCTGAGCCCGTTTAACCTGGAAGCCTTTGCCCGGGACCTCAGAAGGGGTTTATATTTTGAAAGCAGCATACCCCAAGGATACGGAGTGGGTAGCTCGGGGGCCCTTATTGCCGCCATATACCAGCAATATGTGGATGGTGCGCCCGATTCTTCCAGCCTTAGCGAGCGGGATATACCTGATCTCAAGGCGGCCCTGGCCCAACTGGAATCATTTTACCATGGAACCAGCTCAGGGATTGACCCCTTGAACGCCTACATCAAAAAACCCCTGCTTTTCTCAGGGGTTGGACAGGTTCAACAAGCAGGCATCAATATGGCCGCAGAAAATCCGGACTTTGTCGTCTTCCTGCTCAATACCGGACGGAAAAGGGAAACCGGTCCGCTGGTCAATATTTTCCTGGAAAAGGTCAAACAAAACAATGGCCAGGGCATCGATATCGACCACCTGATCCACCTGACCAATTCAGCCATTCAATCCATCATCCACGGACATGCCCCCACCTTCTTTCAAACCCTGCAGGAACTCTCCCACTATCAATATGAACATTTCCGGCCCATGATCCCGGAAGGGTTCTTCCGGTTATGGAAAGAAGGCCTGGACCAACAAAACTACTACCTGAAACTATGCGGCTCCGGCGGTGGAGGGTTCCTTCTTGGATTTACCAACGACTTTGCGGGCGTTCGAAAAAAGATGGATCAAAAAGGACTGGAGGTCATTCCGGTCTATATGCATCAAATGGAATAAAGCCACACGTTTCTGGTATAGGAATAAAATTATTCGCCTTTGACGCCTCAACCAATTAGCTCAACCTGTCGCCTGCCCCTCCACCCCCCGAATTTCCAGCCTGTTATACCGGACTTTCCCTTGAACCGGCCTTTCGTTCTTCCCTGTTTATTTTAGCACAAGGGGCTGAAAAACGGGATCTGACTTTCACCCGATTTATTGCAATGGGCAAACATTATTCAAACAGATTTGTTTATATTTACACCGGAATCTTTGGCAAAGTAGCCTGTTCATCGAACAAACATCCCTTTTAAAGCAAAGAACAGGCACAACCATTCAAAGTCATCAGATTGATTATAAACAAATTATATATCAAGCCCCGCGGGGCAAAAGACAACATCAAACGGAAAACCATTTAAACATGCGTCAAAGAGAACACATCAAATTGTGGCTCGCTGAAATGCGGGCCCCTTTTCTTATCCTGGCCGTTTTACTGGTGGCCATCGGTCTGGCCTTTGGATGGAAATACCACCCGGAAGGGACTGCTTTTAATCCATGGCATGCCATGATGTTGATGATTGGGGTGGTCTCTTCCCACATCTCGGTCAACCTGTTCAATGAATATTCAGACAACCACAGCAAAATAGACCATCACACCCAGCGCACACCATTCAGTGGGGGCAGCGGCGTGTTGAGCTCCGGGAAACTCTCGGAGAAAAGCGTCTTCAGGGCGGCAGTCACGACCCTTTTGATTTCTACCTCCATCGGCCTGTACTTTGGCATCTTTGTACACTGGATCATCTTTGTTTTGGCGGGAATGGGTGCATTCAGCATTCTATTTTACACCAATATCCTGGCCAAAATGCAACTGGGCGAACTTTTTTCGGGTTTAACACTGGGAACCTTTGTGGTTTTGGGATCCTATGTGGTTATGACCGGCAACCCCCACATGAGCATTGGTGAACTGTTTCCTACCGACGTTCTGCTCATGTCCATTCCTCCCGGCATTCTTACCGCCCTGCTGTTGCTGATCAATGAATTTCCCGATGTGGAAGCAGACAAACTCGGGGGAAGAAAACATTTGGTGATATGGCTGGGCAGAAAAAAAGCCGCCTATGTTTATACCCTCGGGATGGTAGCCACTTTTGGTGTGATTATCGGAGCAGCCCTGTTTAATGTGGTTTCCCCATGGTTCATGCTGGCCCTTATACCCATGCCCTTTGCTTACAAAGCCGTACTGGGGGCATTGCGACATGGCAACAACACGCCCAAACTGATTCCCGCACTGGGGATGAATGTGCTGACCGTGCTGTCCACTGACCTGTTCATTGCCGTAGCCGTGATGATGGACACCCTGTAGTTACACATCGCCCCAGATAAAAGATTTTTAAAGCCTTTAATACACCTAAGATTTATCAGACAAAATGCGAAAAAGACCCGGCCAAACCGGGTCTTTTTTTAATAAAACTGACAAACAATTTGACTACGAGCCGTTCTTTTTCCAGATATTCCATATTGAATATGCCTTTATTAGACAATCTTAAGATCTTGTTTAAAACTTAATCTTTAAGTGCAGTCTTTATGCTGCTTATTGCTTCGGGAAGGCTGCAATTAGTTGCAAGCATCGTTTTTGGATATCGGATTTAAATGCTTTAAGCGCGACCCTGCATATTTCTATGCTTGATCCATTGAGGGGGTCATATCAAACTGATAGCAAACCAAAAAATCAATACATTCATAAATAGCCATGGTAAAATCCGGCAATAGGGATGAATCCTTTGCAGAGGGCAAATGCAAACTGAAATAACGATCTGGATAGCGGTTAAAACAGAAAAAATATCTGAAACATACTGGGTCAATGTTTGTTTAGTTTTAAAATAATCCCTTATTTTTGCACTCTGGTTGAGCATCCGTTTATTTTCAAGCATAATCAATCCAACTATGGCGCAATCAAATATTTATACAGTTATCACGGGCACAGGAAGGAGTATACCCGATCGGGTGGTAAAAAATTCAGATTTTTCCGAAAACGAATTTTATGATGAATCGGGGAAAAAGATGGACAAGCCCAACGAGGAAATCATACAAAAATTTTATGAGATCACCGGCATACAGGAGCGCCGATATTTGAGAGATGAACAGGTCAATTCAGATATTGCCTATATGGCGGGCAGGGAAGCCATAAAGGATGCCGGAATAGACCAGGAAGAGCTGGACTACATCATCGTGGCGCATAATTTTGCCGATGTGCAAAAAGGGGTAGGAAGCGTTAACACCATACCCAGCATAGCTTCCAAGGTAAAACACAAACTGGGCATTCATAATCCGCGGGCGGTAGCCTATGACCTTTTATTCGGCTGTCCTGGCTGGGTTCAGGGATTGATCCAATCCAACTACTACATCAAATCGGGCGATGCCACCAAAATCCTTGTCATCGGATCTGAAGCACTCTCGAGGGTTTCTGACCCCCATGACCGCGACGGGATGATCTTTGCCGATGGCGCAGGTGCAGTGGTTCTGGAAAGCAAAAACAGCGACACCCCGGTGGGAATCCTTTCTTACGCCTCCCGTAGTGATGCCCTCAACGAAGCTTACCTGATGTGGATGGCCAATTCCAATAACCCGAACTACCCGGGAGATGAAATCTTCATCAAGATGAACGGAAGAAAGCAGTTTGAATATGCCTTGAATACCGTACCTCCCCTGCTGAAAGAAGCCGTTGAAAAATCAGGCATCCATGTGCAATCCATCAAGAAGGTGTTGATCCATCAGGCCAACGAAAAGATGGACAAAGCCATGCTGAAAAATTTCTTCAAATTATACGGCATCCGTGATGTACCCTATGAGATAATGCCCATGACCATCTCGCGCCTGGGCAACAACTCAGTGGGAACCATTCCCTCCATGCTCGATATGATTATGAAAAACGAAATGGAAGATCACCACATCAACCCCGGCGACCACATTGTTTTCGTATCGGTTGGAGCCGGCATGAACATCAATGCCATCGTTTATAAATTGCCGGAAACAGCCTAATCACAAGAAATCCCCATCTTTTTTGGAAAAAAATTTGCAAAGTTGAATTGACTCACTTAGATTTGTAGTGTATTAATGTACTATTACACTATAAAACAAAAACACCATGATTCAACTCCATCACCTGCATTTTGGCTATAACAGAAAAAAAGCACTTTTCAGCGATTTATCGCTGGAGCTCGAGCCCGGCAACATTTATGGGCTGCTTGGTCAGAATGGGGCGGGGAAAACCACCCTGCTAAAGATCATCATGGGCCTGTTATTTCCCGATTCAGGCCAGTGTGAGGTATTTGGTCATCCTGCCCCGTCAAGGCACCCCGGCATGCTCCAGGAGGTGTACATTATTCCGGAAGAATTTCAGTTACCGGCGATTTCCATCCGGGAGTACGTCAAGATCCACGGAATCTTTTATCCGCGTTTCGACCATGGGCAATTTGAACAGCATCTGCAAGAGTTCAGGCTCAACGGGGGGGATAAGCTTTCAGCGTTGTCGTACGGGCAAAAGAAAAAATTCCTTCTGGCCTTCGGATTGGCGACCAATTCCAGGCTGCTCATTTTGGATGAGCCCACCAACGGGTTGGATATACCCTCCAAGAGCCAGTTCAGAAGGATCATGGCGGCTTCGATCACCCCGGAAAGGGCCTTTTTGATATCCACCCATCAGGTCAGGGATCTGGAAAGCCTAATTGATCCGGTGATCATTCTGGATAAGGGCAACATCATCTTCCACCAAAAGACCGACGAGATTACAAAAAAACTGGCCTTCAGGGTTGTCAGGGAAGAAGAAGCCGAAAAGGACCTGCTCTATGCGGAAGACCTGGTCAACGGTAAGGCTGCCATTACCCGCAACAAAGGCCATCAGGAGAGTCAGATCGACCTGGAGCTGTTGTTCAACGGGGTCATCAGTCAATCTCAAGCCATCAACTCCGAATTCAACCCCGGTGCAGTCTTTTAAACCCTATGTCTCACATGCAAAACCTACCAATATGAACACCCAAAGCCTCTTAAGCCTCAAACGAATATACCTGCTGATCAGGCGATACATCACATTAAATGCCAAAGCCACCCTTATTGCACTGGGCGGCATCTCAGGATTCCTGTTGCTGATCATCCTGGTTCAGACCTATGCCTCCGGCCAGGTGATCTACAGCGGGTTTGTAAAAACTTTCTGGGCCATCTTCTTCTTCGGGGGATTCATCCTGACCAGCCGAATCTTTCATGAATTGCACAGCCCGGAAAAAAGTTACCAGTACCTTAGCCTCCCTGCATCCACGCTTGAAAAATTCTTATCCCGCTGGTTGCTAAGTTCCTTAATATACATGGTCGTTACCTTCCTGGTATTGGGCCTGATTGGCCTTTTGGGCGGAGGCCTTGGAGCCGGGCTGTTTGGTGTCCAGTTCCATCCCCTTAACCCGCTTCAACTGGATTTCATCCAACTGGCCGGCACCTACTGGGTGATGCAATCGGTTTTTCTTTTAGGAGCCTGTCACTTCAGAGGGCACAACTTCCTTAAAACCCTTCTGGCTCTGTTCCTCATCGGGGTATTCATCGCCATCTTTACCAGCCTGATGACCAAGTTTATCATGGCAGGCCAATGGCCCGAACACGGCGGGTTCGAACCGGAATATTTCCAGCAGGTACCGGCATTTTTCACAGTTACCCTCCCGGCCATCGCCAAAACCTTCTTCTGGTACCTAATGGCTCCCTTCTTCCTGATTGTTTCCTATTTTAAACTGAAAGAAAGACAGGTGTAATTATGGAATTCAACGAAAAACAAGCCATATACCTTCAGCTGGCCGACCATTTCATCGAAAACATACTGGTGGAAAAATGGCCCGAACAGGCCCGCATCCCATCCATCCGTGAAATGGCCGTGCAGCTGGAAGTCAACCCCAACACGGTAACCCGTACCTATAATTACCTCCAGGAAAAAGGCATCATCCACAATAAACGAGGTATTGGCTATTTTGTAACCGAAGGCGGATACCAGAATGCCCGGGAACTGAAAAAACAGGAATTCATCCACCATGATATGCCCTCATTTTTCAGGAAAATGGAACTTCTGGACATGGACCTTAAAGAATTGCATCAAATCTATGAAGCCCGCAGATATTGATGCCCTTATCCCTGGATCATTTAAAGACGGCCACCTTTGATACGCTATTTGCTCACAAAAAAGACAATGAAAAGATTATGAAACCCTCATCCACTGACCTACACAACAAGGCAATAAATAAAGCATGGGGGGTCCATGGCAGAGGGAAGCAAATCATGCAATGTTGGAAGCAAAATTATTTTGAAATAAAGAACGTTAATAAAACTTTATCCGAATGAAAACCAGCAACAAAATACTTTTAGGCGGATTGATCGTGCTGCTTCTGGCCATCACGGTGTTGGTGGTCATCTCCAGCAACCAGTTTAAACAGATGCATCAGCAAGTCAACACCGAGCAACGTGAAGAAATGAGGGAATGAGAAAATGCCTGCCCTGCTATAACGAAGTATAGGCGGGGAATGAATGAGTGAATGCCTGCCCCGAGTCAGCGTAGCGAAGGCGGGGAGGAAATGATTGAATGCCTGCCCCGCTGAAACGAAGGCGGGGAGTGATTGGGGGAAAAAGTGAAGAAGTAATTGAGTGAATGGGGGATTGAGTGAAGAAGAGAAGAAATAATTGAGTGAATGGGGAATGCGAGAAGAAAGAGGGGTTGGATGGTTTATAGGGTTTGCGTTTTTTTGTGGTGAATACCTTGAAAATCAGAGCCGGGGGATCATTTCAGATCGATGTAATAGCGGTTAACGAAAAGTCGGGTTTTTCGGTCATAGATCCGTTCGATGAAATGGCCGCCGTTTTTTTCGATGATTTTATTTGAAGCGATATTTTTTTCATCGCAGGAGATTTTCAGGCGAGGGATCTTCAGGGTCCGGGCTTTTTCCAGGCCCAGTGCCAGCATCCGGCTACCCTGGCCTTGCCGGCGGCAAGAGGGGCGGATATCGTAACCCACATGGCCGTATACATTCAGTGGTATATGGCGCAGGCGCAGGTTACCCAAGACCCTGCCTCCGGGACCACCCAGCCAAAAAGTGGAAAAGGGCACTTCACGCGGGGGCAGGTTTTTACCCCGGCTATACTGTTCGAGGTGCCTGAGATATCGATTAAAATCTTTCATTGCCGGTTTATACAGGCGGATATATATTTGTTCCCCGGCTTGTAAATAATCGCGCACCAATTCCAAAAAACCCTGTTGATAGCGGAGATCTGGCGGGGTTAAATAACAATATTGGGAGCATAATTCTAAACAGGGCTGATCCATGGGGTGCTTCTTTGGTGTTTGGTGCTACGATGATAGAAGGCTGTCAACAACTTATTCCGATTCCGCTCAGCCGGGCTTAAAATAAGAGATCCAGGCATCATTGATCATTCTGTTGGCTGGTGCCATTGCCACAGCGTGTGGCCTCCTCAGATATCCGGCAAGGCCCTGGAGCTCATACCCTGGCCGCCTGCCTTTCTTTGAGGGCTTTTTCATGGATGATATCCTGCACAGGACGTCCCTGAATTTTGCTCTCCAACCATGAGATGATGTCCAGGTACAAAAAAGCCCGCTTCTCAAAGGGATTGGATTCGAGCGTCACCAGTTTATCGCGGAGCCTCATAAACTCGCGCGGCAGCTCATCCGGATCAATGCGCCCCAGCCGCCTGAGAAAATCCAGAATGTACCGCTGCACCTCCTGAAGATTGTCCATCTTAGAGAGGAAACGATAGGTAGATCGCACCTGGTATTCGACCAGCTCATCGTTGCCGAGCTCAAAATGAGTGACCAGATTCAGCAGCCGGGCAAAACTGTGGATATCCCCGCGAATGGATATGTCTCGGTAATTCAACACATCGTTGACATAGCGCAAAGCCTGACGGAAATGGCCGCTTCCAAAATAAAGCGAAGCCATCTTGTAGTAAAAAACCAATATCCGATGTTTGTCCAGTTTGCGGTAATAATTCGAGATGAAACGATTGATCTCATCCACCAAATAGAGGCCATCACTGAAGGTGCCCTCCAGAAAATGATGGTTGATGCGGTGGGTATAGACCACCATATCATACAGCATCAAATTGTTGTCATTAAAGGGAATTGATGCATCATGGCGTAAAGCTTCCAAATTTTGCAGTTCTTCCTCAAATTTGGTGTGATATCGCAACATATGCAGGGCCCCTAACAGATTGTTCATCCCATTGAGGTACATATCGGTCTGGAACGAAATCATTCCCTGACGCTCCCGGAAAAGCTCCACCCAGCGTACAGCGTATTTGTAACACCTGACAAAATCCTGGATGATATAATAATACCATACATACGCCTGGTAAATATGGAGGCGTTCATAAAAATCACACTGGTTGATATCGGCCGGGGGGTTGAAATTGGAGTTAAAAAAACTGCTGACCATCAACATATCCCGTTTGTTCCGGGCCGAGCCGATCTTAAGATACAAACTGTAGAGTTTTAGCGCCAGGTTGGAGTATTGCTGGGCTGAAGCAATGTGCCGGACCAGTTCATCGGATTCGCTGTTGAGCTCATCGGCCCGACTTTCAAGGCTCCGGTTAATATATTGCATTTCAATGATTTTCTCAAACTCCACGATTTCCATATGTAAAATGGTCTTGCGCTGATGGGCTGCTTTCTGCTTGGCTTTTCCCAATATTTTCAGCGCTTGTTGATACAGGCTTTTATTGTACAATACCCGGGCGTGATCCATCAACTCACGTATGCTGATCTCAGCATCTGCCGCGGCATTCTTCAACCTTAAACTCCGCAGCAACTGCCTGTACAAATGCCCCTTCAAATTGGACAATTGCTGCGGCTTAATGCCCCGGGCCTTCTCCAGTAATGCCTTCTCATCATATTCCTCCTGCTTCTCCAATAGCTCAAAGAGCTGAAGAAATTTAGTGCCTTCACCACTCCTCAAACGATTGACAAAAAGCTTAAAATTGCGCTTTTCGGATTTGGATAGCGACTTAATCAACTGAAAAAGATGATCCGTTTGCTGTTTTGGCATTGTAATTCTGATATCATCAATGAAACAATATAATGCTGACAATCAAAAGATAAACATTTCAACCCCGTTGGCTAAAAATCGTATTATCCCAATATTTTGGTTTTACCATCCCAGGCCCCGCAATTAGTTTTGGGCCGATCTAAAACAGCAAGACCCGGGTTTAAAATTAAAAATTAT
The DNA here is from genome assembly GCA_913055635.1 of uncultured Bacteroidota bacterium. Classification (GTDB taxonomy): domain Bacteria; phylum Bacteroidota; class Bacteroidia; order Bacteroidales; family UBA12077; genus JAGXLC01. The sequence goes on from CAJXLK010000062.1 coordinate 15,553, forward strand.
TGGTCAATGTTGTTAATGTCCCCGCTGATTAAAAGAAAATTATTAAGGGGCGGATAAGATCAAATCGCAGTAAAACAAATCGTAAAACAAAAAACGAAAAATGATCATGGTAGTTGTTATCAACGAGACGGGATCTGTATTTGATGAGCAGAGTCCCATCAATGGAAGGGAATACATGAATCCGGAAACAGGTGAAATGTTAGACAATGAAGAAGTCACTGCCCATCAGATAAATACGTATATGCAAAGATGTAGCCTTGATATACCCGATGAGAAGGAGAAAAACAACCATTTAAATCTGGATGGCATCACCGCTTAACCAAACCAACTGTACTTTGAACAGAAAGCTTAAACGGGTATCACTCTCCGGATTAACAGGAACCTGACCAATATCTTTCGTCCTTTCGGATTTATATTAGCTTTTCCCTTTATCTTGATCCCATTACCACCGCGCATTTGGTGGTAGTGGGATTTTTATGGTGGGTGGGTGATCCGGCAGACCGTTAAAAATGATTATCTTTGCGATGTACCCTTATGAAACCCTCATGCACCGACTAGCACAAAAGGTAATGAATAAAACATGAGGGTTCCATGGCAGAGGTTACCG
>CAJXLK010000063.1 GCA_913055635.1 uncultured Bacteroidota bacterium
TAACTTAATTAATAGTTTGTAACTCAATATGGTCTGAATCTTAAAACAGACATTATGTGGTCAATCATTATGGAACCTGCATGAATAATCATGTCCTTGTTGTGTAGGTTACTGGATGCGGGTTTCATTCGTATAAAGTTTAATTAACAGTTTGTATTTTAGTATAATAATAGTATGTAATTCGTTGGTCTCGGTAACCTCTGCCATAGAACCCCCATGCTTTATTCATGGCCTTGTTGTGTAAGTTCTTGGATGCAGGTTTCATATAGCCTGATACAGAATTCAGCGGAGCACAAAAATAAAGAGGATTATATAAAAATCAAAAAATCCTGTCACCTTTTTAGGTCATTACGCTCTAAAATTGAAACCAGGTATCGATGTCAAAGGTTTGGTGATGGGCATAGCGGTATTCAAATTCGTTGGTGTGTTTGTTGTAGGTGTAATCCTGTTTCCATTGGTCGATGTTTTGTATGATCTGGGTAAGGGCATTGGTAAAGTCCTCTACATGCTGGTCGCTCATGGTGGGATGGAGGGACCATCTGACCCAGCCGGGTTTTTCGGAGAGGTCGCCATGGTTGATCAGTTCGGTAATTTTCTTTGAATCCTGGTAGCTGACGTTCAGCAGGTAATGGCCATATGTTCCGGCACAGGCACATCCCCCGCGGGTCTGAATACCGAATCGGTCGCTCAGGAGTTTAACGATCAGGTTGTAGTGGATGTCGGGGTGGTAGAAGCTAAATACCCCGAGGCGGTCTTCGGTATGATTGGCCAGGATTTTGATGCCGGGTACGTTTCTGAGAAGGCGGAAGGCCTTTTGGACCAGTTCTTTTTCGCGGGCTTCGATCTTGTCGGTGCCCATTTGTTCTTTCAGGCGTATGGCCAGGGCGGCTTTGATCACCTGGATAAAGCCGGGGGTTCCACCGTCCTCGCGGGCTTCAATGTCGTCGACAAATTTGTATTCACCCCACCGGTTGGTCCAGTCGACGGTTCCTCCCCCCGGGTTATCCGGTACGGAAGTGTTGTAAAGGCGCTGATCGAAGACCATCACCCCTGCTGAGCCCGGGCCGCCCAGGAATTTGTGGGGGGAGAAGAAGATGGCATCCAACTTTTTCTGGGGATCGGCCGGATGCATGTCGATGTCGACATAAGGGGCAGAAGCGGCAAAGTCGACAAAAGCCAGGCCCTGGTGTTGGTGCATGATTTTGGCCAGCTCATAGTAAGGGGTCTTGATGCCTGTGACATTGGAGCAGGCGGAAAAACTCCCGATCTTGAACTGGCGGTCCCGGTAAGTGTTGAGTTTTTGACGCAGGTCGTCGGGGTCGACCCGTAAATTTTCGTCGGGTTCAAGCTGCACCACATCAGCCATGGTTTCAAGCCAGGAAGTGTGGTTGGAGTGGTGTTCCATATGGGTGACGAAAACCACCGGCTTTTCATGGTCCTTGATGCAGTCCTGGTCTTTGAGCAGGGTGCAGCCACGAAGGCCCATGATGCGCTGGAGTTTGTTGATCACTGTGGTCATGCCCGGGCCGGCATTGACAATGACATCATTGGCCCCGGCATTGACGTGTTGTTTGATCAGATGCTGGGCGTGATGGTAACTTTGGGTCATCCGCGTCCCGGTTTCATTGGTCTCGGTATGGGTATTGGCTACAAACGGGCCAAAGGTTTCCTGCAGGGCTTTTTCAATGGGACCATATAACCGGCCACTGGCCAGCCAGTCAGCATAAATAACCGGTTTTTCTCCATAAGGAGAGTGGAAGGTTGTGTCGTTGCCGATGGTATTTTTACGGAATGGGGCAAAATGGTTTTCCAATGCGCTCATAGACCGAAATTTTTTGATGAACTCGGGCGACAAATTTAAGTAAAAAATCCTCCCGACCGTGACCCCGGTCAGGAGGATTGGGGATGTCTTATATGGGCTTGATGACAGGTTATTCGCGTCCGGCGATCAGCGATAGCAGGCGGAGTATTTCAATATAGAGCCATACCAGGGTGATCGTTAAGCCAAAAGCCCCGTACCATTCCATCATCTTAGGGGCTCCGGCCTGGCTTCCCTGGTAAATAAAATCAAAGTCCAACACGAGGTTCAACGCGGCAATGACCACCACCACCAGGCTGATGCCGATGCCCAAAAGGGTGGGTTTGAACAGGGTCATTGAAGGATCGAACATCTGGACGATCAGCGAGATGAAATAGACCAGTGCTACCGCACCGGTGGCGGCAATGACCCCACTTCTGAATTTTTTGGTGACCTTGATGGCCCCCGATTTGTAAGCCAGCAACAGGATCAACATCACCCCAAAGGTCAGGGCCACGGCTTGGGTAACAATGCCGGGGTATTTGGCATTGAGCAGGGCCGAGATGCCGCCCAGAAAAAGCCCTTCCAATAAGGCATAAAGCGGGGCGGTGATGTGAACCCAGCTTTTTTTGAATACCGTCACCAGGGCCAGGATGAACCCGCCGATGCCCCCGACAGCCATCCAGGGCATAATGGCCGAGATACCTGCCTGGGGCGCCCCGGCCGTTTCAAATAAACGCCAGGTGTAAAAGGCACCCAGCACCACTAAACCCAACATGATCAGGGATTTATTGACCGTTCCCTCGATCGTCATTGTACCGGCCTTCGCATGCGGAATGCTTTTGGACTGGAAGATTTCTTTGCCTAGTACCGGATTGGTCGATCTCGTTATTGCATTGCTCATAGTCTTCCTTTTGATTTGATCCGACAAATTTTGACCTGGTCTTACACTTTTGGACTACATAGGCCTATTGATTTTGTCCGGCAAATATTGTACCCAAGATCAGTAACAGGCCTATTTGACAGGGACGACAGGTTTGCTGTTTGGTTTGCCTTCAGGTTGGCCCCCTGTTTCCCCGTCGGTTTTGCCCTCGGTTTTGTTGTCAGGTTGGCCCCCTGGTTTCCTGTCGGTTTTGCTGTCCATTTGGGCCCCAGATTTGCCCTCAGATTTGCCGTTTATAAATTGATCGTATCGCGCACGTAATAATGATTTCTGCTTTCCGAACTGCGCGAGACCAGTTCTCCGAGAAAACCTGCCACAAAAAGCTGGGTTCCGATGATCATGCAGGTCAGGGCAATATAGAAATAGGGGCTTTCGGTCACCAGCCGGTAAGGGATTTGGTGTTGAAGGTAGTATAGCTTCATCCCGCCAAGCCACAATGCGGCCAGAAAGCCCAGCAAGAAAATTACCGTACCCAGGGTTCCGAACAGGTGCATGGGCCGCTTGCCAAATTTGGTGATGAAGGTGATCGACATCAGATCCAGAAAACCCTTGACAAAACGGTCCATCCCGAATTTGGTTTTGCCGTATTTTCTTTTCTGATGGCGCACCACCTTTTCGCCAATGTGGTTGAAACCAGCCCTTTTTACCAATACCGGAATGTAACGGTGCATTTCCCCGTATACCTCGATGCTTTTGACCACATTGTTGCGGTAAGCCTTTAAACCGCAATTAAAATCATGCAGCTTGATGCCTGTGACAATGCGGGCTGTTTTATTGAAGAATTTACTGGGCAGGGTTTTAGAGAGGGGATCATACCGCTTTTTTTTCCAGCCCGAAACAAAATCATACCCATCCTGTATGATCATATGGTAGAGCCCGGGGATTTCTTCGGGGTTGTCCTGCAGGTCGGCGTCCATGGTGATCACTACATCCCCGTTCACATGCTTGAAACCCAGGTGAAGGGCGGCCGATTTGCCGTAATTTTTTCTGAACCGCAGGGCTTTGACGTGGTCATCCTGGTGGGTTAATTGTTGGATGACCTGCCAGGATTCATCCTGACTGCCGTCATCGATCAGGAGCAACTCGAAGGCAAAACCATTTTGGTGCATCACCTGACGAACCCACCTGACCAACTCGTTTAATGATTCTGCTTCGTTATAAAGGGGAACTACCACCGATATATCCATTCCAGGGCCTCGTATATTTTTGTTGGCGAAAGATTTTTCAAGGTTTGCCGGTTATTTCACGTATGATCAATGCGATATGATTGAGCGGGCCACCACAGAACCTGCAGTTTTATCAAATATTTCTGGCCTGGAGGTTCCTGTCTGCGGGTTTTTGCAGCGGTGCTCATTCATTTGGTTTGTCAAATATGGGCGGGTCTTTCCTCAGGAAGGCAGAAGTGACCAGCGAGAAAATCAAGCCCAAAAGGCTGTAGGAAAAGATCGAGCCGATCAGCATCATGAAAGGGGTACGGAACTGGCGCTGCATTTCGGTCATGGTTTCCACGCGTTCGGGCGAGACCCCTTGATTAAGCATCTCTTCCTGAATAATCTTCATGTTTTGTTCCATCAAACCCGGATCAATCACCTCATAAAGGAGGTAGGTGAAAATACCGAAAACGATGCCGGTAAAGACACACAGGACCACCCCGTAGCCCAGGGCTTTTCCGTAGGTAATGAATCCCTGCAGGGCCTGGTCACGGTAAGAACGCGTGCCAATGATGATCCCTGCGATCAGGATGATATAATTCAGAATGCCCAGCAGGAAATTTTGCCGCAGCAGGTTATTGGTCGCATACAGCAGCAGGGTGTAGATGATCAGGGCCAGGCCCGTAATCAGCCCCATGGTCATGGTACTGCGCAGAAAGGTGTTCTGCTGATTAGAGGTACCCTGTTGGAGGTCATTGGTTTCCATAAACGAAATTTTGCTGTTTAACACATGAGAGAACAAATATAGAATTTTTTATAAATCATTCATGATGAATTTGTGTTTAAAGTTAATTTTTCTAATTTTGCAGTCCGGGCAAGTCTCATACGACCAGCTCCCGCTGAATTCCCCCAGGTCCGGAAGGAAGCAAGGGTAGGCGGTTGAGCGGTGCGATATGAGTCGCTTGCCCGCTTTTTTGGGCAAAACTTGCTTTTCATCCGATTTGTTGGTATTTTTATAAAGCTTAAGAAAAACCGGCAGATGCCATTGAAAACAATCCAGGATGGAGAAAGGCAATTGTTTGTTAATCAAGCCGATTTGGATTGATATTCAGCAGTGTTACCGGGCAGTTGGGTTTGGCCGGTCGGAGGCCTGTCAATTATGACCCCCGATAAAATGATCATTTCAGGCGGCCAAACCGGGGTTGACCGGGCAGCATTGGATTTTGCCCTGAATTACAACTGGCCGTGCGGCGGCTATTGCCCTAAGGGACGGATGGCCGAAGATGGAAACATCCCGGCGAAATACCCCCTGGAAGAACTGACCACCCGAAGCTATCGCGCCAGAACCCGCAAAAACGTAGAAATATCTGACGGTACCCTTGTTTTGGTATGGAACAACAAAATGCAGCGAGGTACCCGCTTAACCGTTCAGCATTGCGAAAAAATTTCACGCCCCTGCTTTATATATCAATTGGTCGACCACCATCCCCGGCAGCTTCAACAGGTTCAGTCCTGGATGAAAACCCACCGCATCGCAATTCTAAATGTTGCGGGGAATCGCGAAAGTGATGAACCGGGCATCTATCGCCAGAGTTACCAGGCTTTGCGCACAATCTTTAATATTCCCTGATCATCCTTTGTGTTGATCACAGTAGGCTTTTAATCTATCAATATAGGTCTTCATATAGATGGGCAGGTCTGGAGGCCTGCGGCTGGATACCAGGTTTTTGTCGACCACCACCGGTTCATCCCTCCATTGCCCCCCGGCGTTGACCATATCGTCGCGGATGGCAGGTGTGCTGGTTACCCTTCTGCCCTGAACAATACCGGCGGAAATTAAAACCCACCCGGCGTGACAGATTTCACCAATGGGTTTTCCCTGCTGGTTGAGCTGGCTGACAAAATCCAGTATCCGCTCCTCCCGCCTGAGCTTGTCCGGGGCCCAGCCGCCGGGAATGATCAGGCCGTGATAGGTGCCAGGATCCATTTCATCATAACGGATGTCGGTGGTAACAGGTACCCCATGCTTGCCGTGGTATACCATACCTGCCTTTTCTCCGGCAATGTGCACCCTAACGCCTTCTTCCCTTAAACGTAAAACAGGATACCACAACTCCAGGTCCTCAAAGGCCTCATGGGCCAAGGCAACAACTTTAACTTCATTTAAACTCATAACACCTCATTTTTTTAACTGTTCAACATAATTAATTCCATTTTGGTTTTACCCCCTATTAAGCTATTTTGTCAGCTTCGATTGACTGACATTTTTTCATAGACCTGACAAAACCCGTTTTGGCACAAAATATGTACATATCTATATTTATGAACATAAAAACACCCTTCCATGGAATTAAAAAACATTGATTCTTACCGCGCATTAAGACTTGCTTTAAAGGACAACGACCGAACATTCTTATTGCTCTATAAAGGGGGATCGGAAAACAGTGAATGCGCCCGGGGCCATTTTGAGCAGGCGGCGCAAGGCATTGAACACCAAACCTTGCTGATGTTGGCCGATGTAAACCAGGTGCGGGATATCCATCCCCAGTATGGGATCACATCCGCCCCAACCGTCCTTGAATTTCAACAAACCCGTTTCATCCGCTCGGTGAAAGGATGTCAAAGTCCGGAGTATTATAAATCGTTAATAAACAATACACTGTACGTGTCCCGCCAGGAGGATCAACCATCCGCCCCACGGGTGATCGTTTACAGCACCCCCTCATGCCCCCATTGCAACAGCCTGAAGAATTATCTGCGCCAGATTCAGATGCCTTTTAGAGACATTGATGTCTCCAGGGATCAAAAAATGGCACAGGAATTGGTGAAAAAAAGTGGGCAGCAAGGGGTCCCGCAAACTGAAATCAACGGTCGAATTGTTGTGGGTTTTAATAAATCCAAAATCAACCAGATGTTGGGCATACAATGATTTGTCGCAAGTAGCGTATTGGGCATACCAAGATTCATTATAAGTCGAATTAATAAATAAATAAAAATGAAAGAATTACAACCACTCAATGAAAATGTATTGTTAGACATCTCCGAAGATGAACAGGAACAAAAAACAGCCAGCGGGATCATTATTCCCGATTCGGCCAAGGAGAAGAAGAAGATGGCTGAAGTAGTGGCCATCAGTGAGATTGAAAATTCATCCGTTAAGCCGGGTGATACCGTCATGTATAAGGAATTCTCGGGAACCGAAACCGAGGTCGATGGCAAGAAGTATTTATTGATTCCTTATGCTGACATTTTGGCCAAGGTGGTTGAAACCGACTCGATTTAATCAGCCTGATCAACGGTTATTCCTCATTGTCTTTTTCGGCCTGTGGCAGGCTGACCAAACACCATGCAACCGTCGGGTAGGACAGGCCCGGCGGTTTTTTTATGGGGCCGATCCCTTTCATGGCCTATCAACCGCTGTATGCCAGGCCGTTGTTGGAGGTTGTATGTTTCATCAGGGGTGAATGATATCTTCCCAAGGCTGAATGATTTTGTGGACCCTCTAACCGGAAGGTTACTGCATGAAGCTTTGGTGAATTTATTGGCCGGCCTTTTTTTTAGCATCCAGCAGGTGGGTCTGTTTTTTGATCAGGCGGATGGTGATGAACAGGGCCACCGCGAAAATCAGCCCCGTCAGCCAGTGTCCGTTTATATCCCATTGCTGTTGAAGTGCCCGGTTGGTGATCAGATTCAGGTAAACAAAGGTAAGGATGACGGCCACCAATCCCCTGTATTCCCGCTTGATCACTTTCTTCACTGAAAAGCCCCGGTCAGGTCTTTGCCACCGGCCCAGGCGGGGTATGATGGCCGGGGTGCGTGCGGCCCATTCCTCGAATTGATCCCCGAATTGCTTTTTCAGAAAATCCTCCTCGGCAAACATGATGCGCTCATAATAGATCCAGTAGAGCAGGATGGCCACCAGCCAGAACCAGATATGCCCCACATAGAGGATCAACCCAAGCCACATCAAAAAGTTTCCCAGGTAGAGGGGATGTCGAACAACCGAATAGATGCCCCGGGTATTGAGGGTTCGCGCCAACTGTCCCTTGGTGTTTCTTCCTGAAGTGCCGGCCGGTACAGTACCGGTAACCATGATCCTTACCACCAGCCCACTCAGGGAAATGACCAGGCAAATCGCCGACCAAAGCAGATCCGGGGGATGAAACAACGCTTCGCTGTCCAAAAATACCACCAGGGTGGCCACTGCGTATAACAACAGCGGAATGTAGCTGCGTTTTCTGAACAAGTAATTTCCTGAATCAATGTATTCTTTTAATAAAGCCATGAGCACATGTTTTGTCTTGTTGACACGCAGCCATTGACAGCCAGCTCCTGATAGCCAGCCCCCGGTCTTTATTGGTACAGCCGCCGGCCAACTTTCAATGGGGTGTTCTCTTTAAGGTGCGAAATAACAAAATCTTGTTTTATTTTCTGATGATGAAACAATTTTTTCAGCTTCACCCATCAACTTTAGCCACCGGCCATGGCCCGTTGTTACATCTTTTCATCCTCAGTAGTTTAGTCCGGGTTACCCTCTATCCCTTAACTTATCGTCATGCTGGGGTTTTAACGCTTTTCTGCCCTGATATCCATGCTCAGGGTTCTCTTCCATCCCTCAACCCCTTCCCGGTTGGGGCCCGTTGCGCCTCTGCAGGAAGGAATAGCCCAGCCAGGCCAGGTTGGCCATTCCTGTTTGGAGGGCTTGTTCGTCAATGTTAAAGGTATCGCTATGCAGTGAAGGGGTGATCTTGTGGCTGGAGTTGGCAACCCCCAGGCGGTAGAAAATGCCGGGGATGTTTTGGGTGTAATAGGCGAAATCTTCTGCCGTCATGCGGATGGCCAGGGGTTCAATGTTTTCTTTCCCCAGCAGTTGACTGCTGTAGTCCATGGCTTTTTGGGTGGTTTGCGGGTCATTGATCAAAACGGGGTAGCCTTTTTTGATATGGAGTTCGCAGTGGGTTTGGGTGGGTTGGAGGATTGATTCACAGATTTGCCGGATCAGTTGATGGGCTTTTTCGCGCCATTGTTCGTCCATGGTTCTGAAGGTCCCCTCCAGGTAAACTTCACCGGGGATGACGTTGGTGGCACCGGGGGCGTTGATTTTGCCGAACGACAGGACGGTGGGGATCATTGGCGGGGCTTTTCGGGCGGCAATTTGCTGGAGCGACTGGATGATCTGGGAAGCCAGGTATACCGTGTCGTCACATTCATGGGGCAGGGCAGCGTGCCCGCCTTTTCCCTTAATGGTCAGGTAGATTTCATCGGTTGAAGCCATGTAGGCCCCCGGTTTATAGCCGATGCTCCCGGAGGGAAGATCGGGGTAGACATGCTGGCCTATGATCAGCTCGGGTTTGGGATCTTCCAGTACACCGGCTTCGATCATTTTCAGGGCCCCACCCGGAAGCTTCTCCTCTGCTGGCTGAAAGATATACTGAATGTTGCCGTTGGCCGGGAGGTCAAGCGATTGCAAGATCTTTAGCGCCCCCAGCAGCATAGCAGCATGGGCATCATGACCACAGGCATGCATGCGGCCAGGATACCGTGAGGCGTAGGCCAGTCCCGTTTTTTCCTCAATCGGCAAGGCATCCATCTCGGCCCGCAAGGCAATTGTCCTTTGCCCCTGCTGAGGGTTCCTAAGCCACCCGGTTAATCCCGTATCTGCCAGCCTCTGGCTTTTTAGCCCCATCTTCTCCAATTCCCCCTCCAGGTAAGCGGCCGTCTCATACTCCTGGTAGGAGAGTTCCGGGTATTGATGCAGGTGCCGCCTGATTTGAACAACTTGTTCAAAATATTGCCCGGCCAGTTGTTGGATGCGTTCATGAATCTCCATCTGTGGCTATTTGTTTTAATCAGAGGCCTGAAAGTAGTTTAAATAAATAAAAATATCAACCTTGCCGCATATTTTTTAATTTAGGGGCCTCAAACAAGTATTTCCCAACCGGAAGCAAATTTTGCTGTTTCCCCTGCGATGGCGGGATAAGACTGATTGTACAGCCGGAAGCAGAAGGAACCATCTTCCGGGACGTGCTTTTTACACACCGGGAAAAGGCAAAAGACAAACGATTATACCTGTAAAGCAAGGAATAGATCGCATCAAAAGTTACATATAATGGAGCTGTTGTCCCGGCTCATTTGGAATTCCCCCTGCAATGGGCAGGGACATTTCATCGATAAAAGAAGTCGCATTCGTAAACCTCTTATTATGAGAAAAGCCTTAATGTTCATGCTGGTGTTTATTGGAACCGGATTCATGGTTCATGGCCAGCAGAAAAAGCCCAAAATGGCCTTTGATCACCGGCTGCATGATTTTGGCAAGATCATGGAGGATGGGGGTAAGGTCAGGCATACCTTTACCTTTACCAATACCGGGAGTAAACCCCTGGTAATCAATAAAGTCAATGCTTCCTGTGGATGCACCACCCCTCAATGGACACGGCAGCCGGTTAAGCCGGGGGCAAAAGGCAAGATCCGGGTCACCTTTGATCCCCGCCGGCGGCCCGGTAGCTTTGCCAAATCAGTGGTGGTACGCACCAATGCCATCAACGAAACGGTGCTGCTGCGCATTAAAGGCAAGGTAAAGCGGGCCCAGAGAAGCCTTAAGGCACGTTATCCCAGGAAAATGGGTGCTATTCGCCTAAAGAGCCATCATCTGGCTTTTGGCAACATCAAGCACAACCAACGCAAAACCGATTCCCTGGGTATGGTCAATGTCTCGGATCAGCCTGTTGCCGTTGACTTTAAACGGGTTCCCGGGCACATTCAGCTGGAAACCCAGCCGGGCCAAATTAAACCGGGCGAGCAGACCTATATCTATGGAAGCTATGATGCCAGCAAAGTGGATGATTGGGGCTTCCGTATGGATCGGGTGCGGGTCCGGGTCAATCAAAAAGGGATGGCTCATAATATGCTGGTGGTTTCCTCCCGGATCATGGAGAATTTTGGGGATCTTACCCCGCAGGAAAGAAAAAACGCCCCCCGGGTCAAATTTGAAAACACCACCCACCATTTTGGCACCGTGGATAAGGGAGGCCAGGTGAGTCATGTTTTCCGTTTCACCAATACGGGCAAACGGCCCCTTAAAATTCGTAAAATAAGGGCTACTTGTGGCTGCACCACAGTTAAGCCGGAGAAAGAGGTGGTTGAACCCGGCGAGAGCAGTTCCTTCAAAGCCGTTTTGCACGTGGGCTCACGGCGCCGACAGCTTCATAAGTCCATCTATTTCATTGCCAACGATCCGAAAAAGCCCAGAACCCGGCTGGGATTGCGGGCCAAAGTCAGGTAATGTCTTCGGACATTCCCGGGCAATGGGGGTGATCCCCGGCGGCAGCCAAAAAGGGATTTTCTCTCCGGCAGTGGCACCCATCCCAACAGGTATTTATCATCATACTAACGGCCCGACTCTTTCTAAGGGTCGGGGCCATTAAGCGAAATGAGCCATATGAGTCAGGAAAACGATAAGAAGCGCCATCGCGAGGCATTACATGTAAACAAAGGGGTAGAACAGCCTTCATCGATCAATAAAGATGCATTGCGCAAGTTCAAACGCCGCAAAAAGCGTAATTATTCGCTGGAGGCCTATGTTGACGGCATTCTCAGGGGCAACCGCACCATGCTGGGGCAGGCCATCACCCTGATTGAAAGCTCAAAGGGTGAACATATGGAGCTGGCCCAGCAGATCATTGAACAGTGTCTGCCTTATGCCGGGGGATCACTGAGAATAGGCATAACCGGGGTACCCGGGGTGGGTAAGAGTACTTTCATTGAAGCCCTGGGCTCCCAGATAACTTCTGGCGGACATCATCTGGCGGTTTTAACGGTGGATCCCACCAGTGAACGTTCCGGGGGCAGCATCCTGGGCGACAAAACCCGGATGGAAAAACTCTCGTCCGATCCCAAAACTTTTATCCGGCCTTCTCCCTCAGGCGATTCGCTGGGCGGGGTGGCCAGAAAGACCCGGGAAACCATTGTTTTATGTGAAGCCGCCGGTTTTGATACCATCTTCATTGAAACCGTCGGGGTAGGCCAGTCGGAAACATCGGTCCATTCCATGGTCGACTTCTTTTTATTGCTTATGCTGGCCGGGGCCGGCGATGAATTGCAGGGAATCAAACGCGGTATTATGGAAATGGCCGATGGCATTGCCATCACCAAAGCCGATGGCCCCAACCGCGAACAGGCCGAGATGGCCCAAAAAGAATACCAAAAAGCCCTTCACCTGTTCCCCCCTTCTGAATCGGGATGGACTACCCGCGTGCTGACCTGCTCTGCCCTGCACAATGAAGGCATACAGCAGGTTTGGGAAACCGTCCATGAATACCTGAATTTTACCCGGCAAAACGGATTTTTTGACCGCAAAAGGAAACAGCAGGCCAAATACTGGATGTATGAATCCATCAACCAGATCCTGAAAGACCATTTTTACCAGTCAGAACGCATCAGGGACCTGTTGGCCCAGTTCGAGCAACAGGTTTTACAGGGAAAGAAGAGCTCTTTTATGGCCGCCAAACAGTTGCTGGATCATTATTATGGCCATCACCCCAAAAAATAACCCGGGACTCTGTTTTTTTTGCCTTTTACTTTTGTTAGGTTTGAAGATGTAAACCTCCAAAATAGATAGCACCATGAAACGGACGATTTTGTTGATCACCCTGCCCTTAATTGTTTTTGCCTGCAGCAAACAAACCCAATACGATATTTCCGGGAACATTAAAAATATGAACAAGGTTCCGGTAACCCTCCAGAAAACCCAGGACGGGGAATGGAGCACTGTTGATTCGGCCCAGGTTGAATTTGGCGAGTTCAGTTTCCAGGGAAAACTCAAGCACCCCCAGATGATGCGCCTTGTGGTGGGCCAAAACCAGGGGAAAATCAAATTTTTTGCTGAAAACGCCGATATAAGCATCAAAGCAAAAAAAGACTCCCTCTCATCGGCGCAAGTTAAAGGATCCCAGGTACACCGCAAGTATAAGGATTTTCAGGGGCAATTGAAGGATTTCAATCATAAGCTGGAAAAAGCCCGGCAAGCCTATCAGAAGGCCCATAAAAAAGAGGATGAAAAGGCCATGGAACAGGCCGGTAAGCGTTACCGGAAAATATCAGAGGACCGTCGCGCCTTTGTGAAAGAGTATGTGGGCAAAAACGGCGATTCTTACCTGGCCCCCTACCTTACCCGCAAGTACCTGATGACTTTTCTGAAATATAAGCAACTCGATTCGCTCTACAGCAACTTTACACCCAAAGTCAAAAAGACCAAATACGCCCGCTCCCTGAAGGAGCGCCGGGATGTGCTGAAACGCACCCAAATCGGGAAGGAATATATTGATTTTACCCTGCCCGATACTTCCGGACAGGCCGTCAGCTTATCCGATCATGTGGGCGATGGCTACGTATTGCTCGATTTCTGGGCCGCCTGGTGTGGCCCCTGCCGCAAGGAAAATCCCAACCTGGTCGATGCCTATCAAAAGTACCACGACCAGGGCTTTGAAATTGTCGGGGTGTCTCTGGATAAAAGCAAAAAGGCTTGGGTCAATGCCATTCATCAAGACAACATCACCTGGCCCCAGGTTTCCGATCTTCAGTACTGGGATAACAAAGCCAGCAATAAGTATGGCATCGTCTCGATCCCCTCCAACTTTTTGATCAATAAGGAGGGAAAGATTGTGGATAAGAACCTGCGGGGTGAGAAGCTGGAGGAGAAACTGAAGGAAATTTACGCCAGCCAGTAGCCTGGTGGCCCGGATGCATTCAGAAAAGTTACCCCCTTGACAGATGTATTATATTGGTAGCAAAACGATCACTTAAAGCCTTTAAATAAGCCGCCCATTCACTTGTCGCAACGAACAAGTCAAATGTTAAGTTAAAAAGCCGGTAAAGTGATTTAGCGGTATCGCTGGCAGACTAACGCAAGAAGCCACCCTTGTAAATTGATGCGGGCATTTCCAAAATTGAAGGAAGTGCCCGCATCAATTTAGTGTTTGATCGAAAATTCTTATACCTTTGTTATTTGAAATGATTTTAAATAATGCTACTCGGCCATGGCCATAAGAAATCGGGATGCCGTAAACGTGTATCCGACAAATGTTTAAAACTGCGGTTATTGCGACAATTTTGCGATGTAATGCAGCCTGCATGCATTGATTGACGCAACAAGGTCATGCAAAACATTTGGGCCCCAGGGCGAGGCAATTGATAACAGCAAAATAAGTTTTAGTACGATACTGATTTACAAACATTAATAAGGCTTTTCAACTATGCAACCTGCATCCAGTAACCTACACAACAAGGACATGGATATACATGCGGGTTCCATAATGATTGAGCCCATAATGTCTGTTTTAAGATTCAGATCATATTGACTTACAAGCTGTTAATTAAAGTATATCCTTATGAACATGCGTAAAATGATTTTTGGGTTGATCCCGTTTGTGATGATTTTAAGTGCCTGCCAACCTTCGCAGCCGAAAGGCGCCGATCAGCAAAAACCGGTGGTTACGGTAAGTATTTTGCCACAGAAGTATTTTGTTGAGCGGATAGGGGGCGAACAATTCCAGGTACAGTTGATGGTTCCTCCG
The DNA here is from genome assembly GCA_913055635.1 of uncultured Bacteroidota bacterium. Classification (GTDB taxonomy): domain Bacteria; phylum Bacteroidota; class Bacteroidia; order Bacteroidales; family UBA12077; genus JAGXLC01. The sequence continues at coordinate 14,464 of CAJXLK010000063.1, forward strand.
GGGGCGAGTCCGGTGAGTTATGAGCCATCGCCCGGGCAGATGCAAAAGCTGGAACATTCCAGCGGGTATATCCG
>CAJXLK010000064.1 GCA_913055635.1 uncultured Bacteroidota bacterium
AATCATTTTCATTTTCTGGTTCAAACCACACCCCAAAGCATTGAAGACATTCAGGAAGCCCATCGACCCGGAACGCAACAGCTATCCAAGAACTGGGGAACCCTTTTAAGCTCCTATACACAGGCCATCAATAAGCAATATGATAAATCGGGCCCCTTGTGGGCGCAACGGACAAAGGCAAAGATGCTTAATGGTCAAAAAGAAGACTATGTTTTGATTTGCCTGCAATACATTCACCAAAACCCGTTGCGGGCAGGATTGGTTAAATGCCCTGAGGACTGGGAATATTCGTCTTTTAATGATTTTATCGGGAGAAAAAATGGCAGGTTGGTTAACAGGGAGCTGGCCCTTGAAACCCTGGGGATGAGCGTACAATCTTTCAAAAAGTTTGTTCAAAGGGACATAAACCCGACTTCGTTAGAGAAGATATTCTGAACAGCAGAATTTGGATATACCTTTAAATTGGGTGGAAGGAATGATTTTTTTAATGGTTAACCGGTTTGTATCAATGGTGGATTAGAGCCCCCTGCTAACCCGATTCTCCGGATACTTTAGAGTTGAGCAGTAGCTTAAGCTCCTGGTATTTGTTTTGATTGGCCCGGCCGGTTTCCCGCCATAGGATATGTCCCTGTTTATCGAGTAAAAACACATAAACCCTTCGTACATCATCTACTTCAAAATGTTGGAAATAACTTTTAAGCGGACCGTAATAAGTGGCTACATGATCATGTTTGTATTCAGCAACCCCTGAGCGCATCCCGCTGTCGATCCAACCCGACATCCATTTCCAGTTGCCTGATATCATTGGGATCTCGTAAAATGTTACTTGTTGATGGTTGCTGAAATCTTCGATAAAAGGATTCAACCATGAATCGACTTCTCCTTGTGTTTGACGCCTGAAAGCAATCAAAAGGAGGGCAAATTGCCCTTGAGTGTCCTGGGGGAAAACCACCTGTTTTTTAGAGAGGGTTTCTGCTTCGATGCGCGGAAATTGCTGGCTTTTTACCTGTGAGCTCATGATCATTGGGATAAAGATGAATAAAAATAAGCTTTTCATTTATTTGTTGAAACAAGCCAGCAGAAAAAATGTTTAGGGGATTTGAAGCATTTAGGGTTTTGACAATGAAAATTTTAGCCCCCCTTATTAGAGACCCCGCTAAGCGGGGTCTTGTAATTTGACCCCCGCTAAGCGGGGGTCTTTACCTCCGCTAAGCGGACCCCGCTAAGCGGACCCCGCTAAGCGGGGGTCTTTACCTCCGCTAAGCGGACCCCGCTAAGCGGACCCCGCTAAGCGGGGTCTAAAAGATGTCAATAACATCAAAGATGTTCAGGGCAGAAAGGAGGAGGCCGGCTAAAAGGATGATTCGGGCCAGGCGGGGCCCTGACCTCACTGCTATGCGGGTGGCCAGGTAGGCCCCCAGCATGTTGCCCACCCCTACAATCGCCCCCATCAGGAAGTCGACCTGGTCGTGGAGGATGAAGACAGCGAAGGCAAAAAGGTTATAGATCAGCACCACGAACAATTTCAGGGCATTGGCTTTGATCAGGTCGGCCCCGGCCACAAAGATCAGGGCAGCGATGAGGAAAAAACCGATGCCGGCCTGGATAAAGCCCCCGTAGAGGCCAATAAAGAAGAAGGTAATGATCTGGGCCAGGCCGATTTTTGTTTTTTCCGAGCCGGCTGGTTTGAGCCAGCGTTCGGGTTTGATCAGGACCATCAGGAACATGATGACCAGCAGCCCACCGATCAGCTTTTCCATCAGTTGTTGGTCGATGTTGGAGGCAAGAAAGGCACCGGGGATTGCTCCTGCGATGGCAGGAATGGTCAGGTATATGCCTTCCCTGAACCGGAAGACTTTCATTTGTTTGAAGCTGCCGGTGGCCACGATGTTTTGCATCAGCAGGGCCACCCGGTTGGTGCCGTTGGCGACGGTGGCCGGCAGGCCCATAAAGATCAAAAAAGGCAGGGTCAGCAGGGAACCGCCGCCAGCAAATACATTAATAAAACCAGCCAGGAAGCCGATGCCTATACCGACGATATATTGCCATTCAATCATAGCAGGTCAGCGATGAGCTGGAAGACGTCGAGCAATTTAAGGGCGGCTCCGAAAATCACGGCCAGCAGGATGTAACGCACATATTTGGCCCCCCAGGAGACGGCGAAGCGTGAAGCCACCAGTGCCCCCAGCATATTGCCCAGGGCCAGGATAAGACCGATCTGCCAGTTAACCTGGTCGTTGATAAAGAAGACGGCCAGGGCAAAGGGGGTATATATGAGCACGATCAGCAGCTTCATGGCGTTGGCCCGCACCAGGTCGACCCCGGCTCCCAGAACCAGCCCGGCCAGCAGGAAAAGGCCTACCCCGGCCTGTATAAAACCCCCGTATATGCCGACCAGGAAAAAGATGATGAATTGCAGGGTGGTGGGCTTGGCCCTGACATGACCTGCCTGGCCCTTGACCCATTGAGCAGGTTTGTAAAGGATCAGGAAAAACATAATGATCAAAAGACCCCCGATCACATGTTCCATGACCTGCTCATTCAGCTCGATGGCAATCTGCGCCCCCACCAGCGAACCGATCACCGCAGGAAGGGCCAGCCAAAGGCTCATCCTGACCGGCAAGACCTTTTGCTGGCGAAAGCTGCCTACCCCCACAACGTTTTGCAACAGGATGGCGATGCGGTTGGTGCCATTGGCTACGTTGGCCGGCAACCCAAGAAACATCAGCATTGGCAGGGTTAAAAGGGAACCACTGCCGGCCAAAGTGTTAATGAAACCTGCCATGAAGCCTACTCCAATCACTGCCAGTATTAAATACCATTCCATGGGGCAACGTTCGGTTTAAGTGAAAAATCCACTATTAAAAAAGAGGATGGGGCAGGCGAACCCCGCACATCCTCTTTCTGATCCTTTATTTTTCTGGCCGCCTTTTGGACCCGTCATCAAAACCTGCGGCAGTTAAACCGCCTGGCTTGATGTTTTTATTTATTCCTCCCCGAAAAGGCAGCTATGCAAAAGGCTAGTAGTTGAACAGGGGATATTGCCCCATCGTTTCATGAACTTTCTGCCGCACCTCTTCGATGGTCTTTTCATCACTGATGTTGGTGATGATTTGATCGATGTATTCAACCACCTGTTGAACCTCTGTTTCTTTCAGGCCCCTTGTAGTAATGGCGGCTGTACCCAGGCGCATGCCGGAAGCTTGCATGGGGGGACGGCTGTCGAAGGGAACCATGTTTTTGTTGATGGTGATGTCGGCTTTAATCAGGGTGTCTTCCACATCTTTTCCGCTGACATCCGGCACTTTGGTGCGCAGATCAATCAGCATGGAGTGGTTGTCGGTGCCCCCGGAAATGACTTTATAACCTTTATTGTGAAAAGCATCGGCCATAACCCGGGCATTTTTTTGCACCTGCTGCTGGTACTCCTTAAAGGAAGGATCCAGGGCTTCGGCGAACGATACCGCTTTGGAAGCGATCACATGCTCCAGGGGCCCCCCCTGGGTACCGGGAAATACAGCTGAGTTGAGCAATCCTGACATTTTTCGCACAGTGCCTTTTTTGGTGGTCAATCCCCAGGGATTGCGGAAATTTTCTCCCATCAAAATGATTCCGCCCCTTGGCCCGCGCAAGGTTTTGTGGGTGGTGGAGGTGACAATATGGGCGTGCTTGAGGGGATTCTTCAGGAGTCCGGCGGCAATCAAACCGGCCGGATGAGCCATGTCAACCATCAGAAGGGCGCCAACCTCATCGGCGATCTTGCGCATGCGTTCATAATCCCAGTCCCTCGAATAGGCCGAAGCCCCGCCAATGATGAGTTTGGGCTTTTCTTTGCGGGCCATCTCTTCCATTTGTTCATAATCAACCAACCCGGTTTCCTGATCAACCCCATAAGAAACAGCATGGTACAGCTTACCGGAGAGGTTGACCGGCGAGCCATGCGTTAAGTGACCCCCATGAGACAGGTCCAGGCCCATGATCGTGTCGCCGGGCTTAAGGGTGGCCAGAAATACAGCCGCATTCGCCTGGGCCCCGCTATGAGGCTGAACATTGGCATACTCAGCATTGAAAAGTTCCTTGATCCGGTCAATAGCCAGTTGCTCAGACTGATCGACAACTTCACAGCCCCCATAATACCGGCGGCCGGGATATCCTTCCGCATATTTATTGGTCATACAGGACCCCATGGCTTCCAAGACCTGATCGCTGACGAAATTTTCAGAGGCGATCAATTCGATCCCGTTGAGCTGACGTTGTCTTTCCTGTTCAATTAAATCGAAAATCCTGGTATCTCTTTTCATACGTGGAAAATTTTGTTTTTCGGATGATTCAACTTAGCTCCTCAGGGTATGGGCTCAATGTGGGCCCCTGTGCCCTGTGGATTATACATATAGAATGAATGCAATGCCAAAAATACTGATTTAATCGATGAATAAAAAACAATCCTTTAATTTTTACAGATGGATATACAGGGGAATTCGGCTCATCCGCCTGCTGATGAGAATTGGTGTTTTTTATCGGGCAGAGGCCGAATGCGCAATGATGCTACTCTCTAGCCCGTTCATAGTGATTTATAGAGTAAGACCTGTTACATTGCGGAAGGTTTGAATCCCTTCGCGGTCTTTCATATGGGGGTCATACCGCCATTGCCACTGCTTTTTATAATTTGAATGGGGAAAATGGATGTTCAGCAGGGGGCGGCTGCCCACAAATGCCCCCTGTTCATCGTAAAGTTCTTCCTCCATGTCGCTGATCAAGCACGATTTGTTTTCAGGCAGCAGCTCCAGGTGGTCTTCCTGCAATTGTTTGGCCAGTTGAAGCAGTTCCTTGTCATTGTAGATACCCTTTTTTCTTAGGTAATTGGTAATCATCTGGTTAAGTTGATGAAGCACATTGGCCGAGACCACAAAGTCGGGGGACTGAATAAACTGAAAAGCCCCTGTTGACAAGCTATTGATCAGTGTTTTTTCACCTTTTTTACGATAGGTTTTGGCTGCCTGGTAGGCTTCTTCGACTGCTCCGCCGGTTAGGTCGGTTTGGATCAGTTCAACGTTGGGCCGTTTATCCGCCATTTTATGAACCTGAGGGGGATGATAGAGGTCGAACAGCTGTACTTTTTCAAATTTGCGGGCCAGCCCATCCAGTGGTATTTCCAGCAACCAGCCACTGCCCAGGATGGCAGCCGTACCGGTTTGTTTATTTTCCCCGCAGTTTAGGATAAACTGCCGGGTCTTCTCAAGGTGCTCTTCCCACTGGGCACCTGCACTCAGGGATCTTCTCCGAATGTCTTTCAGGTTTTTTACGACACCCATCTTCCGCATGGTGGTGCGATCGGGCAGGGGGTGAATTTGTTTGACTGATTTCATGAAATTTTTGTCTTATAGCGCTTTATTCAATTTTGTAAATCAGAATAAGGATTAGCAATGGTCTATTAATGTTGAATATCATGCTATAGTACCCGTGTTCTTTATGCATGTCTTTGATGGCCAGCCTGGTAAATGCGGGTCTGGTTTGTTCAAAAAGCCATCCATTGAACCAATGGAAATTTTTATTGTCTGTTAAAAATATAGATATTATTGTACATTACAACCTTTATGTCGAATAAAAAACAACAGGAAACGACAAACATGAGTCAAAATCCATTTTTTCCGGAAAACAATGCCCTTATTGATTTTTCTCGCATATCGGCTTCAGCCATAAAGCAGGCCACTGATTTGGTGATGGACCATGCTGAATCGATTGTCCATGAGATCACTTCCCTTGATGCCGGTCAGCGAACGGCCGGCAATACCTTGTGGCGATTTGATGATTTGCATAATGAAATCGAGAAAGTGCATGCCCCTATTTTTTTAATGGCATATGTTCATCCAGATGCCGGTATCAGGGAACAAAGTCTGGAGAGCATCAAAGAACTCAGTAAATTTGAGAATAAGTTGAACATGAATGTGGCACTATACCGGGCCATGAAGGACTATGCTGACTTGGTGGATCGCCGCCAGTTGAGTGAAGCGGAAGATAAGCTTCTCCGGGATGTGATCAGGGAGTTTGAGCAGAATGGCCTGGGCCTTTCCGAAGAACAGCGTGATCAAATCAGGGAGATCCAGGATGCCATATCCGAGTTGGGCATTCAGTTTGAGTCCAATATCAGTTCTTACCAGGACCGGATGGTTCTGGAAGAGAAAGATATGGAGGGTTTACCGGATGATTACAAGCAAGCCCGCCGCACCCAGGACGGGCGCTATGAGATTGACCTGACCTATCCGTCCTATTTTCCTTTCATGAAGTATGCTGAGTCGGATGAAGCCCGAAAAGAGCTGGCATATCGGTTCAAAAATATTGCCTCGGACAGCAACCTCGGGGTGCTGAATGATTTGCTCCGAAAGCGTCAGCAATTGGCTGATATCCTGGGGTATTCATCTTTTGCCGAATATCAGCTGGAAAACCGGATGGCAGAGAAGCCCGGAGCGGTTTGGGATTTTGAGCAAACCCTGCATCAGCGGGTTATGGAAAAAGCCCGGAAGGATTACAGCCAGTTGCTGGAAAAGAAACATCAACGCCTGGGGCAGGCTCAAAAGGTTTATTCATGGGAAAATGCCTATTATAAGACCAGGCTGCTGAAGGAGGATTATCATGTGGATGATGAGCAGGTGAAGCAGTATTTTGAGTTGAACCGGGTGATCAGCGGTTTGTTTGATGTGGCCGGTCAACTTTATCATTTGAGTTTTGATGAGATTGAAAATCCGCCGGTATGGCATCAGGAGGTTCGGATGTTTGAGGTTTATCAGCATCAACAGCTCATTGGCCGCTTCTACCTGGATATTTTCCCGCGGCAGGACAAGTTTAACCATGCGGCCTGTTTTACGTTGATACCTGGGAAGCAGATGCGACAGGGTTATCAGAAACCCCTGGCCAGTCTGGTGACCAATTTTCCCAGACCCACCGGTGATCAGCCTGCCCTTTTAACCCATTCTGACGTGGTTACCCTGTTTCATGAGTTTGGACATCTGATGCATGATCTGTTAACCCGGGCGCCTTTTTCCACCCAGTCGGGTACCAGTACCAAGCGGGATTTTGTGGAAGTCCCTTCCCAACTCTTTGAACATTGGGCCTGGGAATATGAATCTTTGAAGAGGTTTGCCGTTCATCACCAAACCGGCGAACCCCTGCCCCGGGCGCTCCATCAAAAAATGAAAGAAGCCCGCAACCTGGGTTCCGGGTTGTTTACCCTTCAACAGATATTTTATGGGATGCTGGATATGACCTTGCATGATCAATATGATCCCCGTGAGGATCCGCGTTCGACCACCGATGTGGTGCGGAGCCTTCAAAATAAAGTGACCCTCTTTGATTTTACCGAAGGAACCCATTTTGAAGCCGGCTTCGGCCATCTCTATGGTTATGCCGCCGGCTATTACAGTTATCTGTGGTCAAAGGTCTATGCCGAGGATATGTATTCGCTCTTTCAGCATGCTGGTCCTATGGATCCCTCTGCCGGTGAAAAATTCAAAGCGGAAGTCTTGGAAAAGGGCGCTTCGGTTGAGGAGAAAAAACTGGTGCGAAATTTCCTGGGCCGCGAGCCCGGTTATGATGCATTTCTCCAGTCAATAGGGATTCACTAGCCCTTGCCGGGCGTGTCTCCCTAACAAGCTGCCATGTACGTAATAATCTGATTAAATGATTCGTTAAAATATTAATAAACAAGGAGGTAACTATGATGCGCTATAAACACCCGATATTTTCTACATTGGTTTTTGGTCTGATTGTGGCGTTGGTTCACTTTTCCACCCTTCAGGCCACGGCCCAGCAGGAAATACAGGAAGAACTTTATCAGCGGGATTCCCTGATCGAGCGTGTGGGCCAGAACAACATCGATACGTCTTACACCTACAAATGGCATGAAGATTCCAGCCGATGGGAACTTTATGGCCGGGACCTTGAATTTTACCGGGCCAATCAGAAGTTGCTGGCGGTGCTCAAGCAAAAATGGCAACCCCAACAGATGAGCTATATCAATGAGGAGAGGACTATAAAAAGCTACGGCAGAGAGGGTAAGGTGGTCGAATCGCTGAATCAGACCTGGGATGGCACCCAGCAGGAATGGGTTAACCTGAAATTAAAGACCATTACCTATGACGGGATGGGCAATAAGAGCGAGATCCTGCATCAGGAATGGAAAAGAGCTGTTGGCAGGTGGATCAGCACCACCCGTTATCTGATCGATTACAACCGGATGGGGGAAAAGAGCAACGTGGTCATTCGCACCTATCATTCCCCAACCGACCAATGGCAAAACCACCAGCGGTTTCTGTTCCGTTATTATGACGGGTATGGCCACCCCGATGAGGCCCTGGTGCAAAGCTGGAATTCGGAAAGGGAAACCTGGCAAAAACAAGGATTGTATAACATGGCCTATAATTTCAGGGGTCAAAAAACAAGTGAAAGCCGTGCCACCTGGAATACAAGCCTTAGCAAGTGGATCAACGGCATCCGCTATCATTTTAAATACGACAAAGACCATAAAATTGCCCAGATACTGCAGCGTTGGGATTATGGCAGCAAACAATGGTACAATGCCATCCGCAAGCGCTTTAAGTACAATGAGAAGAATAAACTGCAGGAAGAACTGACTTATCAGTGGGATCAGGTCAATGATAAGTGGGTGCTTGAAAACAGGCTTTTGTACTCCAGGAAAAAACCGGAAGAACGGGCTTCTCAGGATGAAAATGCCCGGAAGGATTCCTCTGAAAGCAGTTGAGTCGTTCGAACGTACGGCTTCATTAATCAGTGATTTTTTATCGTGTAAAGATTTATGAGCAGTTCCGGATTGGTATGTTATTGAAGTTTGCAAGCACCTAAAATAAGAAGCTGGTGAAATTTTAAATCTGCCCTCAGGGGGTTGAAGCAGGAGCAATGAACCATTTCCTGCTTCAAACCCCTGATTTTTTTGCTTTTAACAGAAAAAAGTGTTGATTGTTAGGGTTTTGTGTTTTTAATGCGCTGGAATTTTTATTCTTTAATTTTTATTTGCAGGGCATTCTGGTTTGAGTGGTCTTTTTGTTTCATTTTTTTGCATACCATCAAACAAAAGGCCATTGGCTTTGTTGGAATGTATTTGGTATCTGAAATGGCGAAGCCTGAGGTGGGATGAGAGCTGATGAATGAAGGCGGGAGATGAACAATTCAGTCAGTGATGCAAACCAGGGAGTGCTGCCGATCAATAAACAAATAAGGCTGATTGGGTGTTGGGATCATGGAAGGTTCATTGAGTTCTGAAACGGGATGAATGGCAAGTGATGATGGCCCTATGGAAATTGGGGAGATTTCAGGTTCATTTTTGTCTTACAGCAAACGAATGTGCATCATGATAAAACGTAGCATGCTAAAGACCAGATGGCAGGTTATTTTATTACTGGGCTTCCTTTTGATAAGCCTGAACATGCAGGGGCAACCCGGAAACGGGGTAATTACAGGACGTGTTTATAATGCCCAGAACAATGAACCAGTCCCGTTTGCCAATATTGTCATCTGGCAGACCAATATCGGGTCGGTGACCAATTATGACGGTGAGTTCAAATTTACAGGGGTTGAGCCCGGTTACGTCAAGCTAAGGGTTTCTTCGGTAGGGTATGAGACCTATGTAACCGAAGCCTTTATGGTGACCAATGCCAAACCGCTCAATATCGAGATTCCCTTAAATAAGAAGACCGAACAGATCAAGGAAGTGGTGGTAAAGGCCTCGCCTTTTCGTTTAAAGAAGGAGAGTCCTGTTTCACTGCGGCGCATAGGGGTCGAGCAAATAGAGAAAAGCCCGGGGGCCAACCGGGATATATCCAGGGTGATTCAGTCCTTTCCGGGGGTGGCCTCCAGTGTATCTTTCCGCAATGATGTGATTGTCCGCGGTGGAGGCCCCAGCGAGAACAGCTTTTATTTGGATGAGGTTGAGATCCCCAATATCAATCACTTCGCCACCCAGGGTGCATCGGGCGGACCGGTGGGCATCATCAATGTGGATTTTATCCGGGAAGTGGATTTTTATTCAGGGGCTTTTCCCGCCAACAGGGGAGGGGCCCTGAGTTCGGTGCTGGATCTTAAACAGGTGAACGGGAATAAGGAAAATCTGGAGATACAGGGAGCCATTGGTGCCTCGGAAGCCTCCCTTACTTTGGATGGCCCCCTGGGCGAGAATACTACCTTTATCTTTTCGGCGCGCCGATCCTACCTCCAATTATTGTTTGACGCCCTCGGGCTGCCTTTTTTGCCTACATTTAATGACTTTCAGTTTAAAACCCGAACCCGTTTCGACCAGAAAAATGAGTTGCGTTTGATCGGTCTTGGTGCCATAGATGATTTTAAGCTCAATGAGGAGGCCAATGACACCGAATCTCAGCAGTATATCCTGGATTACATCCCGGTCAATACCCAGCGCAATTATACAATAGGGGCTGTTTATAAGCATTACCGCGAAAAGGGCTATGACACCTGGGTGCTGAGCCGCAACTTCCTGCGAAACCGTTCCTATAAATACCAGGACAATATTGAGGTGGATTCGCTCAAACGATTGGATTACACCTCTGATGAGGCCGAAACCAAATTGCGATACGAAAACACCACCCGTCTTAACGGATATCGGATCAATGCCGGGGGCGGGCTTGAATATGCCCATTATACCAATAATACATTCCGCAAATCTTTTATTGCTGGTGAGCCTGTTACCATCGATTACAGCAGTGATTTGGATTTGTTCAAGTGGAGTGTTTTCGGCCAGGTCAGCAAGAGTTATTTTGAAGGCGATCTTTCTCTTTCATTGGGCTTTCGGGCCGATGCCAATAATTATTCGCCGAGTATGAGCAATTTGTTGAACCAGGCTTCGCCCAGGTTTTCCCTCTCTTATAACCTGACCCCCAAGTGGTCTTTAAATTTCAATACCGGCCGTTATTATCAGTTGCCTCCTTATACAACCCTGGGATATAGCAATCGACAGGGAGAGTTAATCAACAAGGAAAACGGACTCAAATATATATCGGCCGACCATTTTGTGGCGGGTTTCCAGGTGCTGCCCGATGAAGAGTCGAAGGTCAGCCTGGAGGGCTTTTATAAAAACTACAACGATTATCCTTTTTCTCTGGATGATTCCATATCCATCGCCAATAAAGGTGCTGATTTTGGTTCTTACGGAGATGAACCGGTTAAATCTGTTTCGGAAGGCCGGGCTTACGGACTGGAGCTTTTGTTCAGGGATCAGGACCTGTTCGGGTTCAACGTGATCTTGTCCTATACTTATGTAAGAAGCGAATTTCGCGAGCTGAACGACCAATTGGAGCTGACCGGCGATTATACACCCTCTTCCTGGGATAACCAACATTTATTGAACCTTACGGCTACCCGGGAGTTTGAAAACAACTGGGAAGTGGGTTTTAAATGGCGCTTTGTCGGCGGTTCACCTTATACCCCACTCGACCGGCAAAAATCGTCGCTGATTTCAGCCTGGGATGCAAGAGGCCGGGGGTATCCCGATTATAGCCGGCTGAACGAAAAACGGCTGAACCCCTTCCACCAGCTGGATATTCGCATCGATAAAAAATACTTCTTTGCCAACTGGTCGCTGATGCTCTACCTCGATGTTCAGAATGTGTATAACTTCACCGCAGACCAACCACCGGTACTTCTGCAAAAAACCAATGAAAACGGCCAACCCATCGTAGATCCCAATAATCCAAACCGTTATGAGCTGAAGGAACTCGAAGTAGAGGAGTCTGGTAATATTTTGCCCTCTGTCGGCATCATCGTTGAATTTTAATAAGAAAATGCACTATGAAAAAACGATTTTATGGGCTATTGATCCTGCTGATTACCTTGACGTTTGGGCCCGTAAGTGAGCTGCCCGCTCAGCAGGAAACAGATCAACCTGCCGTGATGCGGACCAATCAGCAGGCCAAGGGAACCCCTTTGGAGATTGAATTTCACAAAGGCGTTGAACATTATTTTCCCCTGATGGCGATTTGGGTGGAAGATATGCAGGGCCATTATATCCATTCCCTCTACGTTGCCCGTTCTATGGCAAAAGGCATTTTTCGCCATGCCCAATACGAGGATGGCAGCTGGGAAAAAGGCAGGAAATTGATTCCATCTGCCTTGCCCTACTGGAGCCACCAGCGAAATATACCCGGCCCTGACAGCATGTTTGTACCAACTCCTTCCAATCCCCTGCCTGATGCCTATACCGGGGCAACCCCCACTGGCAGTTTTACCCTGCAAACGGTAGTGAACGATTCGGTTACTCCCCCTTTCCGGGTATTATTTGAGATCAACCAATCCTGGGACTGGAATGAACACTGGTACAACAATAAGTACCCTGGAAATCAGGAGTATATGAAATCGGCCCAGCCTGCCCTTGTTTATGAAGCCGTGGTAGACCCCGCCCGCGGGCAAAAAAACTTTGAGATGAACCCCATAGGCCATAGCCACCCTTTTGGCGCTACCGGTGCATTGTTTGAGGATCTGTCCACATTAACTTCTGCCCGTAAAATAGCTGAGCGGATTGTGGTGCGTTTACCCGGCCAGGCTCACAGGCCTTGAGCCTTTCGGTTGGCCCCTGATAAGGGTTCTTCTGTTTCACGATTTTAGAGTGGCTTCCCTCTATGGAGGGTTTATCTTGAAGGTCCTCTGCCTCATAGTATTTCACGATGGCCCCGGGATCTTACTCGTGGATTTTTCTTGGATGCCTTAACTCTGGGAGAAGTTCCTCCTCGATCTTTTTGAGGATATAATCGGTGCTGTGCTTGCTGTTGGGCATGATGAAATCCGGACAGGTACCGGCCAGCCGGTAGATCTGATATCGCCTGCAGTCCTTGAACCGATAGGTCGTGCAGTAGATGAACTTATAAACGTTTTCCCCGGGGCTGCCCTGAAGTATTTTGTCTTTGTACAAATTACAAAAGGCTGCTTTGGGACAGATGACAGAACAATTGCTTTGCATAGCTGTTAATCCCGGTTTTTATTTGTTATAAAGATACCTGATTTATTTCGAACCGGGAAAGCAAATTATTGAACGCACCGTTCTGGCTAATAACTGTTGAAGATGGTGATTAAACGTAAATTTTCCCGAACAATCAGCGAACCGGACTTGTTTCATTGCAATTGTTTAAGGTCTTCGGGGGTATCGACCGGATGGTTGTCATAAACCGTGGTGGCCGTTTTGATGTGGTAACCGTTTTGGAGCCATCTGTTTTGTTCAAGGGATTCGGCTTTTTCCAGCGGACTGGGCTCGAGTCGCGTGATTGCTCTGAGGACATCACTGCGGTAGCCATACAGACCGATATGTTTCATGAAGGGATGGTGTTCGATCCATTCTTCCCGGGGATGGTTGCGCACGAAAGGAATGGGGGAGCGGCTGAAGTAAATGGCATTGTCCTGGAGATCAGTGATGACCTTCGGCAGGTTTTCATTGAAGATCTCTTGCTGGTTTTCCACCGGTTTGATTAGCGTAGCAATCTGTGTATCCGGGTGACGAAAGCAATCAAGAAGTTCCTCTAGCTGTCCTGGCTGGATAAAAGGCTCATCTCCCTGTACATTGACCACGATGTAGAAAGAGCGGCCTGTCTTTTCTTCTATTTGCTCCAATGCTTCATTAATCCGGTCTGTACCACTTGCATGGTCTTGTGAGGTCATCACACACCGGCCGTTAAAATCTTCCACGGCCTGGTGGATCCGTGTGTCATCGGTGGCAACCCATACTTCTTCTATTGCCTGTTGGGTTTGATGGTATACGTGTTCAATCATTGTTTTCCCGCGCAGTTTGGCCAGGGGTTTGCCCGGAAACCGAGTGGAGCCGTAACGGGCCGGTATGATGGCAATTTGATTCATACGGATATAACTTAATTAATAGTTTGTAACTCAATATGGTCTGAATCTTAAAACAGACATTATGTGGTCAA
>CAJXLK010000065.1 GCA_913055635.1 uncultured Bacteroidota bacterium
TTGTATAAACTGTTGCTTCTGATCAATTTTTTGGGCGTGCTCTCGGTCAATCTGTTGGTCAACGGGGACGTAAAGGTAGATATGAAAGCCCCGGGCCAGGTCGAAGCCGGCAAGCAGATGACCGTAGAGGTCACCCTGAACAAATCAGATCTCAGTAGTTTTGCCCGTTTTGAACAAAAACTGCCGGGGGGGCTTCAGGCCGAGGTGGTAGACAATGGCAATGGGGAATTCAAATTTGAAGACCAGTCGGTCAAGTTTATCTGGTTAAAGCTACCTCAGCAAGAGGAAATTACTTTTTCCTATCGGATAAAAGTCAATGAACGGTTGAAAGGTTCCTTCGAGTTGGGAGGGACTTTTTCATATATAGAGGACAACAAGCGACATTCATCCAGGGCCCAAACCTCGCAGGTATCGATCACTCCCTCCCCCTCTGTGGATCAGCAGATGCTGGTGGATGTAAGTGAATTCAAGCCCATGGCCAAGGCCCCCGCCGAACGCAAGCCCCGGGAACAGGTTCACTGCATTCGGCAAAAGCCTTATAAAACGGAAGAAGAACAGGGATACCGGGTGAACCTGTTGGTTCACAAAGGCGATAAGGAAAAGTTTGCCAAAATCCAGGAACAGATCCCTCAGGGCTATAAGGCGGTGGAAATCGAGTCGAAAGGGGCCATTTTCACTTTCAAGGATCAAACCGCCAAATTTTTATGGATGAACCTGCCGGCCGATCCTTTCTTTGTTATCGCTTACCGGGTGGTTCCTGTCGAAGGGGAGGAGGCCCCGCAGATCAAAGGTGAGTTTTCCTTCATTGAAAATGAAAACACGCGAAAAATCCAGATCGTACAGCAGGATGTTGATTTGACCAATACGGCCCGGGACCATTTGCTGAGTATCATTCAATCGCAGGCTGCTCCGCGGATCACCTCCGGCGGAGGACTGGATGCCAGCGATGAAGAATTGCAACAACAGGCTGCCCAATCCACTTCCAAACAAAAAGGCAAGGTTCAGATAGAAATATCCCGGGAGGCCAGGCGGATACTGGAAGAAAATGCCCGGCTCACCCATCAGCTGGAACCCCAGTCAGGGGTCTATTACCGCGTTCAGCTTGCTGCCGGTCATCGGCCCATCAATGTTGAGCGGTATTTTGACGAGTATGACCTGGAGAAAAAGGTGCGCACCGAATTGCACAATGGCTGGCGCAAATACTCAGTGGGCTCCTTTCCCGTTTATAAAAAAGCAAGGGATTACCGGGTTCATATCTGGAACACCACCACAATCGACGATGCCTTTGTGGCGGCTTATAACGACGGAACCCGCATCACGGTACAGGAAGCCCTGATGATTACAAATCATAAATGGTATGAGTAAAACATGAATCAGACTACATCGCGTTTCATCCTAATTATTGCGCTGCTGATGCTTTTCCCTGCCCTGGCCATGGCCCAGGAAGAAGAAGAGGAGGAAGACCAGCGTGGGGGGTATGAAGACCTGCTGTTTAAAGAGGTGGAGGTTGAAAACCCGGTTTATTACCCCGTCCTGAGTGTGGGTACGGGCATATTTAACTATATAGGGGAAATGAGCAACGACATGGAAGGCATTGGCACCTTGCCGCCCCTGAGGATCAACGTTTACCATTTTCTCGACAGCAAACAAAATTTCCGCGTCAACCTTTTTGGAATGGCGGCCAACGTCAACGGCAGCTTTCACGATATTCCCGAATCGGATGTGCTTAGCTCCAAATATGAGGGCATAACCAATTTTCAGACCGAAATCCTGGCCCTGGGCCTGAATTTTGAATACGGGTTTGGCCATTTTTACCAGGAGCGCCCCAAGTTTCGTCCTTTCATTGCCCTGGGCGGAGAAATGCTGATATTTAACCCCCGGTCCGATTACCTGAAGAACGATCAGCCTTATAACTGGGATGACCAGGTAACCCTGCGCGATTACAATTATGATTACAACCTGCGCAATGCCAATGTCTTTGACCTGTCTTCATACAGCCAAAACACCCCGGCCCTGACTTTGGACATTGGTTTCGATTTTGCCCTGAGCAGCCGCGTTTCCATTCGCATATCCAATGGCTTTCATTATACCTTTTCTGACCTGCTTGACGGAATACCCTACAAGGATGGCGATGGCAATGTAGTGGGCAATAAGCAGCCCGATATGCTGAATTTCACCTATTTTACCATTGGCTGGGATCCCTTCTCCGAATCGGAGACCAAAACCATGGAGCGGATGTTCGCCGACATCAGCGAGGATTTTGATTACACAGTGATCGCCGACACCGACCGCGACGGCATCACCGACCTGCACGATGATTGCCCCGAGCAGGGCACCATGATCGACAGCACCACCGGCTGCCCGCTCGATTCAGACGGGGATGGGGTGCCCGATTTTAAGGACCAGCAGGCCAATACCCCCAGCGGGGCCATAGTCAATGAAAAAGGGGTTGAATTGAGTGAACAGGAAGTCATCGACAAACTGAATTATAATATGGTGGCGGTCAACCGGCAGGATGCCTACATGATCCCGGTCAGTACCGGCTGGAGTTCCCACTACCGCTCCGATCAGAAAGGAGAACTTACCATTCCCGAGAAATTTAAACCCATCGATGATGACGGGGACGGGGAGATTTCCTATGATGAGCTCCTCAATGCCATTGACCGGTTCTTCAACGGTGAGTCGGACTTCAATGCCAACGACATTTACCAGCTCAATGACTTTTTCTTTGCCCAGTGAAGGTTTGATTCGTCCCGCGACCGGGCTTAGAGCAACCTGGACTCAAACTCAGCCCCTTATACAACCAGGTCATGGGTGAAGCACAGGGTAATCACAACAATGGAATCAATGGCAGGGCTTTGAAATTTACTGGTGAATGATTGCCCCCGGCTCTTGTCAAACCTGCATTCAATGAAAAAGCAAGGCCATAGAACAAGGTTGATGCATTTTGAAAATTCCGGAACTCAAACCCGAATTCCGGAACCTAACACCCTCTTTTAGCGAATCAATGAAGTTTATGGAAGGCTAATATTTGTGGATGCGTTCCATGTCCCGTTTGAGGTCTTTTTGTTTGATCTCCTCCCGTTTGTCGTATTTTTTCTTGCCTCTGGCCAGGCCGATTTCCACTTTGGCCCATCCCCGTTCACTGATAAACAGGCGCAGGGCCACAATGGTATAACCTTTTTCCTGACTTTTGCGGAAGAGTTTGCGCAGTTCGTTTTTTCTCAGCAGCAGTTTACGGTCCCGCTTGGGTTCGTGGTTGAAATGGGTACCATGGCCGTATTCGGCAATATGCATGCCTTTGAGCCAAAGTTCATTGTTTCGGAAAAAGCAATATGCGTCCACCAGGCTGGCTTTGCCCTGGCGGATTGATTTGATCTCAGTGCCGGTCAGTTGAAGACCGGCCACATAGGTGTCTTCAATTTCAAAATTAAACCGGGCCCGCTTATTCTTGATTTCAATTTTTTGCTTCATCGGCCTGTTAAATGTTGGCGGAGACAAAAATACTCTGGAGAATAAAATTCAGTACAAAGGTAATGGAAAGGATCACCAGTGCGGCGACCATAACAAAACCGATGCGTTTGTCTTCCGGCACTGTCAGCAGTTTGGGCAGGCCCACCCAGAACAGGTAAACCGAATAGAGGCCAAATAGCCCGATAAAGGACAACCCGGGGTGCAGGTGGGCGATGACGGCTGAAGCCAGGGCAGCGGTTGAGGAGTAGACGATCAGCTTGAGGGTCACCCCAAAATCCTTGTTGATCTCGAAGGCCGGGGCCAGTTCACTAATCACCACCGCCGAGACGTAAAGCCCGGCAATCATGCTCAGCAGGTAAACGATGGCCACCATGAAACCCTGGTAAACACTCAGGTCACCGGCGGCTTTCCCTATGAAGGCAGTTATGGCCCCCAGCGCCGCCAAAGGCACTGCATAATTAATGATGATCTGGTTCTGATCGTTGGCCTCGAGGACAATCTTATCCCATTCGGTATTGGGGGAGGTTATGATCTGTTTCACCCGTTCCCATATTTGTTTGAAATCCATATATTGTTGTATTTTTGTTCTCTCATGCAAAGGTATTACAAAACCTGCTTTTTTAAAAATTATTCGTCCTTCACATGAAAGCCAGCCATTACGATATTATTGTTGTTTTGGGCCCTACTGCTTCAGGTAAGACGGCCTTTGCGGCTCAACTGGCTTACCGGTTTGGGGGTGAGATCATCAGTGCCGATTCACGCCAGGTATACCGTGGGATGGATTTGGGAACAGGCAAGGATTACGGCGATTACCGGGTAGAGGGCCTGCAGATACCCTATCACCTGGTTGATATCCTTGATCCGGGGGCTCGCTACAATGTTTATGAATACCAAAAGGATTTTCTGGAGGTTTATCACGATATCCGCCAGCGCGATCGCCAACCTGTGCTTTGCGGGGGCAGTGGCTTGTACATTGAATCTGTCTTACAGGGCTACCGTTTGATTCGGGTTCCTCTTGATCCGGCCCTGCGCGAGGAGTTGGCCTCCAAATCGCTGGAGGAACTTCGGGAGGTGCTTTTATCTTATCCCATTAAGTTGCATAACACCACCGATTTAAATTCCAGAAAAAGGGCCATACGGGCCATTGAGATTGCCCGTTATTATGCGGACAATCCCGGCATGGACATCGATTATCCGCAGATCACCCCCGTTATTTTTGGCATTAGCTATGACCGCCCGGCGCAGCGCCGCCGAATAACTGACCGGTTGAAGGCGCGCCTGAAGGAAGGAATGATACAGGAGGTCAGGAATTTGCTGGAGCGGGGCGTGACCCGCGCAGATCTGGAGTATTACGGACTGGAATACCGCTATGTGGTTCGTTATCTTTCGGGGGAGCTCAGTTACGACCAGATGTTTGAAAAGCTCAATACTGCCATCCATCAGTTTGCCAAACGCCAGATGACCTGGTTCCGCCGCATGCAGCGCAATGGTTTTACCATCCACTGGCTCGACGGCCACACCACCATGGATCAAAAAATCCAGCACGCCTGGAATATAATATACCCCGCTTAGCGGGGTCATCCAGAAAAAAGACCCCGCTTAGCGGGGTCTGGTTGATTGACTACCCCGCTAAGCGGGGTAGTATTAAGCGGGGTTGTCTTCGTTATTCTTCAGCCATCTGTCCAGCCATTTAAAGAATTCCCTTTGCCAGAGGATGCCGTTTTGAGGTTTGAGCACCCAGTGGTTCTCGTTGGGGAAAAACAGGAATTTGCTGGGAATATCCTGCAGCTGGGCGGCATTGAACGCGGCCATGCCTTCAGTGTATGGGATGCGGTAATCTTTTTGGCCATGGACCACCATAATGGGGGTATCCCATTTGTCCACAAAACGGTGGGGCGACTGGGCATAGACCTCTTTGTTTTCCTCTTCCCAATAGGGACCGCCCAGGTCCCAGTTGGGGAACCACATCTCTTCGGTGGTCAGGTAGAAGGACTCCAGGTTGAACATGCCGTCGTGGGAGATGAAGGCATCGAAGCGGTCATTATGGTGGCCCGCCAGGTAATAGATGGAATATCCCCCGTAACTGGCGCCCACAGCACCCAGGTTGTCTTCATCCACAAAAGGCTCTTTCTTCATGGCGTCAATGGCACTGAGATAATCCTGAATGTTTTGTCCGGCATAATCGCCGCTGATCTGCTCAAGCCAGTCCATGCCAAAGGAAGGCAGGCCCCGGCGGTTGGGTGCCACTACGATGTAGCCATTGGCCGCCATCATCTGGAAGTTCCAGCGGTAAGAGAAAAACTGGCTGACCGACGATTGCGGGCCACCCTGGCAATAAAGCAGGGTGGGATATTCTTTGCTTTTATCAAAATTGGGGGGATAGATTACCCAGGTCAGCATCTCCTTGCCATCGGTTGTCTCAATCCACCTTTTTTCCACATTGCCCATATTGAGCTGATCCATCAGGTTTTGGTTGATGTGGCTCAGCTGGGTTTCCTTGCCGGTGGAAGGATCAATGCTGTAAATCTCGGTGGGCTGTGACATCGATTGTTTTGATCCGATCAGGGCATCCCCGGCAACGGCCACCGACTGGTAGTTGTGCCGGCCCTCTGTGATCTGGCGGATATCACCTGTTTTTAGTGTGAGCTGGTAAATCTGAAAGCGGGCGTGCCAGTCACTGGTAAAATAGAGCTTTTCGTTTTCCGGGCCCCACGTGATTCCATGGGCATTCTGTTCGAATTCAGTCGAATAGTTCGTCTCTTCGCCGGTTTGAAGATTGCGCACGAAAATCCTGTTCTTGTCGGCCTCATAGCCATCGCGCCGCATGCTCTCCCAGGCAATCATCTTACCATTGGGCGAATAAACGGCAGCCTTGTCATAACCTTCGTGCTGCTTCCGGGTTAAATTGGTGGTGGCCCCGGTCTCCAGATCGTAGATGTAAATCTCAGAGTTGGTGCTCATCGTGTACTCCTTGCCCGTGAGCTTCTTGCTGGTGTAGGTCACCTTTTTGCTGTCCGGACTCCAGTTGATCTGGCCCATTCCGCCGAAAGGCTCCAGGGGGGCATGGTATTTTTCCCCTTTCATGATGTCGACCGAATTGGTGATTTTCTCGCCGTTGTAATCGGCAACAAAGACATGGCTGTATTTGTAGTTGTGCCACTCATCCCAGTGTCGGTACATCAGATCCGTCTCAATCCGGGCATTTGCTTTGGGCAGGTCGGGATAGATGTCGTGGACGTTTTGGTCCAGTTTGACCTCTTTGATGTAGAGGATTTTCTTCTGGTTGGGGGCGTATTCAAAACCGTTGATGCCCCCGTTGATGCTGGAGATTTTCTCTTTTTCGCTGCCATCCGCGTTCATCTCCCATAGTTGGGTTGAACCACTGGCCGATGAGAGGTAACCGATTTTTTTGCCGTCGGGGCGCCACCGGGCATTGAATTCAGTGGCCGGGGTATTGGTGATGTTTTCCGCCTTTTCACCGTCGACCGGCATGAGGAAAATTTCGCCATTGCCGCTGTTTTTTTCTACATCATAGAAAGATGAGGTAAACAGGAGCTTTTTCTGATCAGGCGATACCTTTACGCCACTGACCCGTCCGAAAGACCACAGCGCCTGGGGGGTCATCACCTGCGAATCGAGGGTGACCTGATCAACGGGGTTGCCAATGGTCTTTTCCGACGGGGCCTCTTGGTCTGAGCAGGCTGAAAGTCCTATAATTATGGATAATAGAAGGGGTAAGACAAATTTGTTCATAGGGCTGAGATTTTGTTTTAATCGTTGGATGATGGGTTATTGTTTCTGGTTTTCTTTCTGTTGAAGCTGTTCCTTGATCTTACCCTCCAGTTCTTCGGCCAGCTCAGGGTTGTCGCGCAGCAGTTGTTTGACCGCCTCGCGCCCCTGGCCCAGCTTGGTATCGCCATAGCTGTACCATGAACCGCTTTTGCGGATCACATTGTGGTCGACCCCCAGGTCAATGATCTCACCCGATTTGGAGATGCCTTCCCCGTACATGATGTCAAATTCCGCTTTGCGGAACGGGGGGGCGAGTTTGTTTTTGACGATTTTTACCCGGGTGCGGTTGCCTTTGATGTCCTCGCCATCCTTGATTTGTCCGATGCGCCGGATATCCACCCTGACCGTGGAGTAAAATTTCAGGGCATTGCCGCCGGTTGTGGTTTCTGGGTTGCCGAACATCACCCCGATCTTTTCCCGCAGCTGGTTAATGAACACGCAGGTGGTATTGGTCTTGGAGATGTTGGCTGCCAGTTTACGCAGGGCTTGCGACATCAGTCGGGCCTGCAGGCCCATCTTGGAATCGCCCATGTCGCCCTCTAACTCTGACTTAGGTGTCAATGCCGCTACCGAGTCGATCACCACAATATCGACCGCGCCCGAACGAATCAGGTGATCGGCAATCTCCAGGGCCTGCTCCCCATTGTCGGGCTGGGAGATCAACAGGTTCTCCACATCAACCCCCAGCTTTTCAGCATAAAAACGGTCAAAGGCATGCTCGGCATCCAGGATGGCGGCAATACCCCCCGATTTCTGTGCCTCTGCAATGGCATGGATCGCCAGGGTCGTCTTACCCGAAGATTCCGGACCGAAAATCTCAACCACCCGGCCCCGCGGATAACCGCCTATGCCCAAAGCATTGTCCAGGGATATGGACCCCGAGGAGATAGACGGTACATCGGCTACCGCTTTGTCTCCCATCTTCATGATCGTGCCCTTGCCGTAGCCCTTCTCAATCTTATCCAGGGTCAGTTGAAGGGCCTTCATCTTTTCATCATCCGCCTGGTTGGCCTGACCCTTATTTTGCTGTTTGTTCTGCTGCTTGCTCTGCTGAGCCTGCTGATTCTGCTGACTCTGTTGGCTCTGCTGTTTGGTTTTGGTATCCTGTTGTCCGGATTTGTTGTTTCCCTTGGTAGCCATACTCTTTAGATTATAGTGTTTTTACAAAATGATTCCTGCAGCACCGCTTTTGTCGGCTGCAATTGATCTCTGCCGAGAAATTAGCTGAAGCAGCGCGTATCGTTCTGTCTTCAATGCAACGAAAATTAACACATTGCTGTAAAATAGTCCGCATTGCTATCCCTGTTCTTTGAATACCAATGGCTTACTCCTTATTGTCCGAAACCCTCATCGGTTTTTCATTTCGAATAGTAAAGTTAAGAAGATTGAAGCAAAATTGTACCATGCCCGGGCGATATTATTTATCAACAAGCCATGTTTTGTTTTATTTTCCGGTGAACCTATTGTTCGGGTGATTTTTCCTTTTACGATCGGTGGAAAAAATGCGCGCTATCTTGCAGCATCTGTTAAAATAACTTAAAAAATCCATGATTTTTTTGAAAATTAAAAATTATACAATTATATTTAACCCACTGAATGTAAAAAGCAACACCATTATACATATGGGTGAAGGAAACCAACTGCATAAGCAAGAAAATTATGATTCCCAGCGGAATCATAGCAAGGAGAAAAATCTCGTCCTTTACAACGATGAAGTGAATGATTTTAATTACGTGATCGAGTCACTCATTGAGGTTTGTGAGCATGACAATGTGCAGGCAGAGCAGTGTACCTATCTGGCACATTACCATGGTAAGTGTGAAGTGAAGAAAGGCGCTTACCAGGAACTGAAAGTAATGAAGGATGCATTGATAGAGCGCGGGCTTCAGGCGGAGATCTACTAATTTTATTCCAGCCTTTTCATGTCCCTTCTTGCCATTATCATTTTGATTCTGATCGGGATATTCCTCTTTTTGGTGGAATTTTTACTGGTCCCCGGAGTTACCATTGCCGGTATTGCGGGGTTTATTTTATTGGTAGGGGCGGTTTACTTTGGGTATGAGAGTTTGGGTACCCCGGCCGGGCATTATGTTATGCTGGGGGCGGTGGTTTCATCTTTGGTGGTTATCGGCTATGCCCTTCGGGCCAAGACCTGGAAGCGTTTGATGCTGGATTCTACGATCAGCAGCAAGGTGTCATACCAGGAGGAGCAAAAGGTGAAGGTGGGCGACCAGGGGGTGGCCGTTACCCGGTTGAATCCGATGGGCAAGGTACTGATCAATGGTGAATTTATGGAGGCCGCTTCTACCGGGGCTTATATTGAACAAAAGAAGAAGGTGAAGGTGGTTAATATCCGGGATTTTAAGGTCATCGTTGAACCTTTGGCAGAGGAAGATGGTTAATCATTATAGGTTGGTTGATTTTGCTGAAGCTGTTTTACCTAACCAACCATTTTTTGATGGCACTCATTAATTTATATTGCTCTTGCTCATTGCTAATCAGCATTCAAATATAATGGACAACCATCTTTAGAGATACAGTCAAATTTATTCATAAACTATTGTAATATGGGAGATATAGGAACATATATTGTCATTATTGTTGGGGCCATCGTTGGTCTGTGGATCATCCTCTATTTTGTACCGATTGGCCTTTGGTTTTCGGCCCTGATATCCGGGGTGCGCATTTCTCTGCTTCAGCTTATATTGATGCGCTGGCGGAAGGTTCCCCCGTCGGTCATTGTCAATGCCATGATTGAGGGGAATAAAGCCGGGTTGACCCTTTACCGCAACGATCTGGAAGCCCATTACCTGGCCGGGGGCCATGTCCCGGAAGTGACCCATGCGTTGGTTTCGGCCGAGAAGGCCAACATCAATTTGGATTTCAAGATGGCCACGGCCATTGACCTGGCCGGGCGCGACGTTTTTGAAGCCGTTCAGATGTCGGTCAATCCCAAGGTCATCAACACCCCGCCTGTCACTGCAGTAGCCAAGGACGGCATCCAGCTGATTGCCAAAGCGCGGGTGACCGTTCGGGCCAACATCAAGCAGCTGGTAGGAGGTGCCGGTGAAGAAACCATCCTGGCCCGGGTGGGCGAAGGCATCGTCTCGTCCATCGGTTCGGCCGACTCGCATAAGGCTGTATTGGAGAATCCCGACTCCATCTCGCGGGTGGTGCTCGAGAAAGGACTGGACAGCGGGACGGCCTTTGAGATCCTTTCCATCGATATCGCCGATATGGACATTGGCAAGAACGTAGGTGCCGGCCTGCAGATCGACCAGGCCAATGCCGACAAGAACATCGCCCAGGCCAAGGCTGAAGAGAGAAGGGCTATGGCGGTGGCCCAGGAACAAGAGATGAAGGCCAAAGCCCAGGAAGCCCGCGCTGCTGTGATACAGGCCGAAAAAGAAGTGCCCCAGGCCATCTCCGAAGCCCTGCGAAATGGCAACATTGGCGTGATGGATTATTACCGGATGAAGAACATCCAAAGCGATACCGATATGCGCGATGCCATCTCCAAGCCCAGGGAGGAGGGTTCCTCTTCCACATCGGACGATACCACCGATGAAAACGAATAATGATGCGTATGCTGCCAATCATCCTGCCGGTGGATTCACTCCCGCAGGATGGTTGTTGCCTGCCATCCTCCCGGTGGAGCCAGCCCTCCGGGATCGGTGTTGCCCGCCCTCCTGCCGGTGGATCCCTTCACCTCAGTTTGGCGACAGCTTTTGTTAAAGCTTATTTCAAATGGCGGGCCTTGTCATCGTTGATCAATTCGTTTGACTCTGGCAACTTAGCAGCCTCCAATGGACCCGTTTACCCAGGCTTGGGATTGAATGGGAGATGAAGAAATTGGGAATTTTTTTGTGGTTTTGCTTCATTTTACTATTTTTGCGCTACACTTTTCTGGAGAGATGGGAGAGTGGCTTAATCCACCGGTTTGCTAAACCGGCGTACCGCGACAGCGGTACCGGGGGTTCAAATCCCCCTCTCTCCGCCCAATTCAGGGCCTTCCTTTTCCGGAAGGCCCTTTTTTAGTGCCATACAGCCGACCCCAAATGAAACCATCAGCCACTGCCTGGATTTATTTGGGATATCACAAGTTTTGGAGGTTATTATTGACGGTGGCTGGGGTTATTCCTGGACCACGCCTTCCTTTACCTTTTTGTCGCTGCGGATGAACCCATCTTCCAGGCGGATGATACGCCTGCCATAAAGGGCCTGTTTTTCGCTGTGGGTCACCTGCAAGATGGTCATCCCCTGCTTATTGAGTTGGGTAAGCAGATCCATGATCTTTTCACCCTGCTCGGAATGGAGGTTGCCGGTGGGCTCGTCGGCCAAAAGCAGTTTGGGTTCGGCTACAATGGCCCGGGCAATGCCGACGAGTTGCTGCTGACCGCCAGAGAGTTGATTGGGGAAAAGTTCCTTTTTGGCCACAATGTTGAACCGGTCCAGGATGTCGGCCACCATGCTCTTGCGTTTGGAGCCTTTGATGCCCTTATAAAGCAGGGGAGTTTCAATGTTTTCATAGACCGTGAGCTCGTCTATCAGATGGTAAGCCTGGAAGATGAATCCGATGTAGTTGCGGTGGTACTGGGTCCGGTATTTTTCCTTCAGGTGGTGGACCGGTTGGCCCATAAAGTGATATTCTCCGCTGTTGGGTTGATCGAGCATGCCAATGATGTTCAGCAAGGTTGATTTGCCCGCTCCGCTGGGTCCCATGATGGTAAGGAATTCCCCTTCCTGCACGTCAAAGCTTATGTCGCGCAATACATAGCTGCGCTGAAAACTGGTTTTGAAGTACCTTTCGATGGATTGAAGTTCTATCATGATGGTTGATTTTGGATTCAAAGTTGCTCTTACCGCTGCTATCAATCAGCAAGGTAAGGATTTTCCCCTTTGGAATCAAATATCGTTCCAGTACTTTTAAAACATTGACTGTTAAAGCTTAAGCAACATCAGCAAGGGGTGGATTTGTGCGCATTTGAAACAGCAGGTGTACGAGGGTGGACAATGGGCACTGAGCAATGAACAATTGCTGCATGTATTTTTTATTTAAAAGATTTGGACATTAGCAAAACAATGTTTTTATTTGCAGGGCTATTTTAGAAAATGAAAATGATTCGGGGTGTAGCGCAGTCCGGTTAGCGCATCTGCTTTGGGAGCAGAGGGTCGCAAGTTCGAATCTTGCCACCCCGAC
>CAJXLK010000066.1 GCA_913055635.1 uncultured Bacteroidota bacterium
AGATCTTCATTGAGCCCCTCGGGGTCGGGAAAACGCTTTTCATCGAAAGTGAAGATCTTGTAATCGTCCATGTATTCTATATCGAGCCAGAGAACATCACAAGGTATGTCTTTCTGGCGAAGGGTATCGGCTACACCCCGGGCATGCGACTGAGGAAAGTAGCTGTGCCGTGATTGCTGATAGCCTAAGGCCCAAAGAGGAGGAAGCGGCATGGTCCCCGTTAGATCCCCCAGGCTTTTCATTACCTCTTGAGGATTATCTTTTTCCACGATGATGATTCGAAATGGCGGGCCTTTAGAGATGATCCGGATGGGGTTGTTCAACTGAAACTTCTGCCGCCAGGTGTGGTCCACCAGGATGCCGAAGGAGCTGCCATCTTCACGAACTCCAAGAATCCAGGGATGCGACTGGTAAAGCCGCTTGCCCCCGGCCTTCTCATATCCATAATTGTCGGTGTTCCAAAGTTCTACCTCCTGACCGTTGCGCCTGAGAGGCCCGGTAACCTCACCCGTCCCGTAGAGATCGGTTCCCTCCTGAAAGGCAATGCTGGCAAGTTGATTGCCTTTCTCTTGATAGAAACAGGGTTTTACGGGCCAATCAGAAGGAACTGGACCAGTGGGTGCCGGCTCCTCTATAAGAGCCAAAGAGGGGAGGGTTCGAGTGGAATCAAATTCTGCAGGATAAAAAACGGCAATGTCTTTTCCAAACATGTGATTTTTGGACTGGCCTGGTACGGAACTGGCTGAAAACAGCAAGAAACACACCACGGTTAAGGCAAAAGGGCATTTAAGTTTCATCTTGAGCTCGAGGATTTAAATCTGTTAAAGTATTTGCTGTTGTCTGCTGTCAGGCAATCTGTAGTATTTGATGATTTTCTTTAGATCTTTATCAGGGTTAATACAACGGCATGTTATGGGCTAAATTAATACGTAAATATACTTCATTTTAAATGATTATTTGTTGTTAAAAAGAAATCTTCATCTGAATTGATCCATATTAAGAGTATTACCCCAAGCCATTGTATACGTATGATTTGCTGAATTATTAGAGGAGTACCTTGATCTTTGTGCCTTCCTCATAATAACAGGCCAATGGGTCGTGTGAGCTTTCGTTCCAATAGATGAACCTGTTAAGGATATCCTTGTTGGGTATGGCCACCAGAGGCGAAGCTTACTTGGTTTTAGCTTAGGGGCAATAAGTCTCTGATTGGAAGTTATTTGAACACATCTACATTGCTGTGGCATAAAATCGGCCTCTGGAGTATCTTCCCGGTTAAACAAATTCATGCCTTGTGGGTTATACCAATGATTATTTTCTCCGCATCGCATCGATAAATTAAACGAAGTCCATCAAAAAATAGGATTGAATGATTGAATTCTATAACCATTCCGGGGTGCATACCCTTCGTGTGAGTCAGTTTTTACCCGTTGAAAGGTCTGATTTATGGGAGTTTCTTTGTCAGCCGGGTAATCTCTCTGAGATCACACCTTCAGAGATGGGCTTTAGGGTAACATCCCCCGTAAATTCCGGGGTAATGTATTCCGGGCAGATTATCACCTATAAGGTTATGCCTTTTAAAGGTATTCGGGTGAATTGGGTTACTGAGATCAGTCATCTGCGGGAAGGTTGGTATTTTGTGGATGAGCAACGGTTTGGTCCGTACCGTTTCTGGCATCACAAACATTTTTTGGAGGAGGTTGAAGGGGGCACATGCATGAGCGACCTGGTGACTTACAAAATGCCTTTAGGCTGGATAGGCCGGATCATGAACCTTTTGCTGGTTCGCAGAAAGTTGCGGCAAATATTTGAATACCGCCAAAGGGTGTTGGAAGACCGTTTTGGCGGCTGATTGATCCGTTTGACGATTGTTGGGCTGAATCACCTTTACTGATCTGGTTTATTGTTGATCGGGTGAATCCCTGGTCCATTTTTTTATATGCCTGTCAGCGATCCGGTATATCGATTGAAAGGCTTCATTATTAACCGATTTATTCAGAGCTTTACAGAGGGCATGATTACATGATATGATTAAACGACTGCATTATGACCCCCCGCCTTTTATTTCCTGATCGATGTATTCCTGGAATTTTTCCAGGGCTTCGGACAGGTTTTTGCGGGCAAATCCGATGCGAAAATGATTGGCATTCAAATCATAAACTTCGGGTGGCAACAGGAGCACCCCTTTTTTTTCGACCAAATCGTGGCAGAAATGGTTGGCATCGAGCGATTCGTGAAGTTTGGGGAAGGCTACCGGTCCGGCTGCCGGGCGATGCCATTCAAAAAGGAAGCTGTTGTGGGTAAAAAAATCCTCCAGCTGGTTTAGATTGGTTCGGATGATGTCGTGGTTTGTTGCCAGAATTTTGTCGCGGGCCCGAAGCCCCATAATGGCCAGGATCTCACTGGGGGCGCTGTTGCATATGGTGGTATAATCCTTGAAGGTAAGGAATTTTTCCAGCCACTGGGGGTTTTGGGTGGTCACCCAACCGATGCGCAACCCGGCCAGGGCAAAACTTTTTGACATACCCGAAAGGCTTACGGCCCGGTCTGTTAATTCGCTCATGGAGGGCAGTCGGCTGCTTTCATCGTATTCCAAAAACCGGTACATCTCGTCGGAAAACAGGATGATGTCTTTGTTCTTGGTCATATCGATGATCTGTTCCTGCTGGCTTTTGGAAAGGGTTGCCCCGGTGGGATTATGCGGGAAATTGACGATGAGCATCCTGGTTTTTGTGGTGATTTGTTCGGCCAGGTCTTTCAGATCAAAGTACCACCCATTTTCATATTGGGGTTGCCAGTATCTGAGGCGGCAGCCAAGGGAGTGGGCCACCTCGTAGAGTGACTGATAGGCCGGAAAAGTGGTGACCACCTCATCGCCTTTTTCCAGAAGGTTGTTCATGGCGATGAAAATGCCCTCTTCAGGAGCACTCACCATCACCTGCTCAGGTTGAACCGAATGGTACAGCCCGGCGATCTCTTTTCGCAATTCGGGGTGGCCCTGGCTTTCAGTATATCCCAGTTTGAGGACATTCCACATCTTCATGGTTTCCCCATGGATCATCGAGAGCAATTCATTCAGGGCAAGGGGTTCGCAGTCGGAGCTGCTGAGCAGATAGGGGGCGGAAAATTCGTAACGGGCAAAGTATCGTTCAAGCTTAAAGGGCGAAATATGCATGCTGTGGTTATTTGCCGGACAATATAACAAAAAGTAGGGGCAATATCAACCCCCTGACCCCGCTTCCTGAACCCCGCTTAGCGGGGGGGGTAATGCCAACCCCGCTAAGCGGTAACCCCGCTTAGCCCTAACCCCGCTTAGCGGGGGGTAATGCCCTAACCCCGCTTAGCGGGGTAATGCACCGAATAAAGCCGGTTTTTTTAATTTAGTCCGCTCCAGCTACCGTGGAATAAAGGATTTAAACCCCGACAAGCCAGGGGTATCCCCATATGAAAGTTTGGCATCTTATTTGACGAAATTGGATTTTGTAGTACCTTGCGGTGAGCAAATCTAAAAAAAGGAATTTAACGGTTATTCAAAAAACATACACATGAAAAGATATTTAACCCTGGTTGCGGTTGTTTTCCTGGCCGCTACTGTGTCACTGGCCCAGGATGAGGAAAGTGACCTTAACACCCTTTTGGGAGGCATTGACAGCCATGGAGGCTATGGCGCTTTTTCCCTTGGTTATGCCAGTATTGACGACAAAGATGGCCTTGTCATGGGCGGTAGGGGAGCCTGGATCGTTAATCACAGCCTGGGCCTGGGCATTGGCGGTAAGGCTTTTTTCAATGACTACCATTATGATTCCGCATTGGATGAAGACGTCAACCTTCAGGGCGGTTATGGCGGGTTGCTGATTGAACCGATACTGGGGCCTATGGAAAAAGTGCATCTGAGCTTTCCCTTATTGATCGGTGCCGGTGGTATCGTCCATGCCGAGGACTATGAACATCGACGCTATGACTACAATTACCGGGATGATTTTATAAATGATTCGGATGCCTTTTTTGTGATTGAGCCGGGGGCAGAACTGGAATTTAACCTGATCCGGTTTTTTAGGGTTGCCGTTGGCGCCTATTACCTCTATACCAGCAATATTGAGCTATATGACACCAGTGAGGATGCTTTGCGGGGCTTTTCCTATCAACTTACCTTTAAGTTCGGCAAATTTTAACCGGCCCGGCGAAATCCCTGCTGCATTATTTTTTGAAATTCAGTATGATTTGTTTTTTGTGTTTCACGGGCACCAGGTTGGAGAGGGTGTCCATTTTATTTGCTTTCGGATTGCCCACCAATAAAGTGTAGAGGCCCTTTTTAAAAACAGGCGCTTGAAAAATGGTGTCATGGGCCCTTCTGGCGTAGATCAGATTTTGGTTTTGCTGGTTGAATAATTTGTAAACGGGTTTGTTTTTTAATCCTTTGGTAATTATTTGGGGAAGAAACCCCAGTGGCTGTTCGATGAAATTATACTGAAGGTTTACTTGCAAGGGCCAGCCTGCAAGGGGATCATCCTGTGCCGGTGTTGTTGTTTGCGGCCAGGCTGAGAGGGTATAGGTTTGCTCTTTTTTGTTGAACTGAATTATGCCGTAGCCAACCTGCGGCAATTGGCCGGGGTTATTGGGGTCGGCTTTGCTCATATTATTGACCACAACAGGCGTTATGAGTTCATGCTGGAAGGTGTTTTCAGGCGCCAGGGTATCGGCGAGAGGCAGGTGGGCTGAATCGACCTTTTTCGGGTTATCCAGGATGATGGGTTGATTGGGTGGAAGGCCAAAGGAGTAACCTGCATCTCCTTTTTTGTCGATCCCAAGATGTATGGCGTGGGCCGGGTTTTTTCCGCCGGAGATGATCAGTGCATGGGCTTTCCTGATTTCTCGCAGCAATTGGTCTGTTTGTGCTTTTTTGCGTTTTGAAAGGTGCGTATAACTGGAAAAGCTGACCACTGGTTCAGGGGTGATCACGGCTTTCATATGCACACCTGCCCAGTTGCCGGCCCATTTTTGAATCCATGGGAGTTGTTTTGCCGAAGGATTCGGCTTAGAGGCTGTCTGATTTCTGTATGATGCCTCTTGTTTTAATGGATTCAGGCGGGAAGAATCTTTAACGGGGAAGAATTTGCCGGTTCCCAAGACGGCCAGGCTGATTCCCGCATAGTTGATTTCTGTGTTGTAAGCGGTTGAATGCCCTGGCAGATCAGGCGTATAGGGGGATGGCAGGTGACCTGTTTGGGTTCTTCTGACCATTCGAATGAAGGAGCTGGTTATAGATGACTCATTGATTGTTGATTTCTTGCCGGTATCGCCTTTAACCTGATAAAAATCTGTTTGACTGGGCAGGATGATGGTCGGGTATTTTCTGGTCATTTTGCCATATCCCCAGCAAAAGAGGTACCATTTGTAAAGATAATCCAGGTGGAGGCTGTCTTTTTTGATGCCGTTGAAATGGGTGGGCAGGCCGGGGTTGACCTGGTTACCCGTGAAGGCCAGCATATCGGGTTGGTGCAAGCCGATGTTTTGGGTCATCTTTTTATAAGGAAAACCTGAGGAATCATTCCAGGAAGTTTCACCCTCGCCGATGGGCTGGCCTGTAAGGGCCGGGGTGTTCAGGGCGGCCAGCAAGAGCTTGTCGCCGGAAGGTTCTCGGGGGATGGATCCCTTAAAGTACCGGGGGGATGCCGCTTCTTTCAGGGGATAACTCAGGCGATATTTCCAGGTATGGCTGGTTTGCCAGGGGTCAATGCTGAAGGTTGCGGTGTATCCGGGTTTAACAATATCGCTGCGGGCGATCTCCTGCCAGCCCGATCGGCCTTTTTTTCTGATCTCCAGCCGGACCTTTTTCTGTCTTTTTTTTGACAACGGGGGAAGCTGGGCCGTCATATGCAGGGTATTGTTGTTTAGGCTATAGTGAGCCCCCAGGATGGGACCAAAGTGATGGCCTGGTTTTTCCACGAGTTTGGACCCCCGCATCCACCACTGGTTGAACCAGAATGCTGAATTTTTAATCTTTTGAGAGGCATGCGCGGCAAGTGCCAGATTGCCCTGAAAACGCCGGGGGTTCAGGCCTGACATGTAAAGCGAGTCAATGGTTTCCCCGGTTTCCTTTGCCGTGGCATGAAAGGTCAGTTGATATTGGTCCCGCCCTGGCACCAGCTGAAGGTGCAAACTTACCCCATTAACGGGCAATCCGGTGAAGGAATAGGAATGATCACGCTCTACATCCATGGGCTGGCCTCGATTGGCATTGTCCAGGATCATCAGTTTGCCCCTGCTAGTGATGACTGCCAGCAACCCACCATTTTTGCCATGCCCCTGATGGATCAAAGCCCGCCGGCGATAATCCGTCTTCAGGGATCCAGCCCCAATTAGGAATCCGGCCCAGGATGCATCTGTTACCATCGCTTCATTTATCCGGCCCGTTTGAACGCTCATCCGCAGTTTGCCCTTTTTTGGCCCCAACTCACGGGTGAGCAGGTGAAGCGTGCGCACAGCCCGGCTATGACCGATACATTCTACCCGCCCGTCCTGAAGCCGCCAGTCCTGTAGCCGGTTGGCCCAGTATTGCGAACCTATCCATGTGCGGTCGGGCGCCTGGGTCCACTGACTCTTGAATTTCGGAGCAAACCATTCACACGAGCCGACCATCCCCACAAGGATGCCCGTCAGCAAGAATAATATGATCAGGCCTGTGTGTTTCATGAATCCCCCCTTAATGAAATTACAAATTAATGAGAATCCTTCGAAAAATAAAACCGGAATGGCTACGAATATCGTTTTATTGCAATTATCTCCCTTATTAAATTCTTCAAGTGATAATGCATCGCCATGAAGCCATTTTGCCGAATGAACATCCTTGATCAGAAAGGTCCAAAAAACACATATTTAGGGGTTAATGGTACAACCCTAATGTCTGACAAGTCTATATAAAGAAGGCTTATAGTAATGAAAGTATCTTATTTTAGACCCCATTCTACGCAATGCCAGTCAACGTTATTGCACCAGTGGTATAACCATAAAGTATAAAGGAGTTTCATAGCTATGGGAGTGTGAACTTTTTACACCTCATCACACTGGATGGCAGTTAACGTTCTTGCACCAGGATGTATTTGGCGGTATAAAAAATCTGAAGAAGCCATAAAATTTGTTATCTTTGGTATGGACTTCACCCGAAGGTTAACTTTTCTTAAAAACTACTGCCATGCACCGTTTGTTTTATTTTTTAATCCTGATCATTTTTTTGTCCAGCTGCCATCCCAAAAAATCGGACAAAAAGAAAAAGCAGCAGCCGCCCAACATCATTTTCATCATGACCGATGATCATGCCTTTCAGGCATTAAGTGCCTATGATGACCGGCTAATCAGCACCCCGAACCTGGATAAGCTGGCATCGGAGGGGATGATTTTCAACCGGGCGTTTGTAGGTAATTCGATCAGTTGTCCGAGCCGGGCGAGTATTTTAACCGGCAAGCACAGCCACAAGAACGGGGTTTTGACCAACCGGGCCCGGTTTGACAGCACCCAGCAAACCTATCCTAAGCTACTGCAGGAGCATGGGTATCAAACGGCTGTCATTGGCAAGTGGCATCTTAAGTCCCAGCCTACGGGGTTTGATTACTGGCGCATACTCGACGGGCTTGGGGGGCAGGGATTTTACTACCATCCGCGTTTCCGAACGCCCGACAGCACGATGCAGAAGCAGGGATATACCACCGATGTCATTACTGACATGGCCATTAACTGGATCAAGTCGGATCGGGATCAAAATAAACCTTTCATGCTGATGTATCAGCACAAGGCCCCGCATCGGGAGTGGCTCCCGGCGATGCGTCATCTGGAATATAAGAAAGACCAGGACATTCGCGAACCAGCAACCCTTTTTGACGATTACCAGGGGCGGGGTACCGCTGCCAAAGAAGCTGAGATGCTGATCAGCAAGCATATGAGCCTGACCAGCGACAATAAGCTGAGGCCCGAGCTGGTAAGGGAGATGGGCTATGAACCATTTTATGGCTGGTATGACCGGGTCTATAACATGCATTATAACCGTTTGAACGAGGCGCAACAGGAAAAGTGGGATCAGGTCTATGGGCCCATCAATCAGCGTTTCCGTGAGGAAGCCCCCAAAGGCAAAGCCCTCACCCAATGGAAATATCAGCGGTACATGGAGGATTATCTGGCCTGCGTTAAGGCAGTGGACGAAAATGTGGGCAGGTTGATGAATTATCTCGATGAAGCCGGTCTGGCAGAGAACACCCTGGTGATCTATACCTCTGATCAGGGCTTTTACCTTGGCGAGCACGGCTGGTTCGATAAACGGTTCATGTACAAAGAATCATTCCGTACGCCTTTGATAATGAGATGGCCCGGGCACATTCCGGCAGGCGCTCAGAGCCACCAGTTGGTTCAGAATATTGACTTTGCCCAAACGATGCTGGATGCTGCCGGAGTACAAATCCCCGAAGATATGCAGGGACGAAGCCTGGTGCCACTGTTCAGGGGGGATACAACCAACTGGCGGGATGCCCTTTATTACCATTATTATGAATATCCCGGCATCCATGCCGTTAAACGCCACTATGGCATCCGCACCGACCGGTATAAACTGATCCATTTTTACCATGATATTGATGAATGGGAGCTTTATGACCTGGAGAAGGACCCTGCCGAAATGCACAATGTGATTGATGATCCGGGCTATTCACAGGTAAAAAAAGACCTGAAACAGGACCTTGATTCCATTATGCACCACTATGGCGATTCCGACTCACTGCGGCAGCATTACCTCGAAAAATCCCGTAATCGATAGATGTATGATGCTTTTGGTCTGATTGTGGATAACCATGGTATCTTCTACAGGATTATATGTTTAATGACAGCATTATTTGCGGCCCCAGATGAAAACATCATAATGCCCCTTCCAGGGTTGTATTCTTAACTACAGCATGTTTGGTAGCTCCAGATGGCATAAAATAATGATGCCCCTTCCAGGGTTATCTTAAATGGTGGGTTGGTTTGATGATGGATGTTTTAACCATTGGAATTAAATTTTGATATTTGTGGGGATTTTTGTACCGGTTAGGCCTGGTTACGGCTGGATTGACCGGCTTTGGCATCAATTCAAGCTAAAGGTAAAAGGATTTGGTTTAATTTTAATGATGGTTGATTTTGATGAAGCTGCTTTATCAAATCAACAATAGTGAAAGAGGAATGTTATTTAATTATTTATTGATAATCAACATACAATTATAATGATCAATCATCTTTTACAATATAGGCAAGGATTTTAAGGTATGAAAAAGCAAAGTGCGGGCATATTAGCCTATCGATTTAACAACGGAGATTGTGAAGTTTTTTTGATTCACCCCGGTGGCCCATACTGGAGGAACCGTGAAAAGGATGCCTGGTCCATTCCCAAGGGAGAATTTGATCAGGGGGAACGACCTTTTGAGGCGGCCATCAGGGAGTTCAAGGAAGAGACCGGCCATGATATTGGCGGAGAATTCTGGGAGCTGGAGCCTGTTATTCAGAAGGGTGGAAAAACCGTGTATGCCTGGGCAGTGGAAGCTAATCCGGATGCTTCAAACATCACCAGCAATACCTTCCGCATGGAGTGGCCTCCCCAATCGGGTTATTATCAACATTTTCCTGAGGCCGACCGCGCCGGCTGGATTCCGGTTATCCAGGCCCAGGAGATCATGTTCAAAGGCCAGGAACCCCTGATTGATCAACTTACCAGCAGGCTGGGCATAGCAAGTTAACAACAGGGTTGTGCTCGGGTGGTGCCTGTGGAGGAGCAGGCGGCCGGGATCAATCTGTTGGCCCCATAATACTGACCGCAGCGCCACCACCCGGGGCCAGTCTGAGATCGAGGGTGCTTTCACTTGTTACCTTAAGGGTATCGATGGCATAAGCCGTTGGATTGTCTTTCCAGTGGGCATTGTCGCCATCCCTATAGAGGGCGGCCGTATATTTTTGGCCGGGCTCGAGGAAATCGAGGCTGATGTTCATCTCACGGGGCTCTTCATTGGTGATGCTGCCCACAAACCAGTTTTGAGTGCCTCTTTCCTGACGGGCCATGGTAACATACTGGCCTATTTTGCCGTTGAGCACGAGGGATTGTTCCCAGTTAACGGCCACATCGCGGATAAACTGGAATGCGGGGTGGTCTTTGTAGTTTTCTCGCAGGTCGGCAGCCATTTGGAGGGGGCTGTTGATCACCACATAGAGGGCCAGTTGTTGGGCCAGGGTGGTGCTGATCCGGTTTTTGTCGGCATCGCCCATGGGTTGGATGTTAAAGATGCCGGGGGTATAGTCGATGGGCCCGGCCAGCATTCGGGTAAAGGCCACTGTAGGCAGATGATCCGGGGGGTTGCCCCCATCCGAGGCCCAGGCATTGAACTCCTGGCCTCTGAGGCCTTCGCGGGTGATGGCATTGGGCCAGGTGCGGCGGATGCCGGTGGCCTTGATCGGCTCATGGGCGTTGACCGCTACCTGGTGCTCGGCTGCCGTTTTTAAAACTTTTCGGTAGTGGTTCACCATCCACTGTCCATGATGGTATTCGCCCTCGGGAATGATTTCCCCCACATAACCCGTTTTCACAGAATGGAGGCCCAGTCGCTCCATTAGCTTATAGGCTGTGTCAAGCTGTTTTTCATAAGTTCTTGGAGCCGCTGATGTCTCGTGGTGCATGATCAGCTCTACCCCGTTTTCTTTGGCATAACGGGCCACCTCCTGCAGGTCATAGTCGGGGTAAGGGGTAACGAAATCGAATACCCCCTCGCGGTCGTCAAAGCCGATCCAATGTTCCCAGCCGGTGTTCCAGCCTTCCACCAACACCCCGCCAATGTTGTTGGCAGCAGCAAAGTTAATCATCTCTTTGGCATGTTCGGTGGTGGCCCCGTGTTTGCCTCCTTCCATGGCCCAGGTCGACTTGCCTACGTGCATCTCCCACCAGATGCCTACATACTTCATGGGGGTAAACCAGGGCATCTCGCCCAGTTGGTTGGGATCGTTCAGGTTGACAATCAAATTGGATTCGATCAGTCCGGCTGCATCCTCCGAAATCTGGATGGTGCGCCAGGGTGTGGCAAAGGGGGCCTTCCTTTTGACCTTGTAGCCGAGGCGGTCGGAACCGACCAGTTCACTCTCCATCATCAGCTGGTCCTTGTTTACCCTCAGGGTCATACCAGCGTAGTCGGTCAGATCGGCCTCGTGGAAGCTCAGGTGCAGGCCCTTTTGCGTTTTCATCGTTACCGGCGTATTGACCGCATTATACGGGATATAGGTTTGGGCCAGGTTGTCGTTGTTGCGTTTGGTGGTGGCATCAATGCCGGTAAAAGGCGTCTTGTTGTAGAGATGTTCATAAATGTCCCAGTCACCGGGAATCCACCAGCAGGTATGGTTCCCGGTAAGGTTGAACTGGCTTTTTTCACCCATGATCACCACTTCATCCATGTTTTTTTGTCCGGGGAAGACATAGCGAAAGCCAATGCCATCATCGTATACCCGGAAAATCACATTCATCTTGCGGTTGGGCGCGTTCTTCTCTTTAAGTTTGATTTTCAACTGGTTGTAATGGTTTGCCACATTCCTTTGCTCTCCCCACAGCATCTGCCAGGTGTTGTTGACGGATTTGCGGGTGGTTTGGGTGATCTTCCAGCCTGAATGTAGACCCGGGGCGTTCTTTAGCTCAAAACCAAGGTGAGAGGTATCAATAACCGGACTGCCCTTGTGAAGAATCCGGTAACCGGGAACACCCGATTCATTCATGATGAATTGGGCCTGGATGCTGCCATCGGGCGAATTGACCCGGGGATGTTCGGTGGAGGTGCATTGCCACATCAACAGCATGAATACAGGCAACAACAGTAAAAGGCTTTTGCCAATATCCGTTCTGCTGTTTTTGGTTTTACTGGCCCGCCTGAAGGGAGCCTGAAACCTGGTTGGTTGAGCTAATCTATTCATATTGAGCGATTTGATTGTTTTTGCCATCTGGTTTGGGTAATAAAGATAAGGGTAAAATTTCGGATGGGGGATGATCGGATGCCAATTTCTATATGGCCCGCTGTTCTGAGGTATATGATTTGGTTCATCCGGTTAATGCGTAGGTCTTCTCATGAAGACTATATAACTTAAGAATAAAAACGGTTCATCCGGTTAATGCGTAGGTCTTCTCATGAAGACTATATAACTTGAGAATAAAAAACTCATCATCTCTAAATC
>CAJXLK010000067.1 GCA_913055635.1 uncultured Bacteroidota bacterium
TTTTAGTTTCACTATATGGATGAGGTTGCTTCCTAAGGTGGAATTTCGTAACTTTAATTTACCGAAGGCAACCGAGCGAAATTGATAGCATTGATATAATTTATATATGAGATGTTTAAAGGGTTCAATATTCCTTTCCTGCCTGTTTTTAATAGGCGTCAATGGAATTTTAATTATACTGGAATGGAATAGTATCTATTCTTTTGAAGAAATTCTTTATATTATCAACTTGTATAATATATTTATTATTTATAGTTATATTCTTTGCTTCAAACGCAATAAAAGGCTAATTTATCAGGAATGCCGCAGAGATTCTGCCTTAAATAGAATGAGGTTTTTAACTTACGAAATTTATAGGAGCTACATCAGTGTTGAGTTTCTCTTTTTTTCTTTTACGCTATTGTTATATATCTACCGGATTTATTTTCGTGTTGATCCACAATTGTTTATAGCCTTTATTTTTCTGTTTTACTTGCAAATGCTTTTTCTCCTATCTTTGATATTTTTAATTAAGCATAGTGTTAAAACCGTTACTAAATACCTGATGGACTTGACGGTGATTATTCTGTTCCTTGGACTGATTATAAAAAATTCTGATCTATTTTTCACAGAATCCCATATGCTTAAACAAGGAATGAATTTTTTTTCGCCTTTCCCGGGTATATTTTATTTGCCCTTATTTGATGTTTTTAAAGAGTGCAGATTATTAATAATTGCTTATATGTTGTTATTCATTATATTATATATAATTTTCTTTTACACTTGTTTGAAAAGATGATTGGTATAAAGGATATGAATAATGTTAGAAGGAGGAATTCTCCAGGCATTCAATGATGAGACAAAAAGACATATTATGCATATTCTGGTTTTTAGGAATCATCTTTTTTCTGTTTCGTCAATCCTTTTTTTAACCAAACGATGAAGTTTTTTTCAGGGTTAAAATCCTTTTTCCTCCAGAAATAGATGACATTGCCGGTCGAATCGGGCGGCCAGGAAAAACCGTTTAACCGGCCGGGATCATCTATTTCCAGTGCATACCGGGCCTTTTTTAACGGTTGATGCCAGCTGGCAGTGGTGGTCAAAATGTAAATGTTTTTTTTGACCAGCGGCTGATCATAGGCAATGTTGATGCTTATCGTGTCATGCGCTGCTACTGAAAGTTCAAAAACCACACCCGAGCTGTCTGACCGGTATACCATCTGTCTGGCTTCCTCCAGGTGAAAGATCCGCCTGATGTGAACGGAATCTGCCGGCATGGGAAAGGGAAATCGGATTTGCTGACGAACCGACCGGTCTGATGCATTCGAAAAAGTATAGATGCCATTGACCGAAAACCGTTGGCCGGTGACTCTGAAGTCAATGTATTCTTCCAAAAAGCGGAAGGAGGGCTGGGCATTGACCGTGAACAAGCTGCACATTAGCAGACCTGTGAATAAAAACTTCATGGCCGGTGGACAATGATTTTGGAGGAATGAATCGGTTGGCCGTTGAGTAAAATTTGTGCGATGAACAGCTCATCCGCAAGGCCGGCCGGCAATTCGATGCGTCCCTGTCTTTGGGTGATCCGATGCTCCAGCAATACCTGGCCCGACATGGATACAATCTGTAGCATGCAACGGGCCGATTTAAAGGGGAAGTCGCAGATGTAATGAAGGCCTTGTGCGGGATTGACCGGGTTGGGATACAGGGACACCGGATAGTCCTTGTGCTGCTTCATCTGCCGGATGCCCACGTGAAGGGTGTCCAGTAAATAGATGTCCAGGTTGATGAGCTCGCCCGGGTTCATGGTGAAATCAAATTCTTCTGTTTCAGCATATTTGAACGTGCCCCCGCCTTTATACCAAATGGAGTGGTCTTTGATGCGGTTGGACAGCAGCCGGGCCGAATACCTGCCTTTTCCGTCTGTTTTGAAGGGGTAATGAAGGGCAAAGGTTTGTTCTTTGACCGGTTTGTGGACCAGGTTGAAAATCCTTCCTTTCAGGGTGCCACACATACCCGCAGTATCATTTTTTGTTCCTATCGTCGGGGTGATGTCCTTGCTGAAGAAGGTGTATACCTCATAATTGATTTCATAGGGCATTTTGGCGATCGAATAATCCTCTGCCGGTGATCCAATGGCAGCTTTCGGGTAATCGCCAAATATCAGCCTGGCGGATGAGCGTATGGTGTCGCTTTCCCCGAAGGCCATTGCCTTTATTTTAATCCTGTCGCCCGTTTGAAGGATGCTCAATTCCGACTGGAGGCTGTCGGATGTGATCACCCAATAACCATATTCGCCGGGAAGGGGCATGTTGCGGACTGCCGCTTCCCCCTGGCTTGCCATTACCACTATGCTGTCGACGGGATTGTCCGGATCCTGGAAGTATTCTACTTCAATCTGGTAGCCTTCCTGTGGGTCGAAAAACAACTCGGTGATCTCAATGCGGGGCAGAAGAATGGGATTGGCCGAAACAGTGAGAGCGAGGAACCCAAAC
Source organism: uncultured Bacteroidota bacterium (assembly GCA_913055635.1). Lineage (GTDB taxonomy): Bacteria > Bacteroidota > Bacteroidia > Bacteroidales > UBA12077 > JAGXLC01. Next base: position 2,475 of record CAJXLK010000067.1, read on the forward strand.
AGGATAAATAGTTGTGTTTTCTTCATTTTAACAGGTTTGAGTTATAGAAATTGCAGGGCGCCTGGCCAATTTTTTTCCATTCCTATCGATCTTTTTGATAAATTTAGAAAATATTTTTCATTTCCGGAAGATTTCCGCTCAATAAATTGGCCTGAAGATCATCCGGGTAATTTGTCAAAATGTGAGGATCCACCTGTAACCATCCCTAACCCCCGAACGTCATACCATTTAAAACAACAGATATGCTCAGGAATTATTTCAAGACCGCATGGCGCAACATCAGCAGTCAGAAGGGTTATGTTTTCATCAACATCATTGGTCTGGCCATCGGCATTGCCAGCAGCATGCTTATTGCCATCTATATCTTCAGTGAGCTCAGCTACGATCAGCATCATCAGCACAAGGACCGAATATACCGGGTATATATAGACGGGAAGATCAACAACCAGCAGCTGAAGGGAGCCTGGACCCCCGCCCCGCTCGCCTTTACGGTCCGGGATAAATATCCTGAAGTGAAGCAGGCCGTTCGGATCAATGCCTGGGACGAGACGGTCATCCGTTATGAGGATCGTACCTTTGTAGAGGATGCTTTCATTGCGGCCGATTCCACTTTTTTTGAGATTTTTACCGCTCCCCTGATCAAGGGCAATCCCAATACGGCCCTTACCAAACCCCATACGGTGGTCATCTCTGAGTCCACGGCCCGCAAGATGTTTGGCAATGAGCCGGCCATGGGCAAGAGCATCAAGGTGGGCAGCCATGAGACCTACCATGAAATCACCGGCATCATGAAGGATTTGCCCAAGACCTCGCATTTCGATTGCAACATGATTGGCTCGTTCGTTACCAGCAGCCGTTCTGAAAACACCAACTGGTTGAGCAACAACCTGAACACCTATTTTTTGCTCTCTGAAAAGGCTTCACCCCAGACCATTGAAGACAAATTTCCCGAACTGCTTCGCGAATATGCCGGGCCCATTTTGGAGGAGTTTCTGGGCCTTTCTTTTGATGAATTCCTGGAAAAGGGCAACCGCTATGCCTATTATCTGCAACCTTTGACCGACATCCATCTGAACCCGGAAATCGAAGGGGGCATGAAGACCCCCCACGACAAGAAATACATTTATATTTTTTCGGTGGTGGCATTGATGCTGATTGTCATTGCGGCCATCAATTATATGAACCTTTCCACTGCCCGGGCCTCCAACAGGGCGAAGGAGGTGGGCCTGCGAAAGGTAGCCGGTTCCACCCGCCGGATGCTGATCAGTCAGTTTTTGGTGGAATCGCTCATTATGAGTTTGATGGCATTGATCCTGGCGGTGATCATTGTGCAGGTCTGCCTGCCTTATTTTAACAATTTAATTAATACCAGTTTGACCCTGAACTACCTGGATCAGTGGTATTACATTCCCATCCTGCTGGTTTTGGCTGTGGTGATCGGTTTGTTGGCCGGGGGTTATCCGGCTTTCTACCTCTCGGCTTTTCAACCTACCAGCGTGTTGGGCGGAGAGCTTAAATCCGGAGCCCGCAATAAAAACATCCGCAGTATCCTTGTGGTCTCCCAATTTGTCATTTCAGCAGCTTTGATCCTCGGTACCATAGTTATCTCCAGGCAAACCCAATACATGCTGAATAAGGACCTGGGTTTCGACAAGGAAAACCTGGTGGTGATCCGGCGTGTAGGTGTACTGGACGACCAGATCAGCACCTTTAAGGCTGAAGTCAATAAAATACCCGGGGTGATCCACTCCTCCCATTCCACGATGGTGCCTGGTCATCCCAACAACAACAATGCTTATATCATCGAGAGCCAGCCACGGGATGAAACCTTTGTGTTTGATACCAACTGGGCCGATGAGGATTTCCTCAAGGTCTATAACATTTCCATGGCCCGCGGACGGTATTTCCGCAATGATTTGAGTGCCGAGGGCGCTTCCTGTATCATCAACCAACGCAGCCTCAAGGATTATCCCATAAAAGAGCCCCTCAACGAGCGGATCCTGCGTCCGGGTGGCAATGAGGAGGAAATGTCCCTGGAATCCTTCAAAGTTGTAGGGGTGGTCAATGATTTCCATATCCGCTCCCTGCACCAACCCATCAGCCCTTACCTGATCCTGCCCGATACAGAAGACCGCCAGTGGGGATACCTCAGTGTGAAACTCACCCCGGCAAACATGTCCAAAACCATCGAACGCATTGAGCAAACCTGGAAGGAGTTTTCCAACAACGATCCCATGCTTTACTTCTTTATGGACAACGAATATGCCAGCCTTTACAAGGAAGAGCAGCGCAGCTCGAGCCTGGCTACTGCCTTTGCCATTCTTACCATCTTCATCGCTGCCCTGGGTTTGTTTGGCCTGACCTCCTATACGGCAGAACAACGCACCAAAGAGATCGGCATCCGCAAAGCCATGGGTTCATCGGTGAGTGGCATTGTCCGGCTCATTGCCAAAGAAACCCTCCGGCTGATCCTTATTGCCCTTATCATCTCGTGGCCCCTGGCTTATTATTTTTTGGTCAACTGGCTCAACAATTATCCTTATCGCATCTCGCTTCAACCGCCCGATTTTATCTTTACCCTGCTGATCATCGTTGTGGTGGCCTTCATCACCATCAGCTATCAGACGGTTCGCGCCGCCCGGAAAAACCCGGCCCATTCCCTCAGGTATGAATAAATCCCTTCCCTTTTTATCTTCATCAATAGAAATGAGGTGTTCACGTAAAAAGGTCGTCCATCATCTTTTAAAAGTCGTAATTTTACTTAGAAGATACAGAAAGCCAAAACCGTAAGGGGGTTAAAAATGAAGAAAAGTCTGTTTTGGCGAAGAAGTGTCTTCACCGGATCAGTCATCAGGAAGGTCCAATAAACCCTCAATTTTCGTTTAGATTATGGCGCATCATGCTGATAAGTTAAAGAATTACGACTTTTTCCTTTGGGAGCAATTTAAAAGGGGAGATAAGTCAGCGCTTCAGAAGATTTATTATGCCCATTACCAGGGGATGCTGGATTATGGCCTTCGTTTCACAGACGAGCGGGACTTTGTCAGGGAAAAGATACAGCAGGTTTATCGGGATCTGATCGTCAATATGGATGAATTAGGTAAAACCGGCAACATCCGCTTTTATTTGTTATGGAGTTTGCGCCAGCAAATATTGACCCCGGGCAAAAAGCAGGCCAAAAAAACAAACAGGGCCCGTCATGCCCGGATAGAAGGTTTTGATTTTCGTTATTATCAAACTTCTATCCTACCTGAAAAGTCCAATGGCAAGGGCCTTCCATCCGATATTCGCCGAACGATGGCCCGCCTTACCAATCAGGAGCGGGAAGCCCTCTATTTGAAATTTCATCAACGCCTCGATGAAATTGAGATCGACCGGATGCTGGAAGTCACCGGTCTGTCTGCCCGTCAGCTTATTTACCAGGCCCTTGAAAAGTTGCCTGCCCGAGAGAAAACCCATCAAGACAAAAATTCCAGGGTTTGAGTTTATATTTCCCTGCCATTGCTTTCTGCAATCATAGGTTTTGTTCTCAATAGGTGGGTAGTTCTCCTTCCGGGACGATCATTTCACGATTACCTCCGTTTTCATTCATCATCCAGATTTCAGGTGGCTCCGATCCGTCATTGGGGGCATTGGTAAAGATGATATGGGCACCGGTGGGGGAGTACCTGGGGTTTAAGTCATTGGTACCGGAAGGTTTATGTTGGGATAGGCCGAGGGTATCGCGGGTCGATAAATTCAGGCGGAAAATTTGGTTGTTGAGCATACGTCCGTTCAGCGATTCATTGCCTGAGATGTCATGGGTAAAAAGAATAGAATTCCCGTCAATGGACCAGGATGGAGACTGAACGATGCCTTCCAGGGAGTCAATCAGCACTTGTGGGTTGCTTCCGTCGCGGTTCATCAAATAGATTGCTGAGTTATAGATTTTTTCTCCGATAGCCAGGGCCAGTATTTTGGAACCGTCGGGAGAGATCTCCACTTCCCGGAAATGACGGCCTTCCGGAGCGGTAGTAATGGCTTTCATTTTGCTGCCATCGGCATCTATCTCATAGAGATACTGGTAGTGGCTAAATATGAGTTTGCCGTGGTCTTCATCCCAGTCAAATGCATTGCCGTAGTTGTGGTACCCATCTACCGGGATATCTGTCACGCGCCGGATATTGCTGCCATTTTTGTTCATGGTATAGAGGTAGGGTTTGACCATGGAATCGCTGACAAAGGCGATGCGTTGGTTTCGGGGGTTGATTTTAGGGGCCCAGTCCCGGTAATTGTTGAAGGTCAGCGGGTGAACCTGATCCCTTTGGCGGTCGTAGGCCATGATGTCGTAGTCGCCCTTGTTTTTGCGGACGAAGAAAAAGGAGTTGTCGGAAATGCCCAGTGTTTTAAAGCTAAGGGTTTTGCTGTAGCTCTCCGTTCCGTTGTCATCCGAGGCCCGCACTTGCCAGTAGTAGACGCTGTTATAGTGCAGGGGATCTACGGTATAGGAGGTGTCGGAAAGGCCATGGGCGACCCTGGTTTTCACCGGTGAATTGGAGGGGTAAAGGTAGAGGTCATAGGAGAGGGAATCTGAGTTGGTTTCATTTTGCGTTTGCCAGGAGAGGGTAGGGGCGATGGGTTGATTCTTTGCACCTTCAACGGGCGTGAACTGGTTGGTAAAGGAAATGTCATCGGATGTGGCCCGGTCGGATTCGCTCAAAAGGATGGTGACCCTGGAAGTTTGATCTTCATTGACGCGCACCCTGAGGATCTTGCCGTTGTAATCCATTTTCTCGGCTATAATGCTGTAAACCCCGGTATCGACCTTTGCAATGGTGTATTTACCGTCTGCACCGGTCACGTCCACTTCTGTGGCAGGTTTGGTGGTGATGGTGACATTTTCCAGGGGATCACCCGTATCGCTGTCTTTGACCTGTCCTTTGATGGTACCGGTGATGTCGGGCTCAAAAGGTTCCTCCACGCATTGGCTCATCAGAAATACCAGGATCACGGCCCCGGCCATCAGCCAGGCTCTGACGGGTAGTAGGTGTTTGTTCATGGGTTGTGGGTTATGGGTTAATGTTTAATGTGAATTGAATCGTGGCCAATCCGCCGGTTTTTTTGCCATATTTCGAGGGTCAGCTCAATATGCCCGTTTTTGGGCTCATCCAGTGTGATCGAGGACAGGGAGATCTTTTCTCCGCGGGGGGCGTCAAAGGGGCCCGATTGAGAGATGCTGGATGTTCCGCCGCCTCCTTTTTTATGGCCATGCAATTTATAGGTCAGATCATGCAATACCTCCACCGAATCGTTTTGGAAAAAGGCGGTGAATGACCAATGTTCGCCGCTGGCTTGTTTTTTGATCCAGGCACTTGTTTGTTGGGGCTGTTGTGCCTTCATCGCATTTGCGCTTAGTAGCAGGATTACCGCAAGAAACCCGGCCTGCCGGAAAACATGATACATTTTAGGGTGCATGATAAGGGCATTATAATAGAAAATGCCATTGAAGATAAAAAAAAATCTTTCATGATGTAACTTTTTTTGATAAATTTGCGTTTTAGTTATGACCAACAACATTTAGTTTTTGGTTAAACAATTGGGTACAAAAATTAAACCCCCCGCTGAAGCAGCGGGGGGTTTTTTATGTGAACCCTAATAAAGTGAAACGGGTTTCTTTGTGTTTTTTAGTTACTGCCGCTATTCTGATAGATTATTGCTTGATTGCCGGAGCCAACAATACTGATATTACTGGTGTGGGCTCCCATTTGTCCACTTGCAGCTATGTTGTTCGAGCCTGTGATGTTTATAACAGAAGAAGTATTACCGGTTGTTCCGGCAAATTGCAGTTGGGCGCTATAGTTATTATCACCATTAATTATAGCATCCGCACCAAGTTCTTCTGAGTATTGATTGCTTCCAGATTGCAATATGAGTGAATTATTACCATCTCCGGTAATAAAGGATCTTGCAGTATTGTTAACACCCCATTGGCCCACTGTGGGAAAATTCTGCCCAGCAATATAACCGAATAGTAAATCTGCAGTTTCTGAATGTTGGTAATTCATTTGTGAAAAGTCGGAACCATTATTGCTGCCTGTTTGATTGTAATTGACTATATTGTCTTTGCCTTCTTGATAGATATGGGCAAAGTTGTCATCACCAACCTGGTCGGCATTAACAAAGTTCCGGTTGCCATTCATATAACCATTTTGAGAGATCTTGACCTCGTTGTAATTACCTGATTGCTGGACAGCTGCATCGCTTCTGTTGGATTGGAAGAGTCCGGCTTTATTTTCTTCTCCGGACTGACTGACGGTCAGGTTGTTTTTGTTTTGCCAGTTGGAGTTGCTGTTTACTTGTTCGGCAGGATTATCATAATTCTCATATCCACCTACTTTATTTTTGGTGCCGGTCTGATTTACCGTCGCAACATCCGGTCCCTTTTTCTGGAAGATGCGGCTCTCATTTTCTGACCCTACCTGGGTAACATAAACTTCACCATCCTGACCGGCTTGTGGGGTTGTGCGGTTGCCCTGCTGAATATCGCTGTAATTGCCATCGCCACCGCTCTGATTCACGACGGCAGTATGACCTACAGCACCGCCCATAATTTGATCGATAGAGCTTTCATGGTTGTTGCCTTGTTGGTTGACTGTTGCTGTGTTTCCATCGCCTTCCTGGTTTACGTCAGCAGTATTGCCGTTGTTCTGTGCAATTGCTATTCCGGGTACGATATAAACTACCAACAACAAAACGAATAATCGCTTCATCACATTGAGGTTTTTGTTAAACAATTGGATTGGGGTTTGGGATAAATTTATATGATGCAAAAAACCCTGCTATTTAGCGAGGTTTTTTTATTTTGTTGAACCCTAATTTTCTTAATAAAGCGGAGAACCCTGGATTTTTATTTTCATACCTTGTCCCCGCTGTTTGATGATCATGGGTGTTGCTTGCTGTCCCTGATTGTAAATGCCCAGGTTTGTGCCTTCCTGATAGATTTGTCTTTGCAGGCCTTGTCCTGAGTTCATTCCGTTGAATGCGGCAATGGAAGCCTCACCTTGAGCCACCACCCGGTCGTAGATGTAATTGTCATTTCCCTGTTGCTGGTAAGTGGCGTCGATGTTTTGGCCTTTTACCCCAAGGTCCATGACATTGCCACTTCCGAACTGGGTGGCATCGACCTGGTTGTTCTGCCCGTACATGTCCAGTTGGATGTAGTTGCCATTTCCTTCGGCAGCAAGCTTGTCTTTTTCATTTTGAATGAATGCATTTGCTTCCTCGTTCATGATGAAATGGGCTGGCAGGTTGTTGGCTTGTTGGTTGTTGCGGTTGTCAAAGGAATGCTCAGGCACATTGTTCATCAGCAGGCTCCTTTCTATTTTAGCCGATTTGGAATCGTCTTTGGAGTTGCTGCTGATTTTGTTTTCCTGAGCCTTGATACCATCAGGTAAAACAAACAACAAAAGGAGAAAAACCATCAAAATTCTTGGTATGTTCCAAAATTTTGTCATTTGAAATCCTTTCGTTTTAAGTTGGGATTTGATGATTTTTCGAGTTTAATATTGAGATAAAGAGGGAAATACATCCCCCTTTATCTTATTTAATTCGATTAATCTTGCATTATGTTAGCAGTATTTTTATTCCCCATTTGATGGATGGTAGCAGTGTTGTTGTTGCTTAACTGATCCAGGTCAGCCATGTTGTTATCACCAATCTGTTTAATACCATAACTAGTGTGAGTACCTGCAATGTTGCCACTGCCTTCCTGTAATACCTGAATTTCGTTATAATTTCCGTCAACCAGGTTATAGGACTTATTGCTATTACCGTCTTGGATGATATTAATGAGGTTTTCTCTGCTAACTGATTTATAGCTACTGGAAACGTTTGCTTTGTTATAATTGTCGTTTCCAAGCTGCTCACTTGTGATGGTGTTTTGAATGGCACCATAGGATGCTACAGCATATGACCAGTTACCATTGCCAATTTGTGTCTGATCGGTAACGTTGTTATCACCATGTATGTTAGCGTTGGTATAGTTGTTATTTCCTTCAATGTGTTGATAGGATTCGTTGCTATAGTGTTGATGTCTGACGCTGGCATCATTACCTTCTCCTTTTTGAAAGATATCGGCATAGTTTTCACTGCCAGCTTGATCAACACTTGCGGTATTCATGGTACCTTTGGCACTTCCTGTTTGTTTTACTTTGGCTTCATTGGAAGTACCCTCCTGCAGAATAGTAGCATCGGAATAATGACTTTGCCATACGCCGGCTTTGTTCTTGTTTCCAAGCTGATCTACATCCAGCATGTTGCGATCATTTAACCAGGAACTTCCATTAATTTGGACAGCTCTGTTTTGATAATTTGAATAATTGCCCACTTTATTTTTATCTCCTTCCTGATAAATCTCTGCCTTATTTGGGCCAGACTGTTTAAGGCGACTTTCGTTTTTTGATCCGATTTGATCAACGTAAGCTCCATCTTCAAAATCGCCTGAGTTATTGCTCCACCCCCTTTGATCCTGATAAATGTCGCTTATGTTGCCATTCCCGGAATTTTGGTTAACGACGGCATCATGGCCATAGCCCCATGTATTTTGTTCAATGGTACTTACGTGGTTGCTACCTTGTTGGTCAACTGTAGCGCTATTATTGTTTCCGTTTTGGGTAGTTGTGGCTGTGTTGTTTTGAGCAACAGCCATTCCGGTCATAAAGAAGACCGCTACTAATACACTTACTAAACGTTTCATAACATTAAAGTTTTTGGTTAAACAATTGGTTTTTAATTAAACAATTTGGGTTGGGTCGTTTCAGGTTTGGCTGCCTGAGGCCGGCCCGGGCCGTTCAGCTTGATTTTTAGATTTTCGATTTTTAGGGTTCAACAATCGGTTTTTTGGTTAAACAATTGGGTACTATTTTAAATCTC
>CAJXLK010000068.1 GCA_913055635.1 uncultured Bacteroidota bacterium
CTGCCTGAGCGCAACATCGCCAAAGGAGTCATTGCCACTTCGACAATGGTGCAAGTCGATGATGCCAAGCCGGTGATGATGGAAGACAAATTCCAGCGGATCACCAGTGAAGAAAAAGGTGCGGATATCCACTATGTAATCGAGCGAGATAATGTGAGGAATTCCGAACTCGAACAAGAAGACATCAAGAAGCTGGAAGATTTCATCAAGAAAATTCAGGAAGCCAAGAACAAAAATTACAAGGGCATTCAAATTCATGGCTATGCTTCACCGGATGGCCCGATGGATCTGAACGAAAGGCTTTCCCAGGGAAGAAAGGGCTCAGCCAATGAATACCTGAACAAGGTCATCGATAAGAAAAAGCTCAGTGAAGATGAAGCCAAAAAAGTATACAAGGCGAAAACCACTACCGAAGACTGGGAAGGCTTTAAAAAGCTGGTGGAGCAGTCCAACATCGAAGACAAAGACCTGATTTTGAGGGTGCTTTCCATGTATTCCGATCCTGAAGTGCGGGAGAAAGAGATCAAGAACATGGCTGAAACCTTTAAGGTGCTGGCCGAAGAGGTTCTCCCGAAGCTCAGAAGGTCTGAACTGATGGTTCAGATTGAAAAAGTGGGCTTTTCCGATGCGGAAATCAAGAAGTACATCGATAGCAAGCCCGATACCTTAGGTTTGGAAGAAGTACTCTATGCAGGTTACGAACTCTTTAAAGATCCGGCCCAAAAACTGGAAGCCTTTGAGATGGCAGCCGAAAAAGAGCCCCAATGTGCCCGTGCCTATAACAACATTGGCTATGTAAAGATCATGCAGGGTAAACTGGATGATGCCAAAGAAGCCCTGGAAAAGGCCAACAACATTGTAGAAGGCAAGCCGCAAATCTTGAATAACCTGGGAGTTGTTGCCCTGCGCAATGGTAAGGTGGAAGATGCCAAGGAGTACTTCAAAAAAGCCACTGATGCCGGCCAGAATGTAGAATACAACCTGGGTATCGTCAACATCATCAATGGCGAGTATGACGCAGCCATTAACTACCTGCAGGGCTGGGAATCCTTCAATACTGCCCTGGCTATGCTGCTGGGCGAAAAACAGGGTCAGGCCCAAACCATGCTGGAGCAAATCCAGGACAAGTCTGCCCACAATTATTACCTGCAGGCAGTCATTGCTGCCCGCAACAATGACAAGGATAAAGTCATGACCAGCCTGACAACGGCCATCGACAAGAACGCTGATCTGAAGGCAAAAGCCAAAACTGACATGGAATTTGCCGAATATATGAGCGATCAGGAGTTCACCTCCATTGTTGAATAATAATGATCAAACAACCGGTTATTCCGGGCAAACAAATAAAAAAAGCATCCCGCCGAGGCGGGATGCTTTTTTTTAAGAAAAACGCCCTTGTTTTTAATCGAGACAAGGGCGTTATAGAATTCAAAGAAGTGCATTTCCTTGGGTTCAGCGCAGGTGGTAATAGAAATGGTACAGCACCACCCCTACGCTCACCGAAATGTTCAGCGAATGCTTGGTACCGTGTTGGGGAATTTCGATACAGCAGTCGCTGCGGTCGACAATGTCCTGTTGTACGCCTTTCACCTCATGTCCAAAGACCAGGGCATATTTTTGATCCGCCTGCGGTTTGAACTCCGGCAGCTCTACACTGCCCCGGGCCTGTTCAATGGATATAATCTGATATCCGGAGGCTTTCAACTCATCGATGGCCTGGCCGGTGGTGGCGTAATAACTCCACTCAACCGAATCGGTAGCTCCCAGGGCCGTCTTGTGAATATCCCGGTGAGGAGGACACGCTGTTATGCCGCACAGACAAATTCCCCGGATCAAAAACGCATCCCCCGTGCGAAAAGCCGAGCCGACATTGTTGAGGCTCCGGACATTATCCAACACCAAATAAACCGGGTATTTGTGGGTTGATTTGAAATCCTCAATGCTCTTGCGCTCCAGCTCGCTGTTCTTTAGCTTCCTCATCGGCCTGTCTGTTGCCATTTATTGCATTTATAGATGACAAATTCCCGGCAAAGATAATACTTCCCCTTTAATACAGATTATTTCTCGGTGCCATACTTCACTTTTTCCATTTGGCGGAAATACTTTTTGGTTTCCTGAACCACGACAGGACCGAGCAACAACAGGGCAATCAGGTTGGGAATGGTCATAAAGGTAATCACCATATCGACAAAGTGCCATACCAGGTCGATGCCCCAGATGGAACCCAGGAAAACGAACAGGCCAAAGAGGTAGCGGTAAGGTTTGATGTATTTTTCGCCCAGCAGATAGTTAGCCGCCCGTGAGCCATAATAAGACCAGCTGATCATGGTAGAGAAGGCAAACAAAAGCAAGCCGATGCCGACGATGTGGCGTCCGGTATGCTCAATACCCAGGCGGGTAAGGCCTTTAGAGAGGCCAATAATGGTCATTCCCACTCCTTTTTCACCGGAATCCCAGGCGCCGGTAACAATGATCAAAAGGGCGGTAAGGGTACATATGATCAGGGTATCGACCAGCGGGCCCACCGAAGCAACCAGCCCTTCGCGGGCGGGGTATTTGGTTTTGGCCGCTGCGTGCGCGATGGCGGCAGAGCCCTGTCCGGCTTCATTCGAAAAAAGGCCCCGCCTGACACCCCATACCAGGGTCATCATAAAGGTAGAACCTACAAAACCGCCTGCAGCCGCCGTTCCTGAAAAGGCATCGTGAAATATCAACTCAAAGGCCTGGGGTACATCGTTGTAATTGAACAGGATGACCGCCAGGGAACTGAGTACATATAAAACCGCCATAAAAGGAACCAGCCGGGAAGTGACTTCTGCAATCCGCTTGATGCCACCTACAATAACCAAAAGAACCAACGTGGTTAACATCACCCCAGAGGCCCATACCGGAATGCCATAATTGGTCACCAGGGCATCGGAGATCGAATTGGACTGGGCCATATTGCCGGTCCCCAGCGAACATACCACCGTGGCAATGGCAAAAATGACCGCCAAAACCTTGGCAAACCGGCCCAACTTTTGCTTCAATCCATGCTCCATATAGTACATCGGGCCTCCCGATACCGTGCCATCCGAGTTGAACTGACGGTATTTATTCGACAGGGTACATTCGGTGTATTTGAGGATCATCCCCAGAAAACCGGTGATCCACATCCAGAAAACCGCACCGGGCCCCCCAAAATAAATGGCCAGGGCAACCCCTACAATATTTCCCGTCCCTACCGTTGCAGAAAGCGCTGTGGACAAAGCCTTGAAATGGTTGATGTCGCCCTTGTCCTCGGCTTTATCATACCTGCCGCTGATGATGTTAATTGAATGCCGCAGCTTGGTGATGTTGAGAAAACGCAGCTTAATGATAAAATATATGCCCGTTGGAATCAGCAAAAGCAATAAAGCATATCCTCCAACATAGTCATTATAGGCAACAATGGCATCATCAATGGATTGTAGAATTTCATTCATAATTCCGATTTTTGATTCAACATATCAGGCTAAAATTCGGAATTAATATAGCAATTTTTTTTTTGGAAGTCATGGAGACCAAGGGATATAATTAGCGGAAATCCATGGCAGCGGAAAACAAACCACTGCATGGCAGAAGTTTATCAACAATCCGATCAAACAAATCATTATTGAAGCTGACCCAATTCTACCTTAAGGAACTCACCCAATTCTACCTTACGAAGCTTATCCCATTCGTGTTAAAAATCAATTATCCCAGGGGGTAAATTATTCTTTTTCCTGCCTGATCAATAAAAAGCAAGGATTAAAGGCAGCAGGTCTGAAAAAAACATGCAAGCCGCGCATTTAAAAGCCAGCCATTCAACGCCAGACAAAAAGCATTAAGGGAGGGGTGAATTTAACTTACCCGGGGAAGATCAAGCAAAGCGCGCCGCCGAAGGCTTAATTCACGATGTGTCCCTGAAACATCGACTCCAGGGTCACATCCTGCTTCATGTTGTTGAATTTGTTGTAAAGGTCCTCCAACCGAGCTTTGGTCCAGTATCCAATGGCATACTGCTGGTGGACCACCTGGTCATTTTCCTTGATGATCAAACGAAAAGGCTGTTTTGCCTTCTCAACCGCCACATTGGCAATGTGGTTCTCGTGGCGGTCAAACACATCATTGTATTTGATCAGGGAGAACCGGACCGACTGATCTTCGACCCTGAACTGGTTGAGGTAATATATACTTCTGCGCATCAGTACAATATCGCGAAACCCCAGAATCACCAGCCCGGTGACGATCATCAGGATCTCATCGCTTTCATAGGGTGGGATCACCAACAAAACCAACAGAATCAAATCGGGGATATAGAGGTAAAACTTTTTGGCCACAAAACGCAGAATTCGCTTGGAAAATTCCTGGTAAGGATGCTCGATCTGATAATTGATGCCTGCCATATTGCCTCCCGCTTTTCTAAATCATTGAAACCTTCCTGATCAAATGGTGCCCTTGGGGTTGGCCGGAGACTTCTTTTTGCCGGGTATAAACTTGTTGTTACCAGCTAAAGATTGCTTGTTGCTGACGACAAACTTCTCTTTTTACCGGCTATAGTCTTCTTTGATCACGGACAGGTTCCATATGAGCAATGAATAAAAAATCATCATATGAGCTCCCAAAGGTAATAATTAATGCATTCTGGAAATAATTTCATCCCTAGAAATCTGACCGATCACTTTTTGGTCATCGGAAGTACTGATCACCGGGATGCATTCGAGTTGATGGCGGGCCATTTTATAGAGGCATTCGCTGAGGGTTTCTTCAGCGAAGGTCGTTTTCCGGGCCGGATGCATGTAATCCTTAACGGCGTGGTTTTGTTCCTGATCAGGAATTTTGTTGATGTCCTTCAGCGAGATCATCCCCTTCAATCTTCTTTGTTGGTCGATCACGCAGGTGGAATGGATATGGCCTTCCATCAGGTGTTGATGGATTTGTCGTATGGTATCGTTTTGATTGACCCCGTAGGTAATGCTCATCACATCGCCCACTTTAAGGCTATCGAGGCGGCTGGCCTGCATATCCTGTGATATACGGATTCCGCGAAGGCTGAGTTTTTTGGTATAAATGGTATCGGGTGAAAAGCTCCAGGCCACCAGGTCGGCGATCACGCAGGAGAACATCAGGGGCAGGATGATGTTGTAATCGAGGGTGAGTTCAAAAATGATGATGATGGCTGTAAAGGTAGCCCGGGATACGGCGGCAAACAGGGCGGCCATACCCACCAGGGCATAGGCCCCGATCGGGGCGGTAATTTCGGGATAAGGGGCATTAATGGCCCAACCGAAAGCGGCCCCCAGGGCAGCCCCGATAAACAGGGAAGGAGAAAAGATCCCCCCTGAAGCCCCTGACCCGATGGTCACGACAAAGGCCACAATCTTAAAAACCAGCAGCAACAAGATGGTGGTCAGCACAATCTCCTGGTTCAGCAGTTTGCTGATGGTATCGTAGCCATAGCCAAAAACCTGGGGAAGGAAATATCCCACCATTCCAACAATAAGGCCCCCTAAGGCAGGTTTCAGGGCGGCGGGGAGGGCAATGCGGTGCTCAAAAAAGTGTTCTGTGCTGTAAACCAGCTTAATAAGCAGTATGGCAGTTAATCCAGCCATAACGCCCAATACCAGGTAAAAAATGATCTCATAGAGGCTGACAAAGGAATAGGCGGGTATTTCAAAAGCGGGGTGAGATCCCAGAAAGAGGCGGGAAACGGTGGTTGCAAAAAACGCGGCAATTACCAGGGATATGAACGAACGCGACTTAAGTTCCAAAAGAATGATTTCCAGGGCAAAAATGATGCCCGCCACCGGGGTGTTGAAGGTGGCGGCAATTCCGCCGGCCGCTCCGCAGCCCACCAGCGTTCTGACCTGATCGCGGTCCAGTTTGAGTGCCTGGCCAATGGACGAGCCGGCCCCCGAACCCACCTGGATGATGGGACCTTCCCGGCCCACTGCACCTCCTGAACCAATAGACAAGGCCGAGGCCAGGGCCTTAAACAAGACAATCCGCGGCCGCATCTTCCCGCCATGCAATGCGATCGACTCCATGACCTCGGGTACCCCATGACCCTTCGCTTCTCCCGCTACATAACGGGTGATCAGCCCTACAAAAATGCCCCCAATGGCCGGAACCAAAATCACCCACCATCCAAGATCATGTCCCACCGGTGAAACTTCAACGCCCGAAAAATCCTGGTAAAAAAACAGGTTTTGAAAGAAAAACAGCAAGTAACGAAAACCAATCGCAATGATCGCTGAAACCACCCCAACCACTGCGGCTAGAAAAACAAGCTTAAGGGTACTGCGGGATTCGGAAGGGTTGCGAAGGTATTGAAGCATTGAGGCAATAGGTTATCGGTATTTTCTACCGTTAAAAATAACAGGTTTATCCCGTAAATCCAAACCATTGCCCTGAGAGAAGGGGGCAAAACATGGAAGAAAAAATTTATTTCCGGTGAACAGCCCCCGGGAGGTCGTTGTTTTACCCATAAAGAAATACAAAAGGAGGTGATTATGGCTATACTTCAAATATTAGCAGCGGCCGTGGTGATCATGGTCATTGCCCTGGGGGGCCTCTCCATCCGTTTACTGGTCAAGAAAAAGGGAGAATTTCGCGGGGGTTCCTGCGCCAATATCACACCCGAGCTCCGCGACAAGGGCATATCATGTGGCTGTGGTGATGAAGATGCCTGTGCACCTGAGCCGCTTAACACCAAAGGTTAACACCGCTAACATCGATGGATGATTCTTTGAGCGTTCAAGACCTGGTCAGAGGTTTCTGATCAGGTCTTTTATGTTTGAGGTGTAATCGACCCGGAATCGGCCCTCCTGGTCGGAATAGATGAAATAGGCCCCGATATCGGGGTGTTTTTGCAGGAACTGTTTGCTTTCTTCCTGGCCCATCACCATAAAAGCCGTAGCCAGGGCGTCGGCAAAAACACATTTTTCAGCAAATACCGAGACGCTTAAAAGGGAATGTCTTACCGGGTAACCTGTTTGGGGATTGATGGTGTGGGAATACTTGACCCCGTCTTTGATGTAAAATTTACGGTAGTTGCCGGAGGTAGCCACCGATCGGTTTTGCACCCGGGCAATGGCCTGCAGTTTTCTTTGCCGGGCCGAGCTGCTGTCAATGGGTTGATCGATGCCGATGCGCCAAACCTGTCCTTGCGGGTTGACGCCTTTGGTGCGAACTTCCCCGCCTATTTCCACCAGGTAATTCTCCACCTGCTGGGTCTCCAAAAAGCGGCTCAGTGCATCTACGGCATACCCCTGAGCAATGGCGTTCATATCGATCATGGTACGGCGATCGCTCTTATAGACCCGCTCATCCTCCAAACGGATGCTCCTGTAACCGACAAATGCAAGGAGGCTGTCGATCTTTGCACTATCCACCCCGGTGCGCTCGGTAAAGCCAAAGCCCCAGGCATTGACCAGCGGGGCCACGGTGATGTCAAAAGCCCCGTCGGTTAACCTTGAAACGCGACGGGCCGTTTGAAAAACCTTGCGAAAATGATCATCTGCCCGAACCGTGGTGTCATTCCGATTGATACGCGAAATAATCGAACCATCCCGGTAAGTCGACATCGACGAATCCACCTCATTCAATATCTTTTGAATTTGTCCCTTCCAGCTGGTTGAATCAGCCGAGCTGTACTTCACCATGTAGGTGGTGCCCTGGGTATGCCCTTTGATCACCATGTAAGTACTTTTATCCTGCGGGCCACCAGGGGTACAGGAAAAAAGGGAAAGCACCAGCACGGTCAAAAGCAGCCATAACCTTCCCCCCTGCCTCCAGATCACTTTTTCATAATATCCTTTCCCCTCACTACCAGCATAGGTCATCGACAAATTCTTCCTCCAGATGGGTTTTTCGGGGGTCTCGTCGTTCCCCGGCTTGATGTTATATGTTGCCATCATCGGGCTATTTATTATGATTAAACGCTTAATGTGGGTTGATTTTAATGAAGCTTCCTTATACAATCAGCGATGGTGAAGGGATCAATATTTAAATTGTGCATTGATCATTGGATACAATTTTATGGCCACCCATCTTTTAAAATATATCGTCTTTATTATTGATCGGACTTAAACAAAAAGGGTGCCCCGCAACAGGCAACACCCTTTAATTGGTTTTTATGGCTTCATTATTTGTAATTTAAACCCCATCATCCGCCGAAATCATCGAAGTCGATCATTTCCTGGGGCACACCCAGGTTGTCAAGCATGTTTTGCACCGCGTCGTTCATCACGGGCGGACCGCACAGGTAGTACTCAATTTCTTCAGGCTCTTCCAGGGTGCTCAGGTACTTGTCATAGGCCACCTGGTGGATGAACCCGACCGGACCGTCCCAATGGTCCTCCTCTTTGGGTTCGGACAAAGCAATGTGAAAGGAAAAATTGGGAAACTGGCGTTCCAGCTCACGAAAATCCTCTTCATAGAATACCTCACGCAGCGAACGTGCACCATACCAGTAGGAAACCTTGCGGTTGGTCTGGAGGGTTTTGAAAAGGTGGAAAATATGGCTACGAAGAGGAGCCATGCCCGCACCCCCTCCGATATAAACCATCTCCTTGTCGGTATCCTTAATGAAAAAGTCGCCAAAAGGCCCGGAAAGGGATACCTTATCGCCAGGCTTCAGGGAAAAGACGTAGGAAGAACAAACCCCGGGATTCACATTTTTAAATTTGCCTTTCGAGCGGTCCCACGGGGGCGTGGCGATGCGGACATTGAGCTTGATGATATTTCCTTCGGCCGGATGGTTGGCCATCGAATAGGCCCGGAACGTATCTTCCGAATTTTTCATCACCAGATCCCACAATCCAAAACGATCCCATTCATCCTTAAATTCCTCCTCCACTTCAATGTCTTTGGAAAAATCAACAGTGGTCTTCGGTACATCCAACTGAATATAACCGCCGGGCTTAAAGTCCATATGTTCGCCTTCAGGCAGCTTCACCACAAATTCCTTGATAAAGGTGGCCACATTCTTGTTGGACACCACCTCGCATTCCCATTTCTTAATGTCCATCACTTCAGGTGGCACTTTGATGGTCATATCATTGCGAATCTTGACCTGACAACCGAGCCTCCAGTTATCCAGCTGCTCTTTGCGGGTAAAAAAGTCCTTTTCAGTGGGCAGAATCCCTCCGGCCCCTTCCAAAACCTGGCAGGTACATAGGCCACAGGTTCCCTGGCCGCCACAGGCAGAGGGCAAATAGATCCCCTGATTGGAGAGGGTTCCCAATATAGTGCCTCCGGGTTCCACATGGTATTCCTTGTCATTGACCTTCAAGGTGACCTGACCCTGAGGGGTCAGTTTTTTTCTGGCATAAAGCAGAACCACCACCAGGGTTAAAATGATGACCAGGAAAACCCCTACACTGATTAAAATAACCGTCGTATTGGAAGCAAGTAGGATCATTGGATGTGTTTAATTTAAATGAATAAAATTCAAAGTATTGATCGAGTTGATGTAAATAGGTCCTTCTTATTGACATGGATTGACGCTCCTTTACGGGTATAACCGAAATTTGAGCAGGTGGAGATCTTCAAGCCGCAGCAGATATTTAAGGGAGCATGGTTACTGGGTTGATTAAAACCGAAATTTGAGCGGCAGGAGATCTTCAAGCCACACCAGATATTTAAGGGATCATGGTTACTGGGTTGATTAAAACTTGTCATTGGACGGATGAATGGCTGCATGGAATGAATTTTAGTATATTCTTAAAATTTAATGCCCATAAAGCCCATAAAGGCGATGCCCATCAAACCGGTAATGATAAAGGTAATGCCCAGACCTCTCAGGGGGGCTGGCACATTGGAATAACGGATTTTTTCGCGGATGGCGGCAATGCCGATGATGGCCAAAAACCAGCCCACACCGCTGCCCAATCCAAAAACGGTGGCTTCGGCCAGTGAATTGTAAGCCCGCTCCTGCATAAACAGCGAACCGCCAAGGATAGAACAGTTCACGGCAATCAGGGGCAGGAAGATGCCCAAATTGGAATAGAGGGTGGGGGAAAATTTCTCAATGACCATCTCGACCAATTGAACCATCGAAGCGATCACGGCAATAAAGAGGATAAAACTCAAAAAGGTCAGGTCGACGTCAGCATAGGCCGGACTGATCCAGGTAAGGGCGCCTTCTTTCAATATATAATTATGTATCAAATAATTGATGGGGACGGTGATGCCAAGTACAAAAACAACTGCCAGACCCAGACCGGTGGAGGTCTTGACTGTTTTGGAAACAGCCAGGTAGGAACACATGCCCAGGAAATAGGCAAAAATCATGTTATCGACAAAGATCGACTTGACAAATATATCGACTAAATTTTCCATGGTTGCAGTTTTTTAGGATTGCTTTTCTTCAATGAGTTTGCGGTTGCGGTAACGTTGAACCCAGATGATGATGCCCACGGTAATCAGGGCCATCGGGGGAAGGATCATCAAACCGTTGTCTTCATAACCCATGGCATAGGCCTGTTGGGGCACAACCTGGTAGCCCCAGATGGTACCCGAGCCAAACAGTTCGCGGACAAATCCGACGATGACCAGGATCAGGCCATAACCTGCGGCATTTCCCACTCCATCGAGGAAGGAAGGCCAGGGTTTATTGCTCAGGGCAAAAGCTTCCAGCCGGCCCATGATGATGCAATTGGTGATGATCAAACCCACAAAAACCGACAATTGTTTACTGACTTCATAGGCAAAGGCCGCCAAAAATTCATCGACCAAAATCACCAAAGAAGCAATAACGGTCAGTTGCACGATGATGCGGATGCGCGGGGGGATGCTTGAACGCAGCAAGGAGACCACCACATTGGAGACCCCCATGACAAAGACGACCGAAAGGGCCATCACCACAGAGGGTTCCAGTTTAACGGTAATGGCCAGGGCGG
>CAJXLK010000069.1 GCA_913055635.1 uncultured Bacteroidota bacterium
CCGGGGGCGAGTCCGGTGAGTTATGAGCCATCGCCCGGGCAGATGCAAAAGCTGGAACATTCCAGCGGGTATATCCGCATAGGCCATATTGTTTTTGAGCGGGTTTGGATGGACAAATTTCTTTCGGTGAACCCGGATTTGAAGGTTTTTGATCAGTCGAAGGGGGTAGATTTGATCAGAAAGGGTGCGGGTGGCCATACTTCGGAAGGCAGGGGCGTTGACCCCCATATATGGACTTCTCCGGGACAGGTCAAAACCCAGGTGCGCAACATCCGGGATTTTCTGAGCCAGCTGGATTCTGCCCACTCCAGCACTTACCGGTCCAATACCCGCGATTTGCTGGAGGAAATAGATTCGCTGGATACCCGTATTCGTCAACGCCTGGCGGGTCTGGAAAATACAGCCTTTTTGATTTTTCACCCGGCCCTCTCGTATTTTGCCCGGGATTATGAGTTGAACCAGATTTCTATGCAACAGGAGGGCAAGGAGCCCACTGCTTCGCGGATCAAACAAGTTATTGACCAATCGGATGCGGCCAGGGTGGAGGCTGTTTTTATTCAAAAGCAGTTCTCCACCGACGAAGCCCGGGCCCTTGCCCGGGAGCTGAATGCCCGGGTGGTTCAGATTGATCCGCTGGCTTATAACTGGATGGAAAACATGGATGCCATGAGCCGCGCGATCGCGAAGGCCCTTGAGAAAAACAGGGAAAAACAGCAAGAATAAGCCTTCCCCGCCTCGGAGAGCAAGTTTTTAGGAGACCAGCTAATGGAGATGTTGATCATGTGAAAACCAACCATATTATGAGTGAAAAAATTCTCGAACTGCAATCAGTCGATGCCGGCTATAATGGCCAGCGTGTGATCAGCGAGGCCAACCTGGAGGTTTATGACCACGATTTTATCGGGATGATTGGCCCCAATGGCGGAGGTAAAACCACCCTGCTTAAAGTTATACTGGGGGTTTTAAAGCCTTTCCGGGGAAAGCTCATTTATCATCAAATCTATGATGCCGACCATGTCAAGCGCATTGGGTATTTGCCTCAATTCAGCATGATCGACCGTAAATTCCCGATATCGGCCCTGGAGGTGGTCATGTCCGGGTTGATGCCCCACCATGGATTAACCCGCAAATATTCACGGGAGGATAAGCAAAGGGCCCGTCAGATGATGAAGCGAATGGGGATATCCCATCTGGAGGACAAAGTAGTGGGTGAATTATCGGGTGGGCAAATGCAACGGGTCTTCCTGGGCCGGGCCATTATTGGCTCACCCCGCCTGTTGATACTGGATGAACCCAATACTTTTGTAGACAACCAGTTTGAAGGGGAACTCTACGAGCACCTGCGGGAACTGAATCAGGAGATGGCCATTATCCTGGTCACCCACGATATCGGTACCATCTCTTCTTATGTCAAGACCATTGCCTGTGTCAATCAACAGGTGTTCTATCACCATTCCAATGTGATTACCCAGGAACAGCTTTCCGCTTACAATTGCCCCATTCAGTTGATCGCACATGGAGATGTGCCCCATACTGTTTTGAAACGTCATGATTAACCCTTAAAAGGCTTTAAGATTTATGGAGATTTTTCAATATCAGTTTTTTATAAATGCGCTCTGGGCCGCCCTTTTCACCAGCATCACCTGCGGCATCATCGGGACCTATATTGTCAGCAACCGCATTGTGTTTTTAAGCGGTGGCATCACCCATTCCTCCTTCGGAGGTATTGGGGTGGGCTACTATATGGGGGTGAATCCCATATGGGGGGCTGCTGTCTTTAGCGTGCTTTCAGCCCTGGGCATCGAATTTTTTTCAAAGAAGGGGCAGTTGCGCCACGATTCGGTCATCGGAATATGGTGGTCCTTTGGGATGGCTATCGGCATCATCTTCATTTATCTTACCCCGGGCTATGCCCCCAATCTGATGACCTACCTTTTCGGCAGCATCCTGACTGTTTCCCAGGGTGACCTGCTGTTTATGGGCTTGCTGACAGGGGTTATCGTGGTTTTCTTTTTGCTCTTCTTCCGGATGATTTTGTTCATCTCTTTTGATGAGTCCTATGCCAGGGTCTTTGGCATGCCGGTGACCCTGATCAAAAGCCTGCTGATCAGCCTGGTGGCGCTGACCATCGTGGTCAACATCAAAGTGGTGGGGATCATTCTGCTGATTTCCCTTTTAACCGTGCCTCAATCCATCGCCAACCAGTTTACCCAGGTGTTCAGCCGCATGATGTTCTATTCGGTAGGTATTTCCCTGTTGGGCGTGGTTGCCGGGCTTTTGTTTTCCTACAACCAGGATGTCCCTTCAGGGGCCTCCATCATTTTTGCCCTGATCGTGCTTTTTGGCCTGACCAAAGCAGGTTTTTACCTGCGCGACAAACTTCACCCCCATCGTTGATCAATATCATGCGAACAATTCAGTAAATTTGAGGTTGTAAATGAATGAAACTATCAATCCAAAAAAAGTCATCCATATGAGTTATGATTTATTGATCATTGGCAGTGGCCCCGGAGGATATGTAGCTGCCATCAGAGCTTCGCAATTAGGAATGTCCGTCGGCGTGGTTGAGAAAGCCGAACTGGGCGGTGTTTGTTTAAACTGGGGATGCATTCCCACCAAGGCCCTATTAAGGAGTGCCGAGGTATATCACAACACGGTGCATGCC
This sequence comes from uncultured Bacteroidota bacterium, assembly GCA_913055635.1. Lineage (GTDB taxonomy): Bacteria > Bacteroidota > Bacteroidia > Bacteroidales > UBA12077 > JAGXLC01. The sequence goes on from CAJXLK010000069.1 coordinate 2,666, forward strand.
CGGGATTTTGGGGTAAGCATCCAGGGTGAAGTCAAGCCGGATTTTGAAGCCATGGTCAGTCGTTCGCGGGAGGTGGCCAATGGGATGAGCAAAGGCATTCAGTTTTTGTTCCGCAAGAATAAGATTGACCATATCCAGGGGGAAGGCAAGCTGGCCGGTAAGCAAACTGTGGAAGTCACCGATGGGGATGGTCAAAAACAGCAGTATACGGCCCAACATATCATACTGGCCACGGGTGCCCGTTCGCGGGAGCTGCCGAACCTCAAGCAGGACGGGAAAAAAGTTATTGGTTACCGCGAAGCCATGACCCTGGATAAACAGCCCCAAAGTATGATTGTAGTGGGTTCAGGGGCCATAGGCAGTGAATTTGCCGATTTCTACAACGCCATTGGTACTGACGTTACCCTGGTCGAGGTCCTTCCCCGGATTGTGCCCATAGAAGATGAAGAAGTATCCAAACACCTGGCACGGACCTTCAAGAAAAAAGGCATTAAGGTAATGACCAATGCTTCCATTGAATCGGTCGATACCGGCGGGGAAATGGTTCAGGCTACCATTAAAACCAAAAAAGGGGAGGAAACCCGCGAGGCCGAAATGGTGCTATCGGCCGTTGGTATTGCTTCCAACCTCGAAGGATTGGGCCTTGAACAAATGGGCATTGAAACCGAAAAGGATAAGATCAAGGTCGATGAATTTTACCGGACCAATGTGGAAGGCATCTACGCCATCGGCGACATCATCCGGGGGCCGGCCCTGGCGCATGTGGCCTCAGCTGAAGGCATCGCCTGTGTTGAACATATAGCCGGTGAAAATCCGGATCCCCTCGATTACAACAACATGCCCAGTTGCACCTATACCACCCCCGAAATTGCCTCGGTGGGCATGACCGAAAAGGATGCCCGGGAGGCCGGCTATGAGATCAAAGTGGGCAAGTTTCCCTTCACTGCCTCCGGTAAGGCCAGTGCAGCAGGAGAAAAAGACGGCTTTGTGAAGTTGATCTTTGAGGCCCAGTATGGCGAACTCCTCGGTGGCCACATGATTGGTGCCCATGTCACGGAAATGATCGGCGAACTGGTAGTGGGTAAAAAAATCGAAACCACCGGCAAGGAATTCATCAAATCGGTTCATCCCCATCCCACCATGTCAGAAGCCATTATGGAAGCTGCTGCCGCTGCCTATGATGAGGTGATTCACATTTGATCGGGATCTTTTTTATCCTCAGGATCATTGATCCGGTTCATTCCCTATACATTTTACCCCCCTCCTGCAATGAAAAGAGGCTGCCCGAAAGGACAGCCTCTTCAACTTTGGGTAATCTGCATTGGTTTGGGTTAGGGGTAGGGTTAACAAACTTAGGGTTATGGAATTAAGTTTTAATGCCTTGAAAATTGCAGTTTTACAACTTTCTTGAATTCAAATTTTCAGGTTACCCAAATTCAAGTTCATCTATTAGATGATGAAAATCACCAATACGTTGCGTGGAATAAAAAAAAAGTTACACGCAACGATTTTTTCCCGTTTATCGTCTTTTATATGCCTCTGAAAATTAATTGAAGGTAAGCTTTTGGTTTGTTAAAATTTTGGGTACATTTGTATGAAACCCATATTTTAGTTCCGTGCCAAAACCCACCGACATAGTAAAAGCTTGCCTGAGGGGTGATACCCGGGCACAAAGCCGGCTGTACCAGATGTACGCCGACCGCCTCTATGGCATAACCTTGCGGTATGCCCGCAATGAAGATGAGGCCAAAGATATCTTTCAGGAGGGATTCATTAAAATCTTTGAGAAACTGAAGCAGTACCAAAATAAGGGATCACTGGAAGGATGGATGCGGAAGATTATCGTCAATACTGCGCTGGAGCGCATACGGCGTGAAAATAAGTTCATGTTGGTTGAGGATGAAGCTTATATGGAGTATGAGCAATATAAGTATGAACACATCCTGGAGGAATTGGGGCAGAAAGATTTATTGGAGATGATCCGGCAACTGAGCCCTCAATACCGGGTGGTTTTTAACCTCTATGCCATAGAGGGTTACTCCCACAAAGAGATCAGCGAGAAGCTCAACATCAGTGAAGGCACCTCCAAATCCAATCTTTCGCGAGCCAGACAGTTTTTAAAAGCGAAAATTGAACAGTATTATCCGGTTAAAATCAGCCAGGTTATTTGATGACATTCGACAGGGTACATATTGACGGGTTCTTCAGGAGAAAGCTCTACCGCTACAAGGCTGAACCGCCTGAAGATGTGTGGTATGATATATACCGTTACCTGGAGAGCAGGAAGAAACAGCGGAGAAGGACCTACATGCGGTTGGCTGCTGTCCTGGCAGCCCTTGTGGTTGCCGGTTCGCTGCTATTTACAGCCCTGCCGGGTTTGTTTTCCCGGCCAGGCAATGAGCAAATGGCTCATAATGACAGGAGCCAGTCAATGGAAAATTTTGTGCGTTCTCCAGCTGGTAACCCGTCAAATCCTGGGATTACCGGGAATTCGGCCGTCTCCGATCCTCACTTATTGCCCCCTGGAGGCTCGGGTTCCATGGCACCGCTTTCGAATCAGGATGAAGCATCTGGCGGATCCTCTGATCAGGATGGACCGTCTATGGGACTGGCCTTGGCTGATCCCTCCATCTCAGATCAGGAAAATGACGGGTCGAACCAGGATATTGAAACCAATACAGGCCATTTAACCCGCAAGAAGTCGCTGATTGTTACTTTACCAGCCGGGGAAGCAGACCACCAGGCCCTGGCTCAGACGATCCAGGGGGAGCTCCACTCCACCGGCCTCCCATCCGACAATGCCACACTTTCCAACAATCCTCCACTTTCACCCCAAACCGTGCTGAACGGCGGAAACCTCTCCTCTGACCCCCTGACGGGAGAGTCATCGCTGACAAGCCCTGCTGAAACTTCCCCGGAAAAAAAATATTCAGCCCTTACCATCAAAGCAGCCCTCTCGCCTTTGATGTCATTCCGCGACGTTGAAGGGGGTACCGGCGGTTTTGATTATAATACCTCCGAAAGCCGCCTTTTTTCCTATTCAGGGGGGATCAACTTCGGACTGAGCTTCTCCAGGCGCCTGACCGTGCGCTCAGGGCTGTACTATTCGCAGTTGGGCCAGACCCTGAGTAAGATTGTGCTGGGTTCCGATGATTTTCACCGCTCAGGCGATGATATATTTGTTAAACTAAACAACTCCCTCGGCGAAGTCCGGGTCCCTTCCTCGCGCCTGATCGATGCCAAACCCCCCGAAAGCATAGCCAATATCGTGGATGGCAGTAAACTGCGGAAGTTTAGCTATACCCTGGGGGCTTCGGTGGTTCAGCGCTTTGAATACCTTCGTATTCCCCTTATGTTGGAATATACGGTGGTGGACAAAAGGATGGATGTGAACGTTTTGGGTGGCTTGCACTCAAATTTCCTGGTTAATGAAGGGGTTTACCTTAAGAATGACCAGGGAGCCACCCACCATATCGGCAATACCAGCAACATCAGCCGCTTTAATTATTCTGGAACTTTTGCCCTGGGACTTGAGTATGCTCTTGGTAATCAAATGAATATGTATCTTGAGCCCACGGTTGATTATTTCCTCAATCCGATCAACCAGGATGAAACAAAAACCTATCCCTATTCGTTTGCTGTTTATACGGGATTGAGTATTTCTTTCTAAATCGATTGTTCGCCCTCTCGTTTTTTTCCCTATTTTTGTGCTTTTCTTACAGGATGAGTTTATTGGATGAGCTGTTATGAGCAATAAAGAGAAGCGTTTCTTCCGCTGGTTTACCCTGGCCATGATGTTTGCCCTGGTGGTGGTGCTGACCCTGAACATGAGTTTGACCAGCACCCCTGCCCATGAAGGTAATTCCCAGTCCAGCGGATTTAACCGGGATTATAACATTTATTCACTGGAATTACCCGATACCCTGACTTTTGCCGGCGAGCAGGTACCGGTCGGGTATTTTGATGTACGCGAAGACCTGGACCGGGAACTATTGGTCAACACCTACTGGCAGTCGCATACCCTTTTGCTGATCAAACGGGCCAATCGTTACCTGCCTCAAATTGACACCATATTGGAAAATCAGGGAATACCCGACGATTTCAAGTACATCCCTCTGATTGAGAGTGAGTTGACCAATGCCGTGTCACCTGCCGGGGCGGTGGGTTTCTGGCAGTTTTTAAAAGGCACGGGCCGGGATTACGGCCTGCAGATCGACGGGCAGATCGATGAACGTTATCATCTGGAAAAATCCACGCGGGCAGCCTGCCGTTTTTTCAAAGAGTCTTACCAAAAGTTTGGCAGCTGGACCCTGGCGGCCGCCTCTTTCAATTTTGGACGTTCGGCCTTGCAGCGGCAGCTTGAGCGCCAGGAAGCCGACAATTACTATAACCTGGTTCTGAACCAGGAAACAGCCCGTTATATTTATCGCATTCTTGCACTGAAGCTTATTCTGGAAAATCCCGACCGCTATGGATTTAATATACCTGCCGAGGACTTGTATTATCCCATCCCGACCTACCGGGTTACTGTCGATACCACGGTGGAAGATTTTGCCGGCTTTGCCCGGGCGCATGGGATCAATTACAAGTATCTGAAGATCCTCAATCCCTGGTTGCGGGAATCTTATTTGAAAAATCCCCGGGGCCAACCTTACCATATCCAACTGCCTGAAAACGGCCAGCGCAATTATCGCAGGATTCTGGAGGCGAACAAAGCTTCCTTTTAATTGTCCTGCTATTGGCAATCAAAAAAAGCATTTCCATTGGCTGAAAAGAAGACCCTTCAACAGATCGTGCAGTCAGAAGACCGGGAGATACAAGTTTTAGGAGCCCGGGTACATAATCTGGCCAATATAGATGTATCCATTCCGCGCAACAAACTGACGGTGGTTACCGGTTTGAGCGGTAGCGGCAAGAGTTCGCTTGCTTTTGATACCATCTATGCCGAAGGCCAGCGGCGCTATATTGAGACCATGTCGGCCTATGCCCGCAAATTCATAGGGGAGATGGAGCGTCCGGATGTGGATAAGATCACCGGTCTGAGTCCGGTCATTTCCATTGAACAGAAGACCACCAGTAAGAATCCGCGTTCGACGGTAGGGACCATCACGGAAGTATATGATTTTATGCGCCTGTTGTTTGCCCGGGCAGCAGAGGCCTATTCTTATCAAACTGGCGAGAAGATGGTCAAATATACCGACGAGCAGATTGTTCGTCTGATCACCCGCTCATTTCAGGGCCGGAAGGTTTATGTATTGGCACCACTGATTCGCGGGCGCAAGGGGCATTACAAGGAGTTGTTTGAGAAATACCGCAAAAAGGGGTATTTGCATGTGCGCACGGATGGTGGGATGAAGGAATTGCAACAGGGGATGAAGTTGCAGCGGTACCAGAGCCACGATATAGAGTTGGTGGTCGATAAGATGCAGGTTGAACAGAAGGAGGAGAAGCGGCTGAAGGCCTCGGTGAAAACGGCCATGGAAGAGGGTCGTGGGGTTATGGTATTGATGGATTATGATACGGGACAGATGCGTTATTTCAGCCGCAAGTTGATGTGTCCTACAACCGGCATGGCCTATGATGAGCCGGCTCCCCACAGCTTTTCCTTTAACTCGCCCAAGGGCGCCTGCCCCCGGTGCAACGGTTTGGGGGTGATCGATGACATTGACCTGGAGCGGGCCATCCCCAACCCACAGCAGAGCATCCGCGAAGGCGGCATTGAGCCTTTTGGCCGTTACAAGGACGTGCTGATCTTTTGGCAACTGGATGCCATCGCCCAAAAATACGGCTTTACCCTGGATACCCCCATCCGTGATATTCCCCGCCAGGCCATGGACATCATCCTTTACGGCTCCCAGGAATCTTTTCGCCTGCAATCGACCCCGTTGGGCCGCACTTCCAAATATGCCCTTAAGTTCGACGGCCTGGTCAACTACCTTTACCACAGCCACCATGTCAATAAAAACAAAGGCTCATCCCGCTGGACCGAACGCTACATCAAAAAGGTAACCTGCCCGGTTTGCGGGGGCAGTCGCCTGAAAAAAGAATCCCTCTATTTCCGGATCGATGGCCAAAATATTGCCCAGCTTGCCCAGATGGACATCCGGGAGTTGACCCATTGGTTTGAGCACCTGGAGGATCGCCTTAGCGACAAACAGCGGACCATTGCCCGGGATGTGCTCAAGGAGATCCGCAACCGCCTGTATTTCCTTTTGGAGGTGGGCCTCGAATACCTGACACTGGACCGCCCTTCCCGAAGCCTCTCTGGCGGAGAGAGCCAACGCATCCGCCTGGCCACCCAGATCGGCAGCCAGCTGGTCAATGTGCTCTATATCCTCGATGAACCCAGTATCGGCCTCCATCAGCGCGACAACCACCGCCTGATCAATTCCCTGAAGAAACTTCGTGAAAATGGCAATTCCATCATGGTGGTCGAACATGATAAAGGCATGATCTTATCTGCCGATCATGTGGTTGATATGGGTCCTTACGCCGGCAATAAAGGTGGCAAGGTCGTGGCCCAGGGAACCCCCGGGCAAATAAAAAATATGCCCTCGCTCACAGGCGATTACCTGAACCGGCGTAAAAACATAGAGGTGCCCCAAACCCGCAGGAACCACAATCATGATCACTTAACCCTTAAAGGGGCCCGGGGCCACAACCTCAAAGACATCGATGTGGATTTTCCCCTGGGCAAATTGATCTGTGTAACCGGGGTTTCCGGCAGCGGCAAATCCTCGCTGGTCAACGAGACCCTTCAGCCCATCCTGAGCCGCAGCTTTTATCGTTCTCTCAAGCAGCCCTTGCCCTACGATGCCATTGAAGGGCTCGACCACCTCAACAAAGTCATTGAAGTGGACCAGAGCCCGTTGGGGCGCACCCCCCGCTCAAACCCGGCTACCTATACCGGGGTGTTCACCGATATCCGCAACCTCTTTGCCGCCACCCCGGAAGCCAAAATCCGGGGGTATGCCTCCAGCCGCTTTTCTTTTAACCTTAAAGGCGGACGCTGTGAAACCTGCAAAGGGGCCGGGGTCCAGGTCATTGAAATGAATTTTCTGCCCGATGTCTATGTCCACTGCAAGGATTGCAACGGCCGCCGCTATAACCGGGAAACCCTCGAAGTGCGCTATAAAGGGAAAAACATCAGCGAGGTCCTGGACATGACCATCAACCAGGCGGTCGATTTCTTTGGCCAAATACCCTCCATTCGTGATAAACTCCAGGTCTTGCAGGATGTGGGGCTTGGATATGTCAGCCTGGGCCAGCCCTCGACCACCCTCTCCGGAGGTGAATCGCAGCGGGTCAAACTGGCCGCCGAACTCTCCAAACGAAGTACCGGCAAAACCCTCTTCATCCTTGATGAACCCACTACAGGCCTTCATTTTGAGGATGTGCGCGTGTTGCTCAATGTGCTGAATTCCCTGGTGGACAAAGGCAATACCGTGATTGTGATTGAACACAATATGGAGGTGATCAAAATGGCCGACCACATCATCGATCTGGGCAAAGAAGGAGGGAACCGCGGGGGTGAAATTCTTACCCAGGGTACCCCCGAACAAATTGTCCGGTGCAGGGAAAGTTATACCGCCCGCTTCCTCAAAGAAGAATTATGAGGGGGGCAATGAAACATAAATCCAGGCATCATCGTATTGCATTGAGAGTGAACCGGAAGCATAAAAGGAACTGGCAGGTGCAGGATGCATCGCAATTCCCCTTTTGCCGGGCTAAAGCAGCATGGAAAGGGTTCCCCGGAAAAACCGACATGTTGTTAACAAAACCCTTGAATTATTAACAAGATGTTGATTTCTCCTGTTGATATTTTGTTATTATTTCTTAAAATCCTTATATTTAGCCAAACATAAAATATATCATCCGTTATGTTGTATAAACTGTTGCTTCTGATCAATTTTTTGGGCGTGCTCTCGGTCAATCTGTTGGTCAACGGGGACGTAAAGGT
>CAJXLK010000070.1 GCA_913055635.1 uncultured Bacteroidota bacterium
ATTGGCCGACTTGGTGATCCCGTATTCTTCTATAATATCTTTGAAACCCAGGTAATTGCCATCCCCGTTGAGCGCCAGCCGGAAAGAATCCCTGGCAAAATACTGCTCTGCCCGGAACATCTGACTCTTGGCTTCGTTTTCCATGGGCTTCATGTAATAGCGGTTGAACAGCAAATAGGCCCCGACTAAAATCACAATGGTCAGTACCACAGTGGTAATGGTTTTTTGGTGATTTTCTATAAATTGCTCCGTACGGGTCAGGACATTCTCAACCGATTCCAGTTCTTCGGGCTGGGCATCTTTTTTCTTTTTGCTCATTTTTCCTGTGGTTTTTTGTCTATTTTTGAATTTTGATCTGCAAAACTAATTTTTTTGCCGTTTATTTTGAAATATTTACCCTTAAAATTACCATCATTTTTTGGTTGATCGTGTTAAAACCGATGCTATGCTTTTAAAGTCTTTGTTTCTGACCCATTTTAAAAATTATCGCCAGGCGGAAATGGAGTTTTCCCGGAAAGTGAATTGTTTGGTGGGGCCCAATGGGGTAGGCAAGACCAATGTATTGGATGCCATTTATTATTTGTCCATGTGTAAAAGCTATCTCAATGCGGTTGATCAGCAAAACATTCATTATGATGAAGAATTTGCCGTTTTACAGGGCCGGTTTGAACGCCTTTCCAAAAAAGAATCCATTTACTGTAGCATACATCGCTCGAAAAAGAAACAGATCAAACGCAACAAGAAGGATTATCAGAAGTTGTCCGAGCACATTGGATTATTGCCGGTGGTGATGATTTCTCCGGTGGACAGTGTTTTGATTTCAGGGGGCAGCGAAGAGCGGCGCAAATACATGGACCGGGTTATTTCCCAGTATGACAAGGATTACCTGGACAAGCTGATACGCTATAACCGGGCTTTGACCCAGAGGAACCGGCTTTTAAAGGAGTTTGCCCGCAGCGGGTATTTTGATACCGATTCGATTGATATATGGGATGAACAGATGATCCAGCTGGCCGCCACGATTCACCAAAAGCGCCGCTCATTCACTGATGAGCTGATCCCGGTCTTTCAGCGCTATTACCATACCATCAGCGGTGCCCGCGAAAATGTGGGCCTGGCGTACCGCTCGCAGCTCCATGAAGACGACTTCAGAAAGCTTCTTACCCAGGCCATTGAAAAAGACCGGGTGCTCCAACATACCACCGTGGGCACCCATAAAGATGACCTGGAATTAACCATCGACGGACATCCCATTAAGAAGGCCGGCTCTCAGGGCCAGCAGAAAACCTTCCTGGTTGCTCTTAAGCTGGCTCAATTTGAATTCATCCAAAAAGTAAAAAAGATTCCTCCCATTTTATTATTGGACGACATTTTTGATAAATTTGATCACCAGCGGGTCGATCAGATTATCCAACTGGTCTCGGATCAACATTTCGGACAGATTTTCCTGACCGATACCAGTGAACAACGGGTCAAAGAATTGCTGGTTGACCGCCAAACCGATTACCGCCTTTTCCGCGTGAGCACAGGTGGCCAGGTAGAACAAGCAAATAACTGATTATGAGAAGGAAAAATACCCAACGGCTTGGTGAAGTCATTGAACAGTATATTGAGGCCCTGGATATGAACGGCAAGCTTAAGGAAGTGCGGCTGATCCGTTCATGGAAGGAGGTGGTCGGCACCCTGATCGCCAGAAAAACCAATCGCCTCTTTATTAAAGAGGGCAAACTCTATGTTTATATGAACTCATCGGTGGCCCGCGATGAGTTGTCGATGGTTCGTCAATCACTGGTATCTCGCCTTAATCAACAGGCCGGGGGCGAAGTCATTGATGAAATTATCCTGCGTTAGCTTTCTTCCTTCCGGTGAACTTTTCCGAAAGAGATGCCCCGGGGTTCATATTTTTCCATTTGAGCAAAAAACAAGGCGCTTTCCTTCTCCGCATTCTCAGGGCTGTCGGAGGCATGAACTGCATTTTGCCGGGCATTCAGCCCGAATAGTTTTCGTACGGTCCCGGCTTCGGCTTTTTGGGGATCGGTATTTCCCACCAGTTTGCGCAAATCAGCTACGGCATGATCCTTTTCCAGAACCATTACCACAATCGGACCCGAAATCATGTAGGTCAGCAGATCCTCATAAAACGGCTTTCCCTGGTGGATGCCATATAACTGACGGGCTTCCCGGTCGCTTAACCACCAGCTCTTGATGGCACCAATCTTGAATCCGGCGGTGTTGAACAGGTTAAGGATGGGACCGGTCAGGTTCTCATGGAAAGCCCGGGGCTTGATCAGTGCAAATGTTTGTTCCATAAGAATTTTTTTTTCTAAATTAGAAAATATTTCCTGTTAATGGTAAATTTGGTCATTTATTTTAAATTTGTTGTTTTTTTAAAACCCAACCTGTGAAACGAATAGATCCACAGACAATAGAAGGGGTACAACGTCAGCTGGCAAATGTTCAACAGGTTTTAATCGTCACCCATTACAATCCGGATGGCGACGCGATTGGTTCAACCCTGGGGCTGTATCATTATTTATCCCGTCGGGGCCATCGGGTAGATTTGGTGGTACCCAATGAATATCCGGGTTTTTTACAATGGATGCCCGGGAATGATCAAATTCTTCTGGCCAGCCAAAACCATCAGGCGGCCATTGAAAAGCTTCACCGGGCGGAAATGATTGTTTTTCTTGATTTTAATGTCCTTGACCGGTTGCAGCACCTGGAGGAAGATTTTCGTCAGGCACGGGTCCCCAAAGTTTTAATAGACCACCATCCCGACCCGGAACCTTTTGCCGATTGGATGGTTTCCACAACCCAGGTAAGCTCAACCTGTGAATTGTTGTATGAATTGTTGGTGGCCATGGACGGTGAGCAGTCCATTACCCGCAATGTGGCTACATGCCTCTATACCGGCATCATGACCGATACCGGATCGTTTAGCTACAATTCTTCCCTGCCCGATACCTATTACGTGGTTTCCCGGCTTATAGAACAAGGCATCGATAAGGATCGCATCTACTGGCGGGTTTATGATAATTATTCGGCCGACCGCATGCGGCTGCTGGGATACTGCTTGAATACCAAACTTAAAGTATTCCCGGAGTTTGGAGCTGCCTATATTAGCATCAACCAAAGTGAATTGAACCATTTTAATTATAAATCGGGTGATTCCGAGGGATTTGTTAATTACCCCCTGTCCATCAGTGGTGTGATGTTTTCTGCCATTTTCATTGAACAGGAAGGCTATGTCAAAATTTCTTTCCGCTCAAAAGGCGATTTTTATGCCAATCATTTTGCCACCGCTCATTTCAACGGAGGAGGCCATAAAAATGCGGCCGGGGGATACTCTGAATTGCCCCTCGAGGACACCCTCAACAAATTTGAGTCCCTGTTGTCCGACTATAAAAATCAGCTAAAAGCCAATTGTCTTTCCCATGCAGATTAAAAGACGATATATCCTCGCGGGGCTTATCCTTTTGGTTACCCTGGCCATTGCCGGGGGGATCGTGCTGATGAATTACCATTCGAATCCGAAATCCTATGACTTGGAAGAAATTGAAAAAAAGACCAATGTAGAAGATAACCTAAAGCAGGTCAACCAGTTTTTGGCAGAGAAAGACCAGGAGCGGATTCGCAGTTTTGTTAAAAGGCGAGGCTGGCAGATGGAACAAACCGGTTCGGGTTTGTGGTACATGATCAACAAGCAGGGCGGAGGTCCCCCCATACGCGAGGGCATGTATGTGAAATTGCGTTATGAAATTCGGCTTTTGGACGGGACCCTGTGTTACAGTTCTGACTCGACCGGGGCCAAAATTTTTCGGGTGGGCCATGAAGGGGCCACGCGGGGTTTACAGGAAGCCATGCATTTCCTCCATCAGGGCGATCATGCCCGCATCATCGTGCCCCCACATATGGCACATGGCCTGGTTGGCGACGGAGAGCGCATCCCTGCCCGTGCTATACTGTTCTACGATGTGGCTGTATTGGAAGCTTCCCGCCAAAAAATACGGGATTAATCATTTGCAATCCTTCTGAAATCATCTTATTTTTATCCACAAATTTGGCAGCTATGAGCAAATTGTATGTCATCCTGGCCATAGCCGGACTAATGCTGTTCTCCTGCAGTCAGAAGAGCCCCTATCCAGGATACAGCAAAACTTCAGAAGGCATCTACTACAAACTTCATTCATTTGGCAACAGCAAAAAGCAGGTCAAAACCGGCGACTACATCACCGCCAACATCAGCTACCATACCCTGGAGGATTCCACTTTTTTTCAGGGCCGAAGAACGGTTCAGGTTACCCGCCCGGCTTATGAAGGTTCAATCGATGATTGTTTTTTGATGCTCTCCAAAGGCGAGAAAGCTTCATTTATCATGCCTGCTGCCCCTTTTTTTAAAAAAACCCTTGAATCAAGCCTGCCCGATTTTTTTTCCAGGGGCGACAGCATGAAGATCACCGTTGATCTGCTTGAAGTGCAGCGGGCCAGGGAATTTCGCAAGGAGAAAAAGGCCTTTCTCAACTGGATTGAAGATTTTGGCGATTATGAAAAGGTACTGCTCAGACAATTCCTGGAGGAAAAACAAATTGATGCCCAACCCACTCAATCCGGGCTGTATCATATCGTTCTCGAACCCGGAACAGGCCCTGAAGTAGAGGAAGGTGATACAGTGGTGGTCCACTATGAGGGCAAATTCCTGAACGGTAAATTCTTTGATTCGACCAAACAACGCAAACAACCTTTTGAATTTGTATACGGACACGAATTACAGGTGATCAAGGGCATAGAAGAAGTGATCGGCAAAATGCGGGAAGGGGAAAAGGCCCTTGCCATTTTGCCATCTGATGTGGCTTTTGGCAAGACCGGCTCCTCTACAGGTATTGTGCCCCCTTATACTTCAGTGGTTTATAAAGTTACCCTGACGGAGGTCAGGCAGCATTAACCCATTGATTTTTGCTTTGATTATCAGATGCAAATTAATGGAAGTCGGTCAGCATTCATTCATTAATCCGACAGGGATTACCCCCGGCAGCCGCCGCTAACCGCCAGGGAGTCTGGGGTATACAGCTGAATGATTCTGAAGCCAATGAACAACTTTATATTTGCCATTGTCCTATCAGCAATCGATTTCAGTAGCGGGTTTTTCTTCGGCCAGGGAGCCGATTTTTTTCCAGTGAACCTCTATTTTTTTTAATTTGCATATATATTTGCCGCAAACCAAAAAAAAGCGCATGTATGAAACTACTTGAAGGAAAAACGGCTTTGATAACAGGTGCTTCCAGGGGCATCGGCAAGTCGATCGCCATGAAGTTTGCCCGGGAAGGAGCCCATGTTGCATTCACCGATCTCAAAAGGGATGAGGGGATGACCAGCACCGAACAGGAAATTGGACAACTCGGGGTGACCTGCCGGGGCTATGCTTCGGATGCCAGCAATACGCAGCAGACCCAGGAAACCGTGGATCAAATATTGAAGGATTTTGGACGCATTGATGTACTGGTCAACAACGCCGGCATCACTCAGGATACCCTGCTGATGCGGATGAGTGAAGAACAGTGGGATGCAGTGATCAATGTCAACCTTAAGTCGGTGTTCAATTTCACCAGGGCAGTCCAGCGCAGCATGCTGAAACAAAAGTCCGGCTCCATCATCAATATGAGCAGTGTAGTGGGAGTGAGCGGCAATGCCGGACAATCCAACTATTCGGCAAGCAAAGCCGGCATCATTGGTTTCACCAAATCGGTGGCCAAGGAGCTGGGATCGAGAAATATACGCTGTAATGCCATTGCTCCCGGGTTCATCATTACTGAGATGACCGGCCAGTTGAGCGATGAGGTCAAGGATAAATGGGCCGACCTGATACCCCTTAAGCGGGGCGGTAAGCCTGAAGATGTTGCCAATACCGCCGTCTACCTGGCTTCTGACCTTTCATCCTATGTTACCGGCCAGGTGATTCATGTTTGTGGCGGGATGAATACTTAAGGACTCGAAGCCAAGATATTAGGCCGCCGCCTGTGCTTTCAATCAACCTTTGTCAAGGCTATGAAAAAGATACCCTATATATGGATAGTGCTCGGGTTGATCGCCATTTTGGCAGGGTGCAGCCCCATCCGGAAGATGAAGACCGATGTGCTGGAGCCCGCCGAAATGGTTTTCCCTGATGAGGTCTTTACCGTGGGATATGTGGTACCTTCGCCCCTGATGCAGGTCAATACGCGAACCGGCTCCCCTCAACCAAACGTCGATGCCACCCAGCAATTTTGGACCGGCCTGATGGATGTGGCGGTCAATTCACCCCGGTTTAACCCCCGTAGCCTGAAGTTGTTGGATACCAGCGGTGTAACAACATCCAGCGATACCCTCTCGCGGGCACAAGTGCGTCATATCTCTGATAGCCTCGGCCTTGACGCTGTAGCCCTGGTGCACCCCTTCATCTTGAGCGATAGCCTGGAGCGGGAAATCATGTACGATTATGGGTCAGCCTCCTTCTATTTCATCTACCAGGTTCAGGCCAAAATCCATTGGAAGCTGTATCATCCCGGTAAGCAAAAAATTGTCCATCAATCCCAATACGATGAAGAATTTGTCTGGGAATCTGTCGGGGCCACTGAGCGCGATGCCATCCATCGACTGATCGGTTTGAACCGGGCCTTCCGCCTCTCTGCCTACTGGGCGGGTTACGACATGGGGCAAATCATGTTCCCCTTCTGGGAAGAACAAACCCGAACCTATTATGCCCGGGGAAGCAGAAATTTCAGGGAAGCCAGGGATTACGTCGAACAAAACCAATGGCAAAAGGCCATTGATTTGTGGAAGAAGAGTTTTACCCGCCCAAATAAAGAACTGGCCCGCCGGGCTGCCTACAACATCGGATTTGCCCTTGAAATGATGGGTAAGATTGACCAGGCCATTAGATGGATCAACCGGGCCCAGGAAATCCAATATCACAAAAAGGCTGCCGAATACCTTGAAATATTAAGAGAGCGCCAGGAAAAACTCCAGCAGCTCGACCGGCAAATGCCCATCTAGCCCTCCTTTATTGCTGGGGAATCCTTCCTGCCACCACCCCGCTGAAACTGACCCCGCTTAGCGGGGTCAAAAGATGAAACCACCCCGCTGAAACTGACCCCGCTTAGCGGGGTCGAAAGATGAAACCACCCCGCTTAGCGGGGTTGATTGTATGGTTTGTTGGATTTTTTCTAATTTTGCCCTGCTGTCAAACCTTCAAACCAATTAGGATGAGCACCCCACAAATCTTGTTTTATCTGATCATTGCCATTTTGGTGGTCAATTACCTGGCCGAACAATACCTGGAGTACCTTAATGCCCGCCATCGCAGCATGGAGTTGCCGGAAGAGCTGAAGGGAATCTATCCTGAGAAGGAATATCAACGCTCTCAGAAGTATGACGCCGATAACCAAAAGCTTTCCTTTATATCTTCAACTTTTAACTTGTTGTTGATCCTGGTTTTTTTGGCATGGGGAGGCTTTGCCTTAGTCGACCAGCTGGCCCGCCAGATTACCACCCATGAGTTGCTCATGCCCGTGGTGTTTTTCGCCATCCTGCTGCTGGCCTATGATCTGGTTAATACGCCCTTTGCCATTTATGACACATTTGTGATTGAGGAGAGGTACGGTTTCAATAAGACCAGCGTGAAGACTTTTATAGGTGATAAATTAAAGGGATATGTCCTTTTCGGGCTTTTGGGCGGAGGTTTATTGATCCTGGTGGTTGGGTTCTATCATTTAACCGGCCACCTTTTCTGGATTTTTGCCTGGGGATTGGTGACCCTGTTTACCGTGTTGATGACCATGTTTTATACCCACTGGATCGTGCCTTTGTTCAACAAGCTCAAACCCCTGGAGGGAGACGAGCTTAAAGCGAAAATTGTTGGGTTGTGCCAGCGGGTTGGATTTCCCCTGCGCGAGGTTTATGTGATGGATGGGTCAAAGCGATCGACCAAGGCCAATGCCTTTTTCAGCGGATTGGGCCGGCAAAAGCGCATTGTTCTTTTTGATACCCTGTTGGATAAGATGGGCATATCCGAAATACTTGCTGTTTTAGCCCATGAAATGGGGCATTACCGCAAACGCCATACACGGATCAACTTATTGATTTCCATTGCCCATACCGGCATCACCCTGTATCTGCTCTCGCTTTTTATTCATACGCCGGCCCTTTCAAAAGCCCTGGGTGTGGCATCGCCGAGTTTTCATATCGGGCTGATTGCCTTTAGCATGCTCTACAGTCCCATTTCGATGGTGCTGGGCATCGGCATGAATCACCTCTCCAGGAAGCATGAATTGCAGGCGGATGCGTTTGCCCGCAGCTATGGTTTAAGCAATAATTTAGTTGAAGCTCTCAAAAAGCTATCTGTTAATAATTTAAGTAATCTAACACCCCATCCCGTTTATGTGAAGGTTCATTATTCGCATCCGCCTTTGCTGGAGCGGATCAGGCATTTACAGGGCAGCACGGGTCAATCCAAAAGCCAGGCAATATGAAGACTGAGATCATTACCATTGGAGATGAACTGTTAATTGGGCAGACGGCCGATACCAATGGCCAATGGATGGCCCGGCAGCTAACTGCTTTGGGTCTGGAAGTTCAGCGTATCACCACCGTAAGCGATCAAACAGCTGCTATTGTATCGGTGATGGAACAGGCCCTTGACCGCTCGGCCATGATTTTTGTCACCGGGGGGCTTGGGCCCACCCGGGATGATGTCACGGGCCAGGCCATCACCCGTTTTTTTAATGTCCGCTGGAAGGAAGATGAACAGGTTTACCGGCGGATGCAACAATATTTGGCTGAACGCGGCTACCGCATGAGCGATATCAATGCCCAGCAGGCTCAAATCCCTGAAGGCAGCCGCATTTATATCAATCAGGTAGGGACGGCTCCGGGCATTGAGTTGGACAAGGGCGGGGTTCGCTTTTTTTTCATGCCGGGGGTACCGGCTGAAATGCGCCAGATGATGCGCCAGGCGATTCTGCCTGCAGTGCAGGGCATTGGGCTGGAAGATTTTTATGAACAGCAGATACTTGTCACACAGGGTATTCCTGAGGCCCACCTGGCCGAAAGGTTAAAGTCACTCGAGCAGCAACTGCCCGCCCGGATGCAGTTGGCATATCTGCCCAGTGGGGGACTGGTGAAGCTAAGGCTCAGCGGGCGGAGTGGGGATGCCGGTGAACTTCGCCAAACCCTGGATGCCCACTTTTCCAGGCTGAAAGATGTGGCAGGCCGGTATGTGGTTTACACCGGCGATCAACCCCCGGAAGAAATGCTTGGTCAAATGCTGGCGGCCAACCACCAGTGGGTCTCCACAGCTGAGAGTTGCACCGGCGGAGAGATTGCCGGACGAATCACTTCAGTTCCGGGCAGTTCCCGTTATTTTGCCGGTTCCCTGGTGGCCTACAGCAATTCCATCAAACAACGCATCCTTGGGGTATCCTCCGACCTGTTATCCGATCATGGCGCCGTCAGCCAGCCAGTGGTGGAAGCAATGGCCAGCAAGGCACTCGAACTCTTCCAAACCGATTATGCAATCGCGGTATCGGGCATTGCTGGTCCGTCAGGGGGCACACCGCAAAAAAAAGTCGGCACCACCTGGATCGCTGTGGCCGGCAGAGATCACACCACTTCCCGCCTGTATCACTTCGGCAGCCAGCGAGACCTAAATGTACACAAAGCCGCCAACACCGCCCTGGTGATGTTGATTCGAATGATCGGCAATGAAATTTGAAAAATCTGGCCCAAGAATTTGAAAATTTGAACAAAATTCCCGTAATTTGCCAACCGTTAAAAACGAAAACCTCGAACACAATGTCAAGAATTTGTCAAATAACCGGAAGAAAAGGCTTGGTGGGCAATCATGTTTCGCACTCCAACAAGAAACAAAAACGGGTGTTTTATCCCAATTTGTTTAAGAAGAAGTTCTACCTGCCCGATGAGGATCGTTGGATTACCCTGAATGTATCGGCCGCTGGAATGCGGATCATCACCAAGAAAGGTGTGCGGGCGGCATTGGAACAGGCTAAGCGCAAAGGTTATATTGAAAAAATCTAAAAAAATTAAGCGATATGGCTTCACCCAAGAAAAAAGGAGACCGGGTACAGATTGTACTGGAATGCACCGAGCAGAAAAAAACGGGGGTTCCCGGCATATCCCGATACATCACCACCAAGAACAAAAAGAATACCCCCAGTAAAATTCAGTTGAAAAAGTACAACCCGTATTTAAAGAAAAAAACGGTTCATAAAGAGATCAAATAGGAGGTACTATGGCTAAGAAAACGGTTGCATCCCTCCAGAGCGGAGGCGGTAAAGATTTTATCAAATGCATTAAGGCAGTT
>CAJXLK010000071.1 GCA_913055635.1 uncultured Bacteroidota bacterium
TGGGCGCCCATGTCAATTAGTTTGTCGACGAAAAAGAGCCTGCTTTCAAACATTTTCTGGTGGATCAAAACACTGCCGCGGGCCTGGGTGGCCACCACCAGCATGACACTGAGCAGGTCGGGAGTAAGCCCCGGCCAGGGTGCATCGGCTATGGTCATGATTGACCCGTCGATGAAGGTCTCTATTTCATAGTGGTCGTGGCGGGGCACATAAATATCGTTGCCTTTTTTCTGAACGTCAATACCCAGGCGGCGGAACGACTGGGGAATGATGCCCAGGTTGTCGTAGGAAACGTTTTTGATGGTCACCTCGGATTGGTTCATGGCGGCCAGGCCAATGAAGCTGCCCACTTCAATCATGTCGGGCAGGATGGTGTGGGTACACCCCTTCAGTTGATCAACACCGCGTATGGTAAGCAGATTGGAGCCTACCCCCGATATATCTGCCCCCATGGCGTTAAGCATTCGACACAGCTGCTGAATGTAGGGCTCACAGGCTGCATTGTAGATCTGGGTGGTGCCTTCAGCCCTGACCGCCGCCATAATGATGTTGGCGGTGCCCGTCACTGATGCTTCCTCCAAAAGCATTTGAGTGCCCTGGAGCCGGGCTCCTTCCACCCGGAAAAAATGGTCCTTGGGGTCGAAGACAAAGCGGGCCCCCAGTTTTTCGAATCCCTGAAAGTGAATGTCAAGGCGCCGCCGTCCAATGCGATCGCCCCCGGGCCGCGGTATATAACCCTTGCCGAACCGGGCCAGCAGAGGTCCCATCACCATGATCGAGCCCCGCAACCCCTCGGCCTTTTCAATGTATTCCTGAGAATGCAGATAGTCAAAATGGATCTTTTCTGCCTGGAAACTATAGCTGCCGGGGCCTTCCCGGGTGACACTCACCCCCAGGCTTTTGATCAGGTCCAGCAACTTGTTGACATCCCGAATGTTGGGGATGTTATGAATCGTCACCTTTTCCGGGGTCAGCAGGGTGGCACAAATGACCTGAAGGGCCTCGTTCTTGGCTCCTTGCGGTGACAGGGAGCCTCGCAGTGGCTTACCCCCTTTGATCACGAATGAGCCCATGCTCTAATTAAAATTTTTGGAATTGCCGTTATTGTTGTTGCTTTTTCCTTTTCGGGGGGTGCGTTTTTTCTTGTTCAACTTGGAAAAAATGTCCTTGCTATCGGTCAACTGGATGTTGTTTCGGTTGACTTTAATCTGGTTGCCCGAGAGTTTTTCCAGGTCGTCGAAAATCTGATCATCTGAGACAGAATCCTTGTTCCAGGTAACAAAGTTTTTTTTCATATGATTGGCAATGACCTGGATCAGGGTGTCTTTCATTTCTCCTTCCTCGTATTCGGCCGCTTTCTGGGCGAGGAATTCAATGGTTTTGCCGTAATGCTTGTATCGGATGGGGTAATTGTTGTAAGGGACCGGATCAGGTTCGCTGCGCAATGTTTCTTTGGGAGGGGCTTCATACGGGGAGTCGATGTCCAGCTCATATTCGGAGATGATTTGCAGGTGATCCCATAACTTGTGCTTAAAATCGGCCATATCTCTGAAATGGGGGTTGATGCTGCCCATGATCGTGATGATCGTCTGGGCCATCCGGTTCCGCTCGTCCCGGTCTTCAAGGGTCTTGCAATATTCTACCAGTTTTTGGATGTTTCTTCCATATTCCGGCAATACCAGCCGTTTTTGCGTTGTGTTATATTCCATTGCTTTGGGCTTAAAATTTCTACAAAAATAGTTGTTTTTGAGTTGATAACAAATTATCAGGAGATTATTTTGAGTTTGGCAAACTTGAGCAGCAGTTGTTTTTGGCCGTAATCGGAGAAGAAGATAGTGGCCTTGGTGTTGGGGGGATTGGCTTCAATGTTGATGACCTTGCCTTTGCCAAAGCGATCGTGGTGCACCCACATGCCCACCTGAAGTTCTCCCTGGTAGGTGGTTTGGGAATCATTGGCGGGCTGGGCCTTTGGCCGGCTATTTATTTTGGTCAGGTTGCGGTGGTTATCCATTCCCGGTGATGGTTTGCTGGGGCGAGATTGGGCGGACTTACCGGGGGATTTCTTTTGTGCATGTCCCGCGGTGGGATCGGCATCATCCTGTTCATCATAATCATCTGTTTCCGGGAAGATCAAATAACGGGGATCGATGTCATAGATGAACCGGCTGGGTTGGGTTTTACCCGAAACCCCCCATTTATAACGGTTGTTGGCATAGGAAAGAATGGCTTTTTCCTGGGCCCGGGTCAGGGCTACATAAAACAGCCTGCGTTCTTCCTCCAGTTCTTTGTCGGTGCCCATAGACATCTGGGAAGGAAAAAGGCCTTCCTCCATTCCAGCCAGATAGACACGCTTAAACTCAAGGCCTTTGGCTGAATGCATCGTCATGATCGTTACCTTGTTGAGGTCCTCATCGTCTTCGCGGTCGGCATTGGTCATCAACGAAACATTTTCAATGTAATCTTCCAGGGTGGGGGCACCTTCCCCTTCATAGCGTTCGGTAAAATCTTTGATCCCGTTGAGCAACTCCTGGAGGTTTTCGAATTTATTCTGCTCCTGAATGGTATTTGGGTTTTTGTATTCGTTGATCAATCCCGATTTTTCGGCAATGG
This sequence comes from uncultured Bacteroidota bacterium, assembly GCA_913055635.1. Taxonomy (GTDB): domain Bacteria; phylum Bacteroidota; class Bacteroidia; order Bacteroidales; family UBA12077; genus JAGXLC01. The sequence goes on from CAJXLK010000071.1 coordinate 2,611, forward strand.
TTATCGCTGCCTGATAGGCGTCTTTTTCCCGGCTCAGCCGGGAAAATTCCCTGATCAGCTCTGTAAACCGCTTGATTTTACCTTCCGCTGCGCTGGTGATGTTCAACGGGTAGCCGTTTGGGTTCTCGAGGATCTGCCACAGGGATATCCCGTTTTCGTTGCTGTATTGTTGGATCTTTCCTACCGTGGTTTTGCCTATCCCGCGGGCCGGAAAATTGATGATCCGCAACAAACCTTCTTCATCCTGGTAATTGAGAGCTACCCTGAAATAGGCCAGCATGTCCTTGATTTCCTGGCGCTGATAAAAGGAGATGCCCCCATAAATTTTATAAGGCAGGTTGTAACGGCGGAACGCTTCCTCGAAATTTCTACTCTGGGCATTGGTGCGGTAGAGGATGGCAAAATCTTTGTAATCCAGGCCATCAGCCTGAACTTTGTCGGCGATGGAGCTGGCTATGCCATAGGCCTCTTCAGTGTCGGTGTAAGAGGCCATCACCTCAATTTTATCCCCTACCTGTTGCCTGGAATAGACCTGCTTGTGCAGCTGATTCTCGTTTTTCTGAATCATGCTGTTGGCAGCATCAACAATGGTCTGGGTAGAGCGGTAATTGCGCTCAAGCTTAAAAACCCGGGCATCCGGGTAATCCTTCTTATAGTTCAGGATGTTCTCAATTTTGGCCCCGCGGAACGAATAAATACTTTGGGCATCGTCGCCCACCACGCAAAGATTCCGGTGCTTCTGGGAAAGCTTTTTCACAATCAGGTACTGCGAGAAATTGGTATCCTGGTATTCGTCAACCAGAATATATTGAAACTTCTGCTGATACTTCTTCAGGATTTCAGGGTGATCTCTAAACAGGATGTTGATGTTCAACAACAAGTCGTCAAAATCCATTGCATCGGCCTTATAGCACCGGGCATGATAGCGTTGGTATATTTCATAAATGCGGGGGCGCCTGGACTGCTCATCCTGTTTAAGCAGTTGGTTGTTATTGGCATAGGACTGGTAGGTGATCAGATTGTTTTTGGCCGAAGAAATCCGGCCCAAAACCTGGTTGGGTTTGTAGACTTTTTCATCCAGACTGAGTTCTTTGATGATTTTTCGGATCAGGTTTTTGGAATCCACCCCGTCGTATATGGTGTAATTCTTTGAATAACCGATGGCCTGGTGCTCCATCCGGAGGATTTTAGAGAAGATGGAGTGGAAAGTCCCCATCCACAGTTTTTTTGCCTTATCCTGTCCCACCATATCGGCGATGCGTTCTTTCATTTCCGTGGCAGCCTTATTGGTAAAGGTCAGGGCCAGCACATTCCAGGGTTTAACTCCCTGGTTCAGGATGTAGGCAATGCGGTAGGTCAGTACCCTGGTTTTACCGGATCCTGCCCCGGCAATCACCAAAGAAGGCCCCTGGTAATTGGTCGCGGCTTCTTTCTGGGCGTCGTTGAGTCGGCTGAGATAGTCTTCCACCTGATATGCGGTTTATTATCGGTTTGTTTATAAACCGTAAAATTAATGGCATTCTTGTTTTCGGCCAAGTTCATGCAAAGATATTTTTTCAACGATTGAAAATTCAACGGGTCCGCAAAATAAAGGCGGCCCACTTCAGTTTTCAATAAATACCGGGCCAATTTGCCTTTTTATTTGTTAATATTGTGATCTGGCAAGATTTATTTCAGGACCCTATGAACAGCAGAACCATGTTATTTCGAATTTTGTTACTGGGCGTATTGGTTGGCTTTCCCATGGCAGCCGCCGGCCAGATCTATGGGTATCAGAACAGCGTTGATTATTCGACCAACACAGGTTACGGAGAAGACACCATTTTTGTCTTCCACGCCGGGAACGCTTCCAAAGCGATAGCAGCCACCCATACAACGGGCGACACCTCCCGTTTTTTGTGGAAACGTTTCAATCCCGCCACCTATCGTTTTGATTCGCTGATGTCAGAAGGTCAGGTGGAAGCCTCCCGCATTGATCTTGGAGGGTTGTATCAGCAGGGTGATTTAACCAACCAAGTGGAAGCCCTGGAAGTGGAGGTTACCGGAGAAGGTTTGACTCGACAGACTTACCGGGCCTGGATTGTCGTCGATACCCTGAACGATTTTGAAATCACCGAGTATAGGAATACCTGCAACCAGATTAAGTTGGAGCTGGAAAATTTCCTGCTACCGGATTACCCGTATATCGACTTATCGGCCTTGCCGGGGGATACGGTCCAGATGACCCTAAAAAACGAGCTCTCCGAATTTCAATGGCAGGCCAGCGCCAATGTGGATATATACTGGCCCGAGACGCCTCTTTATGAAGGTCAACGGGTGCTGGGGTATATTGGATCGCCATTACAGATGCCTTATGAGGATTCCGATTATTACCTGAACCTGACCAATCGTTTTGGCAATTCAGCTTCTGATACGATCTATGAGGTGGTGGCAAAAGCCGTCAAAGCGGATTTTAATGTCGACAAGCTCACCCCGGATGGTGCCAGGGTCGACTACAGCCAGCGGGATGTGAACGAGGCCCTGTTACAGGTGCTTTTTGAAAATCAGTCCAAGAATGCCGACCGCTATCATTGGGTGGGTTTTAATGATTCATTGAATATCCTGCGGGGAAGAGACAGCATATTGTGGCAATCTGAAGCTCAAACCCCGGTGGAATCGGAAATCCCTTCCTATCGCCCCGGGAAGTATCCGGTCCGCTTGAAAGTGGAAAATGATTACGGTTGCCAGGACAGCACCACCTACTATCACATTCAGGTTGATTCCTCACGGATTGATTCTACCTTGATCCCCAATGTGTTCACCCCCGATGGCAACAACATCAACGATGTTTTTGTCCTGCCCAAAGCCAGCAATTTGACGGGAGGGGGCAAACGCGGTCTGGTTTCGATGAAATGGATTGAAGTATCGGTATTCAATCGTTCGGGCGAGTTGGTGTATCGCTACAATGGGGATCCCCTTGACTGGGAAGGCTGGCGCGGGAAAGTCCGCAATGGCAACCGCGACGCTGCCGAAGGGGTTTACCTCTATGTGATCAAAGGAAGGGGTTATGATGGGGTGATGCATGAGAACAAGCAATACAGCGGCTTCCTCTATCTTTTCAGAGAGTGAGGCCACTTCTTCTCTCATATATGGAATGGACGGCTTACCTAAAATTTTCCCTAAACCTTATCGGCTCTATTAAGCCACTGCTTGCTATGTAAGTGAATCTGCTTTAGGCCCCATGTGCATCACCAGGGCCCTGATTGAAAAGGCCTGAGGAAAAAAAGACCGCCCCGAACGGGACGGCCTTTTTGCCAGACTGTAGTGGTTAGCAAGGAAGAGGCTATTCTTCCTCTTCCTTTTGGGCTTCAAAATCTTTGATGAGTTTTTCCTGAACGTCGGGCGGAACCTGCTGATATTCGGAGAATGTCATGGTGAAGGTGGCCCTGCCGCCAGTGAGCGATCCCAGGGAAGTCGAATATTTATGCATTTCAGAAAGGGGTACCTTGGCCTTGATTTTTTCGAATCCACTTTCACTGTCCATGCCTTCCACCATAGCTCTGCGCCCTTGCAGGTCGCTCATCACATCGCCCATGCGGTCGGAAGGCACAAGGACTTCGATGTCATAGACGGGTTCCATGATTTTGGGGGCAGCGTTTTTAAAGGCCTTGTCGAAAGCGTTGCGACCGGCTGTTTTAAACGATACCTCATTGGAATCGACCGGGTGCATCTTGCCATCATAAACGGCTACCCGGATATCGCGGGCATAGGAGCCGGTGAGGGGGCCGTTCTCCATCTTCTCCATGATGCCTTTCAGGATGGCCGGCATAAACTTGGCATCAATGGCTCCACCAACAATGCAATTATAGAAGATGAGCTTTCCGCCCCATTGCAGATCATATTCCTGTTTATCGCGGACGCTCAACGATATTTCCGTGCCATTGACCTTATAGCTGGAGGGATCGGGCGCGTCTTCCTTGTGGGGCTCAATCACCATATAGACTTCGCCAAACTGGCCGGCCCCGCCCGATTGTTTCTTGTGGCGATGGCTCGATTGAGACACTTTGGTGATGGTTTCCCGGTAGGGAATTTTTGGGGCCACAAACTCGGTCTCGATCTTGGAGATGTTGTCCAGATGCCATTTTACAATGTTCAGTTGATGCTCCCCCTGACCATGCAGGATGATTTGTTTGAGCTCTTTGGAATATTCAACCTGGATGGTCGGATCGATTTGTTGCATCCGGCTGAGCTCTTCCCCAAGTTTTTCTTCGTCCGATTCATTGACCACCCGGATGGCCGTGCGGTATTTGGGTTCGGGAAATTCAATCGAGGGGAATTGATAGGCTGTTTTGCCTTCATTCAGGGTATGGTTGATTTTGGTTTCCTTGAGTTTAACAGCAGCCCCGAGGTCGCCGGCAGCCATTTCCTGGACTTTGTTCCTTTTCTTGCCGGCTGCGGCGTATATTTGAGATAAACGTTCTTTGCTCTGGGTGACTATATTGACCAGATCCATTCCTTCCCTGACCGTACCCGACATGACTTTGAAGTAGTTGATGTCACCGATGTGCGGCTCATTGAAGGTTTTGAAGAAAAACAGGGAAGTCGCCCCGTTGGCATCGAAGGGTACTTCCTGGTTGTCGACGGTGACAGGGGTAGGCCGCTCAATGGGAGAGGGAGCCGATCCAATGATGAACTCCATCAACCGCTGAATCCCAATGCCTTTTTCCGCAGCGGTGCAAAAGATCGGGAACATCCCGCGGGCCGCCAAACCTTCTTTAATCCCCTTCAGCATCTCAGCTTCATCCAGGGTCTCTTTTTCAAAAAATTTCTCCATCAACTCTTCATCATTCTCAGCTGCCGCTTCTACCAGCGCGTTATGGTATTCATCGGCCTGGCTCTTCTGATCCTCCGGAATTTCCTTCTCTTCCATCGTCCCCTGGTCCTTGTTGTACTGGTACATCTTCATGTTGATCACGTCAATGATCGTATCAAAGGCTGTACCCGCATTAACCGGATATTGAGCTACAACAGCCTTGCTGCCAAAATTCTGGCGGATATTCTCCAGGGTCTTTTCAAAATTGGCCTTTTCGTGATCCAAATGGTTGATCACAAACATGAAAGGCATGTCATGATGGGCGCAATAGCGGCTATGAATTTCGGTGCCCACTTCCACACCATTTTGGGCGTTGATCACCATCAGGGCGGAATCAGCGGCATTGAAGCCGGCAACCACCTGGCCGATGAATTCATCGGCACCAGGGGCGTCTATGATGTTGATTTTGTGGTCTTTAAATTCTGTATAAAGCAGGGAAGAATAGACTGAATTCAGATGTTCCTGTTCTACTTCATTATAGTCAGATACTGTGTTTTGATTCTCGATGGAGCCTTTGCGTTCGATCACACCGCCCCGGTAAAGCATATCTTCACTCAGCGTTGTCTTTCCGCTGCCAGCATTACCCAATAAAACAACATTCCTGATTTGTTCCGTCTGATAAGTTTTCATAATAGCTTATTGCGTTTTATTTTACATGAATGATGGTTGTATTAATCGGTTGTATTCCATAGTGTTAAAGGACAGTTTCAAAATTAGTAAAATTTTGCAAACAATCAAGTTTTATGATCAGCGGCTTTGCGACAAAATTTTTTCGCCAAATTATTGGTTTACTTCAACAGAAAGTTTTAATTTTGCTGACCTGAAAACGGTGGATGTAGCTCAGTTGGTTAGAGCGCTGGATTGTGGTTCCAGAGGGCGTGGGTTCGAGTCCCATCTTCCACCCCCTTCTCATCCGGTACCGAAAGGCACCGGATTTTTTTATGCCCGGTGATGAATTCCTGTTACATCAAACCATGATATTCTATCAGGGTAAGTTTCCATTGATTAGAAGCTGAATCAGGATTTTGCAGATGATTGTATCTTGCAGTTCAATGAAATGATTGTGGCACAAGGCCCGGGTAGGGGGAAGCTTTATCGGGGGCTTTTGAAGTCTTCTGCATGCGGATTTCCCTGAATACCCCCGTTTTTGTAAGTACCATAATTTATTTATATTCGTGAGGTACATTTAACATCCCAAAGGTATGGCCAAAAACAAGCAAAAGCAAACCAAACGCAACAAGCCCGGGGAAAAGGATTTGCTCGATCAGCTTAATGCTTTTTTTACCCGCCATCAGGGCAGGATCTTTATTGGGGCCGTGGTGTTGACCGTGCTTTTTTCCTTTTTGCTCTTTCATTTTAACGTCAGCCTGATGGGCGATGACGGGGCCTATATCAAAAGGGGCTCCCGGTTGCTGCACCATGGAGATTTCCCCGGTTTCCAGGGGCCTTTGTATCCGTTTGTGCTGAGTTTTTTCATCTGGGTCTTTGGCCTGAATGTCACCCTTTTAAAAGCCCTTTCCGGGTTGTTCATTCTGGGGCATCTGTACTTTTTTTTCCGGGCTTTTCAGGATAGAATTCCGGCCCTGCTTCTGGGTTTTACCCTGGTTATCCTTGGAACCAATGCCTATTTGCTTCAATATTCGAGCTGGACTTTTTCTGAAGCCCTGTTCCTGTTGATTCAGGCAGGCTTGTTCTATTATCTGTTGCGCTATATCTGGGAAGCTGATTTTACCGGTCTTCGCCAGCGGGTGATCAGGTTCCTGGTATTGGGTTTGTTGCTGCTTCTGTTGGCCAAGACCCGCAGCATTGGATACGGGGCAACCATTGCGGTGGTCCTGTTTTTTGCCTTCCATAAGCAGTGGAAAAACATAGGCTATACCCTGGGCGGATTGGGTGTTTTCTATCTGATTTTTAACGGTATAAAATCTTTGTTCTTTGGTGTTACCTCCAGCCATCAGTTTGGCACACAGCTTAACCGGCTCATGCTGAAGAATCCCTATAACCCTTCCGAGGGCAAGGCAGGTTTGGTCGATTTTATTGAGCGTTTCTGGGGCAATTCCGAGTTGTATTTGTCCAAACACGTCTATAAGTTTTTGGGATTGCGCCCCGATATGCTTGATACGTCCACTTTGCTGACCATCCTTGCTTATTTGCTTTTTGTGGTGGCCCTGTATTATGCATTCAGGAAAAACAAATACCTCCTTTTTACGGGCATTTATGTCGGGGTGATGGCCGGCATTACCTTTGTCATCCTTCAAACCCGCTGGGACCAGGCCCGGTTGATTCTGGTGTTTTTCCCCCTCATCCTGCCTTTTTTGATTTCCGGCTTGTATTACCTGGGCAAGGATCGCCGGAATACCCTGCTGCGGTTGGCGGTGC
>CAJXLK010000072.1 GCA_913055635.1 uncultured Bacteroidota bacterium
TTGACCACATAATGTCTGTTTTAAGATTCAGACCATATTGAGTTACAAACTATTAATTAAGTTATATACTTATGAAATAACCCCCCTTGGCCAATATACTGAAAATTCCATATCGCGTCAAAGTCTGCCTAACAAAAAAAGGGAATAAAAAGTGTCCCGACCCTTGGTTTCATCATGATGTGTTTGATCGGGAAAAGCCTCCAACCTGCTGAAAAAAATGGAATAAAGACCTGACAATTTAGCATGTATTCAATAAAATGATAATGATCAGGTATTTATGTTTTTAAGGCCACAGCCGCCTTCCGTAATTCTACGGTTCCCATGATTGGAGCCTTTAATAAATTATTGGGTGTTTTTACGTAGGATAACAGCCATATTGTCTGTAACTTAAAAGATAAGATGTTTGTAAAAATCTCAAAACGGGTTAAATTTATCTTGGTTAACCCGCAAGAAATGATCGTAGGGATCATTTCCCTAAAATAAGTGGTATGTATTTGAAGCAGTGGGTTTTTATTGTTCTGTCTTTTTCTTTGTTTTCTTTTGGTGCGACACACCAGGCAAAAATACCCGATAGCCTCCGGCAGCAATTGTCCGTGGCAGAAGGATCGGAAAAAGCGGACATTTTACAGGAACTTGCCAAAAGCTATAAATATAAAAATCCCAATAAGGCCTTGACATATGCAAGGCGGGCCCTTGCTGTCCTGGATACTTTTCCCGATCAAACACTTCTGGCCAAGACTTATGGACGGGTGGCCAGGATATACCAGGTAACCGGACTGTTCGACTCCTCTGTGATTTATGCCAGACGTTTTAAGCAAACGGCCCAACAAATCCCTGATACATTTCTTCTGGCCAATGCTTATAATTACCTGGGCATTGTCCAGAAAAACAAGGGGCAATATTTTCAGTCGATTCACAATATCAGGCAGTATATCGATTATGCCCGGGAATTGGGCAGGGAGCGGCATGTAGGAATGGGATACAACAACCTGGGCAACACTTATTTACATTTAGGCGATTATGACCGGGCCTTGGAGCATTATTTCAGATTTTTGCGCATCAGCGAAGCGCAGGATTTAAAACAGGACGGGATTCCCACCGCTTTAAACAACATTGCCCTGGTATACCGGGATATTGACAGCCTTAACAAGGCCCTTGAATATCTTTACCGGGCTGAAAGGGTTTCAGAGCAGGCTGATGACCGAATGGCCCTTTCCGAAATTTATTACACCCTAGGAACCGTATATGAGCAGATGGGGCACATGAAGAGCGCCCGAGACTATTTCGTTCGATGCCTGGAGATTTCCAGGGATATGAATCGTCGAAACGCCATTGCCGGGGCCTATCTGCACCTGGGCAACTTGCATAACCGCACCAATGAATGCCGCTCGGCCAAAAAACGCTATGAAAGGGCCCTGAATATCTACAACCAGATTGAAGCCCCTGATGGCCAGGTGGAAGCTCTTTACCGCCTCGGGGTTTGCTACAACACCTGGAATCAGACCGATGAAGCGTTAAATCATCTGAAGAAGGCTTTAAAGCAGGCGCGGAAATTGGGCGATAAGACCATTATCCGGGATTGCGCCCGAAAACTCCATCAGATCTATCAAAAAATGAACCGGCCACAGCGGGCCCTGCATTATTACAAAATCCATGACCGGTTTGAGGATTCCATTCATTCCGAGCAAAGTTCCGATAACATTGCCAAGTGGCAAATCCGTTACCGCAGCGAAAACAAGGAAAAGCGCATTGCATTGCTGGAGACCAAACATAAGCTTCAGCAAACCAGGATTAAACGCCAGAATTTGCTTTTATGGGTCGCCATCATCGGAGGGATCATCGCCATTGGGGCAGCCTTTTTGCTCTACCGCTGGTATCGGGTTAAAAAGCATACCAATCATCGGCTGACGGACCAGAACGAGAAGATTCGCTCCCAAAACCGTGAAATTGCCAAGCAGTCGCAAAAACTGGAAAAAGCCAACAAAGAGCTCAGGCAATTGTCGGTGGTCGCCCGCGAAACCGACAGCCTGGTTTTTCTGGCAGATGCCACCGGCCGGATTGAATGGGTTAACCAGGCTGTTCATCGCGTCTATGGTAAGAGTACGGATGACTTTATAGATCAGGATATCTTTAGCTTTGGTTTGAATGACAACCGCGAAGAATTGAAGCGCGCGTTGTTTGAAAGACAGGAATCCCTCAATTATGAATCCTCCTTCACCAGCCCGGAAGGTGAGGTCTACTACTTTCAGACCACCCTTACCCCGATTACCAATGCCTACAACCAAATCGAGCGGGTCATTGCAGTGGAGTCTGACATCACCCGGATCAAAAGCATTGAACAGGATCTGAAAAATAAGCAGGCAGAGTTGGAACAGGCCATTGCCAGCAAAGACAAATTCTTCTCGATCATTTCCCATGATCTGAAAAATCCTTTTAACTCTCTGATGGGCCTGTCCGAATTACTGGTAAGAAAAGGCGATCAGATGGACCCGGAAAAAATCAAAACCTTCCATAAATCCATCTATACCACCACCCGCCATGCCTATGAATTGCTTTCCAACCTGCTGGAATGGTCGCGCAATCAATTGCAGCGAATTAGCGTCTACCCCAAAACCTTTGAAATGTACCAGCTGGTCGAGCAAAATCTTTCCTTTCATCAGGAAAGGGCCAGTGAGAAAAACATCGACCTGGTCAATGATCTGCCAGACCAAATTTGGGTATATGCCGATTACAATATGATCACTACCGTCCTGCGCAACCTGGTTTCCAACGCCATTAAGTTTACCGGCAATGGTGGACAGGTGAAAGTAAGCCATGAAGATGAGACACAATGTTGGGCCTTCCATGTAAAAGACACCGGTGTGGGCATTGCACCCGACCAAATCGACCGGCTCTTTGAATTGGGCCACTCCTATAGTTCTAATGGCACGAACAAGGAAGAAGGTACCGGCTTGGGCCTTGTCTTGTGTAAAGAATTTGTCAGTAAAAACGGCGGACAGATGCGGGTCAACAGCAAGCCGGGTCAGGGAAGTACCTTTACCTTCACCCTGCCCAAGGTTTCGGCTGATCAACAATAGTCGCCATAAGCTTGTTGATCTGCCTCCTGCCAATTCTCCTGCTCCGATCTTCTATATTGGATGTGTAAGACTTTTCAAAATGAGCAGGTTCCCTGAATCCTGCTGGATCGATCTTTCAGCTTAGCCTCAATATTATGGCTCCAAACAAACTCAGCCAGACAAGACCAGTGAAAATATTTTATAATATTGATTCCTTAATACATCGTTATATCAATTTGCCCATGGGCCCCATTGCTTTGATGGTCCCAATGCAATGGCGGCTTAATATATTGAGGCGACCCACCTTGTCCACATGCGGCTGTTATTTGTAAAGGCCCCTGTTTCATATCTCCCCCTGAGGCAAGGGGCTCATTGGGAACCGGTGTGGTTTTGGGTAAAATGGAATCCACTCGATGTAGTGTAATGGATGGAGCGGTGGTCCGGGCGCGTATGGGTTGGACGGGGTGAATGGTCCAAATGCTTGCCTGCAACCATACCTGGATTATTGTGGAATTCGAGTCCATAAGTTACACTAATGGAATGTTCCCGCTGCTTTTGGGCTTTGTTCTGTTTTTTCTGGTATTCCCGCTTTTCCAGGTCAAGGGCCGTGCGCATATACTTCATGGCATCGCGCAAGTAACCCATTTCATGGTGAAGCAGGGCCATTTGTCTGAGGTAAAGTGGCTTTTTGTGGTGTATGATGGCCTTTTCATAATATTTGTAGGCTTCGGCTGCCTGCCGCCTGGCATGAAATATCAGGGCCCATTTGAAATAATGTTGCGCTTTTGATCGGGGTTGAACCACGGGTGTGGCAAATTCATACCATTCTGGCTGATAGTTGGTCTGCGATTGCGGTTTGATCCGAATAATATCCTGAAGCATGCCAAATGGGTTTCGTTTTGTATGTTTACTGTCAAACGCTTTACCTTCCCTTACAGTTCATAAGAACGTGTATACTATTGTACATTTATATTACTGGAATCATAAGCTTGATTTCTAAACACTGTTACACCTCAATACATCAGAATGAGCATTCTTTATACTTCATATCCATTATGGTTGTAGCATTAATTCATACGGATATAACTTAATTAATAGTTTGTAACTCAATATGGTCTGAATCTTAAAACAGACATTATGTGGTCAATCATTATGGAACCCGCATGTATATCCATGTCCTTGTTGTGTAAGTCCTTGCATGCGGGTTTCATACGATTATCTTTTATTTAACATGTTGGCCGTATGGAACCTGCATGAATAATCATGTCCTTGTTGTGTAGGTTACTGGATGCAGGTTTCATTCGTATAAAGTTTAATTAACAGTTTGTATTTCAGTATAATAATAGCATGTAATTCGTTGGTCTCGGTAACCTCTGCCATGGAACCCTCATGTTTTATTCATTGCCTTTTGTGCCAGTCGGTGCATGAGGGTTTCATTAGAAGATTTAAAGGAAATATATGAGTATATCGCTCAAGATTCAGAACGATATGCACAGATAACAGTAAATAAGATCTATCGAAGCGCACAAATATTAAAAAGTAACCCTCGTATAGGTAAAACCGTTTTAGAATTCAAAGATGAAAGAATTCGGGAGATTATTTCTGGAAATTATAGAATCATATACCACATCATCCATGATAGTCGAATTGATATATTAAGGATCTTTCATTCTGCAAGGTTATTAAATAAAAACCTATAACCAACTTTCATCTTTCAGCCCTGAGCTTTCGGCTCTTATATTCACACATTCACGCATTTACGCATTCAATCATTTCTCTAAATGCCCCACCAGCCTAAAATCCTCTCCATCGTCGGTGCACGACCGCAGTTCATCAAGCTCTTCCCGCTCTCCCGGGTTTTGAGGAAGCATTACGATGAAAAGATCGTGCATACGGGTCAGCATTTCGACGAGGAGATGTCCGATTTGTTTTTCAACGAACTGGAGATCCCCGAGCCCGACTGGAACCTGGGCATCAACCGGGGTGGTCATGGCGGGCAGACCGGCCGCATGCTCATCGAGCTGGAGAAGGTGATGACAGAGCAGCAGCCCGACCTGGTGATCGTCTTCGGCGACACCAACACCACCCTTGCCGGGGCGCTCAATGCGGCCAAGCTGCACATACCCAGTATTCATATTGAAGCCGGACTGAGGAGCTTTAACCGAAGCATGCCCGAGGAGATCAACCGGGTGATGGCAGACCAGGCTGCCGATTACCTGTTCGTCCCCACACAGACGGCCATGGACAATCTAAGGAAAGAAGCACTGGAAGCAAAAGCGCATCACACTGGCGACATCATGGTCGACTCGCTGGAGTTGATCACCGAGAAAGCACAAAAAAGAAACACCCTGGAGAGGCTGGACATCAGCGGGGATTATCATCTGCTCACCCTTCACCGGCCCTACAACGTGGACGACCCGGAAAAGCTGCAGCTTATCCTCAACAAGCTCGGGGAGCTGAACAAAACCATCGTCTTCCCGGTGCATCCCCGGACAAGAAACATGATATCGAACAAAAACATCCAAATTCCCGATAGCATCAGGCTGATCAAACCGCAGGGCTATCTGGACTTCATCAACCTGGAGGCTCGTTGTCAAAAGATTTTAACAGACAGTGGGGGCATACAAAAGGAGGCGTACATACAAAAAAAGCCTTGCCTCACGATCCGTCCCGAGACCGAATGGGTGGAAACCGTGCATGACGGATGGAACATGCTGGTGGATCCGGGAGACGAAAATTTTGCCAGGAAAATAAGCCGCTTCAACCCAACCGGCGGCCAATCCGACATCTTCGGCCGCAACGTGGCCGATGCCATGCTTGCCACCATCCAAAAAAATATTTTACCTTCATAATTCCATTTTTATTTTATCATTCAATCATTTTCTCATTTAATCATTCAATCATTGATATGGCCAGACTCCAATCCTTCCTTTTACTCATACTAGTAGCTGCACTCCTCGCTTCCTGCGGCTCTACCAAAAAACTCACCTACCTGGAGAACCTTGCCGAAACCCGCCAGGATAGCCTGATTAAGAAACAAAAGTCCGGCTATAAGTTACAGCCCGGCGACATCCTTTACATCCAGGTGGTAACGCCCAATAAGGAGATCAACCAACTCTTCAACCCCCTTATGGGTGGAGGACAAAACCAGCGGAACCGGCAAAGCGGACAAAACCTATACTACAATGGTTATTCCATTAATGATTCCGGCTACATTGAGTTGCCGATCATGGATACCATTTATGTCAACAACATGACCCTTTCAAAGGCCAAAGACCGGATTAAAACCAAGGCCGATAAATACCTGAAGAAAGCCCAAATCATCACCCGCCTGGCCAATTTCCGGTTCACCGTTTTGGGCGAAGTGAATGCCCCGGGGGTGAAGGAAGTCTTTGACAACCAGGTCAACATCATGGAGGCCCTGGCTTACGGGGGTGACATCACCTACAACGGGAACCGGGAAAATGTGTTGATCATCAGGCCTACTGGTGAGGGTTCCCGCACTTACCGGGTGGATGTGACCAATAAGAACCTGATTGGCTCCAAAAATTTTTACATCAAGCCCAACGATGTCATCTACGTCGAGCCTTTGGGTTCCACACTGATCCGTGAGCGCAGCTCCGATTATATGTTCCTTCTGAGCGCCGTTTCCTCCATCCTATCCACCACTGTTATTCTGCTTAACCTGATCAATCCATGACCGAACAGGAATACAACGACATATACCAACAACAGGAGCAGGGCATCAACATCCGCAAATACATTTACCTGTTCCTTTCCAACTGGTATTGGTTTGCCCTGGCTGTCTTCATAGCCCTGGGCGCAGCCTACCTAAAGAACCGCTACACCAATCCCACCTATTCCACCAGCGCCACCATCATTCTGGAAGACCAGGGAGAAAAATCAGGCGTTGAAAACATCCTAAGCGACCTGAGGCCCATCCGCATCTGGCGGCGCAAGGGCATCGTGGAAAACGAAATTGCCAAGATCAAATCCTATCAAATCGCCCGAAGAACCCTGGAAAAACTGGATTTCAGGGTAAGTTACACCGCCCATGGCAGGATCAAGGAAGTGCCCCAATATAAAAATTCCGACATCCGGGTACATTATGATACTTCCCATGTACAATCCAATAACAAAAGGATTTTTGTAGAACCTTTATCAGCACAAAAATATCGGCTAACCATTGACGAAGGTTACAACACCGATACCACCCTTCATTTTGGAGACACCTACCAGGACCACAATTTCAAATTCATTGTCAAGAAAAATACCACCGAAAATAATTTTTCCCACACCAAGTACAGTTTTGTTTTCCACAGCCTCAACAGCCTGGCCAATCGTTACAGCAACAAAATCAAGGTGAGTTCTGAAAGCGAAGAAAGTACCATTTTAACCCTTAGTATCAATGGCCAGGTCAAAGAAAAGATCGTGGATTACCTGAATGCTTTTTGTGAAGAATACATCCAATACGGACTGGATCAAAAAAACCGGACTGCAGAAAACACCATGCAGTTCATCGACGACCAGATCACCCAAATAGAAGATTCCCTTCAGGTGATCGAACAACAACTGCTTCGGTTCCGGAAACAAAACAACATCGTCAACCTGAGCAAGGAAGGGGAGATGGCCTTTGAGCGGCTGAAGACTTACCACCAGCAAAAAACCGAATTAAAGTTCCAGCGTCGCTATTACGATTACCTGAAGGGCTACATCAACAACAAGGATGCCACCTCTTCAATCATTGCCCCGCCCTTGATGAAAGATGACAACCAGATGCTCTCCGGTTTGCTGGAAGAGCTCAGGAACCTTCGACAGCAAAGGGAAGAGCTGGATTATTTTGCCACCGGGCAAACACCCGAAATTGAAAAGATCAACCGGCAAATAGAACAAATAAAGCGCCAGATCCAGGAAACCATTAAAACCTCAATGCAAAACAGCCGCAATACCCGGCAGGAATACCAGCAGGAAATAGCCACCCTTGAACAACAGATTCAGCAACTGCCTTTTAAGGAGAGGGCCTTGCTCAACATTCAGCGCAAGTATGATTTGATGAATAAATTCTACAATTTCCTGCTGGAAAAACGGGCTGAGGTAGGCATACAAAAAGCTTCCAATATACCCGACAATCGAATCCTTGACAAAACCCGCCTGCAAAATGTTGAAAAACTCTCCCCGAGCAAATCCAAAAACTATGCAATAGCTCTTTTATTAGGTCTGCTGGTGCCGGGGGCAATCATCTTTGCCCTGGATTATTTTGACAACCGCATAGAAAACAAGGAGGACATTGAAAACAACACCCAGGTTCCCGTATTGGGTACCATAGGTCACAATTACATCCATTCCGAAATTCCTGTCCTGGAAAAGCCAAGGGCTGCCATGGCAGAAGCCTTCAGGCGCATCCGCACCAACCTGCAATACATTTTAAGGGAAAAAGATGAAAAAGTGATCATGGTTACCTCCACCATCAGCGGGGAAGGCAAAACTTTTGCTGCGGTCAACCTGGCCACCATCATGGCCATGAGCAACAAGAAAATCCTGCTGACAGGACTTGATCTTCGTCGCCCCAATCTTCACAGGGTCTTTGGACTTAACAATGAAACAGGCATCAGCACTTATCTGATCAACCAAAACAATTTCGACGAAACCATACATAAAACCGAACTGGAAAATTTATCCGTTGCTGTAGCCGGTCCTGTCCCACCCAACCCCGCCGAGTTGATTGAAACCGAACGGATGGATGCATTTTTCAGAGAAGCAAAAGAAAAATTTGATTACATCATTCTGGACACGCCTCCAATTGCCCTGGTAACAGACGCAATCCTGCTAGGGGGTTTTGCCGACAGTTCCATTTTCCTGATCCGTCAAAAATTTTCATCCAAAAATGTACTGGAACTGATCAACAATTTTTACCGGGACAAAAAATTTAAAAACATCAACCTACTGATCAACGACATCAAAGTTTCCAGGGCCCTGGGCTACCGCTACTATTATGGGTACGGATATGGATACGGGTACGGGTATGGGTACGGTTATGGTTACCGTTATCGTTACGACAGCTATTATGAAGATGATCCCGGAGAAAAAACCAACGGCCTGCGTAAATTTTTCAGGAAAAGTTAACCCTTCCAATTCAATAAATCATTATAAAAATTTAACCAACTTTTTATGAAAGTCATTATTCTCTGTGGTGGCCAGGGCATGCGCCTGCGTGAAGAAACC
>CAJXLK010000073.1 GCA_913055635.1 uncultured Bacteroidota bacterium
ATAATAATAGCATATAATTCGTTGGTCTCGGTAACCTCTGCCATGGAACCCTCATGTTTTATTCATTACCTTTTGTGCTAGTTGGTGCATGAGGGTTTCATGTGAACAAAATTTATGGAGCCCATTTCAACTTTATCTTTTGGCCCAACGTCTTGATAAAATAAAAAATGAGGGGCATAAAATCTATATACATCTATAGGTCGCTATTATGGAGATCCTTGTGGAAATTTTTTGGTATGGCATTCCATTTGTAATAACAACATAAATCTAAAAACCACTGACCCATGGAAATTATCGGCACCGCTCACGGAAAAAAAATACGGCGCGACTGTTATGACCTGGACTACATTCAACTTGATGTAGTAGAAGATCTGGTTCGATCCATCGAGCCCACGGAAACAAACCCAAACGCAAAAATTGAGGTAGACCTCACTTATCCTGATCAGCCAAGGTATCACCTGAGCGGGTGCTGTCCGGACTTTGAAAGAAGGTTTTTTCAGTTGCTTGGCAAGGATCAACCTGTGTAAATTATACCCTATACAAGTTAGGATCCGGCCGAAACCCGGCTTCTGCATTTTGCATGGCTTTCAGTGTCAAAACCAAAAAGCCACCTCTCCAAAAAGTGGGTAAAATTAGGACCTAAACCCATTAACATCATCCCATCCTGGCCAGCAGGGTCAAAAATGCGGGTGGTAAGATTACAACTTTAAGTCATTAACATCGCGGACAATATAGATGTCGTAATCGCCCAGCCGATTAAATCCCATCTTTTTATACAGCTCAATGGCATGGGTATTGTCTTCACGCACTTCAAGCTTAATTTGATAGCCTTTGCTTTGGGCAAAACGAAGGGATTCGCGGGTCAGCCATTTGCCCAGGCCCAGATTTCGGTATTCGGGAAGCACTCCGATGTGGTGCAGGTGGATGCGCCTGCCGTCAAATGTCATCCAGGAAGTTCCCACGATTTGCTGTTCACGGGTATCTTCCACTACGATCAACCGACCTCCCAACTCAAGGCTATGTTCAATAATTTGGCGGTCATCTCCCCGGTTACGGCCACCCAGGCCGGTAGCCATCCAAAGGTCCATAACCTGATCATAATCCTGGGCCTGATAACCGCGCATCTGAAGATAATCCATCAGTGTAGGATGCATAACCAATTTTTTTTCCTTCCCGACAAAATTACAATCTCCAGACCAAAAAACAATTCCCGGTGGTGATTTTCGCTCAGGGAGGAACATCATCGAAGGGATATGGTTGGGTGATTTGTTGTTTATGGTGGGTTACCTCAGGGCATAATGGCAGGTGATTTGTTGATTTATGAGGGGTTACCGGAGGGCATATTGGTGGGTGATTCGTTGATTGACGTCTGGTTTCCGGGGTCATCATCCGCAAGCACCACCAGTTGGCTGGTGCCATACTCGATGACCCGGACGGGAGCCCCTTTGTCAATGAATCCCAGTTCAGACCGTGCATCGTAGATTTCCCCCTCTATGGTAACCTTTCCGCTGGGGCGTAAGACGGTGTGGGCTGTACCTTTTTTACCGACCAGTTGTTTTTGCTGGCTTTCGACACCAATATAACCCTGGTCCTTTTGTTGGGTGGTATCCAAAACCAACCGGGAAAAACGACTGGATGTGAGGACTTTTTTGCTTAAATACAGCGACAACACCAGGGATACGAAGACCGAGACCGAGACGATCAAAAAGGAACGGACCACCGCTTTAAGGGCTTCTTCCCATTGAAACTGATACTCAAAAATGATGTTATCGACCATGCTCAATACCAGTCCGGCAATGGTCAGCAGGATACCGCTGATCCCGGCCACCCCGAAGCCGGGAATAACGAACAGTTCCACCGCAATCAGGAGCAACCCCAGGATAAATAAGCCCAATTCCCAGTTTTCGGCAATTCCTTCCACATAAAGGGGTGCAAAATAGAGGGCGGCCGCAACAATGGCAACCAACAGGGGGAAACCCACACCCGGCGACTGGAGTTCAAAATAGAGCCCGGCCACGATCAGCATGATCAGTATACTTTGCAGGGCAGGACTCATCAACACCCCGGTGGCCGTTTCCAGGCCACTCATCTGGTAACGGGAGATGGTATATGGAGTGATGTTGGCCTGGGCAAGAAGCGCCTTGACGGTGGCGGCTTTTCCTTCACAGTAATGGTTATCAATGGCTTCCTGGGTGGTAAAGGTAAGGATCTCCGTGCTGTCGACCACCCCGGGCACCACGATGCGGGGATCCACCATCGCCTCAGCTATACGGGGGTCGCGGTGCCACCGCACCAGGGTATCGCCCTTGCGAATGAGGGTGTCTTTACCGTGGGCCTCAGCTGTTGCCCTCATCGTGCTGCGCATATACGACTGGTACTTTTCGGGCATGACCTCCCCCTGCTGATTCACCACCGAGGCAGCACCCATGCGGGCTCCCTCCCGCATGTAGATGCTGTCGGCCGCTATGGATATCAAAGCCCCGGCCGATGCAGCATTGTTGGTGATGTAAACCATTACCGGGATCTTACTGTTAAGCAGGCGCGTGCGGATCGAATCGGCAATGTTGACCAATCCACCATAGGTGTTGAGCTTAATCAACATATAATCAGCCTCCTGCCGGGAAGCCTTGTCAAAGGCCCGCTGGGTCAGCCGCCAGGCCGATGGATCAATGTTCTGATTGATGGTGAACTGATAAATCCGCGTGGTATCCCTCTCACCAGATGCCTCCCGTTCAGCAAGCCCCCGGCCGGTAAACTCCCGGCTATCCCCTACCTCTGCTGTATCTCCCTGAACCGGATCACTCCTGCTCCCCTCCAATCGACTTCCGTCGAGGTTGCCCATATTACCTCTTGAATGCGGAGCTTGCATCATTATACAAGCCACCAGAAACATGGTAACCACCAAATGGTTCATCCTTGCTGAATGGTTCATCTTCCTTTTATTTTATTGCCAACCCTTTAAACCCTCCAGGCAATTATAGTGCCTTTTCCTTTCAGAACAGGCAAAAACGGTTTGGACCTATCTAATTTAACGAATTATTATGAAACCAATGCCTGTAGACTTCTAAAAAGACAACAAAAATATATCTGTCCCAGCAAAATTTAAGGTTAAACGCTGTATGTTGGTTGATTCGACGGCGAAAGAGAAATCATTATTCATTGTTCATCGCCCATTGTTCTTTGCTTTTTGTTCATTAATACTTGCCCTACAAATTTAATGTTCAACAATGTTTGAGAAAGTAGTCAAATTTAACACCTAAAAGGATTGAGCATCCCCGGAAAAGGGCCATGTTGTCTTTTCAATCACACCACGATGGATAGGAGTCCACAGGCAGACCGATTTTTACTGATATTTAATCAAGGATTCAGGTAGATTTTTTCCTACTTTTGTTTACAAACGCAAGCTTTATCGCCATGGAATTAAACACCTTAACGGCCATTGGCCCTATTGACGGGAGGTACAGGGATAAGACCCAGGAATTGAGTCCCTTTTTCTCGGAGTGGGGGCTCATCAGGTACCGGGTAAAGGTAGAAATTGAATATTTCATCAGCCTTTGCCAGCTGCCCCTTCCAGAGCTAAAGGAGATCGACCCTGAACAACTGGAAGATTTGAGGAGCCTTTACCGGGATTTTTCCCAGTCAGATGCCCGGCGCATCAAGGAAATAGAAAAGCAAACCAATCATGATGTAAAAGCCGTGGAATATTTTCTGCGCGAATGCTTTGAGCGCAGGGGGCTGGAATCCTTCAGGGAATTTGTTCATTTTGGATTGACCTCGCAGGACATCAACAATACCGCAACGCCGCTATCGATGAAGGAAGGCTTTTACCTGGTGTACCTGCCAATGGTGGAGGAATTGACCGGGCAATTGGAAGAACTGGCACGGGCGTGGAAAGATGTAACCATGCTGGCCCACACCCATGGCCAGCCTGCCTCTCCTACTCGTCTGGGAAAGGAAATAAGGGTGTTTACCGAACGCCTGCGGGAACAAATCCGTCAGACAAAGGAAATACCCATACCCGCCAAATTCGGAGGCGCTACCGGCAATTTCAATGCCCATCACGTGGCTTACCCTGAAACCGACTGGATCGGTTTTGCCGATGGGTTTGTCAATCAAACCCTGGGGTTAAAACGCTCACGCATCACCACGCAAATAGAACATTATGATAACCTGGCGGCCTTCTTTCATGCCATGAGCCGGATAAACACCATTCTGCTCGACCTCTCCCGGGATTTTTGGAGTTACATCTCGATGAATTATTTCAAACAAAAAGTGACCTCGGGTGAAGTGGGCTCATCGGTAATGCCCCATAAGGTCAATCCCATTGACTTTGAAAATGCCGAGGGCAATCTGGGCATTGCCAATGCGATGCTGGAGCATTTGGCCGCCAAGCTGCCGGTTTCCCGTATGCAAAGGGATCTGAGTGACTCTACGGTACTCAGGAACCTGGGGGTTCCATTTGCCCATGGACTAATTGCCTTCAAATCGCTAAAAAAAGGCCTGGGAAAGATCACCCTCCACCAGGAGGCCCTTGACAGGGACCTTCAAGACAACTGGAGTGTGATCGCCGAAGCCCTGCAAACCGTGCTGAGGAAAGAGGGGTTCGATAATCCTTATGAAAGACTCAAACAACTCACCCGGGGGAAAAGCCGGATCACAAAACAAGACCTTACTGCCTTCATTGATCAGCTTGATATTGATCAAACCCTGAAAAACCGCCTCAAACAGATCACACCCTGGAATTACACCGGCCTGCCACCGCAAGCCCCTGAAGGTTGAACCCCTTGAGCGGACGGATTATCCTTGTTTATATCAAGTGGTTTTAGTATATTGCGGAGTGAAAGTGGCTAAAAATCAAGTTGCATGATCCATCAGCAGGCCAAAATCTCCGACAAAAGCTATTTACGTGAAGTTATCGAGCGTCAAAAAAAGGAACTGACCAAAAGCATCCGCTACGCTCAAAATATACAAAACGCCATTTTCCCCTCGCAGGAAGCCTTCAAAAGGCTTTTTCCCGAGAGTTTTGTACTGTTTTTGCCCCGCGACATTGTCAGTGGAGATTTTTACTGGCTCAGAAAAGCCGACAACCGCATCATGCTGGCCGCAGGCGACTGTACAGGCCACGGAGTACCAGGGGCCTTTATGAGTATGCTCGGCATAACCTTTCTCAATGAAATCACGACCTATGACCCCCGGCTTCCGGCCAACAGGATACTCAACATGTTGCGCGAAAGGGTGATGAAAACCCTGAATCAAACCGGTAAGGACTCCGATCAAAAGGATGGAATGGACCTGACCCTGATCATCTATGATCAAAAAATCAACCAGGTGCAGTTTGCCGGTGCCAACAACCCCATCTTCTATTTCCAGCAGGGTGAGCTGAACGAAATAAAAGGCGACCGCATGCCCATCGGGGTATACGGGGAATTTGAGCAGTCGTTCACCCGTACTGAATTCAATGTGCAACAGGGCGACCGGATATACCTGTTTACCGACGGATATGTAGACCAATTCGGGGGGAATCAGTTTAAAAAATTCAAGTTCAACCGCTTCCGAAAACTTTTTAAAGATATTCAGGATCAGGACTTCGAAAAACAAAAAGCCACCCTCAATGAAACCCTTAAAAATTGGAGGGGCAAATTTGAACAGATCGACGACATCCTGATCATGGGCATTGGCTTTTAGCGCAGACTCCGACATCGAACAGGGGAGATTCAAGGCGGTTTTTTCTTTCTCATTGATTTTCTGTTTATACAAATACAAACCTATATTCTTATATGCGACTCAAGGCTTTTCGGATCAAAAACTACCGCAGCATCATTGACACCGGTTGGTGTTATACCCCCAACGACAACATCTCGGTTTTGATCGGCCAGAATGAATCGGGCAAAACCACCGTACTGGAAGCCCTGCAAAGTTTCCACGACGGGCAAATATCCGACGACATCCTCCGCAGTGACCTGTCCATGCCCAAAGTGTACTGCTCATTCGAAACCAGTCAAACCAGGCTGGACGAAGTCATTGATCTGAATAAGCTGCCTGAAGAGGCCGTCCAAATCATCAACCAGCTCGATTCAATCAGCATCTCCAGGACATGGAAGGATGTAAACACCTCGCAGGTAACCATCGAGGAAGAAGCCTTAAAATCCTATTACCAGGACAAAGCGGCCGAAAAAGAGCGACTCTTTCAGCATACCCGCTCCCAACTGGAACAAAATGCCACGGAATACGAAAAAATCAAAGCCCAGGCCGAAGAAATTGAACAAAAGAGGGAAACCATCAACCAACAGATCAATCAATGGAACAATTCGGTCAATTCCCGCAAACGAACCATCAACCGCTCCAGAAAGAAAAAAAACGTTGCCCAGGCCCGGGAGGAACTCAGTGAACTGGAAGAAAACCTCAAGAAAGCCCAGGAAGATTACCAGGATCTTTCAGAAAAAAAACAAGCCTTACAACAACAGCTGGATGAGATCAACCCATCGGTTTACAAAGTGGCTCAAAAAGTGGATGAAGTAGACCAGAGTTACCGCAAACACAACGAAGAGATCTCTGAAAAATACAATGAGCTCAAAGAATACCAGGCGGAATATAACCTGTTGGTCAACGAAAAAGAGAAAAGGGCGGCCGATCAGAAAATCAAGACCCTGAAAGAATCCTATGAGAATCTGCTGACTCAGCGGGCCAATAAGAAAAAAGAACGGGAATTCTGGCTTCGGGTCGGGGCCATGGTCCTCGATGGTGAATCCATGAATCAGGCAGAGGTGGCAGTGCAAAAGCGCATCCGTCAGGAAGAAAGATATTATACACTGGAAACCCTGGGCCAAACATTCTTTAAAAGCACACCGGTTTTTGAATTCTTCCGGGATTTCAGCAGCCTGCTGCCCACCAGAATTGACCTGGAAGACATCATTTACCAGAAAAATACCGCCGAAGGATATAAAGCAGTAGAAAATTACCTGAAGCTGGCCGACTTAAAGCCTGAATTTTTCAATCAGCAAAACAGCCGCATCCTCAAGCAAAAAATCGAAAAGCTCAACAACGAAATCACCGTCGATTTCCATGAATATTGGCGGCAGAACGTAGGGAGCAACAATAAAATCAACATTTCATTTGATCTGGAGCACTATGATCAAAATACCCCGGGCAAAGTGGGTAAGCCCTATATTGAATTCTGGATCAAAGACAAGGACGAACGGTTGTATCCCAAACAGCGGAGCCGTGGGGTACGTTGGTTCCTCTCGTTCTATTTGGAGCTGAAGGCTTTTGCCAAGTCGAATAACCGCGACCGGGTGCTGCTCATTGACGAACCCGCCCTGAGCCTTCATGCCCGGGCCCAGGAAGATGTGCTTAAGGTATTTGAAGACATCAAAGACGAACTCCAGATCATGTACACGACCCACTCCCCGCACCTGATCAACGTCCACAAACTATACCGGATACTCGCCCTCCAACGCGCCGACGACCGTGAATACAGTGAAACCATCATCTTTGACCCCGCCTCCCTGAAGGTGGCCTCCACCGATACCCTCTCGCCCATTTATGTGTTGATGGGCGCCCGGCTCAACGACCAAAAGTTTGTCCAGAAACACCACAACATCATCGTTGAAGACATTGCCTCCTATTATTTCTTTGATGCCATCTACCGCATCACCGGCCTCCAGAAAGAGATGTACTTCCTGCCCGCTTCCGATATATCCAATGTCACCACCCTTGCCAACTTGCTGCTGGGATGGAAACTGGATTTCTCAATTATTGTGGGTAACCACCAAGAGGGCCATCAAATCTATGATTATTTCCGCTACAACCTCTTCCAGAATGACGAGGATAAAACCAACCGCCACATCCTTACCCTGAGCAACGGCAAAAAACGGGCGGAAGATCTCTTTTCCACCCTCGACTTTAAAAAATATATGCTCAACAAACGGGTGGGCATCACAGAAGCCAACTCCAGTTACCTGGAGCACAACAACATATCACGTCCCATCCTGGCTTCCAACTTCCTCTCGCGGGTACAAAGTGAAGGGCTCCAACTTCACGATTTCGACGAAGAAACCCAGGAAAATCTAACGGAGGTAGCCAGGCAAATGAAGATCATCGCTGGCCATCAAGCCCCTGCTTCCCACAAGGCCAAACAACAACAAACCATCAACAACTCATAATCACAAGATGAGCGGTTATGTCCTTTGAACAGGACCACAAATGTAAACCAATCCTTAGTAAAGGAAAACAGGACAGGGACGATCACCTCCAACAGCACAGTTTTTTATGAATGGGAAGCTGTTGGGTTTGTTTAATGGCTGGCTCAATTTTTTAAGCTGAAGGCTTGGGCGGGTCAAATTAATGTTTTAGTTTTGCAACCGGAGGAATGGCGGAGTGGTCGAACGCGGCGGTCTTGAAAACCGTTGTCCGGTATCCCCGGACCGGGGGTTCGAATCCCTCTTCCTCCGCCGGTTTTTA
>CAJXLK010000074.1 GCA_913055635.1 uncultured Bacteroidota bacterium
AACACCCGTCCGCGCGAGTGGAGTTCGAGACTGGCCAATCAAAACAGAAAAGCCGTTGTTGTGGCCGTTTGTGAACAGGAGAATTTAGAAGACATGGGGTTTGCCATCGAAGCAATGCAAAAACCCATGGAAGCTCTGGGGTTTGATATTCTGGGAACACTGCCCGTATTCAAAGCATTCGAAAAGGGCGCGGTAAAAAAGCAAACGAACATACTTGAAAAGGCTTATGAATTGGGAAAGAAACTGGGCCAATCTTTGAAATAAAACAACGATGGTATGAACGAGGTACGGTTTTTAATTCACAGGTGGATTAACCCGGATGGTGAGCGCAGTACCCGGCCCCTGTTCCTATTTCTTACTGTTGGGATCATTGTAAGTATGGTGTGTTCCTGGATCGATCCTGCTTTTTACAGTAAGATCCTGGGCAACCTGAATCCAATGATCGTCTTTCCGGCATCAGGCGCAGCAGCCTATTTTTCGCTTGTCTACCTGAACCGGTTTGGTTTATATTTTATCATCAGCTCAACCACTGTTCGAAAACTATTCTTCTACTTTGTCCTTTCAACTATCCTTGGGGGCATGCCGGTATTAATCGATCTCTGGCAAAATTTTCCCAAAGACATCCATGTATTATTTCCCGAATCGCTCCTGTTTTATCCTACCATTGGCCTGCTGGCTGAAATCATCTTTCATCTGTTGCCGGCCACTTTGTTGCTTGCTGTTTTCAGATCCAAAATCAAAAAGCATCCCTGGATGCTTATTCTTTTAGTGGCTGCAATTGAGCCATTTTTTCAGGTTATGATCGGTGCTGAAACAAATCGTATGGGTCTCCGGGATGTATTGGTATTTCTCGAAGTATTTATCTTTGGCGTCGTACAGATGAAAGCTTTTTTGAAATACGGTTTTCTGGCCATGTATATATGTCGGATGGGGTTCTACCTGACCTGGCATTTTATCTGGGGAACCCTACGTTTAGAATTGATTTGGTAAAGCCGAATACTGCATCTCAACGGGCAATTAATATTTGGGTGTAATTATCCTCCCATCCTTCAGACTTATAATATATGATGCTGAACTCAGTTACTAAACTCCTGAAAGAACTTAACATCGATGGAAACGGCAGTTTTTACATTCATCCTCCCGAAGAAAAAGCAATGTGAAGCAATCAAATTTTTCTTCCTAAAAGTATTGGCTCTGGCCCTCCCGTTTTATGTTGTCTATTTACCACAATTGCATGAAGATTCAACCGATCCGAAAATTCAAAGACTTTGGAAATACGTGATAATAGGCTTTTTGATTTACCTGGCCGGAATCATCCTATATATCCTATTAAAATGAAGAAAGCACAATATAAAAAAGGACATTTTATCGGCATTGGAATGGCTATTGGGATACCCATTGGAATGCCGATTGGCCTGGCAATTGGGAACATTGCCTTAGGTCCTGCCATGGGGCTTCCTATAGGACTGCTTATCGGCTTCATACTGGAGCATAAATACAATTCCCACCCCATTGAATCGTCCGATAAAGAAGTGAAAATCCGAAGAAGGGTGCTCTGGATTACGTTCATTTCAGGGTTGGCCTTGATTATTCTGTTGATCGGGTGGCATTTGCATGTCTTCCATTAAGAACAGGCAGCCGAGCGATACCCGTGCCGTAGGGATTGCCACAGGGTAACCCTTGCTATGGAGCCCCCGGTGTGAACAAACGGGATATATTCCGGAACCCTAAGTAAAAATAATTAAGGAATCTTTACATGGACGACATATTTTGTTAAGAAAATTTGATTTTCTTAACAAAAGCAACTTACTTTGTAAAGAAAATTTAAAAATCTTTACATAATGAGCCTGGATGAACATTGGATATTAAAAGAACTGCCTTTAGATAAAGACATTGAGTCAAAGAGGATATTGAAAAATCTGCCTTCAGCTCATGCAGCATTGGCAGAGCTAAAAGGAATTGCTTCAAAAATCCCAAATCAAAATATTCTTATAAATACACTTGGATTACAGGAAGCCAAGGACAGTTCAGCCATTGAGAATATTATCACGACCCATGATGATTTATATAAATCGGAGTTGAATTTTGATTCCTTCACCTCTTTAAATGCCAAAGAAGTCCAAAATTATGTGGCGGCAGTGAGAAAAGGATTTGAATTAATCTTACAAAAGGGATTTCTTACCAAGAATATCATTTTAAGGATACAAAAGGAATTAGAAGGAAACGATGCGGGATTTAGAAAACTTCCGGGAACCGAATTAAAGAATTCTCAAACAGGTGAAGTAGTTTATACTCCACCGCAAGATTACATAGATATTGAGCGATTAATGGATAATCTGGAAAAATTTATAAATGGCCGTGACAAATATGAATTAGACCCACTGGTTAAAATGGCAATTATCCATTATCAATTCGAGAGTATTCATCCTTTTTACGATGGTAATGGCAGAACGGGCAGGATCATCAATATTTTATATTTGATTCAGGAAGAATTACAAGACCTGCCTATTCTGTATTTAAGCAGTTATATCATTAAAAATAAACCGGATTATTACCGTTTACTCCAAAAAGTAAGAGAAACGGATTCCTGGGAAGAGTGGCTATTATTTATGATCAATGGAATTGAACAAACATCAAGAGAAACAATAGACCTAATTCTAAAGATTAGTGAGCTAATGACCAGTTATAAGCATAAAATACGTGACCATTATAAATTTTATAGCCAGGATTTACTAAATAATTTATTCAAACATCCCTACACGAAGATTGAATTTGTAGTTCATGATTTGAATGTTTCGCGCATTACGGCAGCAAACTATTTGAATAAGTTAGCAGAAGATGGATTGTTGACTAAGAAAAAACTTGGAACTGGAAATTATTACATCAACCAACCTTTGTTTAATTTACTATCGAAGAGATAGAAAAAATGGCATTCAAATAATGCCTCGTATTCAAAAATGGCTTACGTAATGGGTGAACGAAGACATTAAATAACTGCCATTAAGTATGTCAAGTTTAATTAGCGGCTTTGTGAGGGCGTGTTAACCTAACAATTTTGATAATCCTAAGCTGCCCAGGATCAACGGCATCAGTGATATTGATAAAGATTGATGAAATTCAAAGTCGGCAACCCGGTCCGATGGCTGGTAAGAAAATTAGATAACTCGATTGTATCCGGCACTCAAGTAAGTGAACAAGCAGGTGTACGGCCGAGAAAAACGCCTGTTAATTGAATAGTAAAAACCACAAATTATATATTCTATGAATCCGGAGGAAGTAAGAGACATGGTCAGGGGATTTCAGAAAAGCAGAATATTATTGTCTGCTTTCGAACTGGATATCTTCTCTTTCATTGGTAAGAACAGTTTTCATGCTGAAAACATAGCAGAACAACTGAATCTAAATAAAAAAGCAACGGAGCGATTGCTCAATGCCTTGGTTTCTTTAGATATCCTGCAAAAGAGTAATGGAAAATACAGCAATACAGAAGGAAGTTACAAGTATCTCTCGAAAGACAGTCCGGATTACATGGCCGGGTTGATGCATACCAGCCATTTATGGGATACCTGGAGCCATCTGACGGAAGTCGTGAAAACCGGGGATGTTGCCCATCCGGAAAAGATCAATGAAAGAGGCGAAGAGTGGCTGGAGGCGTTCATCCGGGCCATGCACGACCGGGGCATAAAACAAGCTTCTTCACAAATATCAGGTATTGATTTAGAAAACGTAGACTCGGTATTGGATATCGGAGGGGGCTCGGCATGTTTCTCCATGGCATTTTTAAACAGAAAACCCGGGCTCAAAACAACCGTTTTCGATCTGCCCAATGTCATTCCCATCTCAAAGCAAATTGTGGAAGAAGAAGGATACACCGGCAGGATAGGGCATCATACCGGCGACTATATGGCGGATGAGCTACCCAAAGGCTACGACCTGGTATTTTTATCGGCCATCATACACAGCAATTCTTTTGAAACGAACGAAGAGCTGGTACAAAAGTGCTACCACTCGTTAAACCCGGGTGGCAAAATCGTCATTCATGACTGGATCATGAACGATGACAAAACAGAGCCTCTCCAGGGCGCCCTTTTTTCCATCAATATGCTGGTGGGCGTTGAAGGAGGTGATTGTTATTCTGAAGATGAGGTGAGCACCTGGATGAAAAAGGCAGGATTTACAGACATTTCCAGAGTCACCCTGGGCAGTGGCCTGGGCCGAATGGCTGGTATTAAGAAAGCCTGATCCTTGTTGGGTCATTTCCGTGCAAAAGCTTCCATTATTGCCTGTCCATGGCCTTCTTACGAATTTGAACCCGGAGAAAAACACCATCATGGTGCCAGTCCATAAAAATTCCAATAGCCCCTTGCAGATTTAAAAAATTCTCGTTTACTTTGTATTTCAAAGTACTTTTTAAATGGAAAAAGAACGATACCTCAACGACCTGAAGGACATCAAAGAGATGATGAGCCGCTCCTCCCGGTTCATCTCCCTGAGTGGGCTCTCGGGCATATCCGTGGGGCTCATTGCCCTGGCCGGCGCCTGGGCCGCCTGGCAAAGCGTTTACAGCAACCTGGATTTGACCGGATATGGCAAAGCCCAGTTATCCGATGGCAGCCTCACCCAGCTGCTGGTGATCGCCGGCGCTACCCTTCTGTTATCCGTAGCCTTCGGTATTTATTTCACCACCCGCGAGACTCAAAAGCGGAATCAGAAGATCTGGGACCAACAGACCCGAAGGTTATTGACCAACCTGGCCATTCCTCTGCTGACCGGAGGCATCCTCTGTTTGATGCTCCTGCTGGAAGGATTCGCCGGACTGATGCCGGGCCTTACCCTGATATTCTATGGCTTGGCCCTGGTCCATACCAGCAAATACACCATCGACGAACTCAGGAGCCTGGGCGTGCTGGAAATTGCCCTGGGCCTGGTCGCCATACAATTCATGCCCCTTGGATTGCTGTTTTGGGCCCTCGGGTTTGGCCTCCTGCAAATTGTATACGGCATTGTTATTCCCAAGAGATATAAATCGTGAAGGACCTACTCAAAGACTTAAATAAAGCTTTCGAGAACAAGATCCGCCTGGGGATCATGTCGGCCCTGGTGGTCAACGACCACCTGGATTTTAATGCCCTGAAAGAGCTGCTGGACGTGACCGACGGCAACCTGGCGAGCCATCTAAAATATTTGGAAAAACACGGCTATGTCTCCTTCAAAAAAGATTTCATCAACCGCAAACCCAACACCCGGTATTATGCCACCGCCGATGGCCGCGAGGCTTTTCGCAGGCATATCCGGGCCATTGAACAACTTTTAAAATAATTTTTTTAACCATTCACTTTGCAATTCAAAGTACTTTTAAAACAATATCGACATGACAGCAAAAAATTTCCTTCAGCAAATCACCCAAACCGTGAGCTTCAAACTGGCAGTGATTGCCTTTCTCGCTTTGCTTTTGCTCATCCCGGCACAGATGATCAAATCCCTGATCTTCGAACGGCAAATGAGAAAAGATGATGTGGTACAAGAGTTAACCCAGAAGATGGGCAAGCAGCAGACCATCACAGGACCCATCCTCTCCGTACCTTACCACACCTATCAAACCACCCTGGATGGGGAGAAAAGAGCCCTTGACCACTACATGCATTTTTTACCTGAACAGCTGGATGTCCGGGGACAACTTACACCCAACATCCGCTACCGGGGCATATACAAGGTGATCGGCTACAACAGCCAACTGGAGATCAGAGGAAATTTCACAGAACTCTCCAACGATGCGGGGGACATACAACCAGAGGACATCTTCTGGGAAAAAGCCCAACTTACAATGGGCATATCCGACATGCGGGGCATCAACAAAAACATCGCCATCGACTGGAATCAGAACCCACATGAATTCAGTCCGGGGCTGCCCACCACGGATGTGGTGCAAAAGGGCGTGAGCATCCCCCTGTCCGTCCAACCCGGGCAAACCCATGAATTTGCCCTGACCATGGATCTGAACGGCAGCGAATCGCTGCACATCGTCCCGGTGGGCTCAAAGACGAGTATCAACCTGCAGTCGGAATGGGGTGCCCCCAGTTTTACAGGCTCCTACCTGCCCGATAAACGGCAGGTAACAGACGATGGATTCACCGCATCCTGGAAGGTGCTCGAGCTGAACCGCACCTATCCCCAAAGCTGGGACGACAACAAATATTCCCTGGAGGATTCGGCACTGGGCGTGGAACTGATCCAACCGGTGGACATCTACCAAAAGAACATGCGGTCGGTCAAATACGCCTTGCTTTTTATCGGGCTTACTTTCGTGGTGTTCTTCTTCACCGAATACCTGAACAAACAAAGGCTTCATCCCATCCATTACCTGTTGGCCGGCTTCGGCATCGTGCTGTTCTATTCGCTGCTGCTCTCCCTCTCCGAGCACCTGGCCTTCGGCCTCTCCTACCTCATCGCCTCGTTGGCCATCGTAACGCTGATCACCAGCTATTTTCATGCCATCATCGGCAAGATCCGCGCCACCCTGTCGGTTCTGGGTATCCTGGCCGGACTCTATGGATTCTTGTATGTACTTCTGAGCGCCTATGATTATTCCCTGCTCCTGGGCAACGTGGGTCTTTTCATCATCCTGGCCATCGTCATGTATTTCTCCCGCAAGATCGACTGGGAAAAAAAGCCCGGCTGATTTCG
>CAJXLK010000075.1 GCA_913055635.1 uncultured Bacteroidota bacterium
GTGGCCAGTTTATAGGTTGTGAACAGGGCGACCCTGGTTCCTTCGGCTATTTTTATACGCCGGGCCCATCTTTTCCAGGGAGCATCCGGGTGTTGGTTCACTACCATCCAGCCTTTGGTCCAGCAACCCAGGAAAAGGTAATCGGCTGAGGCCAGTATGGTTTCGGTGCATTCTTCAATGGACAGGGTCTTGGTTTGAATACCCTGGTCGCTCAGGAACCGACCGATTTCGTTTCCAAAACGGCGGGTGGTACCTTTTTTACTTTGGTAAATGATCAATGCTGTTTTCATGGTCCATTATTTTTAAGTGTTTAATACAAAAGTATGGACCCGGGGAGAGAAAAAATTTGTCATATGACAAATAATGAAATGCGCCGCATTTTTTTCTCATAAGCCTATATCACCTGCTATTGTGATTGTTGCGACATCAGGTAAGGCAGGATCAGGATATGGTGGGGCAGCGGGAGAAGGTTTTCATGTCAGCAAAGGATATGGTCACATATTGAAAGGGTGGGTCTGATGGTTTCCGCGGTAATAATGGTCACTACAGCGCAATAGGTTTGTTTCAGGAAAAAATGGGGCATTTCAGGTAAAAAGGCTGTCCGTTCAGTAAAAAGATGGTGTAAAGGTTTTACATCCACTGGTTCCTGATGCGGCTCAGAGAACTCTGGGTGATTCCAAGATAGGAGGCAATGTATTTGAGCGGTACGTTTTGGGCCAGGTTGGGATGGTATTCCATGAAATGTCTGTACTGATCCACAGCGGTTCCCACGTGCAGAAAGTGCTGGTTTTGTATCATCCGGTTCAGTGCATCGGCGGCAAATGATTTGAACACATAGTTGCTTTTGGGGATTTTCTCCTGGAGCTGTTGCTTTTGTGAACGGGTGATGTAAAAAATCCGGGCTTCGGTCAGGGCGAAAATGTTCAGCCTTGCGGGCTTTTCTTTTTCATAGCTCTCCACGTCTGTAAAGAACTGCTGGTCTTCCACAAAATATTTGACGACCTCATTGCCTTCCCGGTCGTGGACAAAGGTGCAGAGGATCCCTTTGTCCAGGTATCCGATCCGCGAGCAGCGTTTCCCTGCTTCCAGGAAATACTGGTTTTTGCCCAGGGTCTCCATGCTGAAATGCAGGCATACCTGTTCGATCTCCTCATCACTGAGCAGTTGGGTATCCCGGAATTTGTTCTTTAAGGTTTGGAATTCCTCCATGCCTGGAAAGAATAATTACAAGATTATGATTTATTTATGTTTTTGCCTTGTGTAACTTACCATGTCAAAAAATCATTTCCTTTTGTAATGTTAATGATTTTTTTGTCGCGGACGATTTAAAAATAACAAAAAATATTTTTCTCTGAAAATCAAACTTTCAATCTGGTGACCCCTCATCCAGTTACCTATATAACAAAGCAATGAATCGCGCATGGTACTTAATTGGTTCAAAGCGAAGATGGAACGGAATGATGATCATCTATATCAATCTTTCAGCTGCCGTTTAAAATAAAAAAGGTGGCCGGGGAAGGCCACCTCTTTTATCCTTTTCTATCCCTTGTCGACTTTTTGTATGGTGTTGTGGCTGTAGCCCGGAGGATCAATCCAGCCCGGAGGATTAATCCAGTCTGGAGGATCAATCCAGGTCGAAACGGTCCAGGTTCATGACCTTGTTCCATGCCGCCACAAAATCCCGGACGAATTTTTCGCCGGCATCTTCACTGGCGTAGACTTCAGCAATGGACCTGAGCTCGGAGTTGGAGCCAAAAATCAAGTCGGCCCGGGTGGCTTTCCATTTTTGTTGACCCGACTGCCGGTCGTAACCTTCAAAAGCCACTTTCTTGTCGGAGGTGGCTTTCCATTCGGTATCCATATCCATCAGGTTGACAAAGAAGTCGTTGGTAAGCACTTCCGGGCGCTTCGTAAATACCCCGTGTTCGGAATGGTCGTAGTTGGCACTCAACACGCGCATGCCTCCTACCAGCACGGTCATCTCCGGGGGTGTCAGGGTGAGCAGCTGGGCTTTATCCAGAAGCAATTCTTCCGTACATTCGGCATATGATTTTTTGTGGTAGTTGCGGAAACCGTCGGCTTCGGGCTCCAGTACCTTAAAAGATTCCACATCGGTCCATTCCTGGGATGCATCCGTGCGCCCGGGTGTGAAGGGCACAGTTATGTCATACCCGGCATCTTTGGCAGCTTTTTCTACGCCTGCGCAGCCTGCCAGTACGATCAGGTCGGCCAGGGAGACCTTTTTGTCGCCCGATTGGGCCTTGTTGAAGTCTTTTTGTATCCCCTCGAGGGTCTCCAGCACCTTGCTGAGTTGTTTGGGGTTGTTGACCTCCCAGTTCTTT
The DNA here is from genome assembly GCA_913055635.1 of uncultured Bacteroidota bacterium. GTDB lineage: Bacteria > Bacteroidota > Bacteroidia > Bacteroidales > UBA12077 > JAGXLC01. The sequence goes on from CAJXLK010000075.1 coordinate 2,343, forward strand.
TGTGGTTCAAGGCGGATGCGGGCACCATTGGCACCGCCGCGCTTGTCGGAACCGCGGAAGGTGGAAGCGGAAGCCCAGGCGGTGGATACCAGCTGAGGTACGGACAGGCCTGAATCCAGGACTTTGGCTTTCAATTCGGCGATGTCTTTTTCGCCGATCAGCTTATGATCCACTGCCGGCACTGGGTCCTGCCAGATCAGGTCTTCCTCGGGTACTTCCGGGCCGAGGTAACGCGACTTGGGTCCCATGTCGCGGTGTACCAGCTTGAACCATGCCCTTGCAAAGGCGTCGGCAAACTCTTCTGGATTTTCGTAAAAGTGCCGGGATATCTTTTCGTACTCGGGATCCACTTTCAGCGCAAGGTCTGTGGTAAGCATCATGGGGGCATTTTTCTTGTCGGGGATGTGGGCGTCTGGCACCATCTCCTGCTCAGGTATGTTTTTGGGTGTCCACTGATACTTGCCGCCGGGACTTTTCGTAAGTTCCCATTCATATTTGAAAAGGTTGTCGAGGAAAGCCATATCCCATTGGGTGGGCTTTTGGGTCCAGGCGCCTTCCAGGCCACTGGTGATCGTGTCGGCACCCTTTCCCGAGCCATAGTCGCTCTTCCATCCCAGTCCCTGCTGTTCGATGGGGGCTGATTCCGGATCGGGACCCATATGCGATTCGGGGGCGGCACCATGCACTTTGCCAAAGGTGTGTCCGCCGGCTATCAGGGCCACCGTTTCATAATCATTCATGGCCATGCGTTTGAAGGACTGGCGGATGTAATAAGCCGATTTGGCCGGATCCGGTTCGCCGTTGGGGCCTTCGGGGTTGACGTAAATCAGTCCCATATGGTCGGCAGCCAGGCGTCCTGCCAGGTTGCCCCTGTCGTCGTGGCGCTCGTCGGCCAGCCACTCGTGCTCGGGTCCCCAGCTGATATCTTTTTCCGGTTCCCAGACATCTTCGCGGCCACCACCAAAACCAAAGGTCTTCAGGCCCATGGATTCCAGGGCTACATTGCCGGCCAGGATCATCAGGTCGGCCCAGGAAATCTTCCTGCCGTATTTTTGTTTGATCGGCCAGAGCAGACGCCTGGCCTTGTCAAGACTCACATTATCGGGCCAGCTGTTTATGGGACCAAAACGCTGGTTGCCGGTGCCTCCACCGCCACGGCCATCGGCGATGCGGTAGGTGCCAGCACTGTGCCAGGCCATCCGGATAAACAGACCGCCATAGTGGCCCCAGTCGGCCGGCCACCAGTCTTTCGAGTCGGTCATGATATGGTGTAGATCCTGCTTGACGGCTTTCAGATCCAGTTTTTTAAATTCTTCGGCGTAGTTGAAATTTTCTCCCATCGGGTTGGAATGGGGGCAGTGCTGGCGAAGGATATCCAGGTTCAGCTGCCTGGGACCCTTTTCCTGGCCCTGGCTGCTTCCGCCGAAAACCTGTTTGCTTGTTGCTCCGGTAACCGGACATTTGCTAGGTTGATCGGATTGATTTTCCATAATTATCTGGTTTTTGGATGATTCGTATTTTTGGTGACTTGTGATTTTTTGGTGATTCGGGTTTGAAATTACCCTTGCTTGAATCTTCCCTTGATTTGAAGGATGGTCTCATCGATGTGAAAGCCTTCCATTTTTTTTCTTCTGAAAAAATCCCGGAGCAGCTCATCGAGTTCCTCATCGGCATAATCGCGGATCTCACCATCTTCTGTTGAGTACAGGTGATGGTGATGCCCGACGATCCCGTCATATCGCATGACCCCTTCATCGGTACTGACCCTTTTGATGATGTGGTTGTCAACAAAGGCATCCAGCACCTTGTAAACCGTGCCGGGTGCAAGGTTGGGATGGCTTTTCCTTACCTCCTCAATGATTTGATCTGCCGTAGGATGGTTGTCCAACTGGTAGATGGTCTCCAGGATCGCAATTCTCTGGGGAGTAACTCTTAAGCCTTTTTGAGAAAGCTTGTGGCGTATTTCTTCCTTTTTTTCTTCCAATTTTAATTTAGTCTTTAAAGAGAATTATTCTCACTTGAGAAAATATGAATATACAAAAATCTTAAGACAGATGCCAATTTTTCTATTGTTTATTTGGATTTTAAATAGGGGGTTGCTTCTTTGTATTTTTCAGGATGCGGATGGCGTTGAGTACCGCAAGCAGCGAGACGCCCATATCGGCAAAGACGGCCTGCCACATGTTGGCCGTTCCGGCTATGCCCAGGGCAATGAAAACAAATTTGATGCCCAGGGCAAACAGGATGTTTTGCCAGACCACGTTCCTGGTTTTTCCGGCTGCCTCAATGGCATCAACAACCTTTGAGGGAGCATCGGTCATCAGCACCACGTCGGCGGTTTCAATGGCCGCGTCGCTACCGAGAGCACCCATGGCAATGCCCACATCCGCCCGGGCAATCACAGGTGCATCGTTGATGCCATCGCCCACAAAAGCTACCTTTTTTTTGCTCCCCAGCATGTCTTCGAGATGTTGGATCTTGTCTTCCGGAAGCAATTCGGCGTAATAAGTGTCGATACCCAGTTTCCTGGCAACGTGCTGAGCGGCCGCCTGCTGATCGCCGGTAAGCATGACAGTTTGAAGACCTTTTTGTTTTAAACTGGTGATGGTTTCAACGGCATGTTCCTTCAGGCTGTCTGAGATAACCAGGTACCCTGCATATTTTTTGTCTATGGCAACATGTACCACAGTACCCACAGTTGGAAAGTTGGTGTGGGCGATTTGGTTTTTGCTCAGGAGTTTGTTGTTGCCGGCCAGGACTTCTTTTCCACGTATGATGGCTCTTATTCCATGACCGGCGATCTCCTCATAGGAAGAAATAAGGGATGTGTCGGTCACCCTCCCGTAGGCTTCGCTGATGGATTCGGCGATGGGATGGTTGGAGCCGGATTCAGCCAGGGCAGCGTATTCCAGCAATTCGTTTTTGTCATATCCGTTTGCGGGAGCGATGGACGACACTTTAAACTCACCTTTGGTGAGGGTCCCGGTTTTGTCGAACACCACAGTTTTCACACGGGTTAAGGCATCCAGGAAATTGGAGCCTTTCACCAGGATCCCTCTTTTTGATGCCAGGCCAACACCCCCGAAATAGCCCAGGGGGATGCTGATGACCAGGGCACAGGGACAGGAGATGACCAGCACCACCAGGGCCCTGTATATCCATTCACTGAAGGTGGCACCTGTGATAATGAGTGGTGGCAGCACAGCGATCATGCCAGCAATCAGCACCACCACCGGGGTATAGTAACGGGCAAAGGTGGTGATGAATTTTTCGGTTTGGGCTTTTCTGGCCGAGGCATTCTCCACCATTTCCAGCATCCTGGAGATGGATGAATCAGTGAAAACTTTCTGAACCTTTACGGTCAGCAAGCCCGATTGGTTGATCATCCCGGCCAGCACTTCATCGCCTTCATGGACTTTTCGGGGAACGCTCTCGCCGGTTAAGGCGGCCGTTTCAACAAAAGAGATGCCTTCTGTGATGGTCCCGTCCAGGGGTACTTTTTCTCCCGGTTTTACCAAAATGGTATCCCCGACCCGGACCTTCTCAGGATCGACCTTTTTGGTTTCCGTGCCTGATTTCAGGTTGGCATATTCGGGTCTGACTTCCAGCAGGGACTTAATGGAACTGCGGGACCGTCCCACGGCGATATCCTGGAACAGCTCGCCGATCACGTAGAACAACATCACGGCGATGGCCTCGTGTATCTCACCAATGGCAATGGCCCCAAGCGTAGCAATGGTCATCAGGAACTGCTCATTGAAAACCCTGCCCCGGATGATGTTTTTAGCTGCCGAGGCTATGACGTTCCAGCCCACCACCAGGTAAGCCACTCCAAAAACCAAATATTCGGCAATGCCGAAGGGCGTATTGCGCAATTCGTCACCCAGGATCATCCCGGTAAGCAAAAGAATCAGGCCGGTAAGTGCTTTGATGAATCCTGTCCGGTTTTCCCTCAGATCATTGACCAATTGGGTCTTCCTGGCTTCCCGGTTGCTTTCAACCTCCACTTCCGGTTCCAGCTGTTTGATGCGCTTGCGTACCTTATCAAGATCATC
>CAJXLK010000076.1 GCA_913055635.1 uncultured Bacteroidota bacterium
ATAGAGGAACAGAGCAGGAGAAGCACCGAGCTTTTTAAGCAATTCCTGGAAGACTCCCAGCGCCAGGGCCTGATTCGCAAAGATCTCAAGATCCCCTTTGTACAGCATTATATCAATCAACTCACCGGCTTGGTCACCGATCAGCAGTTGCTGGCCCATTACAACAATCCACAGGAGCTGATCATGGAATCGATGCGCTTTATGTTTTACGGCTTGCTGCCAAGGAAATAGAAAAAAAAGCAACGTATCCGGCTGATAGGGGATACGTTGCAATGATCCTTTACATACTCAAATCAGATGAAAAAAGTCGGCTGGCTGGTGTTTGCTTTGGTAGGGTTCACCCTTCATTCGGTGGCCCAGCCTGATCAATCAGAAGATTCCCTTCTTTGCAGTGGGCAGTTTTCTGCCTGGAGCCATTATAACTCATACAACCGTTATCCGGTCCAGCTGGGGGGAAGATACATTCCGCAGCTCAATTATGAATGGCACCTGCCAGAGAGGAAGCAACTGGACCTGGAAGCATCGGCCAATATCTATGGAGACAGCCATATAAGAAAAGGGTATGAGGTGAAGACCCAGGGTAAGATTAAGCCTTACCGGGGCTGGGTCAGGTTCTCGTCCACGCAGTTCGAACTTCGCGCAGGACTGCAGAAGATCAACTTTGGCTCGGCCAGTATGCTCAGGCCATTGATGTGGTTCGACCGCATCGATCCGCGTGATCCGCTTCAGCTCACGGATGGAGTATGGGGATTGTTGGGCAGGTATTATTTTTTGAACAACGCCAACATTTGGTTGTGGGGACTTTATGGAAATCTTGATGCCAAAGGGTGGGAGATGGTGCCCACCCGTAAGGGAATACCTGAATTTGGCGGACGCATTCAGATGCCCATTCCCTCGGGAGAAGCAGCCCTTACCTACCACTACCGGCAGGCCGACTCCAGGAAACGGCAGCAGATGATGCCTGTCTATTCCCGCATACCTGAGCACCGACTGGGATTTGATGCCCGGGTGGATGTGGGGGTTGGCCTGTGGGCAGAGGGGGCCTGGGCAGGTAAGATGAAAGATCTCGGACCCTTCACCCATCAACAAACCATCAGTGTGGGCATGGATTATACTTTTGGCATGGGCAACGGACTGGGCATGACCCTGGAACATCTGCTGGCAGCATACGATGATAGGGCTTTTTCCTTTGATGACCCCATTCATTTTTCAGCATGGTCCCTTAATTATCCGGTTGGTTTGTTCGACCGGTTGTTCCTGCTTTTTTATCACGACTGGAACAACGATCATCTATATAGTTTTTTCAACTGGGAGAGGCAGTATCAGGCTGTGACGCTTCACCTGATGGCCTATTGGAATCCCCTTCAATACAACCTGCCTTTACAGGGGAGTGCACAAAACTTCTTTGCAGGCAAAGGCATACAAATCATGTTCGTTTTTAATCATTAATACGAAATCCATGGAAAATTCATTCATCATCCAGATTGATCACCTGACCAAACGTTTTCCTGTGGGAAAAGGCTATTTTACCGCCCTGAAAGACATCTCCCTGTCGTTTGGCAGAGGTGAGTTCGCGGGTTTGGTTGGGCCAAGCGGTTCAGGCAAAACCACCATGTTGAATATCATGGGGTCATTGGATTCCCCCAGTCAGGGTACTGCCCGGGTCATGGGGCAATCCGTATCCGAATTGAGCCATAAGGATTCTGCCCGGCTGAGGAACCGGCATATCGGATTTATCTTTCAGACATTCAATTTGCTGCCGGTTTATACCGTGTTTGACAATGTGGAGTTTGCCCTGTTGCTTCAGAAAATTCCTTCCGCCCGGCGCAAGAAAATGGTGATGGATGCCCTGGAATGGGTAGGACTGACAGACAAGGCCCATTCCAGGCCGAATATGCTTTCAGGTGGCGAGAGCCAGCGTGTGGCCATTGCACGGGCCATCGTCAAAAAACCTGAAATTCTCCTGGCAGACGAGCCCACTGCCAACCTGGATGCAGAGAATTCTCACCACATCCTGCGCACCATGCAGAAACTCAATGAACAACTGAAAACCACCTTCCTCTTTGCCACACACGACGAGAAAGTGATGCAGTATCTGAAGAGAAAGATATCACTGCGCGACGGCCGGGTGGAGAAGGATGAAGTAGCTGAAACCATCAACCTTTAATGTCATGCTGGCTTTAAAATTAGCATTTAAAAACCTGATGGGTGCCGGGTTGCGGACCTGGCTCAATGTTGGGGTGTTATCCTTTGCCTTCGTGGTGATCATCTTCTACAACGGGATGATCGATGGGTGGAACCGCCAGGCCCGACATGACACCCGCGGGTGGGAGGTAGGAGCCGGACAGCTCTGGCATCCCGAATACGACCGCTATGATCCTTTTTCCTTTGAAGAGGCCCATGCCGAATTGAGTCCGGATATGCAGCCCCTGATCAAACGGGATGTTTTGGTTCCTGTATTGCTGGAACAGGCCACGATGTATCCCCAGGGACGCATGCAGGGAGTGGTGCTGAAGGGGATCCGGGCCGACCAGAAATTGCTGAAGCTCCCTACCGGCGCGCTGAAATCCAAGGATGATGGTGTGCTTATAGGAAAAAGGATGGCTCGCTCCGCGAGGCTGCAAACGGGCGACCGCCTGCTGGTCCGATGGCGGGATAAGAATGGTACCTTTGATGCCCGTGAATTTACCATTGCCCGCATTTTTGACAGCAACGTGCCCACCATCGACAACGGACAGATATGGCTGTCTCTGGAGAGGTTGCAGGAGATGACCGGCAAGGTCAATGAAGCCACCTACCTGGTGGCATCTGATGCCTATGAGCCCACGGATAAAGGCATCTGGGAGTTCAAGGATCTGGATTACCTGCTGGCCGACCTGGATGCCATCATTCAATCCAAGAAAGGCGGAGGGATGATTGGATACATCCTGTTGCTGATCATCGCCCTGTTGGCTATTTTTGACACCCAGGTATTGTCGGTTTTCCGCCGGCAAAGGGAGATAGGGACTTATATTGCGTTGGGGATGACCCGCTGGCAGGTGGTGAAGATCTTCACCGTGGAAGGGAGCGCCCACAGTATCTTAGCTGCTCTGCTGGCTACAGTCTACGGCATCCCGCTTTTCCTTTACCTGGATCATACCGGCCTTTCTTTTGCCATGGCCGAGAATACCGATATAACCATTGCCGATACCATCTATCCTTATTACAGCCTGGGGCTGATCGTTTCAACCGTCGTGCTGGTGGTGGTCTCGGCTACCGTTGTGAGCTACCTGCCTGCCAGGAAGATCACCAAAATGAAACCCACCGATGCGCTAAAAGGAAAATTGCAATGATACGATTTTTGTTAAAAGGAATACTCAGAGACAAGAGCAGAAGTGTACTGCCTGTTTTGGTGGTCTCGCTGGGGGTGATGCTCACCGTCTTTCTCAGTGGTTGGGTGACCGGTGTTTTCGGCGATGTGATCGACATGAACGCCCGGTTCAACACCGGACATGTGAAAGTGATGACCCGCGCTTATGCCCACGAAAGGGACCAGAAACCCAACGACCTGGCCTTGTTGGGAACCACAGAACTCATCAGGCAGTTGGAGAAGGATTATCCGGATATGCAATGGGTGGAGAGAATTTATTTCGGGGGCCTTCTGGATGTGCCCGACGAAAAAGGTGAGACCCGTGCCCAGGGTCCTGCCTCCGGTCAGGCGGTGGACTTACTTTCTCCCGGATCCAGGGAAGCCGAACGCATGAATATAACCCATTCGGTCGTGTCCGGGAAGATGCCACAAAGGCAGGGGCAAGCCCTTATCAGCCATGAGTTTGCAGAGCGTTTCGATGTGAAACCCGGCGACCCGGTCACCGTTTTTGCCTCTACCATGTACGGAAGCATGGCTTTTAAAAATTTCACCGTAAGCGGTACCCTTCGTTTCGGCAATGCCATGCTGGATCGCGGAGCTGTGATCGTGGATATTCGTGATGCCCGCCAGGCATTGAACATGGAAGATGCTGCCGGTGAGGTGCTGGGCTTCTTTGAACAGGGAAAATATCTTCCCGGGAAGGCCCTTGAGGTAAAAAACTCTTTTAACCGGAAATACAGCCGGCAGGAGGATGAGTTCTCGCCCATGATGCTTACCCTGGGCGACCAGGAGGGTTTGGATGAGATGCTGGCCTATTCCGAATCGGTGGTGGGGATTGTCATTTTTGTCTTTGTACTTGCCATGTCCCTGGTACTTTGGAATACCGGTCTGCTTGGAGGGCTCAGGAGATACGGGGAGTTTGGCGTGCGACTGGCCCTGGGGGAGGAAAAGCCCCACATATACAAAACACTGATCTATGAAGCCTTTATCATCGGGTTGATCGGTTCGGTTTTGGGCTCGGCCATAGGGGTGGGATTATCTTTTTACCTCCAGGAGCATGCCGTCGATTTTGGATCTATGACAGAGAACATGGGCATGATGATGCCATCGGAATTCCGCGCGGTAGTCACCCCACAGCTGTTCTACATTGGCTTCATACCCGGTTTGTTTGCCATGGTTTTGGGCAATGCCCTTTCCGGGATCGGGATCTACCGGCGACAGACGGCAAGGCTATTCAAGGAGTTGGAAGTGTAAGGGAAAAAATGCGTGAAAGCGTAAATAAGTGAATGCGTGAATGCGTGAATAAGTGAATGTGTGAATGTGTGAGTGTGTGAATGTGTTTAATGGAAGAGGCAATGATAGAATGCCTCTCCCGCCGCAACGCAGTGAAGGAGGAAGTTGAAACATAGAAGTATTGAAGGATAGAAGTATTGAAGGATAGAAGTATTGAAGGATAGAAGTATTGAAGAATTGGGTAATTGAATGATTGAATGTATGGATGGGGAAATGGATGATACAAAAATGATGCGATATATAAACTTTAAAATGAAAAGAATATGAAACTGTTGATGATTGTTTTTTGGAGTATGACCATGACGGGCCTTGCACAGCCAGATGCCGATGAGATCCTTGAACGGGTTGATCATAATATGAGCAGCCGCAACCGGGTGGTGGAATCGACCATGGTCATCCACGGCAGGCGCGCAAGCCGCACGATCACTTCCAGGACTTATAGCGTAGGGGATACAAAGAGCTTCACCGAATACCTTTCGCCGGCCCGGGAACAGGGAACCAAGATGCTCAAGCTGGAGGATCAGCTCTGGATCTATTCCCCGGATACCGACCGTACCATCCAGATTTCGGGGCATATGCTGCGCCAGTCTGTGATGGGCTCCGATCTTTCCTATGAAGATATGATGGACGACCGCAAGCTCCAGGAAATTTATGACGCTGAGATAGCCGGTGAAGAAAACATCAACGGTAGAAAGTGCTACAGGCTTCAACTGGAGGCAACGGTGGAGGATGCCAGCTATCAGTCGCAGCAGTTGTGGGTGGATGCAGAACGGTTCATCCCTTTGAAGCAGCAGATGTATGCCAAGGGAGGAAAGCTGCTCAAACAAGTCATGCTCTCAGAGGTTGAAAAGGTGCAGGGCAGGTGGTTCCCCATGAAGATGGTTTACAAGGATATGCTCAAAGAAGGCGATGGCACAGAGTTTCAGATCACCAGCATCCGTTTCAACCAGGAGATTCCCGGGTATATCTTTACCAAGGCGGCTTTGAGGAAATGAGTCATTTTCCCTCTAAGAGAACACGGTAATGAGCACCACCCCGGCTACCATTATCGCCGAGCCTGTGAGTCGCTCGCGCAGGCCGGTTTCCCTGAAGACCAAAGATCCAAGCACCACACTGATCACTGCGCTGGTGCGTTTGATGGAGATTACATAGGCCACCAGGGTCATGCTGACGGCCACCATCTGGAATACGATCATCATCCCGTGAAAAAGACCAATGGGCACCAGGGTGCGCAGGTTGGATGTGATCTGGCGGGTTTTGCCCTTGCTGCGGAGCAATACCACCGGGATAAAACCTATAGCAATAAAAGTATTCACGGCCACTGGCCAGAAGAAGACCGAGGAGTTTTCGATTCCGATTTTGTCGATGTTGGCTGTGATGCTCCATATAAATGCGACCAGCAGCATCAGCCGCGGGCCTTTCTCCCGGACCAGGGCCCTGAAAGGGGCCATGTAGCCTTTGCTCGATTCCTTTAAATTCAGTATGTAAGATCCGCCTACGATCAGCAGGATGCCGGCCAGCCCGAAAAGGTTGGGAAACTCCCCCAGTATCAGGGGCGAGGTGATCAGCATGAACAGGGGGGTGAAAGTGATCAGGGGAATGGTGAT
>CAJXLK010000077.1 GCA_913055635.1 uncultured Bacteroidota bacterium
AAAAGAGAAGCCAGGTACTTGGAGACAACGATCTGCATATCGGATATGGGGCGGGTTAAAAGCAGCTCCATGGTGCCCGATTTCTTTTCTTCGGCCATCATCCGCATGGTCACAGCCGGAACCAGAAACAAAAATATCCAGGGGGCCATGGTGAATAAAGTCTCCAGGGTGGCGTAGCCGCTGTCCAGCACATTGTACTGGCCCGGAAAAACCCACATAAACAAACCAATGGCCAGTAAAAACACCATCACTACAATATACCCCGTAATGGTAGAGAAAAACTCATTGATCTCTTTTTTTAACAGTGTAATCATACCCTTTGTAATTTACCCCTACAAAATTAATGCATTTCTGGTGTGATCAAAACAGGAACTTATCCATCAGATTCGTAAAATACCCTGAATCTCCCTGATAATAGGAGCAAACTCACGGCCATAGAAATAAAAGCCGGGACCAATGATACCCTTTTTCAGTGATTATAAAAACCGCTTCCTGAATATTATTTATTATTTTCACCATCGATTTTATACGTGTTGCCCTTGTCAATGAACGATTATCAAAAATGCGACCAACCCAAGCAGGCAAAAATCAGATCCATAACTCATGAGATGGGGCACAGCCAAAATAGTAGGACTGCTTTTATTGTTGCTGGCCGCCGGGCGGCTTTCGGCCCAGCGTGACACTGCAAGGCGGAGATTTCCTTTTGATCAGGCTGAAATAACCTATCAATCGGGGATGATCATGCCCCATGTACCGGCCATTGATTTCATCTCCAATGATTACACCTGGGGGTTGAATGTTCGTTTGCTTCAAACCACCAGGGGAACGGCCCGGTGGCATCACCTATACAGCCGTCCTGTTTTGGGCATAGGCTATCACCAGGGATCATTGGGGAATGACCGTGTTTATGGCGGGGCCCGATCGCTGTATGGTTTTTTCGAAGGACCGGTTTTCCGAATAGAAGGCACCGCCTCATTGGTTTACAGGATGTCGGCGGGGGTATCCTATTTAAATAAGACCTATGAGGTGCACGAGAACAACTATAACATCGCCATCGGCTCACACCTGAACCTGCATTACAGGCTTTCACTGCTGGCCACGGTCCGCCTGACCGATCATTATCAACTGGTAGCCGGGGCAGGCATGAATCATTTCAGCAACGGCAAAATACAATCCCCCAACAAGGGCCTTAATCTGCTCAACGGTTCACTGGGGTTGCGGTATGCATTTTATCACCCCACCTGGCAAAAGCTTCCCCCGGGAAAGCCACCACAGGTGAATCAACGCAATCATTTTTCCCTGATATGGTCGCATGGCATAAAAGACCACTCGCGTTTCCAACCCGGCCTGTATTATGTTACCTCGCTGAATTGCAACTATGAAAGGCAATATGCACGGGTTGCCAAATACGGCATTGGTTTGGATGCCTTCTACAACCCTTCTCTGATCAACCATCAGGATCAACCAGGCCCCCAGAACCTATCCAACCCGCGTCTTTACCGAATGGGGCTCCACCTGTCCCATGACCTCATTGTAGGCGACTTCTCGCTGACCATGCAGCTGGGGCATTATTTGTACAATAAAGTGTACTACATCACCGATTTTTACAACCGAATTGGTTTAAAATATTATCACCATCAAAAATTGATCTTTAAACTCGCATTAAAATCCCACAATGCCAATGCAGAATTTATTGAATTCGGGGTGGGTTATCAGTGGTAAATGGTTGGCCCCGAAACATAGGGTTAAACGCAGTTTGCTAGGGCTGCCGGTTATTCTGATCCACATCTGTCTGATAACCGTCTCATTGTATTGTATCGGGTGCGAGCCAACCGGTATTTTTCAAAAAAATGAACCCATCAGGGAAAGAGAGATATCGCTGGAACCGTATCATTCGGTTTGGACGTTCGGTTTGTTTGACATCACCCTTGTTCCGGACACAACAAACAAGGTGGTGATTTCGGGGCTTCCGGCCCAGATGGACCGCATTGATTTTACCCGGCCCAAGGGGCGGGACTGGCAGGTTAATGTTTATGAAGACAAAACCAATCATTGGTATCCCGGGGAAGAGCGCCCGCAACTGGATTTTCATTTCCGCCGTCTGAACTATTTCCGGCTGGAGGAACCTGCCAGTTTGAGCAGCAGAGACACCATTCATACCCCGAACCTTAAAGTAATTGTGGCCAATGAATTATCCAAAACTGACCTGCAGGTGGAGGCCGGTTATTTGTACCTGGAAAACTGGAGCACCAATACAGGCAATTACCGTTTATCGGGCAAATGCGATGAACTGGAGGTCAAACTGTGCGGGTCGGGGAGTTTGAAAGCCGGCGATCTTCGCGCCCGCCAGGCGACGATTCGTCACAGCTCCATCGGCGATGCCTGGGTCAGTGTGGCGGATACCCTGAAGGTTTATTCATCGGGCCGGGGCAATGTATACTACTACGGAAACCCGGGGAAGATCGTCTTTGAGCAGTATGCCACCGGCCAGCTGATTGACCTTTCGCGATAAACGATGATTAAACGTTCATGACATCCCAGGTAGTGGGTCATTATCCTGGGGAAACTTGATTTTTCGTGGCACGCGACGATCAAAAGCTCATCAGCGATGCCGCTGACCGGCCAGCAACCTCTGATACATAGCCCGGGCGATGCTTTCAGAGGCGCCACTCCCCCCCAGTATTTGCCTGAGTTCACTGTAATCCCGGCGCATTCTCTGCACATGGCCTTCATCGTAGAGCAACTTGCTCACTTCCTCTTTCAAATGGCGGGGGTTCATCTCCTTTTGAAGCAGCTCGCGAACGGCTTCCCTTTCCAGGTTCAGGTTCACCAGGGAAATATAGGAGACTTGGACAAAATGCCTGGCGATGTGGTAGGATACGGGATTGGCCCGGTAGCATACCACCTGGGGCACATTGAACAAAGCGGCTTCGAGGGTGGCCGTTCCGGAGGTGATCACCGCGGCTTTTGAATGGCTGAGCAAATCGTAAGTGCGGTTATAAACGAAATTCAGATTGGGAACATCCAGATAGCGCTCATAATAAGCTCTCTCAATGGAAGGGGCACCGGCAATGATGAATTGGTGGTCAGGATAGTCGGGCAGAATGCCAAGCATAACCTCCAGGTTGCGGTCAATCTCCTGCTTCCGGCTGCCCGGCATGATGGCTACAATGGGACGCCCATCCAGGCCCACTTCAGCGGTGAAGGCCTCAAAAGAAGAGCGGTGCGCCATCTGCTGGTCCACAGCATCGATCAGGGGATTGCCAAAATAAAGCGCGGGGTAATGGTGCTTTTGATAAAACGCTTTTTCAAAGGGAAAAATGATGAACATCTGATCCACAAAAGCCTTGATCTTTTTGATCCGCGATTCCTTCCAGGCCCATATCTTGGGGGAGATGTAATAAAAAACCCGTATATGGTGCTTTTGGGCAAACTCGGCCATCCGCAGGTTAAAACCCGGATAATCGATCAGAATCAGTACATCCGGGTTAAACGCCAGCAAATCCCGCTTACACTGGTCGAAATTGCGGCGTATCTTCCCCAGGTTGGCCAATACTTCCCAAAATCCCATGATGTTGTGCTCCCGGTAATGCCTGACCAGCTCACCACCCTGGGCTTTCATCCGATCGCCCCCCCAAAAACGAAACACCGGATCGGGATCTGCCATCTTCAAACCTTTTAATAGATTCGACCCATGCAGATCGCCTGAGGCCTCCCCTGCAATAAGATAGTACTTCATACAACCCCTTGATTGATATACAGCTAAGGTAAACAAAAATGGCCGAATTCTATATGCCCCCGCCCCCGTGATTTTCCACTCCTGTATAAAAGCCTGCCTTTGCTTTGACCCATAATAAAGAGCTATCCTCCCAGGGCGGCTATAAGAGGTGGCGGCATATGGCACCGGTTTTTGACCCGTTATTTATCCACCCCAAAAGAGATGATTCTTTTAAAAACGCTTTCAAAGGCGACTAAAACCCACCTTCTATATAGCGTACTTTAATATAAATACCCCGATGGCCAGCAGGATGGTGGCCATCAGAACGCCGCGGGCCGAAAGCAGGCGGTCTTTCCAAATGAATATAAAGAAAAGCAGGAGGTTGGGATACACGCAAACACTGATGAATTTGGAGAACAACTGCATCTGCAAAAGCTGTTCCTTAAAATAGGCCACCGGATACTGGGCAAACTTCAACAAATAAAACACGACCATCACCACCAGGGGGAAAAGCAAGCCCAGGATCAGGCCCAATTTCAGTGAATTTGCTTTTTTTTTCTTAGCCATGCTGGATCCGCTTGAGGCTTTCCAGGGCATTGTAATTGGTAAAATCAACCTTGATCGGAACCACCGAGAGGTACTTGTTGGACAGGGCATATTCATCGGTGTCGGTGGCCCCGTTTTCATGATTGACGAAATAACCGGTTAACCAGAAGTATTCGCCTTTGCGGGGGTCGAGGCGTCTTTCAAATTCTTCTCTCCAAACACCTTTGGCCTGGCGGCAAACCCGGATGCCTTTGACCTGCTCCAGAGGACCCCTGGGGATATTGACATTCAGGCAGGTGGTCTCCGGAAGGCCATCTTCCAGGACATGCTGAATGATTTTTTGGCCGTAATGGACCGAGGCCGTAAAGTCCGCATCGGGGTCAAAATCGAGCAGTGAAAAGCCCACCGACGGGATGCCGTTGATGCAGCCTTCAATAACAGCGCCCATGGTGCCTGAATAAACCACACTTACCGAGGCATTTGAACCATGATTGATGCCCGATACAATTAAATCGGGCTTACGGGGCAATATGGCACTAAAAGCAAGTTTGACCGAATCAACCGGCGTTCCGGTACAACCATAAACCTTTACATTCTCCCATTCCCGAACCAATCTGTAGCGAATGGGTATTTCAACAGTTATTGCATGGGACTTCCCCGAGTGAACACGAAAGGGAGCCACCGTTACCACATCACCAAAAGGCTTGACCATCTCGATCAGAGAATGGATCCCTTTGGCTTCAATGCCGTCGTCGTTGGTTACAAAGATTAATGGTCGTTTACTTTCCAAAATTTTTCCACCTTTCCATTTGAAAATGCAAAGATATGGAAATGTATACAAATATCCATATCACGGGTCAAAATACTGAGCCATTTCATCACGCTAAATGGGGGGCGAGGCAGTTCATGCATTGATCCAAGGATTAGACACAATGGGGTTCGCGGAGAAAATCCGCTCTTCAAGGGGCCTTGATTTGCTTTAGAATACGTTGCGGGGCTTTTTCACCAAAACACATTGCCCATCAGCCCCATCCGTGGCGAGGGGCTCGCATCATTCTTGGCCAGTGAGCTTTTCCAGATTCGAGGGTTGAATTGTCCAAATATTTATTAATTTTGTTTCCTTTACACGATGCAGACTTTAATTTAGATGCAGACTGTAATTAAGAGGGTTTAATATAGATTGCATTTAAGATATAGACTGTATAAAAAACAAACCGTATGAAACCCTCATGCACCGACTAGCACAAAAGGTAATGAATAAAACATGAGGGTTCCATGGCAGAGGTTAC